>NZ_NHRX01000055.1:0-35098 GCF_016653115.1 Rhodocyclus purpureus
GAATTTTGCTGAAAATGCCATTTAGCTAAGAAAAGCTTGTTCGAAGCGTTTTGCTTTTAAAAATTCACGCAAAAGGCGTGAGCTAGCCGCTTAAGCTCTGCCGAATTTAGCGTTTTGAAAGAGGCTCACCTTTCACGTTAAATTGCGGGGACGTTATACTCAATACAACAGACCTGACCCCGCGCAAAAAATGGCACTCAAATCGACCGTCTTCAAGGCCCTATTGCAGGTCTCCGACCTCGACCGGAATCACTTCGGCGAGCATTCTCTGACGCTGGCGCAGCATCCGTCGGAGACGAACGAGCGGCTGATGGTCCGCCTGCTCGCCTTCGCGCTTCACGCGAGCGAGGACCTGAGCTTCGGCAAGGGGGTGTCGACCGATGACGAGCCCGCGCTGTGGGAGATCGACCCGGGCGGCGTCATCCGCCTGTGGATCGAGGTCGGCCTGCCCGACGAAGCACGCCTGCGCAAGGCGAGCGGGCGCGCCGAGCGGGTGGTGCTGATCATCTACGGCAGCCGCGCCGACCTCTGGTGGAAACAGAACGCCGCCGCCCTGCAACGCTACCGCAACCTCTCCGTCCTGCAGTTGAGCGAGCAGGACAGCGACCGCCTCACCGCCCTCGCCGAGCGCAGCATGAAGCTCTCCTGGACCATCCAGGAAGGAACCATCTACGTCGACGGCGGCGAAATCAGGCCGGTGAAATTGATGTGACCAGGTGATTGCTGGCCTTCGGCGTAGGGTTACCCGCCCCTTCGCGGCTTACGCCTTTCCCACCACAACCTGTCCCGCGGCATTGACCTCTCGTGGAAGGACCGTAAGGCCCGAAATCAGCCCTACCTACTGGATCGCCACGCCCTGCGGGCTCGCGATGACGCGCTTTCGTTCGTCCCCACGGGCTCGGATGACGCGCCGCGAGCCCGTCATTGCGAGGCGCGTAGCGCCGTGGCAATCCAGTTCGTTCGTCCGTCTCCTCGCCCTTGCCGGCCATCCACGCGACCCGATAACAGCCCTACGCACGGGATCACCACGCGCTGCGGGCTCGCGATGACGCGTTGTCTGGATCACCACGCGCTGCGGGCTCGGATGACGTGCCGCGAGCCCGTCATTGCGAGGCGCGTAGCGCCGTGGCAATCCAGTTCGTTCTTCCGTCTCCTCGCCCTTGCCGGTCCTCCACGCGCGACCCGATAACAGCCCTACGCTCTGGATCGCCACGCCCTGCGGGCTCGCGATGAGGCGTTGTCCCGATCGCCACGCGCTGCGGGCTCGGATGACGCGCCGCGAGCCCGTCATTGCGAGGCGCGTAGCGCCGTGGCAATCCAGTTCGTTCGTCCGTCTTCTCGCCCTTGCCGGCCCTCCACGCGCGACCCGATGACAGCCCTACGCCCTGGATCGCCACGCCCTGCGGGCTCGCGATGAGGCGTTGTCCCGATCGCCACGCGCTGCGGGCTCGGATGACGCGCCGCGAGCCCGTCATTGCGAGGCGCATAGCGCCGTGGCAATCCAGTTCGTTCGTCCGTTTTCTCGCCCTTGCCGGCCATCCACGCGCGACCCGATGACAGCCCTACGCCCTGGATCGCCACGCGCTGCGGGCTCGCGATGACTCGTTGTCTGGATCACCACGCGCTGCGGGCTCGGATGACGCGCCGCGAGCCCGTCATTGCGAGGCGCATAGCGCCGTGGCAATCCAGTTCGTTCGTCCGTCTTCTCGCCCTTGCCGGCCATCCACGCGCGACCCGATGACAGCCCTACGCCCTGGATCGCCACGCCCTGCGGGCTCGCGATGACGCGTTGTCTGGATCGCCACGCCCTTCGGGCTCGCGATGACGGGTGGCTGATTGGCTAAATGCAACAATTCGAGACCTGACCCCGTTCACTGCGGCCGCCAGTGCCAGTAGCGGCGGTATTGCGGGCGGTAGGGGGTGGCGATGACGGTGTCGGCAAGGACGAAGGTGACGGCGCCGTCGCGGTCGCTGCGCCATTGGCGGGCGTCGGCGTAGCGGGCGAGGACGTCGGGCGCGGGATGGCGGAAGCGGTTGCGGTAGCCGACGGTAAACACGACGTCGGCGGGGGCGACGGCGGCGACGAAGCCTGGCGAGGACGAGCTGCGGCTGCCGTGATGCGGGGCGACCAGGACGTCGCTCTTCAGCGCCCCGCCGGCGGTCGAGGTGGCCGCGGCACGGTCGAGGAGCGCGGCTTCGTCGGCGGTCTCGATGTCGCCGACGAGCAGGGCCGACTTGCCGCCGGCGCTTTCGATGCGCAGCACGCAGGAGAGGTGGTTGGCGGCGGTGCGCGGCTTGCCCTTGAACTCGTTGCTGCGAGCCTTGCCCGGATCCGCTCCGGACTGTGGCTCGCCCGTTTCCTCCCCGGAAGCCGTACCGGCATGGGCGCTCGCCGGTGGATGCAGCACCTGAAAGCGGACGCCGTCCCAGTCCCAGGTCTGTCCGGCGACGCAGGGCTCGGCGGCCGGGTCGCCCGCCGGGGCAGCGAAGGATTCGCCGATCGACGAGAGCAGGCGCGCGACCGGGACGACGGCGAGGACCGACTCGCTGCCACCCGCGTGGTCGGAATCACGGTGCGAGATCATCAAGGTATCGAGCCTACGGACGCCGGCCGCGCGCAGGAAGGGGACGACGACGCGCTGGCCGGCGTCGACATCGCTGCCGTAACGCGGGCCCGAGTCGTAGAGCAGCGCGTGCTCGTGCGTGCGCACGACGACGGCGAGTCCGTGGCCGACGTCGAGCGTGTCGAGCCAGGCCTCGCCCATCGGCGGCCGTGGCGGCGGTGTGAGTACGGCGGGCACGAGCAGGACCGCGCCGAGCCAGCGCGCCGGGAAGCCGCGCGGCAGCAGCAGGCAGGCGACGCCGAGCACGGCGAGCACGACCGCCCACAGCGGCGGCGCCGGCTGTTGCCAGATCGGCCACCCGGACAGGTGTTCGAGCCACTGCATCAGGAAGGCGAGCAGCGCGTGGTCGAGCGCGATCAGCGGCGGCCAGGGCAACACGGCATAGAGCAGCGCCAGCGGGGCGACGATGAAGCTGACCAGGGGGATGGCGACGGCGTTGGCCAGCGGTGAGACGAGCGAGAATTGCTGGAAGAGGAGCAGCAGCAGCGGCAGGCTGCCGACGGTGACCGCCCATTGCGTCGTGCCCCACTGCCCGAGTCGTCCGCGCCAGCCGGCAACGGCGCCGATGCGCGGACTGCCGACGTAGAGCAGGACGCCGACCGCGCCGAAGGAGAGCCAGAAGCCGACCGCCAGAACCGCCCAGGGATCGACCAGGAGGACGACGAGGAGCGCGAGCAAGAGCGTGCGCGCCGGACCGAAGTGGCGCCCCGACCACAGCGCCAGCGCGACGACGCCGAGCATGTACAGGGTGCGCTGCGCCGGTACGGCAAAGCCGGCGAGCAGTGCGTAGGCGAAGGCGGCGAGGAAGCCGGCAGCCACCGCGGCGCGCTGCGCCGGCAGCGCCAGCAAGAGCCGCTCGCTGCGCCGCCAGAGCAGGTTCACGAGCGCCGCGCACAGCGCCGCGAGCATGGTGACGTGTAAACCTGAGATGCTCATGAGATGCGTGACGCCGGTGCGGTTGAAGACCTGCCACTGGTGGTTCTGGATCGCGCGCTGGTCGCCAATCGTCAGCGCGACGAGCACGCCGGCGTAGGGCGCGTCGGCGAGCGCCGCGCGGAAGCGCTCGCGGATCAGGTCGCGGGCGCGTTCGACGAGGGTCCCCGGACCGGCGACGAAGGCATCGAGCCGCTGCGGCGCGGGCGAACTGCGCACGTAACCGGTCGCGCCCAGCCCGCGCTCGAACAGCCAGGCCTCGTAGTCGAATCCGTGCGGGTTGGCGTTGCCGTGCGGGCGCTTCAGGCGGACCACGAAGCGCCAGCGCTCGCCGGGTCGGATTCGCGGCGCCCCCGCCTCAGCGTCGCCCCCCTCCTCCGCATCGTCCCAGCGGTGGTACCAGCTCAGCGACAATTTCGATGATGCAAATGTCGCTGGGGTTTCCGTGAAGCAGCCGGAAGGACAGTCCTCGCTTCGGGCCTGCCGGCCCTCCCGCTCTTCCGTTCGCCCCGAGCTTGTCGAAGGGCGATGCCGGACCTGGGCTTCGACAGGCTCGGGCAGAACCGAGGCGAGTGGATCGAGTTTCGGCGACGTCTCACTTGATTCACTTGCACGATCGTCTGCTGCTGTACGGCAATCTGTACAGTTATCGTCACGCAACTCCTGCATCTTGACCGCAGCCGTGGGCTCCGTGCTTTTGCCCGCGAGCCGCGCCGATTCGACCGTGAATTCGAAGCGTTCGCCGCGCTCGAAGCGCTGCGGCAAGGCGCTGACGATGCCGACCACCTCGATGTCCTGTCCTTCGAGCGCAGCCGGAAGTGCCTCGGCCAGACGCTCGGCGGCACGCCAGCCGGCATAGGCGAAGCCGAGCGCGGCGGCGAGCGCGACCGGCAGCCAGGTGGCGAGGAAGGCGGCGGCGAGGCGTGAGGCGCGCGGGGCGGAATGCGCTGGGGGCGGGAAGGCGGACGAGGAATGGCCGGCGTGCGCCTCGTCTGCCGGGTCCGCCCTCGCCCCGTCTCCGATCAGGCTGGCGGCAAAGGCGACGAGCAGAAGCGCCGCCGCGATGGCGAAAGCATTCGCACTCGCCGGAAGTTCCGCCTGCTGCTGCAGGACGAAGACGCCGGCGGCAAAAGCCAGGATCGACGGGATCGAGCGGTCGCTGATTGGGCCGGAAAATGCTTTTCGCATTTCCTGATTACAGCAAATTTTGCTTTATGCATAAAGAGAAACACGGGTGTCGGCTTATGCTGCAGCAACCCGACGAGACTTCAATGCCGTCATTGCGAGGCGCGCAGCGCCGTGGCAATCCAGTTCGTTCCTCCAGTTTCGCGGCCTCGCCAACTCGGGCAACCCGAAATCAGCCCCACGCCCTGGATCGCCACGCCCTGCGGGCTCGCGATGACGCGTTGTCTGGATCCCAACACCCTTCGGGCTCGCGATGACGCATCGCCATCCGGTCATTTCGAGGCGCCTCGTTCCGTGGCAACAATGCCGTCATTGCGAGGCGCGTAGCGCCGTGGCAATCCAGTTCGTTCCTCCAGTTTCGCGGCCTCGCCAACTCGGGCAACCCGAGATCAGCCCCACGCACTGGATCGCCACGCCCTTCGGGCTCGCGATGACGCGTTGTCTGGATCCCAACACCCTTCGGGCTCGCGATGACGCGTCGCCATCCGGTCATTTCGAGGCGCCTCGTTCCGTGGCAACAATGTCGTCATTGCGAGGCGCGTAGCGCCGTGGCAATCCAGTTCGTTCCTCCAGTTTCGCGGCCTCGCCAACTCGTGCAACCCGAGATCAGCCCCACGCACTGGATCGCCACGCCCTTCGGGCTCGCGATGACGCGTTGTCTGGATCCCAACACCCTTCGGGCTCGCGATGACGCGTCGCCATCCGGTCATTTCGAGGCGCCTCGTTCCGTGGCAACAATGTCGTCATTGCGAGGCGCGTAGCGCCGTGGCAATCCAGTTCGTTCTTCGATAACTGCGGCCGTTCGCATCTGCGCAGCTTGGCTTGATGGTCTTGCGATTGCCCTGACAGCCCTGCCTGCTGGCTCGTTTTTGCGGGAATTGCCCGTCGCGCTGCCAATTATTCTCTTATCATTCCCACCTTCATCATTCGTGGTCTCGATGGAGGTATCGGCATGAAACAGCCGTGCGTCTACATCCTGGCAAGTTCGCGCAATGGAACCTTGTACGTCGGCGTCACGAGCGATCTGCCCCGCCGGGTCTGGCAGCACAAGTGCGATCTCGTCGATGGGTTTTCCGCTCGCTACGCTGTCCACCAACTGGTTTGGTACGAACTCCACGAGCGCATGGAGAGCGCGATCATGCGCGAAAAGCAGATCAAGTCCGGAACGCGCCTGCGCAAGCTGCGCCTGATTGAGGCAATGAATCCGGAGTGGCGTGACCTGTACGCGGGTATTTTGTAACTACGTAAAAATAGAGGCACGAACTGGATCGCCACGTGCCTGCGGCCCTCGCGATGACGGTCTCGGCCACTCTCCGTGCACTCCCGGAACTGCCGTCATTGCGAGGCGCGCAGCGCCTTGGCAATCCAGTTCGTTCTTCCAGTTTTGCGGCCTCGCCAACTCGGACGCACCGATGCCAGACCTACGCACTGGATCGCCACGCCCTGCGGGCTCGCGATGACGCGTTGTCTCGATCACCACGCGCTACGGGCTTGGATGACGCGCCGCGATGCCGTCATTGCGAGGCGCGTAGCGCCGTGGCAATCCAGTTCGTTCTTCCAGTTTTGCGGCCTCGCCAACCCGGGCGACCCGAGATCAGCCCCACGCACTGGATCGCCACGCCCTTCGGGCTCGCGATGACGCGTTGTCTCGATCACCACGCGCTACGGGCTTGGATGACGCGCCGCGATGCCGTCATTGCGAGGCGCGCAGCGCCGTGGCAATCCAGTTCGTTCTTCCAGTTTCGCGGCCTCGCCAACTCGGACGCACCGATGCCAGACCTACGCACTGGATCGCCACGCCCTTCGGGCTCGCGATGACGCGTTGTCCCGATCACCACGCGCTACGGGCTTGGATGACGCGCCGCGATGCCGTCATTGCGAGGCGCGCAGCGCCGTGGCAATCCAGTTCGTTCTTCCAGTGTTGCGGCCTCGCCAACTCGGACGCACCGATGCCAGACCTACGCACTGGATCGCCACGCCCTTCGGGCTCGCGATGACGCGTTGTCTGGATCCCAACACCCTGCGGGCTCGCGATGACGATTATGCGCTCAGTCCATCTCCATGCACTCCTGGATTACCGCAGCACCCCGTCGCGCAGGGTGAGGACGCGGTCGAGGCGGGCGGCGAGGCTGAGGTCGTGGGTGACGATGATGAAGCTGGTGCCACGGCGCTGCTGCAAGTCCAGGGTCAGGTCGAAGACGCTGTCGGCGGTCTGGCGGTCGAGGTTGCCGGTCGGTTCGTCGGCGAGGACGCAGGCGGGTTCGCTGACGAGAGCGCGCGCGATCGCTGCGCGCTGGCGTTCGCCACCGGAGAGTTCGCCGGGCGTGTGGCGCAGGCGGTGGCCAAGTCCGACGTCGGCGAGCGCAGCCTCGGCGCGGGCGAGCGCTTCCGCGCGCGGCAGGCGGCGGATCAGGAGCGGCATGGCGACGTTTTCCAGCGCGCTGAACTCGGGCAGCAGGTGGTGGAACTGGTAGACGAAGCCGAGATGGCGGTTGCGCAGGACGCCGCGCTCGCGTTCGCCGAGGCTCGCCAGCGGCTTGCCGAGCAGTTCGACGCTGCCGGCAGTCGGCGTGTCGAGGCCGCCGAGAAGATGCAGGAGCGTGCTCTTGCCCGAGCCGGAGGAGCCGACGATGGCCACCCGCTCGCCGGCGGCGACGTCGAGATCGACATTGGAAAGGACTGGCACTTCGTCGTCCCCCTGGCGGAAGACGCGCTTCAGGCCGCGGCAGGAGAGGATGATGTCATTCATAGCGCAGCGCCTCGGCGGGGTTGACGCGGGCGGCGCGCCAGCTCGGGTAGACGGTCGCCAGCAGGGCGAGGACGAAGGCGAGGACGGTGACGGTGCCGACGTCGCCCCATTGCAGGTCGGACGGCAGTTCCGAGATGTAGTACACCTCGCGCGAGAGGAACTGGGTGCCGATCAGGCTTTCGATGAAGGGGACGACGACGTCGATGTTGAGCGCCAACGCGACGCCACCGGCGACGCCGGCGGCGAGCCCGATCGAGCCGATCAGCGCGCCCTGGATCATGAAGATGGCCATGATGCTGCCCGGACTCGCGCCGAGCGTGCGCAGGATGGCGATGTCGGCCTGCTTGTCGGTGACCGCCATCACCAGCGTGGACACGATGTTGAAGGCGGCGACGGCGACGATCAGCGAGAGGATGATGAACATCATCTTCTTCTCGATCTGCACGGCGCGGAAGAAGTTGGCGTGGCTCTGCGTCCAGTCGCTGAGGTAGGCGTCGGTGTCGAGGCTGACGGCGAGTTCGCGCACGACGCGCGGCGCGGCAAAGAGCTCGTCGAGCTTCAGGCGGACGCCGGAGACGCGGTCGTCCATGCGGTAGAGGCGCTGCGCGTCTTCCATGCGGATCAGCGCCAGCCCGCTGTCGAATTCGTACATGCCGACTTCGAAGATCCCGGAGACGGTGAAGGTCTTCAGGCGCGGGACGACGCCGGCCGGGGTGACGATCCCCTGCGGCGCGACCAGGGTCACGCGGTCGCCGACCGTCACCGAGAGTGCGCGCGCGAGGTCGGCACCGAGGACGATGTTGAAGGAGTCAGGGGTGAGCGAGTCGTAGCTGCCACGCTTCATGTGCTCGCGGAAATCGGCGACCCTGGCCTCTTCGTCGGGCAGGATGCCGCGCACCATGACGCCACGCACGTTGCTGCCGAAGCTCAGCATGCCCTGCGCCTGAACGAAGGGGGCGGCGGCAAGCACGCGTGGATGCTCGACGCTCTGCGCGGCGACGCGCTGCCATTCGCTCATCTCGCCGTTGGCGCCGGTCACCTGCACGTGCGAGACGACCGACAGGATGCGTTCGCGCAGTTCCTTCTGGAAGCCGTTCATCACCGAGAGGACGACGATCAGCGCGGCGACACCGAGCGCGACGCCGGCCATCGAGATCAGCGAGATGAACGAGATGAAGTGGTTGCGCCGCTTGGCGCGGGTGTAGCGCAGTCCGACCAGGAGTTCGTAGGGAGAGGCCATCGGCAAAAGGATTGACGGGCGCCGGTACGGCGAAGGCGCCATGTTACACTTTTCGCTTTGCCGGACGGCGCCTTTCGCCGTGTCCGCATCCCCGCGCAGCCTCGCGTCCAGCCCTGCCACGCGCCTAGAACCTCTGTCCAGACCTTGTCCCGAACGCCCACGCTCACCCTGTTCGTCCCCGAACTGCTGCGCCCGCCGCTGGCGGAGGGCCCGCTGGCGGCTGCGCCTGAACCTGCGTGTCCGGAACTGGCGAGGCTGCTCGCGCGCGGCCGACTGACACGTGGAGCGGAGCAGGCGGACGAGGCGGCGCTGGCTGAAGTCTTCGGCATGGTTGCCGGCGCCTCCCTGCCCTTCGGCGAACTGCGCCGGCGCGGCGAGGAGGCGCCGGCGCGCGGCGTGAAGGATGCGGCAGGTCGCGCGGATGCTCAGGCCGGCAGCGCCTGGCTCTGTGCCGATCCGGTGCACCTGCGCCTGCTGTCCGACCGCATGGTGGTCGCCGACCGGCACTCGCTGCGGCTGGAGCCCGAGGAGTCGGCGGCATTGGTGGAGACGCTGAACCGGCATCTGGGCGCGGGCGAAGAGGCAGGCAGCGACGCTTTCGCCGCCCGCTTCGTCGCAGCCGGCGATCGCTGGTACCTGCGCTGCTCGGGCTCTGCGGGATTGCTCGCCGCGCTGGCGAAGCTGGAGACGCCGCCCTTGTCGGCGGTCGCCGGGCGCAGCCTGCGCCATCACCTGCCGACCATCCCCGAACTCGTTCCGCTGCGCCGCCTGCTGCTGGAGGCGCAAATGGTGCTGGCCGCCGATCCGGTCAATGCCGCGCGCGCCGAACGTGGCGAACTGCCGGTCAATGCGCTCTGGGTTTGGGGCGGCGGAATGCTCGCGGCGTCTGCGGCGCCCCCTCCTTTCGCCACGGTGGCGACCGGCTCGGCGCTGGCGCGCGGCCTGGCCAGGCACTGCCGGACGCGCGTCCTGCCGCTGCCGGCCAAGGCCGGCGAGTGGCTGACGATGCTCGCTGCCGATCCTGTGGGAGCGGCGGCAGACGCGAACGAACAGGCACCGGCGCTTGCCGTAGACCGCGACGCGCATCTGGTGGTCCTGGAGTCGCTGGTCGTGTCGGCGCTGCTCGACGATGACGCCGCCTGGCGCGAGGCGCTGGAAGCGCTGGAGAAGGACTGGTTCGCGCCGCTGGCAGCCGCCCTGCGCGGCGGCCGGCTGGCGGCTATCGAACTCGTGGCACCGACCCGGCTCGGGTTGCTGCGCTGGCAATTCAGCCCGACCGACCGCTGGCGCCTGTGGCGGCGGGCCCGGCCGCTGTCGGAACTGGCGCGGATGCTGGCAACGACTCAAGCATGACCGACATGCCAACGTCTGCCGCACAGCCCTACGTACTGGATCGCCACGCCCTGCGGGCTCGCGATGACGGTTATGCGCTCAGGCCCTCTGCATGCACGCCTGGCACTGCCGTCATTGCGAGGCGCGCAGCGCCGTGGCAATCCAGTTCGTTCTTCCGTCTCTGCGCCCTTCACGATGCGAGACCTACGCACTGGATCGCCACGCCCTGCGGGCTCGCGATGACGGTTACGGTCGTAGACACTCTCCATGCACGCTTGGCACTGCCGTCATTGCGAGGCGCGCAGCGCCGTGGCAATCCAGTTCGTTCTTCCATCTCTGCGCCTTTCACGATGCGAGACCTACGCACTGGATCGCCACGCCCTGCGGGCTCGCGATGACGCGTCGCCATCCCGTCATTGCGAGGCGCGCAGCGCCGTGGCAATCCAGTTCGTTCTTCCGTCTCTGCGCCCTTCACGATGCGAGACCTACGCACTGGATCGCCACGCCCTGCGGGCTCGCGATGACGGTTACGGTCGCAGACATTCTCCATGCACGCCTGGCACTGCCGTCATTGCGAGGCGCGCAGCGCCGTGGCAATCCAGTTCGTTCTTCCATCTCTGCGCCTTTCACGATGCGAGACCTACGCACTGGATCGCCACGCCCTGCGGGCTCGCGATGACGGATGCTGCGCCTTTGCTCAATAACGCGAGGAAATGAATTGAATCAATTGAGGATCTCGACATGACCCGTATCGTGACCCGCGCGGTTCCGTCGCGCGCGCAGTGGCAGCTGGAACAGGAGGGGGTGCATCCGTTGCTGGCGCGGATCTACGCGGCGCGCGGGATCCGCTCGCGGGCGGAACTCGATACGGCGTTGTCGGGACTGCTGCCGCCGGCGACGCTGAGCGGGGTTGAGGACGCGGCGACCGTGCTCGCCGATGCGATCGAGGCCGACGCGCGCATCCTGATCATCGCCGACTATGACTGCGACGGTGCCACGGCCTGTGCGGTCGGCGTGCGCGCGCTGCGTGCCTTCGGCGCGCGCGTCGATTACCTGGCGCCGAACCGCTTCGCCTACGGCTACGGGCTCTCGCCGCAGATCGTCGACCTGGCGGCGACCTCGTGTGACGGCGGGCCGCCCGACCTGATCGTCACCGTCGATAACGGCATCGCAAGCGTCGAGGGGGTCGCGCACGCTCAGGAACTGGGGATCGCGGTGCTGGTGACCGACCACCACCTGCCCGGAGAGGTGCTGCCGGACGCCGAGGTGATCGTCAATCCGAACCAGCCGGGCTGCGCATTTGCGAGCAAGCACTTGGCAGGGGTCGGCGTGATCTTCTACGTGATGCTGGCCCTGCGTGCCGAGTTGCGCAGCCGCGGGGCCTTCGTCGATGGCCGGAAGGAGCCGAACCTGGCGACGCTGCTCGACCTCGTCGCGCTCGGCACCGTCGCCGACGTGGTCCGCCTCGACCGCAACAACCGCATCCTGGTCAGCCAGGGCCTGCAGCGCATCCGCAGCGGGCGGCTGACGCCCGGGCTGCGCGCGCTGTTCGCCGCCGCCGGGCGGGATCCGGCGAAGGCCTCGGCGTTCGACCTCGGCTTCCTGATCGGCCCGCGGCTCAACGCGGCCGGGCGGCTCGCCGACATGTCGGTCGGCATCGAGTGCCTGCTCTGCGACGACGAGTCGCGCGCGCTGACCCTCGCGCAGCAGCTCGACGCGCTCAACCGCGAGCGGCGCGAGATCGAGGCCGGTATGCAGGAACAGGCGCTGGCACGGCTGGAAGACCTGGACAGCCTCGCTGCCACGGGCATGGCCGGCGGCGAGCAGGCCCCCCCGGCGGCGGTCGCCCTCTTCGACCCGGACTGGCACCAGGGCGTCGTCGGCATCCTCGCCGCGCGCATCCGCGAGCGCCTGCACCGGCCGGTATTCGCCTTCGCACGCGGCGACGACGGCCAGATCAAGGGCTCGGGACGCTCGATCCCGGGCCTGCACCTGCGCGACGCGCTCGACCTCGTCAGCAAGCGCGCGCCCGGTCTGCTGCTGCGCTTCGGCGGCCACGCCGCGGCCGCCGGCGCGACGCTGCGCGAGGAAGATTTCCCGCGTTTCCGCGAGCTCTTCGCCGCGGTCGCCGGCGAGCTGCTGTCACCGGCCGACCTCATGCATACGCTGGAAACCGACGGCGAGCTGGAGAGCGGCTACTTCTCGCTCGACACGGTGCGCATGCTCGAGGACGAGGTCTGGGGCCAGGGCTTCCCGGCGCCGGTGTTCACCGACGAATTCGTCGTCGACAGCCGGCGCGTGCTCAAGGACAAGCACCTCAAGCTGCGCCTGCGCAAGGGCAACCAGCGCTTCGACGCGATCCGCTTCAACGCCACGGAGTCGCCGGAGGGGGACCGCATCCGCGCCGCCTTCCGCTTGTCGATCAACGATTTCAACGGCGTACAGAGCACGCAACTGATGATCGAGGGCTTCGCCTGATTTCGGGGACGTTATACTGAACTCATCCCCCATCACGATAGGAGCGATCTCATGGCCAGAATTGCACGTGTCGTAGTGCCGGATTACCCGCACCATGTGACCCAGCGCGGCAACCGTCGCCAGCAGACCTTCCTGTGCGAGGACGACTACGCCACCTACCTGTCGTTGATGGCTGCATCCTGCGCCGCTTGCGGCACCGAGGTGCTGGCGTACTGTCTGATGCCGAACCATGTGCACCTGATCATGGTTCCCCACAGCCCGGACGGCCTGCGTGCCGCGATCGCCGACGTGCATCGGCGCTACACGCGGCGGATCAACTCACGCGAAGGCTGGACCGGCCACCTCTGGCAGGACCGCTTCCACTCGTTCGTGCTCGACGAAGCGCAGCTGCTCGCCGCCGTTCGCTACATCGAGAACAACCCGGTACGGGCGGGACTGTGCACCCGCCCCGAGGAGTGGGCCTGGTCGAGCGCGCGCGCGCACCTCTCGGGTGCCGATGATGCACTCGTCCGCGTCGCCCCGCTGCAGGAGATGGTTTCCGACTGGGCAGCGTTCCTCGGCGCACCGTCCGAGCCCGCGCTGTCCGAGAGGCTGCGCCTGCACATGCAGAGCGGCCGGCCGCTCGGCAGCGACGAGTTCATCGGCGAGCTCGAGCGGCGCCTCGGGCGCACGCTGCGCCCGCGCAAGCCGGGCCCCAAGCCGCGGCCGAAGGATACGGAGAAGGCTCCCGCTGCGGCAGGCGAAGCGAGCAAGGTCTAGGGTTTGCCGACCTCGGCGGCGGTGCTCGGGCGCAGCCAGATCAGCGCCGCCAGGCGACCGCAGACGCCGTCGCGGCGGTAGGAGTAGAAGCGCTCCGCGTCGCTGAAGGTGCATTCGTCACCGCCGAAGATGGCGCTGACGCCCAGCGCAGCCAGGCGCTGGCGGGCGAGTTCGGGCAGGTCGGCGAGCCATTTGCCGGGTGCATGGGCAACGAAGGCGGTCGCCGCGCACGGGTCGGCGGCGAGGAAGGCCGCGCGCACTTCGTCGCCGACCTCGAAGTGCCGGGGGCCGATGGCAGGACCTAAATATGCGCACACCTGGCCAGCGGGGCAGTCCATCGCGGCAAGCGTGCGCTCGATCACGCCGGCGCAGAGTCCGCGCCAGCCCGCATGCGCGGCGCCGACGACGGTACCCGCCGCGTCGCAGAGGAGGATCGGCAGGCAGTCGGCGGTGAGCACCGCGCAGACGAGACCGGGAACGCGCGTGACGGCAGCGTCGGCGCGCGGCGGCGACGAACCCGGCGCCGGCGGTGCGGACAGGACGACGACGTCGACGCCATGCACCTGCTCCAGCCAGCAGGGCTCGGAGGGCAGGACGGCGGCCAGGCGCGCACGGTTGGCGGCGACCGCCTCCGGGTCGTCGCCGACGTGGCTGGCAAGGTTGAACGAGGCCCAAGGCCCCGCGCTGACCCCGCCCTGGCGCGTCGTCAGCAGCGCGCCCACGGAGGCCGGAGCGTCCCAGTGCGGTGACAGCATGCTCGACTCGAATTTCATACGTGATCCAATAGCGTGAGCGGCCACCCCGTCATCGGAAAAAAGCTTTGGCCACGAAATGCACGAAATCATTCATGCGTTCGACGATCAGCCCTCATTCGCGGCTCACGCCGCTCCCACGAAAACCATCGCTGCATCGCCCTCTCGTGGGAGGGCAGGCAGGCCCGAATGAATCGCGTGATCAGTCGAGCTCGTCCTCGTCTTCGAAGTCGTCGTCGTCGCCGCGGACGTAGAAGACTTGCGGGCCTTCAGCTTCGTCCCAGTCATCCCAGTCTTCTTCGCCTCTGGCGAGTGCTGCGGCTTCGGCGGCGGCAGCGGCTTCTTCGCGGACGCCTTCGAGCAGTTCGAGGAAGTCGTCGGGCAAGGGGGCGGTCCATTGCATCGGGCGGCCGCTGGCGGGGTGGATGAGGCCGAGGCGGAAGGCGTGCAGCGCCTGCCGGTGGAAGTGCGCGCCGACCGGGATGCGGCTGGCGCCGCCGCCATAGACCGTATCGCCGACCAGCGGATGGCCAATCGACGCCATGTGCACGCGGATCTGGTGCGTGCGGCCGGTCTCCAGCGCGCAGTCGATCAGGGTGCAGCCGATGAAGCGTTCGAGCACGTGATAGTGCGTGCGCGAGGGCTTGCCGTTCTTGACCACGGCCATGCGCGTGCGCTGCGTCGGATGGCGGCCGATCGGCGCGTCGACCAGGCCGTCGCGCTCGAACTCGCCGCGCGCCAGCGCCCGGTAGCGGCGTTTGACCGTGCGCGCCTGCAGCTGGCGGACGAGGTCGGTCTGCGCGGCGAGCGTCTTGGCGACGACGAGCAGACCGCTGGTGTCCTTGTCGAGCCGGTGCACGATGCCGGCGCGCGGGATGGTGGCGAGCTCGGGAACGTGGTGCAGCAGCGCGTTCAAAAGCGTCCCGTGCCAGTTGCCGTTGCCCGGATGGACGACGAGCCCGGCCGGCTTGTTGATCACAAGCAGGGTGTCGTCCTCGAAGACGATGTCGAGCGGGATGTCCTCGGGCGCGGAGGATTCGAGTTGCTCGTCGGGCGCCGCGTCGATCTCGAGCTCTTCGCCGCCCCACAGCTTGCGCTTGGTCTCGGTGAGCGGGACACCGGCCAGGCGCACGCGTCCGTCGCGGACCCAGGACTGCAGGCGGTTGCGCGAGTGCTGCGGCAGCAACTGGGCGAGGATGCGGTCGAGCCGCTCGCCGCCGCAGGCGGCCGGCACGGTCAGGCTGATCAGGGTGTTTGCGCTATAATCGGCGCGCTCCGATGCCGAATTCATCGGCGTCTTTTTCGGCGGAATGCTCATCATGCGTAGTTTAGCGTTTATCGCGGTCTTTTTCCTGACATCCCTGTTCGCGGGCTGCGGGCTGCTGCCCGAAGTGAAGGACGAAACCGCCGGCTGGTCGGCCAACAAGCTCTACACCGAGGCCAAGGATTCGATGACCAGTGGTGCTTACGACCGGGCGATCAAGCTCTTCGAGAAGCTCGAATCGCGTTATCCCTACGGTCGTTACGCGCAGCAGGCGCAGATGGAGGTCGCTTACGCCTACTGGAAGGCTGCCGAACCGGCTTCGGCACTTGCCGCCTGCGATCGCTTCATCAAGCTGCATCCGAACCACCCGAACGTCGATTACGTGTATTACCTGAAGGGCCTGGTCAGCTTCAACGAGGATCTCGGCCTGCTCGGCTTCATCAGCAACCAGGACCTGACCGAGCGCGATCCGAAGGGCCTCACCGAAGCCTTCGACGCCTTCAGGGAACTGGCTAGGCGCTTCCCTGACAGCAAATACACGCCGGATGCGCTCGCGCGCATGAAATACCTGGTCAATGCGATGGCCTCGCACGAGGTCCATGTCGCGCGCTACTACATGAAGCGCGGCGCCTATCTGGCTGCGGTCAATCGCGCCCAGTACGCGCTGAAGAACTATCCGCAGGCGCCGGCGATCGAGGAAGCCTTGTTCATCATGGTCAAGGGCTACGACCAGCTCGGTCTCATCGACCTGCGCGACGACGCCGACCGGGTGATGCGCAAGAACTTCCCGCAGAGCGAGTTCTATGCGCGCGGCCTGGAGCGTCAGCAACCGTGGTGGAAGCTCTGGTAAGCGAGATCCACCGCGGCCACTGAAGCGGCTTGCGGCAGGACCGCGTGCAGCAAGGCCTCGGCCGCGACGGGCGTCGTCGCGGCCTTTATTTTCTCCGCGGCGGCAAGCCCTGCAGCCAGCCCCGCGCGCTTCCAGTAGAATCACGGGTAGCCTTTCGCTGCAGCTGGCGCGGCAGGCGCAAGGCAGTCAAACGAAAAACTACCTTCAGGAGAATGAGGCATGTCGGTCAGGGATATTTACCTGCAAAAGCGGACCACCCCCGAAGAAGCAATGCGCTTCGTACGTGACGGCGACCAGATCGTCGTTCCGACAGGCGTCGGCGAACCGCCTGCCTTGTTGACTGCCCTCTCCGAGCAGCGCAAGCGCTTCCACGGCGTCAAGGTGTCGTCGATCCTGCCGATCAAGAAGTACGATTACTTCGATCCGGAAACCGTCGATAACGTCCGTCACGTCGCCTACTTCTACAGCGGCGTCAGCCGTCCGGGCGGGCACGCCGGCTGGGTCGACTACGTGCCGAGCTATTTCTCCGAAATGCCCGAGCTGATGCGGCGCGGCCTGCTGGCTGCCGACGTGGTCTTCGCGATCGCCTCGCCGATGGACAACCACGGCTACTTCTCGGTGAGCCTCGGTACCGACTATACGATGGCGGCGATGGAGCGCGCGCGCGCGATCGTCCTCGAAGTGAACCCGAACGTCCCCTTCGCCTTCGGCAACTGTCTGGTGCATGTCTCGCAGGTCGCCGCGGTGGTCGAAAGCGAGCACCCGATCGCCGAAGTCGGCCTGCCGAAGATCGGCCCGGTGCAGGAAGCGATCGCCAAGCACGTCGCCGAGATGATCGAGGACGGCTCGACGCTGCAGATCGGTTACGGCGGCATTCCCGACGCGGTGGTGATGCAGCTCACGCACAAGCACGACCTCGGTATCCACACCGAGATGATCGGCGACGGCATCATGACGCTGGTCGAAGCTGGCGCGGTCACCTGCCGCCACAAGAACTACCTGCCCGGCAAGATGGTCGCGACCTTCGCGCTCGGTTCGAAGAAGCTCTACGACTTCATGAACCGTAACCCGATGCTGGAAATGCATCCGGTCGATTTCACCAACGACCCCTACCTCGCCGGCAAGAACGACAAGCTGGTGAGCATCAACGGCACGCTGCAAGTCGATTTCCTCGGCCAGTGCGGTTCGGAGTCGATGGGCTGGCAGTCCTACTCGGGCACCGGCGGCCAGTCCGACTTCGTGCGCGCGGCCAACATGTCGAAGGGCGGCAAGTCCTTCATCTGCCTGCCGTCGACCGCCAAGGGCGACACCATCTCGCGCATCGTGCCGACCCTGACGCCGGGAACGCACGTGTCGACCAGCAAGAACGACGTGAACTACGTCGTCACCGAGTTCGGCGTCGCCCAGCTGCGCGGCAAGTCAGCCAAGCAGCGCGCACAGGAACTGATCGCCATCTCGCACCCGAACTTCCGCGCCGAGCTGACCGAAGCGGCCAAGAAGATGAACCTGCTCTGATCGACGCAGCGCAGCAGGCAAACGGCGGCCCCTGTGGCCGCCGTTTTCATTTGTGGGGGGGGCGCGGGTCGCGCGAGTTGGCGAGGCCGCAAAACTGGAGGAACGAACTGGATTGCCACGGCGCTACGCGCCTCGCAATGACGACATTGTTGCCACGGAGCAAGACGCCTCGCAATGACGGCGTTGTTGCCACGGAGCGAGGTGCCTCGCAATGACAGCTTTGAAGCGAATGGCTGCATTTCATGGCATGGAGCGGCAGACATCGCCGTGCCGGTCATGCCCGGTTCATTTGCATGAAATATGAGGCTCCCGGAATTGCAGCGACGGCCGCATCCCGACTTCGGCGGCGACGATCGCGACCTGGTCGAATTCGGCGGCAAGCGCCAGCGCTTCTTCGCTGCTCACGTCGAGCACGAGGAAGCCCTCCTCCGCCGGCCAGTCGCCGGCGTCGGCGAGGTGGATGCTGCGCAGCCGGCGCCAGCCGTGGGACTGCAGGCGCTGCGCCAGCACACGGTCGCGCGCTGCGTTCTCCTGCGCCGACAGCTGCCGGGCATGGGGATTGTGCGCAGTGACGATCGCCCAGCGGCATGCGCCGTGGCGGCGCAGCCATTGGTCGAACTGTGGCTGCGCTGCGCCGATGCGCAGGTCGAAAACCGGCCCATCGCTGGCGAAGACCCGGTAGCAGGTCGCCGCGAACGCTGCCGCGAGTGGCGCCGGGACAAACCCAGCCGCACCCCTTTCGGGGATATACCCGGCGTCAGCTTCTACGCCGTTCTCATAGCCGGACATCGCCGTCGCTCTCGGGGTCGCTTTTGTCGGTGGTCTCACCAACGCTCTCTCCCTCGCCGAGCTCGGTGAGCTGCCCGAGCTGTTCCTGCGCCTCGACCAGCGGCAGCGCTTCGACGCTTTTCAGCTTGCGCTCGATCTGGCGCGTGCGCACGCCGGCGGCGTCGATCGAGCGGGTGGCGAGTTCGAGCTTCTTGCGCGTCGCTTCCAGCGCCTCGCCGAACTTGCCGAATTCGGTCTTGACCGCGCCGAGCACGGCCCAGACCTCGGCCGAGCGGCGCTCGATAGCCAGCGTGCGGAAGCCCATCTGCAGGCTGTTGAGCAACGCCGCCAGGGTCGTCGGCCCCGCCAGGCTGATGCGGAGATCGCGCTGCAGCGACTCGGCCAGCCCCGGCCGGCGAAGTGCCTCGGCGTAGAGGCCCTCGATCGGCAGGTAGAGAATCGCGAAATCGGTGGTGTGCGGCGGCTCGAGGTACTTCTCGTTGATGCTGCGCGCCTCCAGACGCAGGCGGGCTTCGAGCGCCTTGGCCGCGGCCTCGACCGCCGCCGGGTCGACGCGGTCCTGCGCGTCGAGCAGGCGCTGGTAGTCCTCGATCGGGAACTTGGCGTCGATCGGCAGCCATACCGGCGGGCCGTCGCTGCCCTTCTGCCGCCCGAGCTCACGCCCCGGCAGGCGGAGCGCGAACTCGACGCGCTCGGCGCTGCCCGGTCGCGTCGCGACGTTGCGCGCGAACTGGTCGGCGACCAGCACCTGTTCGAGCAGCGCTTCGAGCTGCACCTCGCCCCAGGTGCCGCGCGTCTTGACGTTGGTGAGGACGCGCTTCAGGTCGCCGACGCCCGCGGCGAGCGTGTTCATCTCGCCGAGGCCGCGCTGCACCTGTTCGAGGCGCTCGCTGACCAGGCGGAATGACTCGCCCAGCCGCTGTTCGAGGGTGGCGTGCAGTTTCTCGTCGACCGTCTGCCGCATCGTTTCGAGGCGTGCCGCGTTGTCGGCCTGCAGTGAAGCGAGCCGCGCCTCGACCGCCTGGCGCAGCTGCTCGAAACGCCCGTCGATGCTGCCGGTCAGGCGCGCCAGCTGCTGCGAGAAGGCTTCCAGTTGCTGCCCCTGCAGCACGCCGAAGCGCGCGAGTTCGCCGCCGAGCATCTCGCCCTGGCGCGCCACCGAAGCCGACTGCTCGACCCGGCCCGCGTGCGCGGACTGCGCCGCCTCCTGGCGCACGCGCGCCATCTCCTGGCGGAACTCCTCGCGCAACTCGCGCGCGACGCGTTCCTGTCCGGCGAGGAGCTCGGCAGCGCGCGCTTCGAGCCTCGCCATGCGGAGCATGAGCAGCAGCGCCAGCAGCAGAAAGCCGCCGGCGGCGATGCCGGGAATGATCCACTCCATGTTCATCCTGGAAACCTCTTTTCAGCCACGAAAAACACGAAAACCACGAAATGAAGCATGGGCGTTCAATGCTCGAGCTACCGGGTTGCGTCTCCCCGGGGGGACACCCATGAATGCTTTCGTGTTTTTTCGTGCAGTTCGTGGCAAGTGCTTTTTCAAAAAAAGGGGACGGTATACTTGATCCCTTCGAATCAAGTATACCGTCCCTGTAATAAATTCAGCGCAGCGAGAAGTCGACGCGGTTTGCTCTGGCTGCGGCGGCGGCGTCGCTGGCGCCTTCTTCCTGGATCAGCTTCGGTTGCAGCAGGAAGATGCGCTCGGCGGGGGCGCCGGCCTTTTCGACCAGGTAGTCGCGGACGCGCTCGGCACGCCGGTCGCCGAGCTCGTGCAGATCGTCGTCGCTGATGACGGTGTTGGTGACGATCAGCTTTTCCATCTCCTCGGGCGGCAGCGACTTGAGCAGGCCGATCATGTTGCGCGGCTTCGGGAACTTCTCGGCGCGATAGACGCGTTCGAGCAGCGCGGTGCGCTCGGCCGCAGTGATCTCGATCTGCTCGAGCGAGCCGCTTTCGACGCCCTTATTGACGAGGTCGTCGCGCTTGAGACGGCGCATCTTGCGCTCGATCAGCGCCAGCTTGAGCCCTTCGCGATCGCGCTCGACGGCGACCGAGCCGGTGATCTCGAGCTGGAGCGCGGGGCGGTCGTTGAGCGCAGCCGCGAGATTGTCGAGTCGCTTCTGCGCGGCGGCGTCGAGCGTCGCCACGCCGTAGGCGAAATCGACGTTGGACAGTTCCTCGCCGCCGAACAGCGAGCCGAGCAGCGCGAACGGCGAGGTGAGCACCTTGGCGAAGAGATTGAGGATCACCTTGATCACCAGTCCGCCAATGCTGAACTCGGGATCGTCGAGCGAACCGGAGATCGGCAGGTTGAGGTCGATTTCGCCGCGCCGGTTCTTGAGCAAGGCCACCGCCAGCGTCACCGGCAGCTTGGTCGCGCTCGGCGATTCGACCGGGTCGCCGAAGGTCAGCTGGTCGAGGAAGAGGCGGTTCTCGGCGGTGAGCAGGCGCTTCTCGATGTGGTACTTGACGGCCAGAGAGAGCTTGCCCTTGTCGATCTCGTAGCCTGCGTACTTGCCGGAGTACGGCGAGAACGAGGTCAGCTCGACACCCTTCACCTCGGCGTCGAGGTCGAGGAAGATGTCTTTGGCCAGCGGGTTGAGGCGCGCCTTGATAGTCAAAGGCGCGACGCGGTCGTAGCTGCCGCGCAGGTCGAGGTCTGCCATCGACCCGGCTTCCGACGACAGCCCGCTGATGCGACCGCCGACCTCGCGCAGGCTCGCCGTGTAGTTGGGTTTGACGAAATTGTCGGTGAAGTTGATGCGGCCGCCCTGCAGCGTCACCTTGCCGATGCGGATCGGCATCGGCTCTGCGGCCTCGGGGGCGGGCGTGCCCGGGAGCGGCACGCTGGCCTTGCCTTCGCTGCGGCTGGCTTCGGGCTCTGCGGCGGCAGGGGCCGGGCTCGCGGCGGCCGGGGCGGCGGGCACCGAGGCGGCCGCCGCTGCGGCGCCGCCCTGCTTACCGGCTGGCTCGCGGCGCACGATTTCGGCGAGGTTGAGCTTGCCTTCCTTGCTGACGATGACGCGGGCGAAGAAATCGGAGAGCGCGATCTCGCCGATCGAGAGCGAATCCGGACCGAGACGGAAGTCGACGTCGCCGAAGTAGAACGACTTCCAGCGCAGGAAATCGGCGGCGTTGATCTTGTCGATGGCGAAGAAGTCGCCGATCGTCGCCTGCCCGCTGAAGCCGCCGGCGAGTCCGGCGACCAGCGGCTGGCGTTTCGCTGCCGGGGCGGTGTC
Organism: Rhodocyclus purpureus; assembly: GCF_016653115.1. GTDB lineage: Bacteria > Pseudomonadota > Gammaproteobacteria > Burkholderiales > Rhodocyclaceae > Rhodocyclus > Rhodocyclus purpureus. Next base: position 21,707 of record NZ_NHRX01000055.1, read on the forward strand.
GGTCTGGCGCAGTTTCAGCGTGCCCTTGACGGTCGCTTGTCCGCGCGTGAGCTCGAGGTTCAGTTTCTCGCTGAAATAGGGCTGCAACGGCAGCAACTCGATGCCCTTGAGGTCGAGATCGAGTTGGGTGGCCAGCGGCGCCAGCGCGAGATTGCCGGCGACACCGACCTCGCCCTTCTGGTTGAGACGGAAGTTCGCCTGCAGCTTGGCGCTGGCGCCGGGCGCGGTGGAGAAATTCTCGACGACGAAGCCGAGTCCGGCGATCGTCTGCGTCGCCGCCGGCTGCACGGCCGCGTCCTCGAAGCGCAGGTCGATCTTCTCGCCCTGGACGCGCTGCGCCACTAGCTGCCACGGCGCGCTGGCGGGGGCCTTGGCGCGGGCAGCCGGTGCTGCGGCCTTGGCCGACTGGCGCAGGAGCGGCGGCAGGACGGCGTCGAGCTTGCCGTCGCTGGCGCGCCGGACGAGCGCCTGCAGGTCGGTCAGGCGAAGCTCGCCGAGACCGAGGCGCCGCCCGGCGAGGTCGAGTTCGCCGTCCTTGATCGCGAAGGCGCCGAGCGACAGGCGCTCGTCACCCTCGATGCGGCCGCCGCCGGCAAAGCGCGCCGGCTTGCCGGCCTCACTCGCCAGGCCGCTCAGTTGCAGGTCGAGCCCGAGCAGGTCGAGTTGCAGGGGCCGTCCGCGCGTCTCGTCGCGCCAGTGGATGCTGGCGTCGCTGAGGCTCGCCGTGGCCAGCGACCAAGCGAACGGGGTAGTGACCTTCGCCGCCGCCTCGGGCTGGGGCGCTGCCGGTGCCGACGAACCGGCTGGCGGCCTGGCCGCCGGCTGCACGCCACGCTCGAGCACGGCCAGCCAGTTGAGAGAGCCGTCGGCGCGGGCATGGGCAAAGACCTGCGGCGCGGTCAGCACCAGCCGGTCGACCTGCAGCTCGCGCTGCACCGGATCGAAGGCGCCGACGCCGAGTTCGATCCGCGTCGCCAGGAACAACGGCGCCCCGTCCGGGTCCTCGATACGCAGGTCGGCCAGCGCCGCGTTGCCGGAAACCTTGAGCAGCGGTGGCGCATCGTTGGCGAGGCGGAACGAGACCTTGAGCTCGCCGTCGAGGAGCGCCGAGCGCAACTGCAGCGGCAGCGCCACCGGCACGTAGTCGATGTAGCGCGTCAGGTCGAGCCGACTGAAGTCGAGCGAGAGTTCGCTCTCGCGCGATTTGGCGAGGAGCTTGCTGCGCCCGTCGAGCGCCAGCGGCGATCCGTCGATGCGCGCCGAGAAGGCCGGATCGACGAAGCTATCGACGAGTTCGGGCAGGCTGGAGACGACGGGCAGGTGCAGGGTGATGTCGCTGACGCGATGCACCTCGTCGGTGACGCGATCGTCGAACTCGATGAGCCCTCCGTTCACCTGGATGTTGGCGACCGAAAACGCCGGCGTCGGCCCTGAAGGTCCGGACAGGAACTGCTCGATCAGGTCGGAGACGTTGTAGCGCTGCGCAGCGAGACGGCGCAGATGCAGCGCGAGCCCGTCGAGACGCAGTTCCTCGATGATCGGCGCGCGGCGGAAGAGAGAGGACGAGGAGACGTCGACGAACAGGCTGTCGAAGGCGAGCAGCGGCCCCGGCGTGGCCGGCGCCGCCTCTTCAAGCTCGCGCTCGCCGATCACCAGCCCATTGATGCGCAAGGACAGTCCGAAGGGATTGATGCTGATCCCGTCGACGCTGACCGGGCGGTGCAGCGCCGTGCTCGCCTGCTCGATCAGGACCGACTTGACGATCGGCGGCAGCACGAAGGAGCCGAGCACGCCGATGACGAGGATCACGATAAACGCAATCCGGGCAAGCCACCGCGTGCCAGGCGCCAGCAGCCACGCATCGAACCTGGAAGCCACGTTCATCATCGTCCCCATCGAAGGTGTTATTCAGAATCTAGCATAAAACCGCACCCTATTCCGGGGACGTCATACCTGATTCGCGATCAGCAGCCCGTCAGTTGGCGAGGCCGCGAAAGAACAAACTGGATTGCCACGGCGCTACGCGCCTCGCAATGACTTCATTTTTGCCACGGAGCCGGGCGCCTCGCAATGACGGCAGCGGATGGACGTCTTTCATGCTCGGGGCGGCGCACCCCGTCATCGCGAGCCCGCGGTGCGTGGCGATCCAGACAACCCGTCATCGCGAGCCCGAAGGGCGTGGCGATCCAGTGCGTAGGTCTCGCATCGTAAAGGGCGAGGAAACAGAAGAACGAACTGGATTGCCACGGCGCTACGCGCCTCGCAATGACTTCATTTTTGCCACGGAGCCGGGCGCCTCGCAATGACGGCAGCGGATGGACGTCTTTCATGCACGGGGCCGGCGCACCCCGTCATCGCGAGCCCACAGGGCGTGGCGATCCAGACAACCCGTCATCGCGAGCCCGAAGGGCGTGGCGATCCAGTGCGTAGGTCTCGCATCGTGAAGGGCGAGGAAACGGAAGAACGAACTGGATTGCCACGGCGCTACGCGCCTCGCAATGACGGCATTGCCGGGAGTGCATGCAGCGGGGCTGCGACCGTAATCGTCATCGCGAGCCCGCAGGGCGTGGCGATCCAGTGCGTAGGGCTAGCCCTTGAAGTCGTTCTTCCAGGCGCGCAGGGCGGCGAAGATGGCGACGGGGTCGCTGGCGGCGGGGGTAGGCTGCGCGGATTCGGCGCACCAGCGCTGCACCGAGGCGATGACTTCGGGCTCGCCGCAGCGCAGGAAGGGGTTGCTCGCCTTTTCCTCGGCGATGGTCGACGGAACGGTCGGCAGTCCCCGCGCGCGCAGTTCGGCGACTGCCGCGGCGCGCTCATGCACGCGCGGATTGCCGGGCTCGACGACCAGCGCGAAGCGCAGGTTGGCGGCGGTGTATTCGTGCGCGCAATGGACCGCGGTGTCGTCGGGAAGCGCGGCCAGGCTGGCCAGCGATGCCGCCATCTGCTCTGGCGTACCCTCGAAGATGCGGCCGCAGGCGGCGCCGAACAGGGTGTCGCCGCAGAAGAGCTGCCCTGCGCCATAATAGGCGAGGTGCCCGCGCGTATGCCCGGGGACGGCCATGACCCGGAATTCGCGCCCGATCGCCCCGATGCGGATCGTCTCGCCGCCCGAGAGCGGCCGCGAAACCCCTGTGATAGACTCCGCCGCCGGTCCGAAGACCTCGGCACGGGGCGCGGCGGCGAGGAGTTCGGCGACGCCGCCCTGGTGGTCGCCGTGGTGGTGGGTGATCAGGATCGCCGCCAGTTCGAGTCGTTCGCGCTCGATGAGCTCGAGCACCGGACGCGCGTCGCCCGGGTCGACGACGACGGCGTGGTCCCCCTGGCGCAGGAGCCAGATGTAATTGTCGGAGAAGGCGGGAAGCGGAAGTACAGGGTTGGCAGTAGTCACGGGCTTTCCTGGGATGTTGGGTAGCGGGCAATTGTGGAAGAAGGACCGAAAATGTCAATTCCGGGACTCGACAGTTGGCTGGACACGGCGCAGGGGCGCTACGTACTCGACTGGGAGCGCACCCAGATCGACGCCGCGGTCAGCGACGTTTTCGGCTACAAGGCGCTGCAGATCGGCTTGCCGCAGTTCGACCTGCTCGCCGCCAACCGCATTGCCATGCGCCGGAAGGCCGGCGAGCGGAGTGGCGACGTCGACATCGTCTGCGACCCGCGCCAGCTGCCCTTCGCGACGGCCAGCGTCGACCTCGTGCTCTTGCCGCACGTGCTCGAATTCAGCGAGGATCCGCACCAGATCCTGCGCGAAGCCGAGCGCGTGCTGATTCCCGAGGGCCGGGTCGTCATCGTCGGCTTCAACCCGCTGTCGCTGTGGGGTGCGCGCCGGCGCCTGCCGCACTGTCCTGCGGAATTCCCGTGGAACGGTGACTATCTTTCGGTCGCGCGCCTGAAGGACTGGTTCAAGCTGCTCGGTCTGGAACTGGAGCTCGCCGCCTGCGGCTGCTACGCGCCGCCGTGCAGCGACGAGGTCTGGCTGCAGCGCTGGCGAGTGCTGGACAGTGCCGGCGGGCGCTGGTGGAAGCCGGCCGGCGGCGTTTATTTGTTGCGGGCGGTCAAGCGCGTGCATGGCATGCGCCTGATCATGCCCGCCTGGGAAAGGCGACGGGTGCCGCGCAAGGCGCTGGCGCCGGTCGCGAGGAAGGAGATAGGAAGCAGTGAATCGTGATGCGGAAGTGACCATCTACGCCGACGGCGGCTGCCGCGGCAATCCGGGGCCGGGTGGCTGGGGTGCCCTGCTCCGCCTCGGCGAAAACGAGAAGGAGTTGTGGGGCGGCGAGGCACACACGACCAACAACCGCATGGAGCTGACCGCGGTGATCCGCGCGCTCGAAGCGCTCAAGCGCCCGGTGGCGGCGCGCATCCTGACCGATTCGCAGTACGTCCAGAAGGGCATCAGCGAGTGGATCCACAACTGGAAGCGCAACGGCTGGCGTACCTCGGACAAGAAGCCGGTCAAGAACGCCGACCTCTGGCAGGAACTCGATCAGCTCTCGCGCGAACACCGCATCACCTGGGTATGGGTCAAGGGACACGCGGGCGAACCCGGCAACGAACGCGCCGACCAGCTCGCCAACCGCGGCATCGACGAAATCCAGGCAGCGGCCCGACGCGCCTGAAGCCCCCCCCTTCACCGAGACTCATCATGCGCCAGATCTTCCTCGATACCGAAACCACCGGTCTCGAACACAAGCAGGGCCACCGCATCATCGAAATCGCCGGCGTCGAAATGAAGAGCCGTAGGCTGACGCAGAGGCATTTTCATTACTACCTGAATCCCGACCGCGACATCGACGAAGGTGCGCAGGCGGTGCACGGCATCAGCCGCGAATTCCTGCAGGACAAGCCGCGCTTCGCCGACATCGTCTCCGAGTTCCTCGACTTCGTGCGCGGTGCCGAACTGGTGATCCACAACGCGCCCTTCGACATCGGCTTCCTCAACGCCGAACTCGCGCTGCTCGGCATGGCGCCGATCACCACCGTCTGCGCCGGCGTCCGCGACACGCTGCGCATGGCCAAGGAGATGCACCCGGGCAAGAAGAACAGCCTGGACGCACTATGCACCCGTTACCAGGTCGACAACTCGCAGCGGACACTGCACGGCGCGCTGCTCGACGCCGAGATCCTCGCCGAAGTCTATATCTCGATGACGCGCGGCCAGGAAAGCCTGCTCATGGACATCGGCGGCAGCAAGCCGGCACAAGAGGAGAACGCCTCGGCGACGCTCCAGCTCGGCGAACGCCGCCCGCTACGCGTCCTGCGCGCCGCCGACGACGAACTGGCCGAGCACGCGCGCACGCTGGCGGCGATCAACAAGGAGAGCAAGGGCAAATGCCTGTGGCTCGCCGGTGAGTGAGGGCGGCGCACGCAAAAAAACCGCGCTGCCCCCTTTACAGCCCGGGTCGCTGTCCCTATAATTCCCCCTTCTTTCGAGCGGGGGTATAGCTCAGCTGGGAGAGCGCTTGCATGGCATGCAAGAGGTCAGCGGTTCGATCCCGCTTACCTCCACCAAGCGAAAGAACGGTGGCGGCATGTTTCATCGCATGCAGGCACTGTAGGTAGTAAGCAGCATCGTTCAGGTCCCCATCGTCTAGAGGCCTAGGACACCGCCCTTTCACGGCGATAACCGGGGTTCGAATCCCCGTGGGGACGCCAGTTTCGAGTGACGCCGAAACTGTAGAACACAATAGCGGTCCGCAAGGACCGGCCACTGCGGAGTGGTAGTTCAGTCGGTTAGAATACCGGCCTGTCACGCCGGGGGTCGCGGGTTCGAGTCCCGTCCACTCCGCCACGAATTCGGAACGCCCGTTTTCAGCCACCCTTTGCCGGGTCGCGAAAACGGGCGTTTTGCTTTTCCCGGACGCGGCGAGGCGTTTCCTGCGCCCTGCCCCGAGCGGCGGCGAACGATTTCCCGGCCGACTTGTCGACGGCATGTTCGCCCCGTCGGGCGTGAAGCGCGGACAGCGTCAGGATTTTCGGAGCAGATCAGGCATGTTGAAAAAGAGTTGGTGGATCATCCTCACCCTCGCGGCAAGCGTCCAGGCCGCCGAGTTGTCGCCCCTGCCGCAACAGGGTCGGATCGCGAGCCTCTCGGCCGAACTGCTCGCGCACTACCACTACAAGCCGCTGCAGCTCAACGACGAGTTGTCGGCGTCGATCTTCGAGCGCTACCTGAAGACCCTCGACGAGGACAAGCTCTATTTCCTGCAGGGCGACATCGACCGGCTGAGCAGCTACCGGACGCGGCTCGACGACGCCATCCTCACCCGGAACCTGCGGCCAGCGTTCGCGATCTTCAACCTGTACAGCCGCCGCGCCGTCGAGCGCTTCTCCTACGCGCGCAGCCTGCTCAAGGCCGGCTTCGACTTCGAGCAGCCGGACAGCTATCACTTCGCGCGCGACAAAGCCAACTGGGCGAGGTCGGAAGGCGAGCTCAACGAGCTGTGGCGGCAGCGCGTCAAGGACGACTGGCTGCGCCTGAAGATCGCCGGCAAGGACGAAAAGGAAATCGCCAGCACGCTCGACAAGCGTTACGAGACCTCGATCCGGCGCATCGAGCGGCTGAAGAGCGAGGATGCCTTCCAGGCGTTCATGAACGCGTTCACGACCAGCATCGAGCCGCATACCAACTACCTGGGCGCGCGCGCCTCCGCCGATTTCGACATCGCGATGCGCCTGACGCTGACCGGAATCGGCGCCGTGCTCCAGGAGCGTGACCAATACACGACCATCCGCGAACTGACGCCGGGAGGACCGGCGGCGCTGTCCGGCGAACTGAAACCCGGCGACCGCATCGTCGCCGTCGGCCAGGGGGAGACCGGCGCCATGACCGACGTGATCGGCTGGCGGCTCGACGACACGGTGGCGCTGATCCGCGGCGCTGCCGACACGGTCGTCCGCCTCGACATCCTGCCCGCCGGCGCCGGGCCCGACGGCAAGCACAAACTCGTCTCGCTGGTGCGCAAGAAGATCGACCTGGAGGAACAGGCGGCCAAGAAGTCGGTGATCGAGGTGCCGGGCGAGGCGCGCGCAGCGCGGGTCGGCGTCATCGCCCTGCCCGGCTTCTACGAGGATGCCGAGGGCCGCCAGAAAGGCGACCCTGGTTTCCGCAGCGCCAGCCGCGACGTCGCCCGCCTGCTCGACGAGTTGAAGCAGGAAAAGGTCGACGGCATCCTCATCGACCTGCGCAACAACGGCGGCGGGTCGCTGAAGGAAGCGATCGAGCTGACCGGGCTGTTCATCGACAGCGGGCCGGTGGTCATGGAGCGCAACTCGCTCGGTCGCATCTACGTCGATGGCGACGCGAACCCCGGGACCAGCTGGGACGGGCCGCTCGCGGTCCTGATCAACGGCAACTCGGCGTCGGCATCGGAGATCTTCGCCGCGGCGATCCAGGATTACGGACGCGGGGTCGTCATCGGCGAGCAGAGCTACGGCAAGGGCACGGTGCAGACGATCATCGACCTGGATCGCATCGCGCGCGCCGAGAAGCGCGGTTACGGTGAGCTGAAGCTGACCATCGCGCAGTTCTTCCGCATCACCGGCAGCACGACGCAGTTGCGCGGCGTCGTTCCCGACGTCGCCTTCCCCTCAGTGAGCGACCCGAAGCTGAGCGGCGAAGCGAGCAACGACAACGCGCTGCCGTGGACGCGAATCCGCCCGACCAACTACGTGCGCGTCGGTGACGCCGACGAACTGGTGCCCGAACTGCAGGCACGCCACGCCACGCGCGTGCGCGCCAACCCCGAGTTCCAGCGCCTGCGCGAGGAGTTCGAGGAGTTCAAGCAGCAGCGCCAGCGCAGGACGCTGTCGCTCAACGAAGCCGAGCGCCGCCGCGAGAAGCTCGACCTGGAAAGGCGCTTTGCCAGCACCGGCCAGGGTGACGACGGCCTGCTCGACAGCGAACGCGAACTCTCCGTCGAGGCGAGGGAAGACAAGGCCGACGACGTCCTGCTCAAGGAGGCGGCGAACGTCGTCGCCGATCAGGCCGCGCTGTCGAACGGCAGGGGAAAACTCGCGGTCCGGCAGCCGGCAGGACGAAGCACAACGCGGTAGGCGGCTTCTCCCCGTAGTCGGTTCGTCTCGGCAGCATACGACTCTGCGCTCCCCGATTCCGCGGGCCTTGCGGCTTCGTCCGAGTGTTTGCGTTCGGGGCCTGGCCAAGACTACCGAAAAGCCTGTTCGCTCGTGTTTGCTCGTTGTCGTCCTTGTGGTCCTCCCTTAATATAGAGTCATCGAATGTCGGGAGCAGCTCATGACGACAATGACGATCCGCAATATCGACGACGAACTTAAGGCGAGACTGCGCATCCGCGCTGCGCAGCACTCGCGTTCGATGGCAGACGAAGCGCGGGACATTCTGCGGTCGGCGCTCTACGAGGAGCCAGCACAAACGACTTCGTTGGTCAAAGCGATACGGAGCAGGATAGAACCGCTAGGCGGAATCGAACTCGAACTTCAGCCTCGCGAAGCAATTCGCAATCCGCTGGACTTCGGCGCGTGATCATTCTCGACACGAACGTTGTTTCGGAGGTCCTGCGCCCCGTCCCGGACGCACGAGTGCTCGCGTGGCTCGCATCCAAGCCACGATCGGCACTGTTCACGACGACTGTCACGCGCGGGGAGATATTCTACGGTGTGCGCCTTCTGCCTGCAGGACGGCGCCGCGATGCGCTGCTCAAAGCCGTGCAGGCGATCTTCGACCAGGATTTCGACGGCCAAGTCCTTTCCTTCGACAGCAATGCGGCTGACTGCTTTGCCGAACTAGCCGCCAAACGCAAGTCAGCCGGTCGGCCTATCAGCCAGTTCGACGCGATGATCGCAGCGGTCGCGCGCACCTCGGGCGCAAGCCTCGCCACACGCAACGTCAAGGATTTCGTCGATTGCAGCGTGAAACTCATCGACCCGTGGACGACATGACAATTTGAGCCTTCTCCTTCAGTCCTTCGCGGCTGCCGCCGCTCCCACACGAGGCCAAGGCAGCAGGGGCCGCTCTCGCCGCCCCTGCCACATCCGGGCCGATCCGGGCAATCGACTCAGTTCCCGACCACGCCCTTGCCCCGCGCCAGGCGATGCAGCGTGCGGATCATGTGATCGACTTCCTCGCAGGTGTTGTAGAAGGCGAGCGAGGGCCGCACCGTCGTTTCTAGGCCGAAGCGGCGCAGGATCGGCTGCGCGCAGTGATGACCCGAGCGCACTGCGATGCCTTCCTCGTTCAAGGCGCTGCCGACATCCTCGGTGCGCCAGCCGTCGAGGACGAAGGACGCGACGCTGGCCTTGTCGTCCGCCGTGCCGATGAGGCGCAGGCCGGGGACGGTCTTGAGGCCCTGCGTGGCGTAGGCCAACAGGTCGTGCTCGTAGCGTGCGATGTTCTCGATGCCGATGCGCTCGACGTAGTCTATCGCCGCACCGAGTCCGACCGCGTCGGCGATGTTGCCGGTCCCTGCTTCGAACTTGTTCGGCAGCCCCTGGTAGAGGGTGCGTTCGAAGGTGACGTCGGCAATCATGTTGCCGCCGCCCTGCCAGGGAGGAGTCGCTTCGAGGAGCTCGCGCTTGCCGTAGACGACGCCGATCCCGGTCGGCGCGAAGACCTTGTGCCCCGAGAAGGCGAAGAAGTCGGCGTCGATCGCCTGTACATCGACGCGCATGTGCGACACCGACTGCGCGCCGTCGACCAGCACTTTCGCACCGGCGCGATGCGCGAGTTCGACGATTTCCCTGACCGGAGTCACCGTCCCCAGCGCGTTCGACACCTGCGCCACCGCGACCAGCCTGGTGCGGTCGTTGAGCAAACGCTGGTACTCGCCGAGCAGCAATTGGCCCTTGTCGTCGACCGGAATGACGCGGATCTTCGCTCCGGTCTCCGCGGCAAGCATCTGCCAGGGAACGATGTTGGCGTGGTGTTCGAGCAGGGAAACGATGATCTCGTCACCCTCGCCGATGTTCTGCCGGCCCCAAGTCTTGGCGACCAGGTTGATCGCCTCGGTGGCACCACGAACGAAGATGATCTCCTCGACCGAGCCTGCGCCGATGAAGCGCTGCACCTTGTTGCGCGCAGCCTCATAAGCGTCGGTCGCGCGCGCTGCCAGTTCGTGCGCGGCGCGGTGGATGTTCGAGTTCTCGTGCGCGTAGAAATACGCGAGACGGTCGATCACCGACTGCGGCTTGTGCGTGGTCGCCGCGTTGTCGAACCAGACCAGCGGCTTGCCGTTGACGCGCTCGGAGAGGATCGGGAAGTCGCGACGAACGGCCTGCACGTCGAAGGCCGGGAAGCGGCTGGCGTCGGCCGCCGGCACACCCGCCGAGACCGCTGCTGCCGGTTCGAGGAAGTAATAGCCGCTGCGGCCTGCGCTGCGTGGCGCGCGTTCGCCGGCCAGTTCGCCGAGGACGCGACGCAGTGCCGCGTCGCCGGGCAACTCGAACGGGTGCGCGACGACCCGGTTATCCACCGAGCGCGACGCCGCCGCAGCGACCGAGGCAGCCCCCGCTTCGCCGAGGAAGTAATACGCCACACCCAGGGGAGCGACGGCAGGTGAGCTGATCGGCGCAGTGGTCGGCAGCGCCGCCGCGTAGGCTTCAGGAACGCCGAACTCCGCCGCTGCCGGTCCGGCTTCGGCCGGTGCCAGGCCGGCAGCGGGAGCCGCTACCGGCTGCAGCGCCGGCCCCGGTTCGCCGAGCGCCAAGCCGCTGATACCGGGCGCCGAGCTGGCCGGCGCTGATGAAGGAAAAGCGGATGCCGATAGCGGGAACGACGCAGGCGCCGAAGAGGAAGCAGGCAAGGTCGCCGCCGGGAACGCCGGCTGCTCCCCGCCGCCCGGCAAGGCGCGGAAGAACTCTCCGGCCAGACGGGCAAGCGTGGCCTCGTCCGGCAGCCCGGGGACTGCCGGGGCGCCGTGCTCAGCGGTAGGTGTCAGGGTAGTCATGGTACTTGTCGATCTCCACGTCATCGAGCACGGCCAGTGCGTCTTCCGCATGAACTGCCAGCGAGCAGTAGAGCGAGATCAGGTACGAAGCGATGGCGTTGCGGTCGATACCCATGAAGCGCACCGACAGGCCGGGGCTTTGCTCGCCCGGCAGACCCGGCTGGAATAGGCCGACGACGCCCTGGCGCTTGTCGCCGACGCGCAGCAGCAGGATCTTGGTCTTGCCGTCCTCGACCGGCACCTTGTCCGACGGGATCAGCGGGATGCCGCGCCAAGTCAGGAACTGCGAGCCGAACAGCGAAACGGTCGGGGGCGGGACGCCGCGGCGCGTGCATTCGCGGCCGAAGGCGGCAATCGCCAGCGGGTGGGTGAGGAAGAAGGCGGGCTCCTTCCACACCTTGGTCAAGAGGTCGTCGAGGTCGTCGGGCGTCGGCGCGCCGGTCAGCGTCGAGATGCGCTGGCTGTCGGCGACGTTGGCCAGCAGGCCGTAATCGGCGTTGTTGATCAGCTCGCTTTCCTGACGCTCCTTGATCGTCTCGATCGTCAGCCGCAATTGCTCCTTGATCTGGTCGTGCGGGCTGCTGTAGAGGTCGGAAACGCGCGTATGCACGTCGAGGATGGTCGTGACGGCGTTGAGGAAGTACTCGCGCGGCTGCTCGTCGTAATCGACGAAGGTCTGCGGCAGGATCGACTCGTCACGCTTGGCGCAGGCGACGCGGACGTCGCGCGCGTTCTTGACCTGATTGAGGCGGTAGATGCCGGCTTCGACCGGCAGCCACTGCAGGAGGTGCGTCAGCCAGCGCGGCGAGATGGTGGATAGTTGCGGGACGGTCTTGGTCGCGTTGGCAAGCTGCCGGGCAGCGACGTCGCTGAGCGCGAGTTGGGGGCTTTGATCAGCCATTTTCTACTCCGTGAAGGTGTTGCCTTGTAATGAACCTCGAAACTTCGGCCACGAAAAACACGAAATCGACGAAATGAAAAATGGGTTTATGGTCGATCAGCGGGCAAGCGAACGGCTTCTGCCTGCTCGACGTCGAACGCCATCAATGATTCTTTTCGTGCATTTCGTGGCCAACTGCGTTTTTCATGATGAAAAACGCATGGGCAAGTTACTCCGGGTGCGGATGCTCCCTCAACCGGCTATAGCCATCAAAAACCATGTTGCTGGAAGGGAATTGCGCAGGCAGCTCGTTGCCGGAATGCGCTTCCCCGCGCCGCTGGCCGCCGGCCTCGTCCTCGCATCTGGCGAGCAGCGCCGACAGGTTGAGACCGAAGGCCTGCGCGATCTTGGCGGCCGTGCACAGCGAGGGCGAAGCGATTCCGCGCTCGATCTCGCCGACGTAGCTGCGGTTGAGGTCGGCCTCGCCGGCCAGTTGCTCCTGCGACCAGCCGCGCGCCTTGCGCAACTGGCGGACGAGGAACGGAAAACGATCACTTACCTGAGTCATGGAAAGCCGCCGTTCTCCGCGATCTAGTCCTGGTTCCAGGGCAGGCCGTGATAGCGCCAGCCGCCAGTCGCACCGCGCTGGCCGTCGGCCGAGATGTCGCCCTCGAAGCCTTCGCGGATGTTGAAGACGTTCCTGAAGCCGGCGCGCGTCGCCGCCTCGGCGGCGGCAGCGGAACGTTTGCCGCTGCGGCAGAGCAGCAGGATGACGTCTTCCTTACCGGCCCTGGCGCCGAGTTCCTTGGTGAAACGCGGGTTCCTGACCAGCGCCGGGCCGCTCTGCCACTGCACCAGCGGCGCCCCGGGAACGTGGCCGACGTACTTGTATTCCTCGGCGGTACGCACATCGACGATGATGGCGGCGCCGCCCGTGGCGAGTGCCCAGGCGTCCTGAGGCGAGACGATCCCGGCGTAAGGCAGGCATTCGTCGATGGCGCGCTCGCGCGCAGCGACGAGAACCGCGTCGAGCTCGCGGTCTAGGGACGAGGCGGACGGCGCCAGTTCCGGCGGCGGCAGGTGGGGAACGGATTCGGTGACTTGAGCGATGGCGGACACGGTAGTTCTCCTCGATGGTTAGGCCCAGCCGGCGATGCCGTCGACTTGAGGCGCACAAGTTACCCCCCGGCATGCCCGCCACGAACGAAGAAAATCCGCATTGCTTATAATGCGAAGGCAGAAAATGCTTCCGCCGTGGCCGCGTCCGGAACACGCGGCACAAAAGGCGCGAAAAGGCCTTTACAGCGGCGATATCCGTCCCTATAATTCGCGCTTCTTTCGAGCGGGGGTATAGCTCAGCTGGGAGAGCGCTTGCATGGCATGCAAGAGGTCAGCGGTTCGATCCCGCTTACCTCCACCAAGCGAAAGAACGGTGGCGGCGTGTTTCATCGCATGCAGGCACTGTAGGTAGTAAGCAGCATCGTTCAGGTCCCCATCGTCTAGAGGCCTAGGACACCGCCCTTTCACGGCGATAACCGGGGTTCGAATCCCCGTGGGGACGCCAGTTTCGAGTGACGCCGAAACTGTGGA
>NZ_NHRX01000055.1:35195-38559 GCF_016653115.1 Rhodocyclus purpureus
ACTGTAGGTAGTAAGCAGCATCGTTCAGGTCCCCATCGTCTAGAGGCCTAGGACACCGCCCTTTCACGGCGATAACCGGGGTTCGAATCCCCGTGGGGACGCCAGTTTCGAGTGACGCCGAAACTGTGGAACACAATAGCGGTCCGCAAGGACCGGCCACTGCGGAGTGGTAGTTCAGTCGGTTAGAATACCGGCCTGTCACGCCGGGGGTCGCGGGTTCGAGTCCCGTCCACTCCGCCACGAATTCAAGACGCCAGTTTTCGACCTGATCATCAGGCAAGGAAAACTGGCGTTTTTGTTTGCGCTTGACAGTTCCGGTAGCGCCCCAGAGAATGACATTCTACTAAATCCGTCGCGGAGGATGCGCATGTCGAACGCTCGTTTCCCCGGAATCATGCTGACCCTGGTGGCGTCACTGGCGCTCGTCGCCTGTGGCAAGGAGGAGCAGAAGGCGCCCGCAGCGCCGCCGGCCCCTGCCGCCAAACCCGAGATCACTGTCAGCCTCGGGCACGTCGCACCGCTGACCGGGGCGCTGGCACACCTCGGCCAGGACAACGAGAACGCTGCCCGCATGGCGATCGACGACCTGAATTCGCGGAAGCTCGAGATCGGCGGCGCCGTCGTCACCTTCAAGCTGGTCAACGAAGACGATGCGGGCGATCCGGAACAGGCAGCAAAGGTCGCCGCGAAGCTGGTCGGCGAGAAGGTCAATGGGGTCATCGGCCACCTGAGCTCGGGGACCACGCTCGCAGCGTCCACGGTGTATGCCGAGGCGGGGATTCCCCAGGTCACGGGTTCGGCCACGAATCCCGGCTTCACCCAGCAAGGTTTCAGGACCACTTTCCGCACCCTGGCCAACGACGTGCAGCAGGCGAAGGCGCTCGCCGAATTCACCCGGCAACGGGGCGCCAGGACGGTCGAGGTGATCGACGACCAGACCCTGGCCGGTCAGGGGCAGGCCGAGGAATACAGGAAGGCCGTCGCGGCACTCGGGATCAAGGTGGTGGCGAGCGCTTCCGTATCCGCCGACAGCACCGACTTCAGGCCGGCGCTGGTGAAGCTCAAGGCGAAGCAGCCGGACATCGTCCTGTTCGCGGGGATGGACGTCCAGGCGGCAACCTTCCTGCAGCAACTGCGCGCGGCGAAACTGAAGACCCGCTTCCTCACGCCCGACGGCGCCTGTACGCCCGAATTCGTCAGGCTCGCCGGCGAGGTCGCCGAAGGGCAGTTCTGCTCGCTGCCCGGCCAGCCGCTCGAAACGACGCCCCAGGGTACCGATTTCAAGGCGCGCTACGCCGCCAGGTACGGCCAGGACGTCCAGCTTTACGCGCCCTACGTTTACGACGCGGTGATGGTTCTCGCCGACGCGATGCAGCGTGCCAACTCGGTGGATGCGGAGAAGTATCTCGCCGAGCTGCCGAAGACGCGCCATCCGGGCGTGAGCGCGACGATCGAGTTCGACGAGCATGGCGACCTCAAGGACGGCGCGGTTTCCGTGTTCGAGGTCAAGGAAGGCAAGCTCGCCCATGTCGCGACCTTCGGCGCCAGCGCGCCGGCGGAAACCCCAGCGGCACCTGCTGCAAGCGGCGCAGCTGTCGAGGCGAAATGAGCAGCCAAGCGCAAGGAGGCAAGCAAATGCACATCTTCCCCCGCTTGTTCGTGAGCCTGGCGATCCTGACGCTGCCCCTGGCGCCGACCCAGGCGCAGGCACAGTCGCCGGCGGCCGCAATGCTTGCCGCCCCGAAAATCGCCGGCTTCGACGTGAAGCCGGTGGCCCAGCCGACACCCGGCAACGAGTTGTTCTTCACCCTGTACGGCAGTCCCGGCGGCATTGCCACGGTCAGGATCGACGGCGCAACGGGCACGGTGACGCTCGACGAGAACGAGGTCGGTGTCTATGAGGGCAGCTACACGATCAGGAAGCGCGACCGGATCAGCGCGCAAAGCAAGGCGACCGCCAATTTGCGCCTGGGCAACCAGGTGGCCAGCGCCATCCTCGACGATCCTGTCGTCACCGCCAGCAAGAAGCCACTTGCGGAGAGTGCCGCGGCGGGGACTCCGCACATCGACGAGTTCAGGGTCGAGGCCCCGTCCAGCCTCGAGGCCGGGGAGGAGATCAAGCTGACGATGTCCGGTACGCCGGGCGGGCAAGCCAGTGCCACCATCACCGGTATCCAGGGAAAGATCCGGCTCGAAGAAGTCCACAGCGGCGAGTACGCCGGCGACTACACGATCAGGAGCCGTGACCGGCTCGACGCGCGTGCCAGGGTGACCGGCAAGTTGCGCGTCGGCGATCGCGAAGCCAGTTCCCTGCTCAGCAACTCCCTGCAGGGCGGCGCGGCGAGGTCGGGTAGCGCGCGGGCTGCCGCCGTCTGCGCCAATTGCGGCGTGATCGAAGCGGTGAACCTGGTCGAGGTCAAGGGAGAAGGAAGCTATCTCGGCATGATTGCCGGCGGCGTCGCCGGTGCCCTGCTCGGCAGCCAGATCGGCAGCGGCCGCGGCACCACCGTGGCCGAGGTCGCCGGCGCCGTCGGCGGCGCCTACGCCGGCCAGGAAATCGAGAAGAGGATGAAGGCCAAGCAGCATTACGAGGTCCATGTCCGTCTCGACAACGGCGGAACCCGGATCGTCTCGTATGCGGAAAGACCCGACCTCGCCGTCGGCGCCAGGGTCAGGGTGGAAGACGGCAGCGTGATTGTCGTCCAGTAGCGATAGCCGCAGCTCGGGGCCCTCTTCAACCACGAAAAACACGAACGCCACGAAATGAAACAGAGGGTTGCAGCCGTTTGCTCTGCAATCCATCGGCTTATGCCTGCCTGCGTCCAATCGAATAAATGGTTTCGTGCATTTCGTGGCCAAGTGCTTTTCCGGGTTCAACGTCCCCTGGCCGACAGATAGCGGACCACGTCGTTCAGGGTCACCAGCTTCGCGTAATCGGCTTCGGGGATCTCCACCGCCAGCCGCTCGTCGAGCGCGATCAGGAAATTGAGCCAGTCCATCGAGTCGAGATCGACCTGCTTGCGCAGCGGCCTGGCGGCATCGAGTTCGTCTGCCGCGACCTCGGGCGCGATGCGCATCAGCGTGTCGACGACGATCGCGCGCAGTTCGTTCTCTTCCATGGTCATCTCCTTCAGTTCGCTGCTTGTTCGTCCAGGCCCTTTGCTTCACTCCCCGAAATTGGCGCACATTCGCGGCTGCCGCCGCTCCCACGAAAAACGCTCACGGCAACGTCCTGTCGATAGGGGTCGAGAAGGGGCAAGCCCCTCCCCGCCCTCCGAACCGTACGTGCAGTTTTCCCGCATACGGCTCTCCAGTCGGTGATTGTCCTCATCGGGATTGTCTCGCAGCAAGCCAAGCTGTGTGC
>NZ_NHRX01000056.1 GCF_016653115.1 Rhodocyclus purpureus
GCGCTGTACTCAAGTTCGGAGAAGGTGGCTTGCATGGTCGGTCACGAGCGTGAGGCAGGGCGTCATTATCTCAAAGAGCGGCTGCCGACGGCAGGCGTCGGCTGGTTTCGATTAAATCAGTGCTTCCCTAACGAACCCGTTTTACCAACTCAAAATTCAAAAGATGCAAATCTTTTCCAAGGGGCCCGCCAAAAGAATGAGGCACAGAGCCTGGTTTACGCCCTGCACCTCACTTTTTCAACAGATTAAGGAAACGGCTCGCGGGTAACCGGGGCTTTGTTCTGGTCGTCAGGGAGCGCTCAGCCGCGCGGCGGGACGTAGCCCTGGACGTTGTCGGCGCCGCCGCCGAAGAAGTGCTTCTCGACCTGCTCGGCGAGGTACTTGCGGTGCGCCGGGTCGGCGAGTTGCAGGCGGTTCTCGTTGATGATCATCGTCTGCAGGCGAATCCACTGTTGCCAGGCTTCGGCCGAGACGTTCTCGAAGATGCGGCGGCCGAGTTCGCCGGGATAGGGCGGCACGGCGAGGCCTTCAGCCTCGCGTCCGAGTTTGACGCAGTTGACCATTCTTGCCATGAAGTTCGCTCCGCAATCGGGGTTGAAGTTGGTCGCCGATTATAGCGCGGCCGTCGCGGGCGCCATCACAGGGTCTTGATGAACACCTTGGAGCGGCGCTGCAGGTTGTAGACGAGGCGCTTTTCCGAGGGCAGGTCGGCGACCTTGGCCTCGACGAAGCCGCGCTCGCGGAACCAGTGCGCGGTGACGGTGGTGAGCACGAACAGGCGGCGCACGCCGGCGGCGCGCGCGCGCGCCTCGATGTGCTTCATCAGCTTTTCGCCGTAACCCCAGCGGCGGAATTCGGCATGCACGGCGAGGCAGGCGAGTTCGGCCTGCGACTCGCTGTAGGGGTAGAGCGCGGCACAGCCGACGATCATGCCGTCGTGCTCGATCACCGAGAACTGCGTGATCTCGCGTTCGAGCAGTTCGCGCGAACGGCGCACCAGCGTGCCCTCCTCTTCCAGCGGTTCGATCAGCGCGACGAGGCCGCCGATGTCGTCGGGGCGCGCGTCGCGCAACTTGTCGAGCGACTCGCGGGTGATGACGGTACCGACCCCGCTGCGCGAGAACAGCTCGCGCAGGAGCGTTCCGTCCTCGTCGTAACCGATCAGGTGCACGCGACCGACGCCGGAGCGCGAGGCACGCACCGCGCAGGGCAGGTAGCGCTTGAGATCGTTCGACAGCCAGTCGCCGATGCGTAGCAGGCGTTCGGCGGCATCGCTGGTGAGCTCGTCGAGCAGGCTGCCGTCGATGTCGGTGGCACCGCGGCTGTCGGCCATGTAGATGAGCTTGTCGGCGCCGAGCGCGATCGCCGCCGCTTCGGCGACTTCCTCCATCGCCAGGTTGAAGATCTCGCCGGTCGGGCTCGATCCGAGGCAGGAAAGCAGGACGATGTTGCCGATCCCGAGTTGCGCACGGATGCCCTCGGCGTCGACCTTGCGCACCTGGCCGGCGTACTGCATGTCGACACCGTCGAGGACGCCGACCGGTTTGGCGGTGATGAAATTGCCGCCGACGACACGGATCGTGCTGTTGGCCATCGGCGTGTCGGGCAGCCCCTGAGACAGCAGCCCTTCGATCTCGAGCGCGACGCTGCCGACCGCGTCGATCACGCAGTCGAGCGTGGCGGCGTCGGTCACCCGGTAGCGGCCGTGGTAGGCCGAGGGCAGGTCCTTCTCGCGCAACTCCTCCTCGATCTGCGGCCGCGCACCGTGCGCCAGCACCAGCCGGATGCCGAGCGCGGCGAGCAGGTTCACATCGTAGGCGAGGGTGCGCGCCAGCGGACCGGCGATCGCCTTGCCGCCGAAAGCGATGACGAAGGTCTTGCCGCGGAAGAGGTTGACGTAGGGCGCCACCGAGCGGAACAGGGTGACGAAGTCGGCGGGACTCAATTCTTCGGACATGGCTCGTTCATTCCTTCCCTTGGAGCTTCTCGGCCTTGGCCGACTTTTTCCCGGACTTCCCGGTCTTCTGCGCCTTTTCGGCCTTTTCGACCTTTTCGGCTTTCCCTGCCTTGCTGCCCGGCTCGATCCCGAGCGCCTTTTCCAGGCGTTCACAGACGTTGCGCAGGATCTTCACGCGTGCGAAATTCTTGTCCTCGGCTTCGACCAGGACCCAGGGCGCCTGCCCGGTGCTGGTGCGGTCGATCATGTCGCAGATCGCGCTGTGGTACTCCGGGCGCCGGGCGCGGTTGCGCCAGTCGTCGTCGGTGATCTTGAAGTGCTTGAACGAGATCTGCTCGCGTTCCTTGAAGCGCCGCAGCTGTTCCCCGTCGCTGATCTCCAGCCAGAACTTGACGACGATCGCTCCGGACTCCTCCAGTTCGTGCTCGAAGTCGTTGATCTCGCTGTAGGCGCGCAGCCAGTCGGCTTCGGCGCAATAGCCTTCGACGCGCTCGACCAGCACGCGGCCGTACCAGCTGCGGTCGAAGATCGCCACCCGCCCGACACGCGGGACGTGCCGCCAGAAGCGCCACAGGTAGGGCTGCGCCCGCTCCTCCTCGGTCGGCGCGGCGATCGGGACGATCTGGTACTGGCGCGCGTCGAGCGCTGCACTGATGCGGCGGATGGCGCCCCCCTTGCCGGCCGCATCCCAGCCTTCGAGCGCGACGATCAGCGAGCGCTTCCTGAATCCCGGATGACGCACCAGCTCGGCGAGCCGCCCCTGCCATTGCGCCAGCTCGTCCTCGTAGGTCTCGTGGTCGAGCTTCTGCCCGAGATCGAGCGCGGAGAGCACGTCGAGCCGGTCGATCTTCGGCGGCAGCGGCGGTGCCACCGGCACATGCTGCAGGCCGGGGTCGGCGAGGCGCTTCTGCAGCGCGTCGAGGATGACCTTGCCGACGGTCAGCGCGCGGTAGCGGTCGTCGGTACCCTCGACGACGATCCACGGCGCCCACGGCGTGTTGGTCATGCGCAGCACGTGGCCGGCGGCGTCCTGCAGCTTGTCGTAGGTCTTCAGCCGCTCCCAGCTCTCCCCGGTCACCCGCCAGGCGGTATGCGGGTCCTTCGCCAGTGCCTTCAGGCGCTGCTTCTGCCCGTCCTTCGACAGGTGGAACCAGAACTTGAGCACCAGCGCGCCTTCGTTCACCAGCATCGCCTCGAAGCGGTTGATCTGGTCCATGCGCTGGTCGAGGTCCCCCTTGGCCAGGTGGCCGAGGATGTGATCGCGGATCGGATCGGAATACCAGGAGCCGGCGAAGATTCCGGTCCGCCCCCTGGGCGGCAGCGCGCGCCAGTAGCGCCACATGTAGGGGCGCTCGCGTTCCTCGTCGCTCGGCGCCGAGAAGGCCAGCGTGGACAGGTAACGCGCGTCCATCCACTCGTAGAGCACCTTGATCGTCTCGCCCTTGCCGCCGCCGTCGACCCCGCTGATCAGGATGACGACCGGGAACCTGCCCTGCTCGCGCAGCTCGAACTGCGCATCGAGCAGGGCTGCGCGCAGCTTCGGTGCCTCCTCGCGGAAGACCGCCTTGTCGATCCGGTGGCCGAGCTCTGCCGATTCGAACATGGTTTCAGCCTCCGCCGGAGCTACACCAATCGCCCCACAGGCACTGCAGCGCCGCCAGTGCCGCCAGCCCCGCCGTTTCGGTGCGAAGGATGCGCGGGCCGAGGCTGACGCCGGTGAAGCCCGCGCGCGCCGCCGCCTGCATCTCCTCGGGCGCGAGCCCGCCCTCGGCGCCGATCAAGAGTTCGACGCGTTCGCCGGCGGCCGGGCGTGGCAGACTGGCCAGGGTCGGTGCGGCGCCGGGCGCCAGCAGCAGGCGGCGCACGCCTGACGGCGCCGCTGGCTGCGCCAGCCAGCGTTCGAGGCCCTCGATCGCCCGCACTTCGGGCAGTCGGTTGCGCCCGCACTGCTCGCAGGCGGCGGCGACGACGCCGCGCCAGTGCTCGACGCGGCGGGCAGCACGCTCGCCTTCGAGGCGCAGGACGCTGCGCCGCGACGATACCGGGACGATCGCCGCAACGCCGAGTTCGACCGCCTTCTGCACCGTGAGGTCCATCTTGTCGCCCGACTGCAGCGCCTGCACCAGGGTCACCGACAGCGGCGACTCGCACTCGCGGTGCACGTGCTCGCCGAGTTCGACCCGCACCCGCTCGCGCTCGACCGTAACGATGCGCGCAGGATATTCGCCACCGCCGCCGTCGAACAGGGTGAGCGGATCGCCGACGCGCAGGCGCAGCGCGCGCACCGCGTGACGCGCGGCGGCCTCGGGCAGCAGCAGTGAGGTTCCGGCAGCGAGCGGAAGCGGGCAGTGGAAGCGGGGAGCAGTCATCGCTGTATTATCATGCATCGCCCGCGTCGAGCATAGGCGTCGCCCCGGACTGCTGCGGCATCGCGATCAAATCGTGCCGGCAGGGCCGATCATCCAGACTTCTTGAGGAGACTCGCACATGGCCGTCACCGCCCCGATCTGTGACTTCGGCTGGAAAGCACCGGACTTCGTCCTGCCCGACACCGCCGGCAAGAAACACTCGCTGGCCGACCTCGCCGGGCCGAACGGCCTGCTGGTGATGTTCATCTGCAACCACTGCCCCTACGTCAAGGCAGTGCTCGACCGCATCCTGCGCGACGCGCGCGAACTGCAGGCGCTCGGCGTCGGCGTCGTCGCCATCAGCAGCAACGATGTCGTCGCCTACCCGGAAGACTCGTACGAGAACATGCAGCGGCTCGCACGCGAGAAGGGCTTTCCCTTCCCCTACCTCCACGACGCCGACCAGTCGGTCGCGCGCGCCTGGGGCGCCGCGTGCACGCCCGACTTCTTCGGCTTCAACGCCAGCCTCGAACTCCAGTACCGCGGCCGCCTCGACGCCTCGGGGCGCGCGCCGGCGCCGCCGGATGCGCGCCGCGAACTGTTCGAGGCGATGCGCGAGATCGCCGCCAGCGGCCGCGGACCGCGCGAGCAGGTGCCGAGCATGGGCTGCTCGATCAAGTGGCGCGACCAAGCGTAGCCGTGCGGCTTTCCGCGCGATGCAGGCGCACTCGGCATGACAGGCGGCGCGGCCGCAGAGGTAAAATAGGCGATCGATGACATGCACCATTTCCCTTCCGTCTGCCGCCAGGAGAACCGTATGGCCCGAGTATCGCTTTCCCGCTACCTGATCGAACAACAACGCGAGCACGGACGCATCGACGCCGACCTGCGCCTGCTGATCGAAGTCGTCGCCCGTGCCTGCAAGCGCATCGCGATCGCCATCGGCAAGGGCGAACTCGGCGGCGTGCTCGGCTCGGCGGGCAGCGAGAACGTGCAGGGCGAGGTGCAGAAGAAGCTCGACGTCCTCTCCAATGAAATCCTGCTCGAAGCCAACGAGTGGGGCGGCCACCTAGCGGCGATGGCCTCCGAGGAAATGGACCACCCGCATCCGATCCCGAACCGCTTCCCGAAGGGCGAGTACCTGCTCGTGTTCGACCCGCTCGACGGCTCGTCGAACATCGACGTCAATGTCTCGGTCGGCACCATCTTCTCGGTGCTGCGCTGTCCGGAAGGCACGGTCGATCCGACCGAGGAAGCCTTCCTGCAGCCGGGCAGCAAGCAGGTCGCTGCCGGCTACGCGGTGTACGGGCCGACGACGCTGCTGGCGCTGACGCTCGGCGACGGCGTCGCCATCTTCACGCTCGACCGCGAACAGGGCTCCTTCGTCCTCACCAGCGAGAACCTGTCGATCCCCGCCGATGCCAGCGAGTTCGCGATCAACATGTCGAACCAGCGCCACTGGGAAGCGCCGATGCAGCGCTACGTCGCCGACCTGCTCGCCGGCGCCGAAGGCCCGCGCGGCAAGAACTTCAACATGCGCTGGGTGGCGTCGATGGTCGCCGACGTGCATCGCATCCTGACGCGCGGCGGCGTCTTCATCTACCCGATCGACGCACGCATCGCCAAGCAGGGCGGCAAGCTGCGCCTGCTCTACGAGGCCAACCCGATGGCCTTCATCGTCGAGCAGGCCGGCGGCGCGGCCACCACGGGCACCGAGCGCATCCTCGACCTGCAACCGACCAGCTTGCACCAGCGCGTCCCGGTGGTCCTCGGCGCGAAGAACGAGGTCGCGAAGGTCGCCGAGTATTACCGCGAAGCGTGAGGAAAATCCGGGCGGAGAATCTTCTCGGCGCGAATACGGTCGCGAAAGCCCCCCTGCCCGCTTGCCGAAAGGCATCGCCTTCCGGCCACAATTCGCGGCTGCCGCCGCTCCCACGAAAGGCTGCGGCGGAGCGGCGCGCTGCCGCTCGGTTGATAATCGCCCCTCAGTGACAGATAATTTCCTGTCTTGCTGTATGCAATACCTTTTCCCCACTCTTTAGGATCGGCAAACCAACGTGACTGTCGCCTTCACTCCCCTGACCGGCGCCCTGCGCGCCCTCGCCATCGACGCAGTCCAGAAAGCCAACTCGGGACACCCCGGCATGCCGATGGGCATGGCCGAGATCGCCGAAGTGCTGTGGCGCCGCCACCTGCGCCACAACCCGGCCAACCCGCACTGGGCCGACCGTGACCGCTTCGTCCTCTCCAACGGCCACGGCTCGATGCTGCTCTACGCGTTGCTGCACCTGACCGGCTACGACGTTTCGATCGACGACCTGAAGAACTTCCGCCAGTTCGGATCGCGCACGGCCGGCCACCCGGAAGTGGGCCACACGCCTGGCGTCGAGACGACCACCGGCCCGCTCGGCCAGGGCATCGCCAACGCCGTCGGCATGGCCATCGCCGAGACGATGCTGGCCGCCGAGTTCAACCGCCACGGCCACGAGATCGTCGACCACCACACCTACGTCTTCCTCGGCGACGGCTGCCTGATGGAAGGCGTCAGCCACGAGGCCTGCTCGCTCGCCGGAACGCTCGGCCTGGGCAAGCTGATCGTCTTCTACGACGACAACGGCATCTCGATCGACGGCCATGTCGAAGGCTGGTTCACCGACGACACGCCGGGCCGCTTCGCTGCCTACGGCTGGCAGGTGATTGCGAACGTCGACGGGCACGACCCGGCCGCCGTCGAAGCCGCCCTGCTCGCCGCGCGCGCCGAGAAGCACAAGCCGACGCTGATCTGCTGCAAGACGGTGATCGGTCTCGGCTCGCCGAACAAGGCCGGCACGCACGACGTGCATGGCGCCGCGCTCGGCGACGCCGAAGTCGCGGCGACGCGCGCGCACATCGGCTGGCAGCACCCGCCCTTCGAGATTCCCGCCGAAGTTCGCGACACCTGGAACGCGCGCGCCAAGGGCGAAGCCATCGAAGCCGACTGGAACAAGCGCTTCGCCGACTACGAAGCGGCCTTCCCGGCACTCGCCGCCGAGTTCAAGCGGCGCATGGCTGGCGAACTCCCCGACAACTGGCGCGCAACCGCGGCTGCAGCGCTCGCCCACGTCGTCGGCAAGGCCGAGAACATCGCCACGCGCAAGGCCTCGCAGAACGCGATCCAGGCGCTGGCGCCGCACCTGCCCGAACTGGTCGGCGGCTCGGCCGACCTGGCCGGCTCCAACCTGACGCTGTGGAAGCAGGCACAGGGCGTCGGCCCGCAAACGGGCGGCAACTACATCTACTACGGCGTGCGCGAGTTCGGCATGACCGCGATCGCCAACGGCCTCGGCCTGCACGGCGGCCTGATCCCGTTCACCGCGACCTTCCTCGTCTTCTCCGACTACGCACGCAACGCGATCCGCATGGCGGCGCTGATGAAGCAGCGCCAGCTGATGGTCTATACGCACGATTCGATCGGGCTCGGCGAAGACGGACCGACGCACCAGCCGGTCGAACACGTCGCTTCGCTGCGCCTGATCCCCAACGTCGATGTCTGGCGTCCGGCCGACGCGACCGAGACGATGGTGGCGTGGATCGCCGGCATCGAACGCAACGACGGCCCCTCGGTCCTCGCGCTGTCGCGGCAGAACCTGCCGACGGTCACCGCCGGCATCGACGGCGAGACGATCGCGCGCGGCGGCTACGTCCTTTCCGACTGCGCGGACGCACAGGCCGTGCTGATCGCCACCGGCTCGGAAGTGAAGCTCGCGCTCGACGCGCAGAAGGCGCTCGCCGCCGAAGGCGTGCGCGTGCGCGTCGTGTCGATGCCCTGCACCAGCGCCTTCGACCGCCAGGACGCCGCATGGCGGACGGCAGTGCTGCCGAAGGGCCTGCCGCGCGTCGCCGTCGAAGCCGGCATCGCCGACTTCTGGTGGAAGTACGTCGGTCTCGAAGGCGCCGTCGTCGGCATGACCCGCTTCGGCGAGTCGGCGCCGGCCGGACGCCTGTTCGAGCACTTCGGTTTCACGGTGGCAAACGTCGCCGCCTGCGTCAAGGCAGTCCTCTAGGCTCCGGCGACGGCCCGCGCGTACGCGGGCCGTGCTGCAGCCTGCCCGATTCATCGTTTCATTCCTCTCACTCCTGGAGCAAGAACAAAATGGCTATCAAAGTCGGCATCAACGGTTTCGGCCGTATCGGTCGCATGGTTTTCCGCGCTGCAGTCCAAGACTTCGCCGAGGACATCGAGATCGTCGGCATCAACGACCTGCTCGAACCCGACTACCTCGCCTACATGCTGAAGTACGACTCGGTCCATGGCCGCTTCAAGGGCGAGGTCGCGGTCGACGGCAACAACCTGATCGTCAACGGCAAGACCATCCGCCTGACCGCGGTCAAGGATCCGGCCGAACTGAAGTGGGACGAGGTCGGCGCCGACGTCGTCGTCGAATCGACCGGTCTCTTCCTGACCAAGGAAAGCGCTGCCAAGCACATCGCTGCCGGCGCCAAGAAGGTCATCATGTCGGCTCCGTCGAAGGACGACACGCCGATGTTCGTCTATGGCGTGAACGACAGCACCTACGCCGGCCAGACGATCGTCTCCAACGCCTCGTGCACGACCAACTGCCTGGCCCCGGTGGCCAAGGTGCTGAACGACAACTTCGGCATCAAGCGCGGCCTGATGACCACGGTGCATGCGGCGACGGCGACGCAGAAGACCGTCGACGGCCCGTCGAACAAGGACTGGCGCGGTGGCCGCGGCATCCTCGAGAACATCATCCCGTCCTCGACCGGCGCCGCCAAGGCCGTCGGCGTGGTCATCCCGGAACTCAACAAGAAGCTGACCGGCATGTCGTTCCGCGTGCCGACCTCCGACGTCTCGGTCGTCGACCTGACCGTCGAGCTGAACAAGGAAGCCTCCTACGCCGACATCTGCGCGGCGATGAAGGCCGCCTCGGAAGGCCCGATGAAGGGCGTTCTCGGCTACACCACCGAGAAGGTCGTCTCCAC
Source organism: Rhodocyclus purpureus (assembly GCF_016653115.1). Classification (GTDB taxonomy): domain Bacteria; phylum Pseudomonadota; class Gammaproteobacteria; order Burkholderiales; family Rhodocyclaceae; genus Rhodocyclus; species Rhodocyclus purpureus. The sequence goes on from NZ_NHRX01000056.1 coordinate 9,289, forward strand.
GGACTTCCGCGACGAGTCCTGCACCTCGGTCTTCGACGCCGAAGCCGGCATCGCGCTCGACTCCACCTTCGTCAAGGTCGTCGCCTGGTACGACAACGAGTGGGGCTACTCGTGCAAGGTCCTGGAGATGGTCCGCGTCATTTCCAAGTAAAGTTGCTGGAAAAAGGGGCGCTGCGGCGCCCCTTTTTTTCGCCTTGAAGATTGCGTGCTTGCCATTTAGACAAGACGTCGTTCTACCGGCTTCTACTCCATGCGGGTAATATCCTACTTTTCGCTTGCCCGCCAGACTGTAACAAACTAAGATACAACCGTGATCAAGAGCTTTCGCCACAAGGGAATCGAAACCTTCTTCAGGTCGGGAAGCAAGGCGGGCATCCAGGCAGCCCACGCCAACAGACTGGCGCGCCAGTTGAGTCAGTTGAACGAAGTGACCCGCCCCGAGCACATGGATGTCCCAGGCTGGAAGCTGCACGCACTGTCCGGCGATTTGGCTGGCCATTGGTCCGTCCGGGTCAGTGGCAACTGGCGCCTGACCTTCACCTTCGTTGGCGAAGACGCTGTTCTTGTCGATTATCAGGACTACCACTGAGGAGGCCCGCATGGCTCAGATGTTCAACCCGCCGCATCCCGGTGACACCCTCCGCGAAGATATCCTGCCGGAGATGGGCTTGAGCGTTTCCGAGGCAGCTCGACAACTCGGAGTCTCCAGGGTGCAACTGTCCCGCGTCCTGAACGGACGCGCGCCGATCTCTGCCGACCTCGCCTTGCGTCTCGAACAGTGGCTGCCCAATCCACCCGCAGACGTATGGTTGCGCATGCAGTTGGCGCACGATCTCTGGCAGGCGCGCCAGAGCGACAAGTTACCCAAGGTCGCGCCGGCACACGCGCAGCCAGCGCACACTTAGGACCCCTTCTCCAGCCCTCTGCCATTTTCACCCATCAAGGAAACTCATGACCATGAACTTCAAACGTCTCTCCGATCTCGATCTCGCCGGCAAGCGCGTCTTCATCCGCGCCGACCTCAACGTGCCGCAGGACGACAGCGGCGCGATCACCGACGACACGCGCATCCGCGCCTCGCTCGCCGGCATCAAGCTCGCGCTCGAACGCGGCGCGGCGGTGATGGTCACCTCGCACCTCGGCCGCCCGACCGAAGGCGCGCTGACCGCCGAAGACTCGATGGCGCCGATCGCCGTGCGCATCGGCGAACTGCTCGGCCAGCCCGTCCGCCTGATCGAGAACTGGGTCGACGGCGGCTTCAGCGTCGCTCCGGGCGAAGTCGTGCTGCTCGAGAACTGCCGCGGCAACAAGGGGGAGAAGAAGAACAGCGAGGAACTGTCGAAGAAGATGGCGGCCCTGTGCGACGTCTACTGCAACGACGCCTTCGGCACCGCGCACCGCGCCGAGGCGACGACGCACGGCCTCGCGCTCGCCGCACCGGTCGCCTGCGCCGGTCCGCTCCTGGCCGCCGAACTCGAAGCGCTGGGCAAGGCGCTGCTGGCGCCGGCACGCCCGCTAGTGGCGATCGTCGCCGGCTCGAAGGTGTCGACCAAGCTGACCATCCTCGACAGCCTCGCCGACAAGGTCGACCAGCTGATCGTCGGTGGCGGCATCGCCAACACCTTCCTGCTCGTCGCCGGCAAGAAGATCGGCAAGTCGCTGGCCGAACCGGACCTCGTCGAGGACGCGCGCCGCCTGCAGGAGAAGATGGCCGCACGCGGCGCGTCGATCCCGGTCCCGGTCGATGTCGTCTGCGCCAAGGAGTTCTCGCCGAACGCCGCAGCGACGGTCAAGGACGTCGCCGACGTCGCCGACGACGACCTGATCCTCGACATCGGCCCGAAGACCGCCGCCGCGCTCGCCGAGCAGCTGAAGAAGGCCGGCACCATCGTCTGGAACGGCCCGGTCGGCGTCTTCGAATTCGAGCAATTCGGCCAGGGAACGCGCACGCTGGCCAACGCCATCGCCGAATCGAACGGCTTCTCGATCGCCGGCGGCGGCGACACGCTGGCGGCGATCGCCAAGTACGACATCGCCGACAAGATCGGCTACATCTCGACCGGCGGCGGCGCCTTCCTGGAATTCCTCGAAGGCAAGACCCTGCCGGCAGTCGCTGCGCTCGAACAGCGCGCGTAAACGGAGAAGGGGGACGGCTGTCCGTCCCCCTTGCCGGTATTCCCTATTCGCGGCTTACGCCGCTCCCACCCCCGAAGCCCACGGCCAACGTGTGTGGGAGGGCAGGGAGGCCCGAATCGGGGACCTCCCAAGCCGCAGTCCCGGCTCAGATCAGGCCGCGCTCGCGCGCCAGCGTCAGCGCGGTATCCTCGATCATGTCTTCCTGACCGCCAACCATGCCGCGGCGACCGAGTTCGAGCAGGATCTCGCGCGCGCTGATGCCGTACTTCTTCTCGGCGCGCTTGGCGAAGAGCAGGAAGGACGAGTACACGCCGGCGTAGCCGAGCGTCAGCGAGTCGCGGTCGACGCGGATCGGGTGATCCATGATCGGCACGACCAGGTCCTCGGCGACGTCCTGGATCTTCGCGACATCGACGCCGGTCTCGATGCCCATCATCGCGCAGACGGTGACGAACACTTCCATCGGCGTGTTGCCGGCACCGGCGCCGAGGCCGGCAGCGGCCGCGTCGATGCGCGTCGCGCCGACTTCGACGGCGGCGATCGAGTTGGCGACGCCCATCGCCAGGTTGTGGTGGCCGTGGAAGCCGAGTTCGGTCTCGGGCTTCAAGGCGTCGCGCACGGTGCCGAGCTTCAGCTTCACGTCGGCGGGCAGCATGTGGCCGGCCGAGTCGGTGACGTAGATGCAGTTGGCGCCGTAGCCTTCCATCAGCCTGGCCTGGCTGACCAGCATCTCGGGGCTGGCCATGTGGCTCATCATCAGAAAGCCGACGGTATCCATCTCCAGCTTGCGCGCGAACTTGATGTGCTGTTCGGAGACGTCGGCCTCGGTACAGTGCGTGGCGACGCGGATGGTATTGACGCCGAGTTCGTGCGCCATCTTCAGGTGATCGACGGTACCGATCCCCGGCAGCAGCAGCGCCGAGATCTTCGCCTGCTTCATCAGCGGGATGACGGTCGACAGGTATTCCTCGTCGCTGTGCGCCGGGAAGCCGTAGTTGACCGAGGAGCCGCCGAGGCCGTCGCCGTGGGTGACCTCGATCAGCGGCACGCCGGCTTCATCGAGGCCGGTAGCGATGCTCTTCATCTGTTCGAGCGTCATCAGGTGGCGCTTGGGGTGCATGCCGTCCCGCAGGGTCATGTCGTGGACGGTGATTTTCTTGCCGCGCAAATTCATGGTCTTTTCCTTACTGAAGCGTCAGGGTGCCTTTGAGGATCTCTTCGGCGAACATTTCGGCGGTGCGCGCCGCGGCGGCGGTCATGATGTCGAGGTTGCCGGCGTAGGTCGGCAGGAAGTCGCCGAGGCCCTTCACTTCGAGGAAGACGGAAACGCGGTTGCCGTCGAACACGGGGCCGTTCACCAGCCGGTAGCCGGGAACGTACTTCTGCACTTCCGCGACCATCGCGTGCACCGAGTCGATGATCTCCTGCTGCTTCGGCTCTCCCTCGACCAGGCAATGCACGGTATCGCGCATGATCAGCGGCGGCTCGGCCGGGTTGATGATGATGATCGCCTTGCCGCGCTTGGCGCCGCCGACCTTCTCGATCGCGCCGGAGGTGGTGCGCGTGAATTCGTCGATGTTCTTGCGCGTTCCGGGACCGGCCGACTTCGAAGAGATCGTGGCGACGATCTCGCCGTACTCGACGGGCTGCACGCGCGAGATGGCGGCGACCATCGGGATCGTCGCCTGGCCACCGCAGGTGACCATATTCACGTTCATCTCGCCCTGGCCGACGTGCTGCACGAGGTTGACCGGCGGCACGCAGAAGGGGCCGATCGCCGCCGGCGTCAGGTCGATCATCAGCACGCCGAGTTCGTTCAGCTTGCGCGAGTTCTCGGCATGGACGTAGGCCGAGGTCGCGTCGAAGGCGATCTGGATGTTGTCGGCCTTGACGTGCGGCAGGAGACCGTCGACGCCGTCGGCGGTGATCTTGAGGCCCATGTCCTGGGCGCGCTTCAGGCCTTCGGAGGTCGGGTCGATACCGACCATCCAGACGGGTTCGAGCACCGGGCTGCGCTGCAGTTTGTAGAGCAGGTCGGTGCCGATGTTGCCCGGCCCGATCAGCGCACACTTGATTTTCTGAGTCATGATTTTTCCGGAGAAAGTTCAGATGAAGCGAATGGGAAGGCTGTCAGTGGCGCCGTGCTTGTAACGCCGGGTGGCGAGGCTGCCCTGCTGGAGCAGCCCGCCCTTGAGGTCGCGCGGGACAGGGATCGCCGCCGCCGCGCACCGCCATGCATGTAATACGTAAAATCATTCAGCGAGGAAGTCGCCGACCAGGCGCGCGAAGCGGCCCGCGTGCTCGATCTGCGTCCAGTGCCCGCAACGTCCGAAGACGTGCAGCTGGGCGCGATCGATCCACTGCGCGAGGGTCAGCGAGGTGGACAACGGGATCACCTGGTCCTCGCGACCGTGGATGATCAGGGTCTCGTGCGGCAGCGCGCGGATGTCCTCCTCGCGGCTCGTCATCGCGTCGACCCAGCGCTGCCGTGGCGCCGGGAACATCGCCGCGAAGGACTCCTGGAAGCCGGGCTGGATGCTCGCCGCGTAGCGCAGCTTGGCGACCTCGTCGTTCACCAGGCTGCGGTCGAAGGCGAAGTAGTCCATGATGCGGCGCATGTTCTCGAACGAGGGCGTGTAGCCCCAGACCGCATCGAGCCCCTCGGTGATCGGGAAGGGAACGCCCACGCTGCCCATCAGCACCAGACGGCGCACGCGCTGCGGGTGACGGATGGCGAGTGCAAGCGCCAGCGCGCCGCCGAAGGAGTTACCGACGACGTCGGCCTGCGCGATGCCGAGCGCGTCGAGCAGGCCGACCGCCTGGCCGACCCACAGGTCCATGTCGTACTTGAAGTCGTCACGGCGCTCGCTGAAGCCGAAGCCGGCCATGTCGGGGGCGATCACGCGCGCACGCTTCGCCAGTTCCGGCATCACCAGCCGCCAGTTGGCCCAGGCCGAAACGCCGGGGCCGGAACCGTGGATCATCAGCACCGGGAAGCCGCTGCCGAGATCGTGATAGTTGGTGCGGACGCCACCCGCGACGATGCTGTTGGCGACTTCGGGGCTCGTTGTGCTCATGCTCGTGCTCAGGGTCTGTCGATGGAATCGTTCAGGATCGGCGGCACGCTCAGGCCAGACCGATCGCGGCGAGGCCGGCGCGCGCGCATTCCTCGTCCTCTGCTTCGGAAGCGCCGGAGACACCGATGCCGCCGATCCAGTCGTCACCGACCGTGATCGGCAAGCCGCCGCCGAAGACGATCAGGCGCGGCTGGTTGGAGAAGCCGAACTTCATCCCGTCGTCGTGGCCGATGGCGCCCATCCAGGCCTTGGTCGGGAAGCCGAAACTGGCCGAGGTGTAGGCCTTGTCGATGGCCAGGTCGATCGAGTGGATGAAGGCACCGGGCATGCGCAGGAAGGCCATCAGGTTGCCGCCGCGGTCGACGACAGCGACGTTGATCTTCCAGCCGTTCTTTTCCGCGTACGCGACGGCCGCGGCGACCGCGGCGTTGGCTGCCGCGCTGGTGATGCCCTTGATTGCGGATTCGATCTGCATGCTCGATATTCCCCTTGAAAAGCCGCCGTGCGCGTGTGCACCGCGGCAGAGTGCCATAGGCAGCAAAGCCCCCCGTTAGTTCCCGCGCCGAGACGCCAGACGCGCAGGAAAAGCTGTGTATATTATGGGGCAGAACACAGGAGAAAGAAGATGACTGCAAGCACGGTTTATCGCGCAGTACGCCGGCGCGCCCGGCCGGGCTGCGCCCCGGCCTACGAGGCGCTGATCCGCGCGATGTTCGAAGACGCGCGCAAGTTTCCCGGCTACCTGTCGGCGGACCTGATCCGGCCCGAGGTCGAAGGGGGCGAGTACCAGATCATCCAGCGTTTCTCCACCGAGCAGGACCTCGAACACTGGAACAACTCGGCCGAGCGGCTGGCCTGGCTCGAAAAGCTCACGTCGGTGGCCGAAGGTGACCCCGAATACCGCGTGCTCAACGGACTCGACGCCTGGTTCCCGCCGACGGCGGGGACGGTCAGCAAGCCACCGCCACGCTGGCGGATGACGGCGGTGAGCTGGATGGGCATCTTCCCGACCGTGGCGCTGCTGCTCTACTTCGTCGCGCCGCACCTCGAAGTCCTGCCCTTCCTGCCGCGCGTGGCGGTGATCACGGCGCTGGTCGCGCTGCTGATGTCCTACGTGATCATGCCGCGCCTGACGCGCTGGATGGGCTGGTGGCTGCGCCGCTGAGGCGCTGACGGCGACCCTCAGGCCGGCTCGCCCTCGCGCTTCTTCAGCCGGTATTGCAACTGCGGACGGGTGATGCCGAGCAGGCGCGCGGCTGCGGCGAGGTTGCCGGAAGAACGGCTGACCGCGGCGTCGAGCAGCCGCTTCTCGAGCTCGTCGAGCGAGATGCCCGAGGCCATGATGTCGTCGAGCAACGAAGGCGATGCCTGCGCCATGGCCGACTTCGGCTGCAGGCTGCCGGAAGCGGCGATCGCGCTCTCGCCGTCGGCGGCTTCACCGAGCATCGACGACAGGTGACTGACTTCGATCCAGCCTCCCGCCGGCGCCAGGATCACGCCGCGCTCGATCGTGTTCTGCAACTCGCGGATGTTGCCCGGCCAGGGATGGCGCTTGAGCGCCTGTAGCGCGAGGTCGCTGATCCCCTGCAGCCGCTTCTCGTACTTGATGCAGAAGCGTTCGAGCATGTCCTCGACCAGCGACGGGATGTCGGCGAGGCGCTCGCGCAAGGGCGGGATGCGCACCGGGTAGACGTTGAGGCGGTAATAGAGGTCGGCGCGGAAGCGTCCATCCTTGACCGCCTGCTCCAGATCGACGTTGGTGGCGGCAACCAGGCGGACATTGACCTTGCGCGAGCGATCGTCGCCGATACGCTCGACCTCGCCCTCCTGCACCACGCGCAGGAGCTTGGCCTGCGCCGCCAGCGGCAGTTCGCCGACTTCGTCGAGGAACAGCGTGCCGCCGTCGGCGCGCTCGAACTTGCCCATGCGCGAGGCGTTGGCGCCCGTGAAGGCGCCCTTCTCGACGCCGAAAAGTTCCGATTCGATCAGCTCGCTCGGCATCGCTGCGCAATTGATGGCGACGAAGGGGCCGTCGCGGCGCTTGCTCTCCTGGTGCAGCAGGCGCGCGAAGCGCTCCTTGCCGACCCCGGTTTCACCGAGCAGGAGCACGGTCACCTGCGTCGCCGAGGCGCGCGAGACGAGGTCGATCGCGTGGCCGAAGGCGAAGGAGCTGCCGACCAGCTGCCACTTCTGGCAGCGCTCGAGCAGGCTGGAGCGCAGGTAATCGATCTGGCTGCGCATTTCGAGCAGGCGGTTGATCACCGCACCTTCGGAGAAGTAATGGACGTAGTCGGCAGCGTCCTCCCACTCTTCGAGCGGCTTGCCGACGATGCGGCAGGCATTGTGACCACAGGCCAGGCACTCGACTTCCTTGAACAGGATGAAGCGCCCCATGAAGGTCGAGGTGTAGCCCGAGGCATAGCCGATCAGCGACCAGCAGATCGGCCCGCCGTCGTCCCCCGGGTCGCCGGGGTGATGCACGTCCTCCTCCCAGGCGTTCTCCCAGATGAATTCGCCGTAGAACTTGCCCTGCTCGACGTCGAGCTCCAGCGAGACCGGCTTGACGCGGACCAGCCCCTCAAGCATGTGCAATTGCGGACCGGTCAGGAAGGCATCCTGCACGCTGCGCTCGCCGCGGATCCGTTGCGCGAGTTCGCCGTCGCGCACTCCCGAGGCGTAGCCCATCCGCGTCATGATACGGCGTGCCTGCTCGGTGCCGAGCGCAGCGATCAGATCCTTGCGCAGCGCGCCGAGCGCGGCGACGTGCATCAGGATCATGCGATTCTCGCCCATCCAGATGCTGCCCTCACGTTCGGAGAAACGAACCAGTTCCCGCAGATCGCTGGCTTCAGGATAAGCAAGTCTTGCCATTTGTCTCACTCCGAGCCCCGGGCTGCCCCGAGGCGAAACCGGGCCGGATCGGCCTCTTGTATACAAATATTAGCGCCGCTGGCGCGGCAGCGACAGTCCACCGACGCTCCGCTCATCGCCGGGTTGATGAAAAGCTCAAGACGCAAGCCCTCCGTTTGATCAAATCGTAACAAGCTGTTACGGGGCTTATCCGGTTTTCTTCCAAGCTTATGAGCGAAATCATCGACTTGCCTGCGCTGGCACGCTTCCTGTTTATGGGAGATGGGCAGCACAGACCCACTTCTCAGAAGATGATGGAGACGAGCATGAAAAAACAGGAAGCGCTGGAACCGCAAACGAACTTCGACCCCGCGCGTCGCTACGTCCGCGTCTGCAAGCGGCGCGACGACGGCTTCGTCGAGTTCGAATTCTCGATCGGCGAGCCTGCGCTCGCCGTCGAGTTGATGTTGCCGGAAACGGCCTTCCACGAGTTCTGCCTGGCCAACGAAGTCATCCTCCTCGAACCGGCATCAGGCGAGGCGGTGGACTGGGTGGCCAGACTCAACCAGGCATCGCTGCGCGATATCGAGGATGCCGCCAAGTAAGCCCCGCACAGGGCCCCGGTAACAAACACCGTAGAGGAGAGACGAATGCAAATCGATTTGCGCACAGTGGCAATCAAGCCGGTGCGGAACACTTTTGACCATATCGCCCGCCGTTTCGGCGACAAGCCTGCCAGCCGTTATCAGGAGGGTACGTATGACCTCCAGCAGGACTTCAAGTTCCACTACCGTCCGACCTGGGAACCCGAGCTCGAGACCTTCGACGAGCGCCGTACCGCGATCAAGATGAAGGACTGGTACGCGCTGAAGGATCCGCGCCAGTACTACTACGGCGCCTGGACCATCGCCCGTTCGCGCCAGCAGGACGCCGCCGAATCGAGCTTCGAGATGATCGAGGACCGCGGCCTCGCCGACACGGTGCCGGCCGACCTGCGCCAGACGGCACTCGACGTCCTCCTGCCTCTGCGCCATGCCGAGTGGGGCGGCAACATGGGCAACTCCTACATCGCCGGCTACGGCTACGGCGCGGCGATCACCCAGCCCTGCCTCTATCACGCGATGGATCACCTGGCCGTGGCGCAGTACCTGACGCGCATGGGCATCGAGCTCGGCGGCGTGGACGCCCTCGACGCTGCCAAGACGGCGTGGATGGAAGCACCGATGTGGCAGCCGCTGCGCCGTCACGTCGAAAACCTGTTCGTGGTCAAGGACTGGTTCGAGATCTTCGTCGCGCAGAACCTGGTTCTCGAGGGCCTCGCCTACCCGCTCTTCTTCGACCATCTCGACGCGCACTTCGCGGCCAACGGCGGCACCGTCATCTCGATGATGAACCGCTTCGCCGCCGAATGGGCGGGTGAGTCGGCCAAGTGGGTCGATGCGCAGATCAAGGTGGCGGCTGCCGAATCGGCCGAGAACAAGGCACAGCTGAGCGCCTGGGCTCGCCAGTACCGTACGCTGACGCTCGAAGCATTGAAGCCGCTGGCCGAGCGCGCCTTCGGCGACAACGCCGACGAAGTGCTGAACGAAGTGGTCAGCCAGTTCAACACCCGCTGCACGAAGCTCGGCCTCGCCGTCCAGGAGTAGTCATGTCCAAAGTATTCATCGCATTGCAGACCAACGAGGACTCGCGTCCGATCGTCGAGGCGATCCTCGCCGACAACCCGCTCGCCGAAGCCGACTACCAGCCGGCGATGGTCAAGGTGAGCGCCGAGGACACGCTCGTCATCAAGCGCGAGACGATCGAGGAACTGATCGGCCGCGACTACGACCTGCAGGAAATTCAGGTCAACATGATCACGATGTCCGGTTACCTCGACGAAGACGAAGACGAGTTCCGTCTGTCATGGAAGAATTAAGGAGCTAAGCACATGGATATGCAAGTCAAGAAGAAGAAGCTGGGTCTCAAGGAGAAGTATGCCCACATGACCCGCGGCCTCGACTGGCAGCCGAGCTACCAGACGAAGGAAGCGGTCTTCCCGTACGCGACCTACGAAGGCATCAAGGTTCACGACTGGGACAAGTGGGAAGACCCGTTCCGCCTGACCATGGACGCGTACTGGAAGTACCAGGCCGAGAAGGAACGCAAGCTGTACGCCGTGCTCGACGCCTTCGCGCAGAACAACGGTCACCTGGGCCTCACCGACGCGCGCTATCTGAATGCGGTCAAGCTGTTCCTGACCGGCATCTCGCCGCTCGAGTACATGGCGCACCGCGGCTTCGCCACCGCCGGCCGCAACTTCCCCGGCGTCGGCCCGCGTGTCGCCTGCCTGATGCAGGCGGTCGACGAGATCCGTCACTCGCAGACGCAGATCCACGCGATCTCCAACTACAACAAGTACTACAACGGCTTCCACGACTTCAAGCACATGCTTGAGCGCGTCTGGTACCTGTCGGTGCCGAAGTCCTTCTTCGACGACGCCTTCTCGGCCGGCCCCTTCGAATGGATGGTCGCGATCGGCTTCTCGTTCGAGTACGTGCTGACCAACCTGCTGTTCGTGCCGTTCATGTCCGGTGCCGCCTACAACGGCGACATGGCGACGGTGACCTTCGGCTTCTCGGCGCAGTCGGACGAAGCACGGCACATGACGCTGGGCCTCGAGTGCATCAAGTTCATGCTCGAACAGGACCCGGACAACGTGCCGATCGTGCAGAAGTGGATCGACAAGTGGGCCTGGCGCGGCGTACGCGTGCTCTCGCTGGTCAGCATGATGATGGACTACATGCTGCCGAAGCGCGTGATGAGCTGGAAGGAAGCGTGGGAGATCTACTTCGAGCAGAACGGCGGCGCGCTGTTCAACGACCTCGCGCGCTACGGCATCAAGATGCCCGAGTGCCTGTCGCGCGCCTCGATCGACAAGGAACACGCCTCGCACCAGACCTGGTCGATCCTGTACCAGTACGGCGGCGCCGCGGCCTTCCACACGTTCATGCCGAGCGACGAGGAAATGGACTGGCTGTCGGCCAAGTACCCGAACACCTTCGACAAGTACTACCGCGAGCGCTTCACCTACTGGCGCGAGCAGGAGCAGAAGGGCAACCGCTTCTACAACAACACGCTGCCGATGCTCTGCCAGGTCTGCCAGGTGCCGATGGCCGTCACCGAGCCGGACAACATGCTGCAGATCAGCTACCGCGAGTCCGACTACAAGGGCGAGAAGTACCACACCTGCTCGGACGGCTGTAAGCAGATCTTCGACGACGAACCGGAGAAGTACATCCAGGCCTGGCTGCCGGTGCACCAGATCTACATGGGCAACTGCTTCCCCGAGGGCACCGACCCGACCGTCGAGGGCTTCGACCCGCTGGCCAAGGTGCTCGAGTGGTACCACCTCGTCCCGGGCAAGGACAACATGGACTACAACGGCTCCGAAGACCAGAAGAACTTCAACGCCTGGCGCGGCCTGGCGACGAAGAACGACTGACGACCGACAGCGGGGAGGTCAGACCTCCCCGCGACACCGACGAAGGGGATGAAAATGGCTGTAAAAGCAATCAGCAAGTACGAGTTCGCTCCGGCCGACTCGGTCGACAAGTTCCACGGTGCCCAACTGCTCTACGTCTGCTGGGACGACCACCTGATGTTCTGCTCGCCGCTCGCCTACTGCCTGCCGCCGAACACGCCTTTCCGCGATCTGTGCGAAAAGATCCTGCCGAAGTCCTACGGCTACCACCCGGACTGGGCGCAGGTCGACATGAGCAAGGCGACCTGGCTCAAGTCCGGCCAGCCGTTCGCGGTCGACATGGACAAGACGCTCGGCGAGTTGGGCCTCAAGCACAAGGACGTGCTGCGCTTCAAGACGCCGGGGCTGAACGGACTCAACGGTTCGGGTTTCTAGGAGCACGGGCGCCATGAGCTACGAATTGACCATCGAACCGCTCGGCCAGACCATCGAAGTCGAGGAAGGCCAGACCATCCTCGACGCGGCGCTGCGCGCGGGCATCTACATTCCGCACGCCTGCTGCCACGGCCTGTGCGCGACCTGCAAGGTGCAGGTGACCGACGGTGACGTCGATCACGGCGAGGCCTCGACCTTCGCCCTGATGGACTTCGAGCGCGAGGAAGGCAAGACGCTGGCTTGCTGCGCCCGCCTTGAATCCGACGTCACCATCGAAGCCGAGATCGAGGAAGACCCCGACTCGCTGAACCTGCCGATCGAGGACTTCGACGGCGAGGTGATCCGCATCGAGACGCTGACGCCGACCATCCGCGGCGTCTGGGTGAAGCTCGACCGGCCGATGCAATTCCAGGCCGGGCAGTACGTCAACATCGAACTGCCCGAACTGGCCGGCCAGTCGCGTGCGTTCTCGCTGGCGAGCGCGCCGCAGAGCCCCGACGTCGTCGAGCTGAACATCCGCATCGTTCCCGGTGGCCAGGTCACCACCTGGTTGCACGAGAACCTCGCGGTCGGCGGCAAGATCAAGATCACCGGCCCCTACGGTCGCTTCTTCGTCAAGAAGTCGGCGAACGTGCCGCTGATCTTCATGGCCGGCGGCTCCGGTCTGTCGAGCCCGAAGTCGATGATCGAGGACCTGCTGGCGGAAGGCTGCACGCTGCCGATGACTCTGGTCTACGGCCAGCGCTGCCGCGATGAGCTTTACTACGACGCCGAATTCCGCGCGCTCGCTGCAAAGCACCCGAACTTCACCTACGTCCCGGCACTGTCGAGCGAGCCCGAGGGGTCGGACTGGAACGGTGCTCGCGGTTTCGTGCATGAGGCGGCCAAGGCCCACTTCGACAACGACTTCCGCGGCCACAAGGCCTACCTGTGCGGACCGCCGGCGATGATCGAGGCGTGCATCTCGACCCTGATGCAGGGCCGTCTGTACGAGCGCGACATCTACATGGAGAAGTTCTTCTCCGCGGCCGATGCCTCGCAGCAACTGAAGAGCCCGCTGTTCAAGAACATCTAGGGAAGGAAGCGTCGTGGCCACCTACTACAACGTGACCATCGAGGAAACCGGCGAAACCTACCGCTGTTCCACCGAGCAATCGCTACTCACCGGAATGGAACGGCTCGGCAAAAAAGGTGTCCCGGTAGGTTGCCGCAGTGGCGGCTGCGGCGTCTGCAAGATCGAGATCGTCGAAGGCACGTTCACCAAGAAGGTGATGAGCCGGGAGTACGTCTCGGTCGAGGAAGAGGCGGCAGGAAAGGTTCTCGCCTGCCGCGTCTATCCGAGTAGCGACATCCGCTTGCGCGTGCTGGGCAAGATGGCCAAAAACGTATGCAAGGTCGCCGCACTCGAGGCTGACACCGCCTTGCTCGGCTGACCCGGCAAACATTCAGAGTTCAACAAGAGAGGAGCAACAAATGGCAATGACTGGAGTTCTGCGTCCCGGACACATGCAACTGCGCGTCCTGGATATCGAGGAAAGCGTCAAGTTCTACAAGGACGTGGTCGGCCTGGTCGAAACCGGTCGCGACGCGTCCGGTCGGGTCTATTTCAAGGCCTGGGATGAGCGCGATCACAACAGCCTGATCCTGCGCGAGGCCGACCGCGCCGGCGTCGATTTCTTCGCCTTCAAGGTGCTCGACAAGGCGACGCTGGAGAAGCTCGACGCCGACCTGCAGGCCTACGGCCTCAAGACCGAACGCATCCCGGCCGGCGACCTGCTGGAAACCGGCGAACGCGTCCGCTTCGAAATCCCGACCGGCCACCTGATCGAGCTCTACGCCGAGAAGACCGACGTCGGCAACGGCCTCGGCTACACCAACCCGAACCCGTGGTGTGCGCAGTCCGAACACGGGATTGCACCGACCCGCCTCGACCACTGCCTGCTCTACGGGCCGGACATCGACGGCGCGCTCGACATCTTCACCAAGGTGCTCGGTTTCTACCTGGTCGAGCACGTGCTGCTCGAAGACGGCAAGACCAACCTGGCGATCTGGCTGTCCTGCTCGCACAAGGCGCACGACATCGCCTTCGTCCGTCACCCCGAACCGGGCAAGCTGCACCACGTCTCCTTCCTGCTCGAAACCTGGGAGGACGTGCTGCGCGCTGCCGACATCATGTCGATGAACAAGTCGTCGATCGACATCGGACCGACCCGTCACGGCATCACCCGCGGCACGACGATCTATGCCTTCGACAACTCGGGCAACCGCTACGAAGTGTTCTGCGGCGGCTACCAGCCCTACCCGGACAGCCACCCGATCACGTGGACCTGGGACGAAGTCGGCACCGGCATCTTCTTCCACGATCGCGCGCTGAACGACCGCTTCCTGAGCGTCGTGACCTGATCGGCGAATGCACGGTGAACCTGCCATGAGCCCCGGCTCATGGCGGGGAGGGTGAGAGAGACATAAGCACGAAGAAAAGAACGGAGCACTGAAGTGAAGAAACTTACCATCGCGGCGCTGATCGGCAGCCTCTGCCTGGCCTCCGGCCTCGTCCAGGCCAAGGAAGGTGGCGACCAGTATCCCAACGGCGGAGAAACCTGGCTCGCCGGCGCGGTCCCGCCGCCGGGCGACTATTTCATCAACTACTTCGGCTACTACAGCGGCAAGCTGAAGGACGGCAACGGCAACAACGCCCGGCACCCCGCGGACGGCAGAACGCCGGACGTCGGCGCGGTGTTCGACGCGCTGCGCTACGTCAAGGTCACCGACACCAAGATCCTCGGAGCCAACTGGGGCTGGCACGTGATCGTCCCCTTCGTCAACCAGCGCATGGACAGCAACGGCAAGGAAAGCCGCACCGGCGTCGGCGACATCACGATCAACCCGCTCATCCTGTCCTGGCACAACGGTGACTGGCACACGGTCGCCGCCCTCGACATCAACCTGCCGACCGGTGCCTACGACAAGAACGACGGCAGGCGCAGCCTCGGCGCCAACTACTACAGCGTCGAACCGGTCTTCGCCGTCACCTACCTGAACAAGGACGGCTGGGAAGCCTCCGGCAAGTTCATGTACAACATCAAGACCGAGAACAACGACACCAACTACAAGTCCGGCAACGAGTTCCACATGGACTACTTGCTCGGCAAGCGCTTCGGCGAATGGGGCGTCGGTCTCTCCGGCTACTACGTCAAACAGACGACCAACGACAAGCAGAACGGCCAGACGGTGGCAGCACAACCAGGCCTTTGGTCCGAAGGCCGCAAGGGCGAAGCATTCGCCATCGGCCCGAGCGTGACCTACACGACCAAGGGCGGGACGCACTTCATCGGCCAGTGGCAGCACGAGACCAGTGTCGAGAACCGCTTCGGCGGCGACAAGTTCTGGTTCAAGCTCATCACAGCGCTCTGATGTAAGCGAGGCAACCGGTCGGAAGCCGCCACGCCTCCTGCACCGCCCTGCCGGCCCCCCGGCATCGCGGTGGCAGTTTCCGACCGGACTGGCCATGGCCTCTACTTACCTGGGCAGCGCACAACGGAGTTATTGAATGTCAGCAAGCAAAGAAAAGATCAACCCCTTCACCAAGGAAGAGGGTGAAATCCACATCGGCGGTATCGACGCGCTGGTCCGCCTGACGCTCGACCAGGTGCGCACCGACGCGCGACGCGGCCTGAAGACCGGCATGTTCGTCTCGGGCTACCGCGGCTCGCCGGTCGGCATGCTCGACAACGCGCTGCTCAAGCAGCAGAAGTTGCTGCTGCAGAACAACATCCATTTCACCGACGGTCTCAACGAGGATCTCGCCGCCACCGCCGTGTGGGGGACGCAGATGCTGCACACCGTCGGCAAGCAGAAGTTCGACGGCGTCACCGGCATGTGGTATGGCAAGGCGCCCGGCGTCGACCGCTCCGGCGACGCGCTCAAGCACGCCAACTACACCGGCATCGGCAGGAACGGCGCCATCCTGGCGATCGCCGGCGACGACCCGAGCTGCAAGAGCTCCTCGCTGTGCAGCCAGTCCGAGCCGATGCTGTTCCACGTCGGCATCCCCTCGCTCTACCCGGCCAACGTCCAGGAAATCCTCGACTACGGCCTGCACGGCTACAACATGTCGCGGCTCGCCGGCGTCTGGGTCGGCATGAAGATCGTCACCAACGTCGCCGACAGCACCGGCACCGCCAACATCTCGCCCGACCGCCTCGTCTTCAACGAACCCGACCTGATGTTCGACGGCAAGAAGTTCACGCCGAACATGAACCTCGGCATGAACGTGCGCGTCGAGGCGCTGGAGATGGAGCGCTCGCTGTACACACGCCGCCTCGAAGTGATCAAGCGCTACGTGCGCGAGAACAACATCAACAACGTCGTCTTCCCGAACCCCGACGCCTGGCTCGGCATCATCACCGCCGGCAAGACCTGGCACGACCTCAACCAGGCCTTCCTGGAAATGGGCCTCGACGAGGCGGCATTGCGCCGCTACGGGATCCGCATCCTGAAGATGGGCATGCTCTTCCCGATGGAGCCTTCGATCGTCCGCGACTTCGCGCGCGGCCTCGAGGAAATCTTCGTCATCGAGGAAAAGCGCCCCTTCCTCGAAATGTTCGCCAAGCAGGTCCTCTACGGAACCGCCAACGCGCCGCGCATCGTCGGCAAGTTCGACGAGGAGGAGAAGGAACTGCTGCCGCACTACGGCGAGTTCGAATCCGACGTGATCGTGCGCACGCTGACCCAGCGCCTGTCGCGCAAGGTCCGTGTCGAGAGCGCCGAGAACTGGCTCAAGCGCCTCGACGAAATCCACGCGCGCAGCAAGCTGCCGACCTCCACGCGTACCGCCTGGTACTGCTCGGGCTGCCCGCACAACACCTCCACCAAGGCGCTCGAAGGCAGCGTCGTCTCCGCCGGCATCGGCTGCCACACGATGGCGATGTGGATGGGCCGCAACGTGGTCATGGGCACGCACATGGGTGCCGAAGGCACGCAGTGGATCGGCATGGCCCCCTTCACCGACGTGCAGCACATCTTCCAGAACATGGGCGACGGCACCTACGCGCACTCGGGCAGCCTGGCGATCCGCTACGCCGCCTCGGCCGGCGTCAACATCACCTTCAAGCTCCTGCGCAACGCGCACACCTCGATGACGGGCGGCCAGGAGATCCAGGGCGCCGTGCCGGTGCAGAACATGGTCAATGACCTGCTCGCCAACGGCGTCAAGCGCATCATCGTCACCACCGACGACCTCTCCAAGTTCAACGGCATCCGTCTCGGCGGCGGCACTCAGGTCTGGCACCGCGACCGCCTCGAAGAGGCACAGCGCGAACTGGCGGCGACACCGGGCTGCACCGTCCTCCTGCACGACCAGGAATGTGCAGCCGAACTGCGCCGTGCGCGCAGCCGCGGCCGCGCCGACGAACCGGCCGAAGTCACCTACATCAACGAGCGCGTCTGCGAAGGCTGCGGTGACTGCGGCGAGAAATCGAACTGCATGAGCGTCGAGCCGGTGCAGACCGAGTTCGGGCGCAAGACGCGCATCCACCAGACCTCGTGCAACAAGGACTTCAGCTGCGTCAAGGGCTTCTGTCCGTCCTTCCTGACGATCACGCCGAACGCGGCGCCGGCGTCCGACGGCAAGAAGAAGCGCGGCCGCATCCCCGCGCTCACGCGTGAGCTGCCCGAGCCGGTGAAGAAGGTCGATGACAGCCTGGGCTTCAGCATCCACGTGATGGGCATCGGCGGCACCGGTTCGGTGACCGTGGTGGCGACGCTGGCCAACGCCGCGCGTCTCGAAGGCAAGCACGTCATCGGCCTCGACCAGACCGGTCTCGCGCAGAAGGGTGGCGCGGTGATCTCCGACATCAAGATCTCGCACCAGCCGTTCCTGGGCTCGAACAAGATCTCCGACGGTCGCTCCGACCTCTACCTCGGCTTCGACATCCTCAACGCGACCGACCCGAAGAACCTCGACAAGTGCGGCAAGGAACGCACCATCGCGGTGGTATCGACGACGGCGACGCCGACCGGCCAGACCGTCACCAACCGGCACAACCTCTTCCCGGCGATCGACGGGCTGGTGGCGGGTATCAACCGCGTCAGCCGTGCCGAGGAGAACGTCTTCCTCGACGGTCAGGCGATGGCCGAGGGGCTGTTTGCCGATGCGATGGCGACCAACAACTTCATGGTCGGCGTTGCCTTCCAGGCCGGGACGATCCCGCTCAAGGCCGAGTCGATCGAAACCGCGATCAAGCAGTCTGGGGTCGCGGTGGACATGAGCCTCGCCGCCTTCCGCTGGGGCCGCATGGTCGTCGTCGATCGCGCCTTCGTCGAAGCCGAGATCGCGAAGTACAAGCCGGTCAAGCAGCCGCTGGTGCTCAGCCCGACCGCCAAGGCGATCGTCACCTCGATCGGCGCCGCGGGCGAAACGCAGCGCCTCGCCGAAATCCGCGTCGCCGAACTGATCGCGTACCAGGACGAAGACTACGCCAGCCGCTACGCCGAGGTGATCCGCCGCGTCGTCGCCGCCGAGCAGCGCGCCGGCACCGACGGCAAGCTGTCCGAAGCCGCCGCCCGCTACCTGTACAAGCTGATGGCGTACAAGGACGAGTACGAGGTCGCCCGCCTGCACACCGACCCGAACTTCCTCGCCGAGCTCGACGCAGCCTTCCCGCACGGCTACACGGTGAAGTACAACCTAGCTCCCGAGAAGCTCACCGAGCGTGACCCGCTGACCGGGGAACTGAAGAAGAAGCAGTTCGGTCCATGGATGTTCAAGGCCTTCACCTACCTCGCCAAGATGAAGGGCCGCCGCGGCACCGCGCGCGACTTCTTCGGCAAGACCGAGGAACGGAGGATGGAACGCGAGCTGATCGAGGAATACATCAAGACCCTCGACCGGATCATCGCCGACCTGAGCACGGCCAACCAGGCACAGGCGGTGGCGCTGGCGAGCGTCCCCGACGAAATCCGTGGCTACGGACACGTCAAGGCGAAGAACGTCGCCATCGCCAGGAAGCTGCACGAACAACGCCTGCAGGCCTTCCTCGCGGCACGGCAGGGACAACAGGTGGCATGAAACACCGGCGCAGCACCGGGTACGGCGGCGCGATGAATGCCGCCGTACAATACGCAGGCACTGGCGCTACACACGATTAATCGACGAGCACAGACGAAAGGGAAGCAAAAATGATCGCAGACAAGATCCTCAACTTCATCGACGGCGAATACGTCGCGACCGACAAGTGGTTCGAGAACCGCAATCCGATCAACAACAAGGTGATCGGCATGGTCGCCGAAGCCGGCGAGAAGGAAGTCGACGCCGCGGTGAGGGCGGCGAAGGCCGCGCTGAAGGGACCGTGGGGGTCGATGTCGCAAGCCAAGCGCATCGAACTGCTCGAAGCGCTGGTCGCCGAGATCAACAACCGCTTCGACGACTTCCTCGAAGCCGAATGTGCCGACACCGGCAAGCCGAAGAGCATGGCCTCGCACATCGACATCCCGCGCGGCGCCGCCAACTTCAAGGTCTTCGCCGACATGGTGAAGAACGTACCGACCGAGTTCTTCGAAATGGCGACGCCGGACGGCGGCACCGCGATCAACTACGGCTATCGTCGGCCGCTCGGCGTGATCGGCGTCATCTGCCCGTGGAACCTGCCGCTGCTGCTGATGACGTGGAAGGCCGGCCCGGCGCTCGCCTGTGGCAACACGATCGTGGTCAAGCCGTCGGAAGACACGCCGCGTACTGCCGCGCTGCTCGGCGAAGTCATGAACAAGGTCGGGATTCCGAAGGGCGTCTATAACGTCGTCCATGGCTTCGGCGTCAATTCCGCCGGTTCGTTCCTCACCGCCCATCCGCTGGTCGACGGGATCACCTTCACCGGCGAGACGCGTACCGGCGAGATCATCATGAAGGCTGCGGCCAACGGCTCGCGCCCCGTGTCGCTCGAAATGGGCGGCAAGAACGCGGCGATCGTCTTCGCCGACTGCAACTTCGAAAAGGCGATCGAGGGCACGCTGCGCTCGGCCTTCCTCAACTGCGGCCAGGTCTGCCTGGGCACCGAGCGCGTCTATGTCGAGCGCCCGATCTTCGACAAGTTCGTCGCCGCGCTGAAGGAAGGCGCCGAGAAGCTGAAGATCGGCGTTCCCGATGATCCGGCCTCGGGAATGGGTCCGCTGGTGAGCAAGAAGCACCAGGCCAAGGTCCTCTCCTACTACCAGATCGCCAGAGACGAGGGCGCGACGGTGGTGACCGGCGGCGGCGTCCCCGACATGCCGGGCGACCTCGCCGACGGCTGCTGGGTGCAACCGACCATCTGGACCGGCCTGCCCGAAACCGCGCGCGTGATCAAGGAAGAGATCTTCGGACCGTGCTGCCACATCGCCCCGTTCGACACCGAGGAAGAAGTGCTCGAAAAGGCGAACGACAACAAGTACGGTCTCTCCTGCGCGGTGTGGACGCAGGACGTCTCGAAGGCGCACCGTGTCGCCCAGAAGATGGAAGTCGGCATCGCCTGGGTCAATAGCTGGTTCCTGCGCGACCTGCGCACGGCCTTCGGCGGCGCCAAGCAGTCGGGTATCGGTCGCGAAGGCGGGGTGCACTCCCTCGAGTTCTACACCGAACTGAAGAACGTCTGCATCAAGCTGTAATCGCGCCGAGGGGAACCTGTGAGGGTTCCCCTTGTCTGCAACGCGTCAGCCAACAACGGGATGAACAATGGAACAAGCAACGATTCAACAACTCGGTGACGAACTCTACGAAGCTCTGGTCGCGTGCAAGACGATCACGCCGTTCAGCTCGCGTTACCCGGACATGACCATCGAGGACGCCTACTACGTCCAGCAGCGCATGATCGCGCGCCGCCTGGAAAAGGGCGAAAAGATCATTGGCAAGAAGATCGGCGTCACCAGCAAGCCGGTGATGAACCTGCTCGGCGTGAACCAGCCCGACTTCGGCTACCTGACCGACGGCATGGTCTACAACGAGGGCGAATCGATCGACGCGTCCACGCTGATCCAGCCGAAGGCGGAAGGCGAAATCGCCTTCCTGCTGAAGAAGGACATCCAGGGTCCGGGCGTCACCGCCGCCGACGTGATCGCCGCCACCGAAGGCGTGATGGCCTGCTTCGAGATCGTCGACTCGCGCATCGAGAACTGGAAGATCAAGATCCAGGACACGGTTTCCGACAACGCCTCGTGCGGCGTCTTCGTCCTCGGTGACCGTCTCGTCGACATCGCCAACCTCGACCTCGCGCTGTGCGGCATGGTCATGGAGAAGAACGGCGACATCGTCGTCACCGGCGCCGGCGCCGCGTCGATGGGTCACCCGGTGAACGCCATCGTCTGGCTCGCCAACACGCTCGGCTCGCTCGGCATCGCGCTGAAAGCCGGCGACATCGTCCTCTCCGGCGCGATGGGCGCGATGGTCGACTGCGCCAAGGGCGACAACCTGCGCATCTCCATCGGCGGCATCGGCGGCTGCTCCGTCCGCTTCGTCTGACCCGGCTTCGTCCGACCCGAATTCCGACTAAGGATCATTGGCATGAATCTCAATCAAGAAACCATCCAGAAACTCGCCGAACACCTCGAGAACGCCGAGCTGCAGGCCTTCGACGTCGTCAAGATCACCGGCGACTACCCCGACATGGACTGGGAAGACGCGTACGCCATCCAGAACGAAATCCTGCGCCGCAAGCTGGCGCGCGGCAGCAAGGTCGTCGGCCTCAAGGCCGGCCTCACCTCGTTCGCCAAGATGAAGCAGATGGGCGTCACGACGCCGGTGTTCGGCTTCCTCGTCGACTACTTCAGCGTCCCCGACGGCGGCGAGATCAAGCACAGCGAGCTGATCCACCCGAAGGTCGAGCCCGAAATCGTCTTCGTCACCAAGAAGGCGCTGAAGGGACCGGGCTGCCACATCGGCGCTGTCCTCGCCGCGACCGACTTCGTCATGCCCGGCATCGAGATCATCGACTCGCGCTACCGCGACTTCAAGTTCGACCTGAAGAGCGTCATCGCCGACAACTGCTCGTCGTCGCGCTTCGTGCTCGGCGGCCAGATGACGCCGGTTGACGGCATCGACCTGCGCACGCTCGGCGTGGTCATGGAGAAGAACGGCGAACCGGTCGCGATCGGCGCCGGCGCCGCCGTGCTCGGCCACCCGGCCACGGCGATCGCCGCGCTGGCCAACCACCTCGCGCAGTACGGCGAGGAAATCCCGGCCGGAACGATGATCCTCTCCGGCGGCGCCACCGAAGCCGTCTCGGTCGCCCCGGGCGACAACGTCACGCTGCGCATCCAGACGCTCGGCTCGTGCAGCTGCCGATTCGTCTGAGCCCCGGGAGACCGACATGCCCTTTGCCCAGATCTACATGATGGAAGGCCGCACCGAGGAGCAGAAGCGTGCGGTGATCGAGAAGGTCGCACAGGCGCTGGTCGAGGCCACCGGTGCGCCGATCGAGAACACCCGCGTCTGGATCCACGACGTGCCCAAGGCACAGTGGGGGATCGGCGGCAAGACGGCCAAGGATCTCGGTCGCTGAGCCTTTGCCGAAGGATGCTCCAGCTGGAGCAGGACGGGGGCTTAGGCCCCCGTTTTTATTGGGCGCTGGCGCAGCAAGCCTGAGACAATGTCCTCCTCCGCCACGCAACGAGGTGAACCATGGACATGCCGCACAATCGCTTCAAAACCGACCTCCTGGCCGGCAAGACCCTGTACGGCCTCTGGCTCGGGCTCGGCGAAACTTTCAGCGCCGAGATCTGCGCCGGCGCCGGTTTCGACTGGCTGCTGATCGACGCCGAGCACGGCCCCAACGACCTGCGCAGCATCCTGGCGCAGTTGCAGGCAGTCGCTCCCTACCCCTCGCAGGCCGTCGTGCGCCCGTCGCAGGGCGACCACGTGCTGATCAAGCAACTGCTCGAAACCGGCATCCAGACGCTGCTCATCCCGATGGTCGAAAGCGCGGAGCAGGCCGACGGACTGGTGCGCGCGATGCGCTACCCGCCCGCCGGCATCCGCGGCGTCGGCGCCGCGCTGGCACGCGCCTCGCGCTGGGGGCGCGTGCAGGACTACAGCACGCAGGCAAACGACCAGATGTGCCTCTTGGTGCAGGTCGAGACGCGCACCGGGCTCGACAACCTGGAGGAGATCCTGGCGGTCGATGGCGTCGATGGCATCTTCTTCGGTGCCGCCGACCTCGCGGCATCCTTCGGCTACCTCGGCGAAACGAACCACCCGCTGATCGTCGAGGCGATCGAGCAGGGATTGCGCAAGGTCAGCCAGGCCGGCAAGCAGGGCGGCGTGCTCTGCGGCGAAAAGGCGCTGATCGAGCGCTACCATGCGGCGGGTGCGCGCTTCATCGCCGTCGGCGTCGATGCCCTGCTGCTCGCCGCCGCCACCACCGCGCTGCGCAACGAATACAAGCCGGACAGCTGCGCACCCGGGGTCAGCAGCTATTGATCGGCAGGCCGTCTACGGCAAGCGTGCGTCCGGCCAATGGCCGCCGGTGACGAGGTTTTCGAGCGTCGTGCGCAGCAGGCGCTCGGCAGCCCATAGCCCGTCAGGCGTCACCCGGTTGCGCCCGTGCGCCAGACCGACGCTACGGCTGAGCGGCGGGTCGAACCGGCAGCTGCCGAGTTGCCGGGCGGCGAGTTCTTCGGCGACGGCGGCAACCGGCAGCAGGGTGCAGCCACAGCCGTGCATCACCAGCCGGCGGGTCAGCGCGATCGAGGCATCGCATTCGAGGGCGATCTGCAGCGCAAAACCGTTGCGCGCCGCCAGCGTTTCGGCCAGGACGCGCAGTCCGTGATGCGTGCTCGGCAGGATCAGCGGAATCTCGGCCAGCCGCGCCAGCGGCAGCGGGTCGGACGTCACCGGGTAGTCGGCCGGCGTCACCAGGCGCAATTCCTCGTTGAACAGCAGGTCGTAGCGGGTCGCGCCGGTGTGCTCGGGCAGGTAAAGGATCGCCAGGTCGAGTTCGCCACTCGCCAACTGATCGAGGATCTGGCTCGCCAGCGCCTCGACCAGGCGTAGCCGGGTACGCGGGAACTCGCGCCGGAAGACCTGCGCCAGCGGCGCGAACAGCATCTGCGCGATGGTCGGCTGCGCCGCGATGTGCAGTCGTTCAGGCCCCTCGCCCGCCCCCGCGCCGACGACACGCGCTGCTTCCGCGAGCAGGCCGTCGACCTGGACGGCAAATTCGCCCAGCGCCCGGCCGCGCTCGGTCGGCACGACGCCGCGACCGCTGCGATGGAAGAGGCGAACGCCCAACTCACCCTCAAGTGCCGACATGCGTCGGCTGACCGTCGATGTGTCGCTGCCTGTATCGATCGCCGCGCGCGACATGCTGCCCGCCGCGACGACACGCGCAAACAGCTTCAGATCGTCCGAATTCATCTCCTCCCCCGCCCCTTCCCGGAACAGCGCAAGCATACTGCGATCCAGGTCCTCCCGGCAGGCTACGCGACTCGGGAGCGGGCCGCCAGCGCTCAGGGCAGTCGCGCCTGCGGCGTGATCTGCCGCGGGTCGACGCGCAGATCGAGCAAGGCCGCTCGCCCGCTGTCGCGTGCACGCGCAAAGGCCTCCGGGAAGTCCTCGCTGCGCTCGACCCGCTCGGCGTAAGCACCGAAGGCCTGTGCCAGCGCGACAAAATCCGGATTGACGAGCTGCGTGGCGATCACACGGCCCGGAAATTCGCGCTCCTGATGCATGCGTATCGTCCCGAACATGCCGTTGTTGACGAGGATGACGATCACCGCCGCGTCGAACTGCAGCGCCGTCGCCAGTTCCTGCGGATACATCATGAAGCAGCCGTCGCCGGCGAAGCAGACGACCGTGCGTTGCGGATGGCGGAGCTTGGCGGCGATCGCCGCCGGCAGTCCGTAGCCCATCGCGCCGTTGATCGGCGCGAGCTCGGTCCCCGGCCGCCTATAGCGATAGAAGCGATGCACCCACACCGTGTAGTTGCCGGCACCGTTGGCGATGATCGCATCGTCGGGAAGCGTCCGATCGAGATGGGCGACCACCTGCGCCAGATCGACTCCGCGCGCTTCGACTCCGTGTATGTCCGGGCTCGCCGCCGCTGGCGTCGAGTGCGCGTCGTAATCGGCGCGCGCTGCACGCGTCCACGACGCCCAGCGCGGAGCGGCGACTGCCGGCAGCCGCGCCAGAGCCTCGGCCGCCGGCACGACGGCTGCGTTGATCGGCAAGCGCGCCTGATAGACGCGGCCCAGTTCGTCCGGGTCGGCATGAATGTGGATCAGCGTCTGCTCGGGCAGCGGGCTCTTGAGCAGCGAATAGCCCGAAGAAGTCGCTTCGGCCAGGCGCGAGCCGATCACCAGCAAGAGGTCGGCGCTGCGCACGCGTGCGGCCAGCGCCGGACTGACGCCCAGCCCCAACTGGCCGATGTAATGCCGGTCGCGATTGTCGAAGAGGTCCTGACGGCGGAACGACGCGGCCAGCGGCAGGTCGTTGGCGATAACGAATTCGCGCAGGGCGTGCACGCCGGAGGCGCTCCAGCCACTGCCACCGGCGATCACCAGCGGCCGCTCGGCGCTCTCGAGCAGCGCCGCTGCTTCGGCGAGATCGGCGGCAGCAGGAACGGCCTGCGCGATCCGCGGCGGCGGCGCGTCGGTGACGATTCCCGACCCGAACAGGACGTCCTCGGGCAGCGCCACCACCACCGGCCCCGGGCGCCCGGACTGCGCGACAGCGAACGCCCGGGCGACGATTTCGGGGATGCGCTCGATGCTGTCGACCTCGGTCGCCCACTTGGCGAGTCCGCCGAACATCTGCCGGTAGTCGACCTCCTGGAAGGCCTCGCGCCCGCGAAAGGCGCGGTCGACCTGGCCGACGAAGAGGATCATCGGCGTCGAATCCTCGCGGGCGGTATGGACGCCGTTGCTCGCGTGTGTCGCACCGGGGCCGCGCGTGACGAAACAGATTCCCGGTCGTCCGCTCAGCTTGCCGTAGGCCTCGGCCATGTTGGCGGCGGCGCCCTCGTGACGCGTGACGATGGTGCGTATCTCCGGCGCGTCGTGCAAGGCGTCGAGCACCGGCAGATAGCTCTCGCCCGGGACGCAATACACGGTATCGACCGCGTTGCCGCGCAGCGCGTCGACGAGCACCTGCCCGCCGCTGCGCGCGACCGGCGCGGACGAAGCGGCGGCGGACGCCGGCACCTTCTCGACCGCGCTTGCCACCGCAGCTTCTCCAGCCTGCTGCCGAATCGCTGCCGCGTGGACTTCCTCAACTCGGTCACCCTTTGTCTCATGCATGCCTGAACTCCCCCCGTTTGCGCTGGCAGAAGTATCGCGCGCCCCTCGCGAAAGCGCATTGCACCCTGCGCATGGCAGCTTTGCCGCTGCGCACATTGGCAGCGCACTGACGCAGTCCTTAGAATCGAGGTACTCGATCAACCCGGAGCCAGAAATGAGCAAGGTCCACTACCCAGATACCCAGCTATTGATCGCCGGCCAGTGGCAGGACGCCGCCGACGGGCGCACGCTGCCGGTCGTGAACCCGGCGACCGGCGCCGAGATTGGCCGTGTCGCCCACGCCGGCATCGCCGACCTCGACCGCGCGCTCGCTGCCGCCCAGTCGGGTTTCGAGACCTGGCGTGACACGCCGGCGATCGAGCGCGCGAAGACGATGCGCCGCGCCGCCGCGCTGATGCGCGAGCGCGCGCCCGTGATCGCCGCACTGCTGACCCAGGAACAGGGCAAGCCCCTGAGCGAAGCGACGATCGAAACGATGGCCGCTGCCGACATCATCGAATGGTTCGCCGACGAAGGGATGCGCGTCTATGGCCGCATCGTCCCGCCGCGCAATCTCGCCGTCAGCCAACTCGTATTCAAGGACCCGGTCGGACCGGTGGCGGCATTCACGCCGTGGAATTTCCCGATCAACCAGGTCGTGCGCAAGGCTGCAGCCGCGCTGGCAACGGGCTGTTCGATCCTGGTCAAGGCCGCCGAGGAGACACCCGCGTCGCCGGCGGAACTGATCCGCGCCTTCGTCGACGCCGACGTGCCGCCCGGAGCGGTCGGCCTCGTCTATGGCAACCCGGCCGAAATTTCGAGCTACCTGATCCCGCACCCGGTGATCCGCAAGCTGACCTTCACCGGCTCGACTGCGGTCGGCAAGGAGCTCGCCGCGCTCGCCGGCCAGCACATGAAGCGGGTGACCATGGAGCTCGGCGGTCACGCACCGGTGATCGTCTGCGACGACGCCGACCTCGAACTCGCGGTCCGCGCCGCCGCCTCTGCCAAGTTCCGCAACGCCGGCCAGGTGTGCATTTCGCCGACCCGCTTCCTCGTGCACGAGAGCATCTATCAGGATTTCGCCGGCGCGTTCGCGAAGTTCGCCGACAGCCTGAAGGTCGGCGACGGTCTCGCGGCGGACACGCAGATGGGACCGCTGGCCAATGGTCGCCGCGTCGCCGCGCTCGATGAATTCACGCGCGATGCGCTCGCACAAGGCGCCCGCCTCCTCTCAGGTGGCGAACGCATCGGCAGCGAAGGCAACTTCTTCGCGCCGACCGTGTTCGCCGATGTCCCGCTCGACGCGCGGCTGCAGAACGAGGAGCCGTTCGGACCGATCGCCGCGCTGCGCAGCTTCCGGACGCTCGACGAGGCGATCGGCGAAGCCAACCGCCTCGCCTTCGGTCTCGCCGGCTACGCGTTCACGCGCTCGCTGAAGAACGCTCACCAACTCTCGCGGCGCGTCGAGGTCGGCATGCTGTGGATCAACCAGCCGGCGCTGCCATCGGCCGAGATGCCCTTCGGCGGGATCAAGGACTCGGGCTACGGCACCGAGGGCGGACCCGAGGCGCTCGAAGCCTACCTCAACACGCGGGCGGTCTCGATTGCCAACGTCTGAGCGTCCGGCCGGCAGCAGCCGGCTGATCTTCCTGCTGGCACTCGCCGCCTTCGCCAGTTCGGCCTCGTTCCGCGTCTGCGATCCGATGCTGCCGGATCTCGCCGATCGCTTCGGCGGCACCGCCGGGCAGGTGGCGATGATCATCACCGGCTTCACCGTCGCCTACGGCGCGATGCAGCTGATCTACGGACCGCTCGGCGAGCGCTTCGAGCGTTTCCGCATCGTCACCCTGGCGACGCTCTGCTGCGCGCTTGGCAGCGTCGGTGCGGCACTCGCGCCGAACCTGCCGACGCTGGTCGCCTGTCGCGTGCTGACCGGAATCTGCGCCGCCGGCATCATCCCGATGTCGATGGCCTGCATCGCCAGCCTGGTTCCGCCCGGCGAGCGCCAGGCCGCGCTGGCGCGCTTCTTTTCCGGGCAGATCCTCGGCATGGTCTGCGGCCAGATCGTCGGCGGCCTCGCCGTCGATTTCGGCGTCTGGCGGATCGCCTTCGCGCTGCTCACCCTGCTCTACCTGGCCATCGCCTTCGCGCTGTGGCGCAACGCTGGCGAGGTGCCGCAGCAGGCGGCTGCCGGCAGCCAGCCGCCTTCGATCGCGAGCCTCTACCTCGCCGCCGGCAGAATGATCGGGTCAGCGCCACTGCGCGGGGTGCTGCTCTGCTTTTTCTTCGAAGCGGCGCTCGTCTTCGCCGCGCTCGCCTTCATCCCGCTCTACCTGCACGAGCGCTTCGGCCTCAGCCTCGGCCAGGCGAGCCTGGCCCTGCTGCTTTACGGCGCCGGCGGCCTGCTCTTCTCCTTCACCGCGGCGCGGCTGGGGCCCCGCCTCAACCGGCAGCGCTTTCCCGTCCTCGCCGCCTGCCTCGTCGCCGCGGCGAACGCGATCTGCCTCTTCGCCGGCGACTCCGGCTGGATCTTCGCCGCCGCGTTCATCTCCGGATTCGGCTACTACCTGCTGCACAACGCGCTGCTCTTCCAGACGACACAACGTGGCGCACAGGCGCCGAGCCTGGCCATGGCGCTGTCGATCTCGATCTTCTTCGTCGGCCAGTCGGCTGGCATCGCCGCCGCCGGCTGGCTGGTCGACCAGGGCCGGCTGACGACGATCTTCGCGCTGGCCGCACTCGGCATGCCGCTGCTCGGTCTCTTCACCGGACGGCGCGTGCGGGCGGTGGGGCCGTCATGAACCTGCGGGAGGCACCAAGACTTCGGATGGAGACTTATGCTGCCTGAGGCATGAATTCGACTTTGACCGCGTCGTAGGGAAACTCGATGCTACCCGCTGCGGTACGGTCGAGAACACCTGCGTTCAGGAGCGCCGTGACGTCCCCCTACAATGCCTTGACATCACGCCCCACCCGACGAGCTGCCTCACGAATGGAAATCGGACCTGCAGCGCACATGGCCTTGAGCAGCTTCGATCGAAGCTACGTTCTTTTCGTAACAGAGGGCTCATTAGAAGTTGCTATCGAGTGACACACGTTATCGATCAACCAAATCTTCAGCTCTTCGTTCAGTACCGCATCGAAAGCCATATCTGTGGAGCCGAAAGTGGTGAATTGAACTGAACTAGTTCTGACGGCCCTGCTCGTACCGTCTCGTTCAAGAGTAGCTTGGCAATAGACGCCACCCTCACAATCCTTGCGCCAAGCGAAATCGCGAATGTAAACCCCATGCTTCTTGAGTTCGGGTCGGCGCTCAGGATCAAGCAACTCATCTCTATCTTGACGATCAAGGTAATCGTCGAGTGCAATGCCATCAATCACTTCTTGATGAAGGTCATCGAGGTTTTCCATAACATCTTCGAGTAGTCGCAAGCGGGCCTCTTCAGATAATACGGTGAGCCCCATCTTCTTCAACGTTATTGCCTCTAGAGTTTTGTACTCTTTCCCTAAATGATCCCAGTAGGACGCCCTGCGTTGTCTATAGCCCACCCGCTCGCGTTGCAATTTCCTCGCGACCGATCCAATTAGTTGAATTAGGAATGCCTCTTTAGCAACCGCCTTTCTTCTCACAGAAATATCAACGATTTGGCTATCTTCGTTACGAGGAGGCGCATCTTCGAAGCCTACTCGAAGCAGTGGGATGTCTGCCTTGCGAAATATAGACTCCTTCTTTTTGTCTTTGCGCTTGCCATCTTCTGTGCGATGGTGCGGACCATCGAACTCGATTGCCAGTAACGGGAGATAGTCAGGCGCCTCACCGGTCACGAGTACATCTACTCGTGAGTTCAGAGCAAAATTAAGGTCAATATCGGGATCAGCTTTGGCCAGAGTAAAATCGATGAAGGCAGATAATGCTGCTTCATGGAACACCAAAAATTTTTTGCGGCTCCTCGCCCAGTGAGCTTCAAAGACCCCGATCAATTGAGGTGGTATCGTGCTTTTTATCCGTTCAGGGGATCGCCGCCCAAGACCTAAATCTGTGACAGATAACAACCATCGCTCGGACTGATTAGTCACAGGCTTACTTGTGAGCAGCGCACACCGACTCTCCAGGATATCTTTTATAAATCTGTGTATTGGCATGAATCCGGCACCGGTATCACATATAAGAACACTGATCTGGAAGCGGCGCAAGAGTTGAGCGACCAACTCGGCAGATGGAGCGTTTCTGTCTATAACCGCAATGACAAGCCTGCTCCGCTCCATGCCCTTCACAATGGAAAAAAGGATGGTTCCCGTGTAGAGAGCCTCCCGTAAATCCGCCGGAAGATCCGCCCACTTGGGGTCGATGAAGGTGCTCGGCTGGGTCTTATAAACCTAAAAACCTCAGTTGCTGAAGTGCATAGCCACCGAAAGGCTGGCAAGCTATGAGTTTGGCGTTGATCGAGGACGTCACCTGATGGGTGAATCGAAATTGAAGCGTCTGCGGGATCAAGAAATGCTTATGTCGTGTGCCGGGGTGCAGACGGCAGGAGGTCGTGTTCGGGTTCGCTGGGAAGCGGAGAGTGCGGCCACGCCGATGGGGCAACTGGCGTACTTCATCGAGTTTCTGACGCTGACGGGTCTGTGGTCG
>NZ_NHRX01000057.1 GCF_016653115.1 Rhodocyclus purpureus
AGCACGACGACGGCGAGGGCAGCGTCCAGGTGGCAGCCGAACCGGTCAAGATCGGCAGCGCCAAGGTCTTCGCGGTCTATGGCAAGGGCGGCATCGGCAAGAGCACGACCTCGTCGAACCTCGCCGTCGCCTTCTCCAAGCTCGGCCTCCGGGTCTTGCAGATCGGCTGCGACCCGAAGCACGACTCGACCTTCACGCTGACCAAGTCGCTGATCCCGACCGTCATCGACGTGCTCGAATCGGTCAATTTCCATCCCGAGGAACTGCGCCCCGAGGACTACGTGTTTCCCGGCTACAACGGCGTGATGTGCGTCGAAGCCGGCGGCCCGCCGGCCGGGACCGGCTGCGGCGGCTATGTCGTCGGCCAGACGGTGAAGCTTTTGAAGCAGCACCACCTGCTCGAGGACGCCGACGTCGTCATCTTCGACGTCCTCGGTGACGTCGTCTGCGGCGGCTTCGCCGCACCGCTGCAGTTCGCCGAGCGCGTCGTCATCGTCACCGCCAACGACTTCGACTCGCTCTTTGCCGCCAACCGCATCGTCGCCGCGATCGGCGCCAAGTCGCGCGATTACCGCGTGCGCCTGGCCGGCCTCGTCGCCAACCGCAGTGCGGCGACCGACCAGGTCGACAAGTACAACGCCGCGACCGGGATGAAGACGCTCGCGCACCTGCAGAACCTCGACGTGATCCGCAGGAGCCGCCTGAAGAAGGCGACCCTGTTCGAGATGGACGAGTCCGACCCCGACGTGCAGGCGGCGCAGGCGCAGTACCTGCACCTCGCGCAGCAGCTGTGGGAGGGCACCGACGCGCTGCCGGCGCAGCCGATGAAGGACCGCGACCTGTTCGACCTGCTCGGCTTCGAGGACTGATCCCGTGAGCGACAAGACCACCACCGCCACCACGCAAACTTACGAACGTCGCCGCGGCGAACTGCAGCACTACTTCGGCCGTACCGCGAGCGAGAACTGGGTCAAGATGACCTCGGACTCGCCCCTGAACCGCATCCGCGCGACCGTGCGTGCCGGCCGCGAACAGATGCGGCAGACGCTGCTCTCCTACCTGCCCGCCGACTTCGCCGGCCGTCGCCTGTTCGACGCCGGCTGCGGCACCGGCATGCTGTCGATGGAAGCCGCGCGCCGCGGTGCCCAGGTCGTCGCCATCGACCTCGCCGCGACGCTCGTCGCTGAAGCGCGCGAACGCGCCAAGGCCGACCCCGCCACGGCCGGCATCGACTTTCGCGTCGGCGACATGTTCGACCCCGCGCTCGGCGAGTTCGACCACGTCGTCGCCATGGACTCGCTGATCCACTACGAGGCCGCCGACGTCGTGCGCGTGATCAAGGGCTTCGCCGCGCGCACCAAGGGCTCGATCGTGTTCACCTTCGCGCCGAAGACCGGCCCGCTCGCGCTGATGCACGCGGTCGGCAAGTTCTTCCCGCGCTCGGACCGCTCGCCCGCGATCGTCCCGGTCGGCGAAGCGCACTTGAAGCGCCTGCTCGCGCAGGAACTGCCGGCCTGGACCATCGGCCGCACGCAGCGCATCAAGAGCGGTTTCTACACTTCCCAGGCGCTCGAACTGATCGCCCCGAGCGCCTGAGCGCGCCCGCAGCGGATCCGTGACCCCAACACCTCTTTTCAGCCACGAAATTCACGAAACAAAACCCAGACTTCTAGTCATTGAGCGGCCACTGCATCGGGTAACGCCTGGCGAGCCTCGAACGCCATGAATGATTTCGTTCTTTTTCATGCGGTTTTTCGTGCCTTTCGTGGCCAACTGCCTTTTCCAGGATCATGAGCCAGCCCAACTTCTTCGTCCGTAACTGGGTCGCCATGGGCACCCGCTTCCTGCCCTTCGCCGACGCCGGCAGTGAGGGCTTTCCGCTGTCGCGCATCCTGCGCCTGTCGCTGTTCCAGATCTCGATCGGCATGGCCGCGGTGCTGCTCACCGGCACCCTGAACCGGGTGATGATCGTCGAACTCGGGGTGCCGACCTGGCTGGTCGCGCTGATGGTCTCCTTGCCGCTCGTCTTTGCGCCCTTCCGCGCGCTGATCGGTCACCGCTCCGACCACCACAAGTCCTCGCTCGGCTGGAAGCGCGTCCCCTACATCTGGCTCGGCACGCTCTGGCAGTTCGGCGGCTTCGCGATCATGCCCTTCGCGCTGATCGTCCTCTCCGGCATGACCGAACTGCCGGTGCCGCCGCTCGCCGGCCAGGCCGCCGCCGCGCTCGCCTTCCTGCTCGTCGGCGCCGGCATGCACACGGCGCAGACCGCCGGCCTGGCACTCGCCACCGATCTCGCCGACGACGAGACGCGCCCGCGCGTGGTCGCGCTCCTCTACGTCATGCTGCTCGTCGGCACGCTGCTCTCGGCGCTCGTCTTCGGCGCGCTGCTCGCCGACTTCAGCCAGATCCGACTGATCCAGGTCGTCCAGGGCGCCGCGGTGCTCACCATGGCCCTCAACCTCGTCGCGCTCTGGAAACAGGAAGCGCGCCAGCCCTCGCGCACCACCGGCGAGAACGCCACCGACTTCCGCAGCGAATGGCGTGCCTTCGTCGCCCAGCCCAACGCCAAGCGCTTCCTCACCGTCGTCGGCCTCGGGTCCGCTGC
This sequence comes from Rhodocyclus purpureus, assembly GCF_016653115.1. GTDB lineage: Bacteria > Pseudomonadota > Gammaproteobacteria > Burkholderiales > Rhodocyclaceae > Rhodocyclus > Rhodocyclus purpureus. Next base: position 2,609 of record NZ_NHRX01000057.1, read on the forward strand.
GTTTGCCATGCAGGACATCCTGCTCGAACCCTACGGCGCCGAGGTGTTGCACATGGCCGTCGGCGAGACGACGACGCTGACCGCGGCCGCTGCCGCCGGCGCCATCACCGCCTTCTCGCTCGCCGCCTATCGCCTCGGCCGCGGCGGCGACCCGATCAAGCTCGCCACCCTGGGCGCCGCCGCCGGGCTGGTTGCCTTCCTCGCGGTAATCTTTGCCGCATTGACAGAATCTGCGGTATTATTTTTCGGGGGTGCGGCGTTGATCGGTTTCGGCGGCGGGCTTTTTTCCGTCGGAACCCTGACCTCCGCAATGTCGCTCAATCAGGGCGGCCACAGCGGACTGGCCCTCGGTGCGTGGGGTGCCGTCCAGGCCTCCTGCGCAGGGGTGGCGATCGCACTCGGCGGCGCGATTCGCGATGTGGTATCCGGACTGGCAGCGCAGGGGGCGCTCGGTCCGACGCTGAACACTCCGGCCACGGGGTTCGAGGCGGTCTACTGCATCGAAGTTGCCTTGCTTTGCATCACGCTGCTGGTGATCGGGCCGCTCGCCCGTCGTCACGGCGGGCCGCCGTCGCAGTCGAACAAATTCGGGCTCGCAGAACTGCCCGGCTGAACAATTAGCCAAGGAGGTCAACAACATGCCAAGTGGTGCCATCACCAGCTACGTCGATGTGGCGCAGCTCACGCTTTACGCTTTCTGGATTTTCTTTGCCAGGCTGCTGATCTACCTGCGCCGCGAAGACAAGCGCGAAGGCTATCCGCTCGAACACGACATGGCCGCCCGCACCGGCAGCCAGGGCTACAACGGCCTGCCGAAGGCGCCCGATCCCAAGACCTTCCTGCTCCGCTCCGGCGCCGAAGTGCAGAAGCCCGGCCCCGTCAATGAGCGCGAGATCCTCGCCGTTCCCGGCCGCTATCCGTTCGCCGGCGCCCCGCTCGAAGCGACCGAGAACCCGCTGATCGACGGCGTCGGTCCCGCTTCCTACGCGCTGCGTGCCGACACGCCCGACACCACCCTCGAAGGCCTGCCGAAGATCGTCCCGATGCGCGTCGCCACCGACTTCTGGCTGCCCGAAGGCGAGACCGACCCGCGTGGCTCCACCGTCGTCACTTTCGACCGCGAAGTCGCCGGCACCGTCGTCGACATCTGGGTCGACCGCTCCGAAGTCTGCGCCCGCTACTACGAAGTCGAAGTCCAGACCGCCAACGGCACGCGCAAGGTGCTGCTGCCGATCAACTTCACCAAGTTCATCAAGCCGGTCGGCCAGGTCAGCGTGCGCGCGCTCAAGGCCGCCCAGTTCGCGGACATCCCCGGCCTCGCCCACCCCGACCAGGTCACCCTGCGCGAAGAAGACCGCATCTGCGCCTACTTCGCCGGCGGCAAGCTGTATGCCGACCCGTCGCGTCTCGGCCCGCTCACCTGATCTGTCCTGAGCGCAAGCATTGACCGTAAGTCGTGACAAAGAGCAGATCCGCGGCCTCCCGGGACCCCTCCCGGAAGGCGAGCGGATCCTCTGGCAGGGCGCACCGCACTGGCCGAGCTTCGCCCGCAGCGCGTTCCACCTGAACAAGGTCGCCGTCTACTTCGG
>NZ_NHRX01000058.1 GCF_016653115.1 Rhodocyclus purpureus
CTGCCACGGCGCTACGCGCCTCGCAATGACGGGATAGCGGCGCGTCATCCGAGCCCGCAGCGCGTGGCAATCCAGACGACGCGTCATCGCGAGCCCGTAGGGCGTGGCGATCCAGTGCGTAGGGCCTGTATTGGGTTGCCCGTGGATGGCTGGCAAGGGCGACGAGACAGTGGAACGAACTGGATTGCCACGGCGCTACGCGCCTCGCAATGACGGGATAGCGGCGCGTCATCCGAGCCGGCAAAGCGTGGCGATCCAGACGACGCGTCATCGCGAGCCCGAAGGGCGTGGCGATCCAGTGCGTAGGGCCTATATCGGGTTGCCCGTGGATGGCTGGCAAGGGCGACGAGACAGTGGAACGAACTGGATTGCCACGGCGCTACGCGCCTCGCAATGACGGGATAGCGGCGCGTCATCCGAGCCGGTAAAGCGTGGCGATCCAGACGGCGCGTCATCGCGAGCCCGAAGGGTGTGGCGATCCAGTGCCAGGGCTGGTATCGCGTCGCCCGTGGATAGCTGCCAAGGGCGAGGAGACAGAAGAACGAACTGGATTGCCACGGCGCTACGCGCCTCGCAATGACGGTAGCGAATGGCTGCGTTTCATGCTCAGGGGCGGCACGACTCTTTATGATATTTGAATACTAAACGAGCACAACCCTATGTTTTGTTGCGTAGTTTTCGTTTTTCGTGGCTGAAAAGAGGTTTTAAGGATCAATCGAGCGCCAGTGTCCGTACCGCCGGAACGCGCGCCATCGCCCAGTGGGCGATCGCCCATTGCCAGAACTCCGGCAGCGGCAGGCGGGCGGCGTCGGCGGGGAGCGGCTGGCCGAGGAAGGCGAGCACCGTGGCCAGCAGCGCGCTGCCGCCCGCCGGATCGACCGCCGGCGCCCGCGTCTGCTTGGAGAGCTTCTGTCCGCCGGCGGTGGCGACCGGAAGGTGTGCGTAGCTCGGCGTCGCCACGCCGAGGCGCTGCTGCAGCCAGATCTGCCGCGGCGTCGACGCGAGCAGGTCGGCACCACGGACGATGGCATTGACACCCTGCTCGGCGTCGTCGACGACCACCGCCAGCTGGTAGGCGAACAGTCCGTCGGCGCGCAGCAGGACGAAGTCGCCGACCTCGCGTTCGAGGTCCTGTGACTGCGGCCCCTGCACGCGGTCGGCAAAGGCGATCGGCGCCGCCGGGACGCGCAGGCGCCAGGCACGGGCGCTGCGTCCTGCCGGCAGGCCGTTGCGGCAGGTCCCCGGATAGACGAGACCGCCATCGACCGCTTCAGCGACGGCTGCGGCGGCGATCTCGCTGCGCGAGCAGGCGCAGGGATAGGCATCGCCGGAAGCCTGCAGGCGCTCCAGTGCGGCCCGGTAGCGGTCCTTCCTCCGGCTCTGCACGAGCAGCTCTCCGTCCCAGGCGAAGCCGAGCGCTGCGAGCGTGTGCCGGATGTCGTCGGCTGCGCCCGCAACGCTGCGCGGTTCATCGACATCCTCGATGCGCAGCAGCCATTCGCCGCCCGCCGCACGCGCATCGAGATAACTGCCGACGGCGGCGAGCAGCGAACCGAAGTGCAGCCGACCGGTCGGCGAAGGCGCGAAGCGACCGCGGTAGCGCGGTTCCCGCGCTGTGAATCCCGTCACCCTGAAAACCTCTTTTCAGCCACGAAATGAAAGATGTGCTTGTCGTCGCTGGTTGATCACCCACCGGGTTGTTTCCAGTCGACGTCGGACCCCATCGATGATTTTTGCGGACGACTGCTTGCTTCGACGCCCCCGCCACACGGGCATCGGACGAGAGGCCGGCAGACGTTCCGGGAGCCGACAATGGTACGACAAGCAGGCCGGCAGGCGTAGCGCCGACGAAAGCGCCGACGAAACGCCCCGGTTCAGGGGCTGCCGAGCTCGATGCCGCTGCTCCGGCAGGCGGCTTCGAGCGCGGCCTGTGCGGCATCGAAATCGAAGCTTTCGATGTGCCCGCGCAAGCCGGGGAAGGCCTCCGGCAAACCGCTGCTCAACACGGCCGCGTTCTCCTCCAGCAGGTGGCCGGAATCGAAATCTCCGTCGAGGAGCAAACGGTACAAGGCCCGACACGCCCGTTGCAGGCTTTCGCGATCGACGGCTGCCGGCTCAGCCTTGCCGGCATCGTCCGCCAGCGCCGAGGTGATGGACTCCTGCGGGCGCCGCACGCCGCTCTCCCCGGCCGGCGCGCGTCTCGTCGCTGCCGACCGCTCGCCGGCGCTCGATGCGGGGGCTTCGCCGGCGAGCAGCGCCCTCGTCGTGGCGAACAGGGACGAGCGGGTGACGGGCTTGAGCAGCACCCCGGCCAGACCGGCCGGGATTTCCTCCTGCATCCCCGGGTCGCACGCGAGCAGGACGACCGACGGCGGCGCCGGAAGCGCCAGCGCCTCGATCGCCCGCACGGTCGCCATCCCGTCCATGCCCGGCATCGACGCGTCGACATAGACCACGGCGACCGGGCTTCCAGTCTGCCCGGCAGCCTGCAGCCGCGCCAGCGCGGCGGCCCCGGAATGCTCGTCGGCGACCATGAAGCGCATCTCGCGCAGCATGTCGCAGAGCAGCGTGCGCGCGTGCTCGTTGTCGTCGACCACGAGCAGCGGGCGCGCGCGCCAGGCTTCTGCGGCGATCCGTTCAGATGCGCTGCGCGGGGCCTGCGCAATGCCCAGCGGGAGACTGAACCAGAAGGAACTGCCGCGGCCCGCTTCGCTCTCGAAACCGATCTCGCCGCCCATCTTCTCGATCAGCTTCCTGGCCAGCACCAGCCCCAGTCCGGTGCCTCCGTACTGGCGCGTGCTCGATCCGTCCGACTGGATGAAGCGACCGAAGAGCTTGTGTTTCTGATCTTCGGGGACACCGATCCCCGTGTCGCGCAGGGTGACGGTGAGGAGCAGTTCGTCGGGCGTGCGCCGCTCGCCGCGCACGCCGAGCACGATCTCGCCGCGCTCGGTGAATTTGACCGCGTTGCCGTAGAGGTGCTGCAGCACCTGGCGCAGCCGCAGCGCATCGCCAACCAGGAAGGGCGGGACCTCGGCCGCGACGTCGACGAGGACTTCGAGCTGCTTGCGCCTGACCTCGCCGTCGAAGGGACGGATTGCCGCCAGCAGTTCGCCCTCCAGCTCGAACTCGCGTTTTTCCAGGCTCAGCCGGTTCGCCTCGAGCGCCGAGAAGTCGAGCACGTCGGAAAGCAGCGCAAGCAGGCTCTGGCTCGAGTGCAGGATCTTGCGCAGGTAGTCGCGCTGCCGCGGCGTCGGCGTGTTGGCGAGCAGGATGTGCGCAAAGCCGATGACCGAGTTGAGCGGCGTACGCAGTTCGTGGCTCATGTTGGAGAGGAACGCGCTCTTGGCCACGTTGGCGACCTCGGCGGCCTCCTTGGCCTGCGTCAGTTCCTCGGTCCGCTGCACGACGAGTTCTTCCAGATGCTCGCGGTAATGATCGAGTTCGCGCGCCGTCTTCCTAAGCTTGCTGACGTCGCGCGCCGCCGCGAAGACGCCGGCGATCTCTCCCGACTCGTCGCGATAGACGCTGGCGTTGTAGAGGACCTCGATGAGCTCGCCGCCCGGGCTGCGGATCGCCAGCGGATAGTCGGTGACGAAGCCCTTCTCGAATACCTGCAGGTAACCGGCGCGCGCCTTGTCCGGATCGGTGAAGTAATCGCTGAAATCGCTGCCGATCATCTGCGCGCGCATGAGCCCGGTGACCTTTTCGGCGGCGACATTGACATCGGTGATCTTGCCCTCGGCACTGATCGTGACCAGCGGATCGAGGCTGCTTTCGAGCAGGCTACGCGCATAGAGGGAAGCTGCGCGCAGCCTTTCTTCGGCGCGTTTCTGTTCGGTGACGTCGAGGATGATACCGTCCAGCCAGAGCGGGCGGCCCTGCGCGTCGTAGTGCGCGCGTCCGCGTTCATTGAGCCACTGGCTGCCGTCGTTGCTGCGCCTGATCCGGTAGCTGACGTTGTAGGACATACGCGCTTCGAGTGCCCGCTCGACCGCCGCGACGACCCTCTCCAGTTCATCCGGATGGACGAGGTCGGCCAGCCCGTATTCGCCCGACCGGAAGCGCTCCTCGGCGATTCCGCTGATGGCTTCGATGCCGTGGCTGACGTAGCGTACGCGCCAGGGCGGCTCGACTTCGCAGCGATAGACGACCCCTGGGGAGTTTTCGACCAGCGTCCTGAACTTTTCGAGGCTCTGCTCGACCTTGGCGGCGGCCCCGCGCATGTACTTCTGGTAGCGGATGTTGAGTAGGATCATGATCAGGAAGAGCAGGCTCAGGCTCAGTCCGCCGGCGAGGATCAGCCACGGCTGGTTGCTCTCGGTCAGATCCTCGAACTCCCGGCTGCTGCGGAAGCGGGCGGTCCAGCGATGCCCGCCGACGACGACTTCCCTGTCGACGACTTGGCGCGCGACGCGCGGCGCCGACTCGGAACTGAACAGCAGGTTCCCGGGCGCGGGTTGGCCGTCGAAGAGTTCGACCTCGATCTCGGTCGCCGGCACCCTGAACAGCCTGCGCATCAGGTCCCCTGCCCTTAACGGCGCATAGACGAAGCCGCGCAGCGCCGCACGGCGTTCATCCACGGTATTCAGCGGCATCCCCCGGCGATAGACGGGTTCGTAGATCATGAAACCCGCCTGGACGTCGACGTCCGTCTCCTGCACGAGGACGAGCTTGCCCGACAGCGCCTGCTCACCGCTGTCGCGGGCACGCTCCATCGCCTCGCGGCGGACGGGTTCGGAGTACATGTCGTAGCCGAAGGCGCGCAGGTTCCGACCGGAGAACGGCTCGAGGAAGACGATGCTGGAGAGCGGGTCGCGTTCGCCGGGCGGGCTGATCGCGTAGTCGGGAAAACCTTCGGCGCGGACGGCCGCCTCGTGCGCGGCGCGTTCGCCCGGCCGCAACATCACCGTATAGCCGAGCCCCAGCATGCCGGGCGGGTTGCGGGCGAGGTCATTGGCGACGACGAACTTGTGCCACTCCTCGCGGCTCACCGAGTCGCTCGAATCGAACAAGCCGCGTCCTGCGCGCAGCACCTGCTGATACCGCTGCATGTGCTCGCCGAGCAGGGTCTGCTGCTTCTCGACGCGATACAGGAAGCGCTCTTCCGCGATCTGCCGGATATGCTGTTCCGTGTAGTACCACAGCCCCACGCTGAGGCAGACCATGAACAGGAAAACGGCCCAGCCCAGCCACGGCTGGTTCTGGAACCGGTTAACCCGCTGCAGGGTGGCCCACTCGCCACTCGGCACGATGTCAAATTCTTCCGCCATGATCTCGTTCCCGACTGTGTTCCCGCATTAAAGCATATCCCGATGAAATAACGGAACATCTACGGAAGCCTCGGCTGGGCATTGGCGGTGGCAAACGAGGCGCGTAGAGGCAGCTCAAGAGGCCTGCTCGTGGCAACTGGCGGGAGAGGACGCACGCTCGTCTGCGCCGGCGCTGGGAAGCAGTCGCCCGGCGATCGAAACGCGTTCGAGGTGTCGAAAACTCTTACAGTGGCATCGCCGCGCCCGTCGCGCACGCCCGCTGCAGTTTATGGATCAAGCACTTGGCCACGCTTATCTTCATGGCATAGCTCGTGCTTATGCTTACAGCAAGGGCTGCGCGCAACAGGGACAGACACCTGCCGGCAGCACTCGGCGAACGCGGAGACGCGATGAGCAAGGCGGTACGGCCATGGCATCGACAGATCTCCTGCTCATTTGAGGGACGGTGAGGCACCCAATGTCCAAACTGCCAGCACCACGCTTCAAGGACGGCGACCAGATCAAGGAATTCCGCAGGAAATACGACCTGAACCAGACCAGTTTCTGGTCGGTGGTGGGGATGACGCAATCTGCCGGCTCGCGGTATGAATCCGGCCGCGAAATACCGAGGCCCCTGCATTTCCTGCTGACGCTGGCCTACGGCACCGACGGCCAGGCCGCGAAGGTGATCGACTACCTTCGTGCCTGGAAGAAGAAGCCCTAGGTTCCGCGCAGCCTTGATCGGCACTCAAGCGGGGCGCAATGCGCAGCCCGCCGACTCATGCGCTTTGCCGGCCACCGCCGGGGGCGACGACCTCCGCGCAAACGGCGGCCGCCGGTTTTCCGGGCCTTCCCGGTCCCCGCCAGGAAGGTCCGGAATAGCGCAGAACTTAGACGTTGAACAGGAAGTTCAGCACGTCGCCGTCCTTGACCACGTATTCCTTGCCTTCGGCGCGCATCTTGCCGGCTTCCTTGGCACCCGCCTCGCCCTTGCAGGCGATGAAGTCCTCGAAGGCGATCGTCTGCGCGCGGATGAAGCCGCGCTCGAAGTCGGTGTGGATGACGCCGGCAGCCTGCGGTGCCGTGTCGCCCTTGTGGATGGTCCACGCGCGCACTTCCTTGACGCCGGCGGTGAAGTAGGTCTGCAGGCCGAGCAGGTGGTAGCCGGTGCGGATCAGGCGGTCGAGGCCTGGCTCGTGCAAGCCCATCGACTCGAGGAATTCGAGCTTGTCGGCGTCGTCGAGGTCGGCGATCTCGGCCTCGATCGCCGCGCACAGTGCGACGACTTCGGCGCCTTCGGCAGCGGCGTGCGCTTCGACCGCAGCAAGGTGCGGGTTGTCGGTGAAACCGTCCTCGGCGACGTTGGCGGCGTAGAGCACCGGCTTGGCGGTGATCAGGCAGAAGGGCTTGAGGCTCGCCCATTCTTCCTTGGACAGGTCGAGCGCGCGCACCGGCTTGCCCTGGTCGAGCTGGGCGAAGCACTTTTCGAGCACCGCGACGAGGATCTTGGCGTCCTTGTCGCCGGCGGCCGCCGGACGCTTGTAGCGATTGATCGCCTTCTCGACGGTGGCCATGTCGGCGAGCGCGAGTTCGGTGTCGATGACCTCGATGTCGCGGATCGGGTCGACCGAACCGGAGACGTGGATCACGTTGTCGTCGGCAAAGCAGCGCACCACATGCACGATGGCGTCGGTCTCGCGGATGTTGGCGAGGAACTGGTTGCCGAGGCCCTCACCCTTCGAGGCGCCGGCGACGAGACCGGCGATGTCGACGAACTCGACGATGGCAGGCTGCACCTTCTGCGGCTTGACGATCGCCGAGAGCTGCTTCAAGCGCGGATCGGGAACTTCGACGATGCCGACGTTCGGCTCGATGGTGCAGAAGGGATAGTTCTCGGCCTGGATTCCGGCCTTGGTAAGCGCGTTGAACAGGGTCGATTTACCGACGTTGGGCAGGCCGACGATTCCGCATTTGAGGCTCATGGACGGGTTTCCTGGTTAGGCTTTGACGTGGAGGATGCGTTGCGCGGCGGCGACGTCGCCGGCGGCAAGTTTGGGCCAGGCGACGAGACAGCGGTCGAGCGCGGCATCGATCGCCTCCTGCTCCTCGCGCCGCGGCGGCTTGAGCACGAAGCTGGCGACCTCGGCGCGCTCGCCCGGATGGCCGATGCCGAGGCGCAGACGCCAGAAGTCGGGCGTCGACAGATGCGCCTGAATGTCCTTCAGACCGTTGTGGCCGCCGTTGCCGCCGCCCTGCTTCATGCGGATCGCGCCAGGCGGCAGGTCGAGGTCGTCGTGCACGACGAGGATCTCGTTCGGCTCGATGCGGTAGAAGCGCGCCAGCGCCGCGACCGCCTGGCCGGAACGGTTCATGAAGGTGGACGGTTCGAGCAGCCACAATTCGCCGGCGCGACCGACCTTGCCGAAGAACTTCGGCTGCGGCGCCAGCGTCGCCTTCAGGTCGGAGGCGAGCCGGTCGACGAACCAGAAGCCGACGTTGTGCCGGGTATCCGCGTACTCGGCGCCCGGGTTGCCGAGGCCGACGATCAGACGGGGAGCGATCATGGTGTGCGAGGCGGGCTAATTCAAGGATGCAAAAAGGCCGCCGCAGGCGCTGGCAGCGCCGGACGACGGCCTCTCATCGATCAGCAGGATCAGGCAGCGGCTTGTTCGCCTTCGGCGGCAGCAGCACCCTTCTTCGCCACGATCGAAACGACGACGCCGTCGTCGCCATGGACCACGACCTTGACGCCAGCCGGGACGACCAGCTGCGAGACGTGGATCGACTGGCCGGCGTTGAGCGCCTTCAGGTCGACTTCGATGAACTCGGGCAGGTCGGCAGGCAGGCAGGTGACTTCGACTTCGTTGAGGACGTGCGAGACGCTGCCGCCAGCGAGCTTGACGCCCGGCGCCTGGTCGGCGTTGATGAAGTGCAGCGGCACCTTCTGGTGCACGGGCTTGCTCGCGTCAACGCGCTGGAAGTCGACGTGCAGGACCAGCGGCTTGTAGGGGTGCATCTGCGCGTCGCGCAGCAGGACCGGCTCGGCGACGCCGTCGACGATCAGCGTCAGCACGGACGCGTGGAACGCTTCCTTGCGCAGGTTGAGCAGCATCTGGTTGTGGTCGAGTTCGAGCGCCTGGGCGGCAGCGTTGCCGCCGTAGACGATCGCCGGGACCTTGTTCGCACGACGCAGGCGGCGGCTCGCTCCGGACCCCTGCAGGGTGCGCTTCTGTGCATTCAGTTCGAATTTCATGGGAACTCCAGGTGGTGTTGCAGACCCGCCCGCGACCAGGCGGGGGTTGGAAATGCCGGACGGCACGCCGCCCGGCAAAGAAGACTGCTTACTCGATGAACAGCGAGGACACGGAATCCTCGTTGCTGATGCGGCGGATGGTCTCGGCCATCACGTCGGCGACCGACAGCTGGCGGATGCGCGGACAGGCCTGAGCGTCTTCGCGCAGCGGGATCGAATCGGTGACGACCAGTTCGTCGAGATCGGAGGCGTTGATGCGCTCGACCGCAGCGCCCGAGAGCACAGGGTGCGTACAGTAGGCGAGCACCTTGCGCGCGCCGCGTTCCTTCAGCGCCGAAGCGGCCTTGCACAGCGTGCCGGCGGTATCGACCATGTCGTCCATCAGCACGCAGGTACGGCCCTCGACTTCGCCGATGATGTTCATCACTTCGGAGACGTTGGCCTTGGGCCGGCGCTTGTCGATGATCGCCAGGTCGCATTCGAGGCGCTTGGCCAGCGCGCGCGCGCGGACGACGCCACCGACGTCGGGCGAGACGACCATCAGGTCGGGGAAGTTCTGCTTCCAAACGTCGGCGAGCAGGATCGGCAACGAGTAGATGTTGTCGACCGGGATGTCGAAGAAGCCCTGGATCTGGTCGGCGTGCAGGTCCATCGTCAGCACGCGGTGCACGCCGGCAGCGGTGAGCAGGTCGGCGACCAGCTTGGCGGCGATCGGCACACGCGCCGAGCGCACGCGACGGTCCTGGCGGGCGTAACCGAAGTACGGGATGGCGGCGGTGATGCGACCGGCCGAGGCGCGCTTCAGCGCATCGACCATCACCAGCAGTTCCATCAGGTTTTCGTTGGAGGGAGCACAGGTCGACTGGAGGACGAAGACGTCCTTGCCGCGCACATGTTCCTGGATCTCGACGCTGACTTCCCCGTCGGAGAAGCGACCGACATTGGCGCGGCCGAGCGAGATGTTGAGGCGCCTGACGACATCGGCTGCCAGCTTGGGGTTGGCGTTGCCGGTGAACACCATGAGGCTGTCGTATGCCACTTCCGACACTCCCTGCGCCCGAAACGGGGCGCACAAATGAAGACGGGCAGGCTTTTGACCTGCCCGACGTTAGAAATCAGGTGGCTGGGGAAGAAGGATTCGAACCTTCGAATGCCGGAATCAAAATCCGGTGCCTTGACCAGCTTGGCGACTCCCCAGCAATCGATCAACAACGTTTGTTGTCGAACGAGGCGCGCATAGTACCCGACTCTTTTGAAAAACACCAGCCCCTGCGCAAAAAATTTTGCAGGACCGTGTGCGCAGCGACCGGCTAGGCCGCGAGCGCGTGCAGCGGGTGGCGGTCGAGACCGTCGGCGAGCCAGCCCTTGAAGCCGGCCGGCGCCTGGCGCAGGACGGCTGCAGCCGCGGCGCGGTCGGCGAATTCGGCGAAGACGCAGGCGCCGGAACCGGTCATGCGCGCGCGCGCGTGGCCGCCGAGCCAGGCGAGGCGTTCGGCGACTTCCGGGAAGCGCGCGACGACGACGGGCTCGAGGTCGTTGCCGCCCGCGCCAGGACGCCAGTCGCCGGCGGCGAGCAGCGGCGTGTCGCGGCGCAACTCGGGCGCCGAGAAGACGAGCGCGGTCGGCACCTCGACCGGCGCCTCCAGGACCAGGTAGCACGCGGACGGCAGCGCGACCGGTTGCAGTTCCTCGCCGACGCCTTCGGCAAAGGCATTCTCGCCGAAGACGAAGACCGGGACGTCGGCGCCGAGGGTCAGGCCGATCTGCTGCAGACGCTGCCGCGAGAGGCCGAGCTGCCAGAGGTGGTTGAGCGCGAGCAAGGTGGTCGCCGCATCCGAACTGCCGCCGCCGAGACCGCCGCCCATCGGCAGGCGCTTGTCGACGGCGATCGTGACGCCCTTGCGGCAGCCGCTTGCGGCCTGCAGCAGGCGCGCTGCGCGCACGGTAAGGTCTTTCTCGGGCGGAACGCCGGGCAGCGGCGTGGCGAGGACGATTTCGCCGTCGTCGCGCGGCGTGAAGCGCAGCGCATCGCCGTGACCGACGAAACGGAAGACGGTCTGCAGGCAGTGATAGCCGTCCGGCCGGCGACCGACGACGTGCAGGAAGAGGTTGAGCTTGGCCGGCGCCGGGTAGACGCTGTCCCAGGTCCAGGAGTCAGGGCCCTGTCCGATGGGCGATGCTTGCGGTGACATGATCAGTTGTTGTTGGAAACAGGTTCAGTGGAAGATGCCGCGGCAGGTGCCGACGGCGTGTTCGGCAGGCCCAGTGCCCGCCATTCGTCGATGACCAGACGCAACTCGGGCCCCGCCGGCAGCGCGACAGATAAGCGCCGCGGCAGCGCATCGGGGGCCTCGCCATGGTAAGCGAACTCGATGCGCCAGCCGGCACGGACGAGCACCAGCGGACGGCCGAGCGCATCGAGCACGTCGTTTTCAGGCGCCGCGCCGTCGACTGGTGGGCGCGCGCGCACCCAGTCGGCGAGCCCGGCCAACGGCAGCGGATAGCCGAGCAGGCGGCGGGTCAGCGCGTCGAGGTCGGCATCACACTCGCGACGTCCGTCGCTGCCGGACAGGCAGGCCAGTTCGCGGGTACCGACGATCTCGGCAATCCCCTGGCCGAACGGCGACGACAGCAGCCACTCGTCGCGTGCAGGCGTGTGCCGCCAGTCGAGACGGCCGGAATGGTTCTGCGCGTCGACGCGCAGCGCGAAGCGCGCCGACAGGGCGAAGCTGTCGCTCGCCGCGAGGGTCGAGCGATCCGGCGGCGTGCCCAGCCCGGCGCACGCGCTCAGGCCCAGCGCCAGCAGCACGGCGCCGACACGCGCGGCGCGCAAGAGAAAAGGAGACACGCAAGGAAGCGACAAGATCGGCCAGCCACGCAGTCGCTCAGGGCGCAAAGCGCTTGAGCACGTCGGCGAGCGCCTCGTTGTCGGGGCTCCTGGCCTGCGCATCGCGCCAGAGGCGGGTCGCCTCCTCGCGGCTGCCGAGCATCCACAGCACCTCGCCCAGGTGCGCGGCGATCTCGGGGTCGGCACGCAAGGCGAAGGCGCGCTCGAGTTGCACGCGGGCAGCGGCGAGGTCGCCCTGGCGGTAGAGCACCCAGCCGAGGCTGTCGATGATGAACGGGTCCTCGGGCGCCAGGCTCAGCGCCTTGGCGATCAGCTCGCGCGCCTCGGAGAGGCGCAGCTTGCGGTCGGCGAGCGAATAGCCGAGCGCATTGTACGCGGTCGGACTGTCCGGGCGCAGCTCGATGAGCCGGCGCAGGTGCTTCTCGAGCAGGTCGATGCGCCCGAGCTTTTCGGCGAGCAAGGCGGTTTCGTAGAGCAGGTCGGGTTCGGACGGCTGACGCGAGAGTTCGTCGGAGAGGAGGACGAAGGCTTCCTGCCACTTGCGCGCATCGCGCAGGATCTGCGCCTGGACGAGCGCGAGCTGCGCACGTTCCTCCGCGCTGCGCGCCTTCACCGTGCGCAGTTGCCGGAGCGCATCCTCGTCTTGCCCGCGCTCGGCGAGCAGCCGCGCCGAGCGCAGTTGTGCCGGCAGGTACTGCTCGCCCGGTCCGACCGCACGGTAGAAGGCCAGCGCGGCGTCGAGCTGCTGACGCTGCTCGGCGATCTGGCCCAGATAGTAGCGGGCGACGCTCTTGTCGGCGAACTCGAGGTCGAGCAGGCGCAGCAGCAGCGTTTCGGCACGCGCGCTGTCGTTCAACTGCAGGGCCAGGATCGCGGCCGGGAAAAGCACCTCGGTGTTGTCCGGTGAGTCGGCGACGAGGAGCTCGAAGTGGCTGCGCGCATCGGCGTAGCGGTTCTCGGCGATCAGGGCGCGCGCCAGGTGCAGACGGACTTCGCGGGCGCCGGGGTTGTCCGCGACGAAACGCTCGAGCGAGGCGACGGCCGCGGCGGTCGAGGAACGCGCCAGCACCTGCGCCCTGAGCAGGGCGGCGAGTTCCCAGTCGGGACGCTGTTCGAGCGCGCGCTGCGCTTCGTCGAGCGCACGCGTCGGCATGGCAGCCGAATTCGCCGCCACTGCCCGCGCATAGTGGGCCTCCGGCAGCCCCAGGAAAGGCTCGGTGACCTGCTCGACCAGCTGCCAGGCTGCGCCGCGGTCGGCGGCGCGCAGCAGCATGCGGTTGAGCCCGACCAGATTGCCGGGCAGGCCCTCGGGATCGGCTGCGAGCATGCGCGTCAGCAGCGGCGCCAGTTCATCGTATTTCTCGCCGACGATGAGGACACCGGCGAGCATCTGCTGCGCACGCGACGAGGAAGGCTCGATTTCAAGCCACAGCCTGGCCGACTCCAGCGCCAGATCGAGGCGCCGCGCATAGCCGGCGACCTCGATGGCGCGTTCGAGCACCTGCGGGTCGCGGCTACGCTGCGCCAGATCGGTCCACGCCTGCGCGGCGAGCGCGACGTCGCCGCGCTGCAGCGCGATTTCGGCGAGCAGCACCTGGAAGACGAGCCGGGCGCTCGCCGATGCCTCTCCGGCCTCGGCGGCGGGCATGACCGGCTTCTTCCCGCGTGCGCGCAGTTCGGGCAGGCGCGACGACGGCGTGCCGGCGGGAGCGACTGCCGGCACGGCAGGGAGCGCAGCCTGGGCTGCCAGCGGTACGGGCTCGGCGGCGGGAGCCGGCGCCTGATCCGCTGCCGCAGCCGGCGCGGCCAAGGCCAGCAACAAGGCCGCAGGCAGCGTCGCGGCAAGCAGTCGGCAAGGGGATCGGCTCATGGCAGAAGTCCTGGTTGCAGCGAGTCGGGACTCGCGGTCGGCACCGGAAAGGCAGCCGCTGGCACAGCCGGAGAAGGCCGCCGCGGGGCCGCCGCCGGCTGCGTGCGACGAGCGAGGCGCGCTTCCCGCGCACGGCCGCCCCGAGCATGGGCGCAGAGCCTTTTCGGCGATAATGGGCAGTCCATGTTATGAACTTTTACTCATTGCAGCAATGCCCGAGCTACCCGAAGTCGAAGTCAGCCGCCTCGGCCTCCTGCCGAGGCTCTCCGCCCAACGCATCGCCGGCGCCGTGTTTCGCGTGCCGAAGCTGCGCCACGAGTTGCCGCCCGCGCTGGCGACGCGCGTGCAGGGATTGCGCATCGACGCCATCCTGCGCCGCGGCAAGTATCTGTTGTTCGACTGCGAGAGCAGCAGGGGCGGCGGCTGGCTGATCCTGCACCTCGGCATGTCGGGAAGCCTGCGCCTGACGGAGCCGGGGACCGCCCCCGGGAAGCACGACCACGTCGACCTCGTCTTTCCCGGAATCGTCATGCGTCTGCGCGATCCGCGTCGCTTCGGCGCGCTGGTCTGGCACGAAGGACCGGCGGTCGAGGAGCATCCGCTGCTGCGCGTCCTCGGCGTCGAGCCGCTCGAGCCCGGGTTCGACGGCGACTGGCTGTACGAGGCGCTGCAACGGCGGCACGCGCCGATCAAGCCGGTGCTGATGGACAGCCATCTGGTCGTCGGCATCGGCAACATCTACGCGGCGGAGAGCCTGTTCCGCTCGGGCATCTCGCCACAACGCGCCGCCGACCGCATCAGCCGCGCGCGCTGCGCGACGCTCGCCAGCGCGATCCGCGAAACGCTGAGCGACGCGATTGCCGCCGGCGGCAGCAGCGTGCGCGACTACATCCACAGCGACGGTGGCGCCGGCTGCTTCCAGTTGAGCTGCGCCGTCTATGACCGCGCCGGCGAAGACTGCCGCGTCTGCGGGACGCCGATCCGCAACCTGCGCCAGGCCGGGCGTTCGACCTTCTACTGCCCGCGCTGCCAGCGCTGAGCGGAGGGCGTGCTGCCACCGCGATCGTCGTCAGGCTGCCGAGCGCCCAGAAAAAAAGCCGCCCCATGGAGACAGTATGAGCATACTGCCCTCAGGGAGCGGCGTCTAAGGGACAGTATGATTCATACTGTCCCTCCCCTCTTAGGCGCGCGGGTTGCCGGTCAGCTGGGTGTACTTGGCCCAGAGCTGGTCTTCGCTTTCGGCGTTGCCGGCGTCCTTGATGATGCAGTCGACCGGGCAGACTTCGACGCACTGCGGGGTGTCGTAGTGACCGACGCACTCGGTGCACTTGGCCGGGTCGATCACGTAGATCTCGTCACCCGGGGAAATGGCGCTGTTGGGGCACTCGGGTTCGCACACGTCGCAGTTGATGCATTCGTCGGTGATCTTCAAAGACATGGTGGCACTTTCCTTCAGTTCATTGGTTGGAAAACTTCTTCGCCAGCCGCTCGCAGACGATCGGCTGTGAGAATTGGCTGACATCGCCGCCTAAGACGGCGATCTCGCGAACCATCGTCGCCGAGACGAACATGTACTGCTCGCCCGGGGTCAGGAACACGGTCTCGACGTGGGGATAAAGCTTGCGGTTCATCCCCGCCATCTGGAATTCGTACTCGAAGTCGGACACCGCGCGCAGCCCGCGCAGGATCACCTGCGCGCCCTGCGCCTGCAGGAAATCCATGAGCAGTCCGTCGAAGCCGACGACTTCCACGTTCTTGTAGTTCTTCAGCACCTCGCGCGCCATCTCGATCCGCTCTGCGAGCGTGAAGCAAGGGCGCTTCGAACGGCTCTCGGCGATGCCGACGACGACCCGGTCGAACAGGTGACCGGCACGCCGCACCAGGTCCTCGTGGCCGCGCGTCATCGGATCGAAGGTCCCCGGATAGACCGCGACGCGCTTGCCGTCGCCGCTGCGGGAAGCCGCCCTGGGTTCATTGTGCGTCACTGGTTTCGCCTCGCCGCATGAAATGATAACTGACCTGCCCGGCCTTGCCGGAACGCTCCGTCCGCCACTCGCCGAGTGCTTCGAGCGGCACTTCCGACTCGGCGTAGATGACCGCGTCGTCCTTGAGGAGACGCGGCAAGAGCGGCAGGAGCCGGTCGAACCAGCCCTGGCGGAAAGGCGGATCGAGAAACAGCACGTCGAAACGCCGGTCCGTGGACCGCGCGAATTCTAACGCATCCGCGCGCACAATCTCCAGCCGCGCATCATGACCGGGATCGATGCCGAGCATCTTCGCGTTGGCGCACAGCGCCGCGTAGGGTTGCGCCGCGCGCTCGACCATCACCACGCGGTCGGCGCCGCGCGAAGCGGCCTCGAAGCCGAGCGCGCCGCTGCCGGCGAAGAGGTCGAGGCAGGAGAGGCCGTCGAGGCGCTGGCCGAGCCAGTTGAACAGCGTCTCGCGGACGCGGTCGGGCGTCGGCCGCAGGCTGGTCGACTCGGGGAAGCGCAGGATCCGGCGACGCCACTCGCCGCCGATGATGCGGACCGAACTCACGCTACTACTCGCCGACGACGACGGTGGTCAGCGCCTGCGGCCGCACGTGCCTGGCGAAGGCCGCGCGCACGTCGGCGGCGCTGACCCGCTCGACGTTCTCGCTGTAGCGATCGAGGTAGTCGAGCGGCAATTCGTAGAAACCGATGGTCGCGACGTTGTCGAGGATCTTGGCGTTGCTGTCGAGGCGCAGCGGGAAGCTGCCGACCAGGTTCTGCTTGGCGGCCTCGAGTTCCTCGGCAGTCGGACCTTCGGCGAGGAAGGTCGCCAGCGTCGCGCGCGCCACCTCGAGCGCGTCGGCGGCCTGCGTCTTCTTGGTCTGCAGGCCGATGGTGAAGGGCCCCGGTTGCTTGAGCGGCAGGAAGTAGCTGTAGACGCTGTAGGCGTAGCCGCGGCGGTCGCGCACTTCCTTCATCAGCCGCGAGACGAAGCCGCCACCGCCGAGCGTGTAGTTGCCGACCAGCAGCGGGAAGAAGTCCGGGTCACCGCGGCGCACCGCCGGCAGGCCGAGCATCAGGTGCGCCTGCGCTGCCGGATGGGCAATGCGCTGTTCGACCGCCGCCTGCGCTGCGGGTACTTCCGGAACGGCCGGAACGGCTTTCCCGGCCGGCAGCCCGGCAGTCAGCTCGGCGGCGATCGCCTCGGCCTCCGGGCGCGAGAGGTCGCCGACCAGGGTGAGCGTCGCCGCGGCCGCGGTGTAATGACTCGCGTGAAAGGCGGCGAGGTCGTCGCGCCCGAGCGCGGCGAGCGACTGCGGCGTCGCCTGTACGCCGTAGGGATGCGTCGGGTACATGCCCGACCAGAAGGCGCGCGCGGCGATCGTCTCCGGCCGCGTCAGCGCTTCCTTGAGCGCGGCGATGCTGCGCGCCTGCTCGCGCTCGAACACGGCAGCGGCAAAGCGCGGCGCGCTCACCACCTCGCGCAGGATCGCCAGCGCCGGCTTCTGCTTGTCGGGCGCGGACAGCGTGCGCAGGCTGACCGAGGCGCGGTCGAGGTCGCTGCCGCCGCCGAGCCTGGCGCCGAGGTCGGCGAGCCGGCTGGCGATCTCGGTCTCGTCGAGCTTGCCGGCGCCGAGTTCGAGCAGGTCGCGCGTCAGCGCGGCCAGCCCCGCCTTGCCCGCCGGATCGTGCGCGTTGCCGGCGGCGAAATCGAGGCGCAGGTCGACGATCGGCAGCGCATGGCTCTCGACGAAGAAGACGCGGGCACCCGACGGCGCCCGCCAGTGTTCGATCGTCACGCCGGCCTGGCTGAACTGCGCGACGAGCAGCAGGCAGACGCCGGCGACGAGCTTGGCAAACTTCATTGTCTGACCTCTCAGTGGCGGTGGGGCAGCGCAGGACGCGGCGCCTTCGCCTGCGCCGGCAAGGGCTGCGGATCGAGCACGGCGACGGTCAGCGCGTCGTCGTCGAGATACTTCCGGGCAACCGCCTGCACCTGTTCGGCGCTGACCGACTGCAGTTTCTCGATGATGCGGTCGATCGCGCGGTACGGGATGCCGACGGCCTCGAGCTGGCCGATCTCCATCGCCTGCGCGAACATCGAGTCGAGCTTGTAGGTTTCGGTTGCGATCAGTTGCGCGCGGGCGCGCGCCAGTTCCTCGGCGTCGACACCGTGCTCGCGGATGCGTGCGATCTCGGCACGGAAGGCGGCTTCGAGCTCGGACACGCTGCGCCCCTCGCTCGGCGAGCCCTCGACGATGAACAGGCCCGGACCGCGCGCGGTCGAGTCGTAACCGGCGCCGGCGCTGACCGCGACGCGCAACTCCTTGACCAGTCGCTTCGGGAAGCGCGCCGCATCGTGCCCGTCGAGGATCGCGGCGAGCATCTCCAGCGCGTAGGGGTCGACATCCTCTTCGACATCGCGGATCACCGGCGCCTTGTACGCCATCATCAGTACCGGCAGTTCGGCGGGCGCCTTCACCGTCAGGCGGCGGATGCCGAGTTGCTGCGGCTCCTGCTGCGGCTTGCGCTTGGGCAGGGCACGAGGCGCCAGCGGCCCGTAGTACTTGTCGGCGAGGCGGAAGACCTCGTCGTGGTCGACGTCGCCGACCACCACCACATAGGCGTTGTTCGGCACGTACCAGCGGTCGTACCACTCGCGCGCGTCCTCGACGCTCATGTTCTCCAGGTCGTTCATCCAGCCGATCACCGGCGCGCGGTACGGGTGCGCGCCGAAGGCGACGGCGTTCAGTTGCTCGTAGAGCAGCGACTGCGGCTGGTCGTCGGTGCGCATGCGCCGCTCCTCCATGACCACCTTGATCTCCTGCGCGAATTCATTCGGATCGAGGGTCAGGTGGCGCATGCGATCGGCTTCGAGGCGCATCATCTCTTCGAGCTGCCCCTTCGGCGTCTGCTGGAAGTAGGCGGTGAAGTCGCGGCTGGTGAAGGCGTTGTCACGGCCGCCGGCAGCGGCGACGCGGCGGTTGAATTCGCCCGGACCGACGCTCGGCGTGCCCTTGAACATCATGTGTTCGAGCAGGTGCGCGACGCCGGTGACGCCGCTCTGCTCGTCGACGCTGCCGACGCGGTACCAGACCATGTGCACGGCCGTCGGCGCGCGCCGGTCTTCCTTGACGATCACCGTCAGGCCGTTGGCGAGCTGTCGTGAGAAGGGATTGGCCTGCGCCGCGAGCGGCGCGACCAGCAGGAAAAGCAGTGCAATCAGTCTCGTGCAGCGCATGGGCATGAGTCGCTTCTGTTAAAATGCACGCGATGCAGCGTGCGCGTCGTGGTGCGACGTCGGGTTTCGGCGGCGCAATCTTACCATCGCCGCGCCTGCCGGGTCCTGCCGGCGCGGCGAATGTCCGCGGCACGGCGCCGGCAGCCGCCGCCCGCACGGGTAGACGTGCCGGCAGGCGCTGAGTTCAGCCCCTGATCGTCGATTCAGGTCCGCCCATCGCCCGCCTCCGAAATCTGCCCTCATGTTTGGTTTCCTGAAGAAATCCCCGGCCGAGACCCCGGCCAGTGCCGCCCCCGCCCCCAGCTGGCGCGAACGGCTGAAGAACGGCCTCGCGCGGACGCGCTCGCAACTCGGCGGCCTCGGCGCGCTGTTCTCGCGCGGCAAGGTCGACGACGAACTGCTCGAGGAGCTGGAAACGCGCCTCCTGATGAGCGACGTCGGCATCGCGGCGACCGAGCGCCTGCTCGCCGACCTGAAGGCGCGCGCCAAACGCGAAAAGCTGGAGACGCCGCAGGCGATCCAGCAGGCGCTCGCCGATGCGCTGGTCGACATCCTCCTCCCGCTCGAACAACCGCTCGAAGTGTCGACGCACAAGCCCTTCGTGATCATGCTCGCCGGCATCAACGGTGCCGGCAAGACGACCTCGATCGGCAAGCTCGCACGCCACTTCCAGGCGCAGGGCAAGTCGGTGCTGCTCGCCGCCGGCGACACCTTCCGCGCCGCCGCGCGCGAACAGCTCGAAACCTGGGGCGAGCGCAACGGCGTCACCGTCATCGCCCAGGAAGGCGGCGACCCGGCGGCGGTGATCTTCGACGCGATCGGCGCGGCGCGCGCGCGCGGCATCGACGTGGTGCTCGCCGACACCGCCGGCCGCCTGCCGACGCAGTTGCACCTGATGGAGGAAATCGCCAAGGTCCGCCGCGTCATCCGCAAGGCCGACCCGACCGCGCCGCACGAGACCCTGCTCGTCCTCGACGCCAACATCGGCCAGAACGCGCTGCAGCAGGTGGCCGCCTTCGACCGCGCGATCGAGGTCAGCGGCCTGGTGCTGACCAAGCTCGACGGCACCGCCAAGGGCGGCGTCGTCGCCGCGATCGCCGCGCAGTGTCCGAAACCGATCCGCTTCATCGGCGTCGGCGAGGGCATCGACGACCTGCGGCCTTTCCGTGCGCGCGACTTCGTCGACGCGCTGTTCGAATGATCGTCTTCAGCTCGGTCTGCAAGCGCTACCCGGAAGGCCGGGAAGCGCTCAAGGACGTCAGTTTCGAGATCGCCGACGGCAAGTTCGCCTGGGTCACCGGCCGCTCCGGCGCCGGCAAGACGACGCTGTTCCGGCTGATCGCCGCCATCGAGCGCCCCTCGTCCGGCGGCATCGTCGTCAATGGCCAGAACCTGGCCTCGCTCGGCCGGCGCGCCCTGCCCTACCTGCGGCGCAACATCGGCCTCGTCTTCCAGGAACAGAAGCTGCTCTTCGACCGCAACGCGCTGGCCAACGTGCTGCTGCCGCTGGCGATCGTCGGCCTGCCGCCGCGCGACGCCGAGCGGCGTGCGCTCGCTGCACTCGACAAGGTCGGCCTGCTCGACCGGGCGAAGGCGATGCCGGTCGCCCTCTCGGGCGGCGAGCAGCAGCGCCTGGCGATCGCGCGCGCCGTCGTCAATCGGCCGGCCCTGTTGCTCGCCGACGAGCCGACCGCCAAACTCGACAACGATTCGGCGGCAGACATCCTCGGCATCTTTCGCGAATTCCATCGCGTCGGCGTCACCGTCGTCATCGCCAGCCACGACCCGCGCCCGATCCCCGGCGTCGAGCCGCAGCTGATCGCCCTCGAACAGGGCAGGCTGCTGGATACGGCGGCGAGCGCCGCGCCCGTGGAGGCTGCGCAATGACTTCCTGGTTCTCGCAACACCTGGCCGGACTGCAGGACGCCTGGCGCCGGCTCGTCGCCTCGCCGCTCAACACGGCGCTGTCGCTGCTGGTCATTGGCATCTCGCTGGCCCTGCCGGCCGCCGGCTGGCTGTTCATCGACAACCTGCGCCTCGCCGTCGGGAACACCGGCAGCTTGCAGCAGGTCAGCGTCTTTCTCGCCGACGACGCCGACGCCGCCGCCATCGCCGAGGTCGAGCGCGGCCTGCGCCAGGCAAAGCTCGGCAGCGTCCGCTTCGTGCCGCGTGACGAGGCACTGCAGGCGCTGCAGGCGCGCGAGGGAATGGCCGACCTGACCGCCGGCCTGCCGCGCAACCCGCTTCCCGACGCCTTCGTCGTCGAGGCCGACGCCAGCCCGGAAGCGCTGGAAGCGGCCGTGAAGGCCTTCGCCGAATTGCCGAAGGTGGACGACGTGCATCTCGATTCGGCGTGGATGCGCAGATTCGATGCCTTCCTGCACGTCGCCCGCCTGGTGGTCGCGCTGATCGGCGGGGTCTTTGCCGCCGGCCTGGTTGCGGTCACCTTCAACACCATCCGCCTGCAGATCCTCGCGCACGCGGAGGAAATCGAGGTGGCACGCCTGATCGGCGCCGCCGACGACTTCATCCGCCGGCCGTTCCAGTATTACGGTGCGCTGCAGGGCGCGCTCGGCGGGCTGCTCGCGGTGGCCCTGGTCACGGCCGGCGGCCTCCTGCTCGCCGATCCGGTCGCCGGCTTGGCGGCGCTCTACGGCGGCAGCTTCAGCCTGCACGGCCTCGTCCCGCTCGAAATCGCTGCCCTGGTCGGCGGCGGGGCACTGCTCGGCTGGATCGGTGCGCAGATTTCAGTGCTGATCCACCTGCGCCGGCTGGGCTGACGTGAAACGTGGAACAGTT
Source organism: Rhodocyclus purpureus (assembly GCF_016653115.1). GTDB lineage: Bacteria > Pseudomonadota > Gammaproteobacteria > Burkholderiales > Rhodocyclaceae > Rhodocyclus > Rhodocyclus purpureus. The sequence goes on from NZ_NHRX01000058.1 coordinate 21,237, forward strand.
TCGTGAAACATCGGCCGACGTGATCTGCGGAAGCCGTCGCGACCAGCAGCCCGTCAGTTGGCAAGGCCGCGAAAGTAGAAAAACGAACTGGATTGCCACGGCGCTGCGCGCCTCGCAATGACTTCAGCAGATGGGCGCGTTTCATGCTCGAAGGCGGCGCAACTCGTCATCGCGAGCCCGCAGGGCGTGGCGATCCAGTGCGCAGGGCTGCTAATTCAAACGGCGCCGAGACAGAAGAACGGACTGGGTTGCCACGGCGCTGCGCGCCTCGCATGACGGCAGCAAATGAGCGCATTTCGTGCGCCGCGGCGAGCCGCCACGACCGCCAGTCGCCGCCAAAAGGCCTCCGGGCCGAGAACCTTTCCGCCTGTTAGCACTCTCATGGCACGAGTGCTAGAATTCTTCGCGTAACAACAAGGAGGACACCGACCAATGACCCAAGCTCTGGCTTTTCCGATGCCCTCAGCCGTTGGCGACCTCGACGCCTACATCCGGGCGGCGAACCGCTTCCCGCTGCTGACCGAGAAGGAAGAGTTCGATCTCGCGTCCCGTTTTCGCAAGGAAGACGACCTGGAGGCCGCGCGCCAGCTGGTGCTGTCGCACCTGCGCCTGGTCGTCTCGATCGCCCGCGGCTACCTCGGCTACGGGCTGCCGCACGCCGACCTGATCCAGGAAGGCAACATCGGCCTGATGAAGGCTGTCAAGCGCTTCGACCCAGACCGTGGCGTGCGCCTGGTGTCGTTCGCGCTGCACTGGATCAAGGCCGAGATCCACGAATACATCGTCAGGAACTGGCGTCTGGTCAAGACGGCGACGACCAAGGCGCAGCGCAAGCTGTTCTTCAACCTGCGCAGCATGAAGTCCGACAGCTCGACCCTGCTGCCGGCACAGGTTGCCGACATCGCCCACCGCCTCTCGGTCAAGCCCGAAGACGTGGTCGAGATGGAAACCCGCCTGTCCGGCCGCGACCTGGCGCTGGAGGCGAACGACGACGAGGATGAAGGCTTTGCGCCGATCGCCTACCTCGCCGACGCGAGCAGCGAGCCGACGCGCGTGCTCGAGGCGCGCGCGCGCGAACGGCTGCAGGGCGAAGGCCTGCAGGCGGCGCTGGCGACGCTCGACCCGCGCAGCCGGCGCATCATCGAGTCGCGCTGGCTGGCCGACGACGAAGCCGCGACCCTGCACGAACTCGCCGCCGAATTCGGCGTTTCCGCCGAGCGCATCCGCCAGATCGAAGCGAAGGCGATGCAGAAGATGCGCGCGGCACTCACGCCCGCGTAAGCGGGCTGGGGACAGTATGGTTCATACTGTCCCGAGAGCGGCGAGCAGCTTGCCGTGGATGCCGCCGAAGCCGCCGTTGCTCATCACCAGCACCTGATCACCGGGACGCGCGGCGGCGACGATCGCCGTGGCGAGCGCGTCGACATCGGCAGCGACCTGCACGCGCTCGCCGAGCGGCGCCAGCGCAGCCGCCGCATCCCAGTCGAGCCCCGCTGAACAGCAGAAGACCCGGTCGGCGCCGGCGAGCGCCGCCGGCAACTGCGCCTTCATCAGGCCGAGTTTCATCGTGTTCGAGCGCGGCTCGATCACCGCCAGGATGCGGGCAGCGCCGACCTTGCGCCGCAGGCCGGCGATGGTCGTCTCGATCGCCGTCGGATGGTGGGCAAAATCGTCGTAGACCGAGACGCCGGCAACGACGCCGCGCAATTCCATGCGCCGGCGGACGCCGGCGAAGCGCGACAGCGCCGCGATCCCCTGTTCGAGCGGGACGCCGACGTGCCGCGCCGCGAGCAGGGCGGCCACGGCATTGGCGCGGTTGTGCTCGCCACTCAGCGACCACTGCGTCGTGGCGACGAGCTCGCTGCCCTGCCACAGGCTGAAGCTGCCGTCGGCGTCGTCGCCGGTGGCATGCCAGCCGTCGGCGCGGTTGAAGTATTCGACCGGCGTCCAGCAGCCGCGCGCCAGGACGCGTCCGAGGCTGACCTCCGAGGCATTGCAGACGATCTGCCCGGAGCGCGGCAGGGTACGCACGAGATGGTGGAACTGCGTCTCGATCGCCGCCAGATCGCTGAAGATGTCCGCATGATCGAACTCGAGATTGTTCAGGACCAGGGTCCGCGGCAGATAGTGCACGAACTTCGAGCGCTTGTCGGAGAAGGCGGTATCGTATTCGTCGGCCTCGATCACGAAGAAAGGCGAGTCGGCGAGCTCGCCGGCCAGGCGCGCGGAAACGCCGAAGTTCTGCGGCACGCCGCCGATCAGGAAGCCGGGGGCGAGCCCGGCATCCTCGAGGATCCAGGCGAGCAGCGACGAGGTCGTCGTCTTGCCGTGCGTCCCCGCCACCGCCAGCGTCCAGCGCCCGCGCAGGACGTTCTCGGCGAGCCACTGCGGCCCCGAAACATAGGGCAGCCCGCGGTCGAGGATTGCTTCGAGCAGCGGATTGCCGCGCGAAATCGCGTTGCCGACGACGTAGAGCTCGGCGCCGAGGTCGATCTGCGCGGCGTCGTAGCCCTCGACGAGGGTGATCCCGGCCGCGGTGAGCTGCTCGCTCATCGGCGGATAGACGCCGGCATCGCAGCCGCTGACCTGATGGCCGGCAGCCCGCGCCAGTTGCGCGAGCCCGCCCATGAACGTGCCGCAGATACCAAGAATGTGAATTCGCATGAGCTTGAAAGCAAACAGTGATCGAGGACGGATTGTAGCGCTGGCGGAGAGGGCCGCAGCGCCCCGGCGGAAACGAGAAAGCAGGATCGGCCGCCGACGACACTTGCCAGCACCGCGGCGGACGGCTAGTCTGCCACTTCCGCACTGCAGCCGGCGCCATCCCGCGACCGGCCAGCCTCCCTCAGCCCCGACACCGACATGCCCCGCCGCCGAGACCATTCACCCCAGCAGCGGGCGCTGATCGCCAGCGCAGCCGCACGCATCATCGCCGAGGACGGAATCGCCGACTACGGCGTCGCCAAACGCAAGGCGGTGCGCATGCTCGCGCTTCCCGACAGCGTCGAACTGCCCGACGACAGCGCCATCGAGAGCGAACTGCGCACGCGCCTGCGCCTCTTCCAGGGCGACGAACAGCGCCAGCGACTGCACCAGCTGCGAACGATCGCCGCCGAAATGATGGCCATCGTGCAGCGATTCAACCCCTATCTCGCCGGATCGGTGGCAGACGGCAGCGCCGGCAGACACGCCGAGATCGACCTGCAGTTATTCACCGACACGGCCAAGGACGTCGAGATCTTCCTCCTCAATCAGGGCATCGAATTCCGCCACAGCGTTCCGCGCAACGACCGGGCCGAGGCCGTCCTCAGCATCGACCGTGGCCCCACCACCGTCAATCTCGTCGTCTATCCGCCGCATGAAGAGCGCGTCAGCGCCCGCGGGCGCGACGGACGGGTGCGCACCCGACTGCGGCTGCCGGCGCTGCTCGCCCTCAATGCCGAAACCGAGGCCAACTCATGAACAGGCTCCCGATCCTCCTCGCCGGCCTGACCATCGCCATCGCCGCCGTGCTTGCCGGACTTTACGCCTCCGCGCCGGGCAAGGACGGCAGCGCCGGCAAGCGCACCGAGATCCCGGCCGACGCCGCCAGCGCGGTGTTCGCCAGCACGCTGGTCGACAGCGACGGGCGCCCGCAAGCACTAGCGCAGTGGCGGGGAAAAACCCTGGTGATCAATTTCTGGGCGGCATGGTGCCCGCCGTGCCGCGACGAAATGCCGGGCTTTGCCCGCCTGCAAGAAAAATATGGCGCAGATGGCGTCCAATTTGTCGGCATCGCCCTCGATTCTGCAGACAACGTGCGCCATTTCGTGGCACAGACACCGGTCAACTACCCGCTGCTGCTGGGTAACGAAGCGGGCCATGAGAGCGCCAGCGAACTCGCCCGCGCGATCGGCAACCGGACACTCGCGCTTCCCTACACGCTGATCATCGATGCCGGCGGTCGTGCGCGCTTCGCGCGCCTAGGCTACGTCGCCGAAGAAGAACTCGAAAACCATATAAAACAATTACTTAACAGATAAGGCGCGGCTAACCAGGAGCACAGACAGGCCACGAGGACAGGCTGCGCTGCACCATGGGCCCTGTGCCGGACGGGGCTCGCCAGGCCCGAACACTGCTTTTTCAGCCGCCCGCGCAGCAGTTTTTTGGCGGCAAGATGACGACAAGAAATGCCGAAGTGGACAAGTTGCGGCGAATTGCGGCAAACTTGCAGACATGAAAAAGCAGAAAGAATCGTCCGACGACGCGGAATCGCCCACTGCTAGCGGACGCGTGCTCGTCATCCACGGACCGAACCTCAACCTGCTCGGTACGCGCGAACCCAAGCACTACGGATTGCACACGCTAGCCGACATCAATCTGGCGCTCGCCTGTCGCGCGGAAGCCGCCGGCATCCAGCTCGACAGTTTCCAGAGCAATCACGAAGGGGCGCTCATCGAGCGGATTCACGCGGCGCGCGCAGAGGGCGTTCGCTATCTGATCATCAATCCCGCTGCCTATACTCATACCAGCGTCGCGCTGCGCGACGCCATCGCCGCGGTCGGCATTCCTTTCATCGAAGTCCATCTGTCGAACGTCCACGCGCGCGAGCCTTTCCGGCAGCACTCGTACTTCTCCGACCTCGCCATCGGCGTGATCAGCGGACTGGGCAACGAGAGCTACCTGCTCGCGCTCGACTACATCATCGGCAGGCTGCGCCAGGACTGACGCGCGCCGCGAGGGGTCGACACAGCACCCGCCGCGCCGGAACGGCACGGCGTTCAAGAATTCTGACGGAGAAATCACATGGATCTGCGCAAACTCAAGAAACTGATCGACCTCGTCCAGGAATCGGGAATCTCCGAACTGGAAGTCACCGAAGGCGAGGAAAAGGTGCGTATCGCCAAGCATGCACCGCAGCCCACCGGTGGCTGGAGCATGCCGCAATACGCGCCGCCGCCGGTCGTGGCGAGCGCGCCCGCCGCGTCGAGCGTTTCGCTCGAAGACGAGGAAGAGGAGCCCGAAGGCAGCGAGGTCACCTCGCCGATGGTCGGCACCTTCTACCGCGCGGCCAGCCCCGGCGCCGAGCCTTTCGTCGAGGTCGGCTCGACGGTCAAGGTCGGCGACACGCTGTGCATCATCGAGGCAATGAAGCTGCTCAACGAGATCGAGGCCGACGTCGCCGGTACGGTGAAGGCCATCCTCGTCGAAAACGGACAACCGGTCGAGTTCGGCGAACCGCTGTTCATCATCGGATAAGACGCCATGTTCGGCAAAATCCTCATCGCCAACCGTGGCGAAATTGCCCTGCGCATCCAGCGCGCCTGCCGCGAGCTCGGCATCAAGACGGTCGTCGTGCACTCGGCCGCCGACCGTGAAGCCAAGTACGTCCGCCTCGCCGACGAGTCGGTGTGCATTGGCCCGGCAGCATCTGCACAGAGCTACCTCAACATCCCGGCGATCATCTCGGCCGCCGAGGTCACCGACGCCGAGGCGATCCACCCCGGCTACGGCTTCCTCTCCGAGAACGCCGACTTCGCCGAGCGCGTCGAGACTTCGGGCTTCACCTTCATCGGCCCGCGCCCCGAGACGATCCGCCTGATGGGCGACAAGGTCTCGGCCAAGGCGGCGATGCGTGCTGCCGGCGTCCCCTGCGTCCCCGGCTCGGAGGGCGCGCTGCCCGACGATCCACGCGAAATCCAGGCGATCGCGCGCGCCATCGGCTACCCGGTGATCATCAAGGCCGCCGGCGGCGGTGGCGGTCGCGGCATGCGCGTCGTGCATACCGAGGCGGCACTGATCAACGCCGTCGCCATGACCAAGCAGGAAGCGCAGACGGCCTTCGGCAACCCGATGGTGTACATGGAGAAGTTCCTCGAGAACCCGCGCCACGTCGAAATCCAGGTGCTCTCGGACAGCCATCGCAACGCCGTTTACCTGCGCGAACGCGACTGTTCGATGCAAAGACGCCACCAGAAGGTGATCGAGGAAGCCCCGGCTCCCGGCATCGCGCTGCGCCATATCGCGCGCATCGGCGAACGCTGCGCCGACGCCTGCCGCCGCATCAACTACCGCGGCGCCGGCACCTTCGAGTTCCTCTACGAGAACGGCGAGTTCTACTTCATCGAGATGAACACGCGCATCCAGGTCGAGCACCCGGTCACCGAGATGATCAGCGGCATCGACCTCGTCCAGGAGCAGATCCGCGTCGCCTACGGCGAAAAATTGCGCTTCAGGCAGCGCGACCTCGAATTCCGTGGCCACGCGATCGAATGCCGGATCAACGCCGAAGATCCGTTCACCTTCGTTCCCTCGCCCGGCAAGATCGTCGCCTACCACCCGCCCGGTGGCCCCGGCATCCGCGTCGACTCGCACATCTACCAGGGCTACACGGTACCCTCGCACTACGACTCGATGGTCGCCAAGGTGATCGCCTACGGCGACACGCGCGAGCAGGCGATCCGCCGCATGCGCATCGCGCTGTCCGAGATGAGCATCGACGGGATCAAGACCAACATCGCGCTGCACCAGGAACTGATGCAGGACGCCCGCTTCGTCGAAGGCGGTACGAGCATCCACTATCTCGAACACAAGCTCGCCGACCGTGGCGAAGTGAAGAAGGTGAACTGAGGTGGCCTGGCTCTCTGTCGCCATCGAAACCGACTGCGCGCGCGCCGAGGCGCTGGCGGACGCCCTGATGGAAGCCGGCGCCCTCTCGGCGAGTATCGAGGACGCTGCCGCAGGCACCGCCGAGGAGAAGCCGCAGTTCGGCGAACCCGGATCGGTGACGACGCCCGGCTGGGACCGTTCCCGCGTCGTCGCGCTGCTCGATGAGGATGCGGATGTCGCTGCCCTGATCGATAGCGCGGCGCAGGCCGTCGGCCTCGCGCAGACGCCCGCCTACAAGGTCGACAGCGTCGCCGAGCAGGACTGGGTGCGACTGACCCAGGCGCAGTTCGAACCGATCCGTGTCTCCGAGCGCCTGTGGATCGTGCCCTCGTGGCACGCGGCACCCGACCCGGAAGCGATCGTCCTCGTGCTCGACCCCGGCATGGCCTTCGGTACCGGTTCACACCCGACCACCCGCCTCTGCCTAGAATGGATCGAACGCGAGGTGAAGCCCGGTGACTCGCTGCTCGACTACGGCTGCGGTTCGGGCATCCTCGCCATCGCCGCAGCACGCCTCGGCGCCGGCGAGGTACAGGGCGTCGACATCGACCCGCAGGCGCTCGATGCCGCCCGCGACAACGCCGAGCGCAACGCGGTCACGGCGCACTTTCACGCCGCTTCGCAACACGTTGGGCGCACGTTCGACATCGTTGTCGCAAATATCCTCGCCAATCCGCTGCGCGCACTGGCGCCGGCGCTCGCTGGCTTCGTGCGTCCCGGCGGCAAGCTCGCGCTCTCCGGCATCCTCGCCGAACAGGCGGAGGAGTTGATCGCCTGCTACGCGCCGTGGATAGCGCTTGCCGTCGCCGACACGCGCGAGGGCTGGGTCTGCCTGAGCGGGACGCGCGCGGAGTAGGCGGTGAAGACGCGCTGCCCGGCCTGCGCGACGATTTTCCGGCTCGACGAGGAACACGCGTCTTCGGCGCAGGTGCGCTGCGGCAACTGCGCCACGATCTTCAACGCGCAGGATTCGGCCGTGACCGACGACGTCGACACGACTGCCGGGAACACCGCCCTGCAGCCGCTGGCCGACGGCGGCAAGGTGGAGCCCGTCCTGCGCGAAGACGCAGCCGCTGCAGGCGGCGAGCAGGATGGCGGCAACGACCTGGCAGCCGGCGGCTTGCTGCCGCGGCAGAGCAGCGAAATCCCCGGCTACAGCAAGTGGAACGAAGGCGCACCTGCGCCAGCCAAGGCGAGCCCGGGGCGCTGGCTGGTGGCGCTGCTCGTCGCGCTGCTCGCCGTCCAACTCGTCTTCCTCTTGGACGGCGAACATGAGCCCAACGCGCCGGCAACGAGGACGCTGGCGACCGACGTCGACGGCAGTCTGCAGCAGATCGAGCTGATCCACTTCGAACGTTCCGACCTGGAGGCTGACCCGCGCCAGGCGGGACAACTGCTGCTGACGGCGACGCTCGCCAACCGCTCGCCGCAGTCACAAGCGCTGCCCCTGCTCGAACTGACCCTGCTCGATGGCGGCGAGCAGGTCCTGGCACGCAAGGTGTTCACGCCCGAGCAATACCTGGCCGACCCGGCGCGCGCCGGCGAGCCCTTCGCCGGCAACAGCGAGATCGCGCTGAGCCTGCGCCTCGATGCCGGCGACCTGGCTCCGGCCGGCTACCGCCTCTACCTCTTCCACCCCTGAAGCTGCCACATCGCGTCCGGGATTTTCGCCGGCGGCGAGGCGCGTGCGCAGCCGACGCCGGACTATAATCCCGACCTTACCCACCATCAAAATCGAACATGTCAACGCTCATCTGCGGCTCCATCGCCTACGACACGATCATGGTCTTCCATGATCGCTTCAAGAACCACATCCTTCCCGAGCAACTGCACATCCTCAACGTCGCCTTCCTCGCTCCCGAGATGCGCCGCGAGTTCGGCGGCTGCGCCGGCAACATCGCCTACAACCTGCAACTGCTCGGCGGCGATCCGCTGATCATGGCCACCGTCGGCGACGACGCCGACCCGTACCTGGCGCGCCTCGACGCGCTCGGCCTGGCGCGCACGCACGTGCGCCGGGTGCCCGGCAGCTTCACCGCGCAGGCCTTCATCACCACCGACCTCGACGACAACCAGATCACCGCCTTCCACCCCGGCGCGATGAGCTTCTCGCACGAGAACCACATCGCCGACGCCGCGAACGCGACGCTCGGGATCGTTTCCCCCGACGGCCGCGACGGCATGCAGAAGCACGCGCGCGACTTCGCCGCTGCCGGCATCCCCTTCTTGTTCGACCCCGGCCAGGGCATGCCGATGTTCTCGGGTGACGAGTTGCTTGAGTTCATGCGCCTGGCCGATTACGCCTGTTTCAACGACTACGAGGCGCGACTGCTCTGCGACCGCACCGGACGGACGCTCGACGAACTCGCCGGCGAAGTGCGCGCGCTGATCGTCACCCGCGGCGGCGAGGGATCGGAAGTCCGTTGCGACGGTGAATTGCTGAAGATCCCTTCCGTCACCGCCGACGAGGTCGTCGATCCGACCGGCTGCGGTGACGCCTACCGCGCCGGACTGCTCTACGGGATCGAGGCCGGCTGGGACTGGGAGAAGACCGGACGCCTCGCCTCGCTGATGGGATCGATCAAGATCGCGCAGCGCGGCGGCCAGAACCACCGCCCGAGCCGCGAGGAAATCGGCGAGCGTTTCGCCGCCGCCTTCGGTGCAGCGCTCTGGTAAGGGAAAAGACTCCGCCCCGCCGGGCGGCACCGCCCAATCAACCGTGAAAGGAACGAACATGAGCATGCTTTCCACCCAGCCATCGGCAACGCAAGACCTCGGCAGGCGGCCGCAGCGCCTTGCCGCAGCGCTGCTCGCCGGCGTCTGCCTCGTCTCGGTCGTCGGCTGCGCCAGCAGCCGTTCGGGCGGCGTCTATACCCGCGAACAGGCGCGCCAGGAGATGACCGTGCGCACGGGCATCGTCGAAAGTGTCCGTGAAGTCAGGCTCGAAGGCACCAAGTCCGGTGTCGGCACCCTCGCCGGCGCTGCCGTCGGCGGCGTTGCCGGCAGCAATGTCGGCGGCGGCAAGGGCCAGATCGTCGGGGCGATCCTCGGCGCGGTCGCCGGCGGCCTCGCCGGCAGCGCTGTCGAGGAACAGACTTCGATCAAGAACGGCGTCGAAATCACTGTCAAGCTCGACAGCGGTGCGCTGGTCGCCATCGTCCAGGAAGCCGACGAAATCTTCCGCCCCGGCGAACGCGTGCGCGTCCTCTCCGGCCGCGGCGAGACGCGCGTCTCGCACTGAACTGCCAATCACATGCCCGGCAGCGCCATGCGTCGCCGGGCATGGCAGGCCTCGGGCGGGAGCCCTGCTCGTGGAAGGGCCCCCGCCCGGCGGCAGCGGCCTGCACCGCTCCCACGCGGTGCAGGCCGCGTAAACTGCACGTAACCTGCGCGCAATCGCTGCGTAATCCTGTCCTCCTAGAGTTGTCCCCACAGTACAAAGGGACAACAAATGACGACAGCACTCTCCACTCGCCAGCAAGGCGCCCGTCCGGCGCGCCACAAACTCTCGGTCGACATCGCGCGTTGCGAACGCGAGATCCTCGCCGCACAAAAACTCCGCTATCGCGTCTTCGCCGGCGAACTCGGCGCCAAGTTGCCGACCCGAACTCCCGGCGTTGATCACGATATCTACGACCCCTACTGCGAGCACCTGGTCGTCCGCAACGAAGACTCGGGCGAGATCGTCGGCACCTACCGCATCCTTTCGCCGGAAAACGCACGGCGCATCGGCGCCTACTACACCGAAAGCGAGTTTGACCTGACCCGCCTGCAGCACCTGCGCCCGCGGCTGGTCGAAATCGGCCGCTCCTGCGTTCATCCCGACTACCGGAGCGGCGCGACGATCACCCTGCTCTGGGCGGGACTCGCCAAGTACATGAGCGACAGGGGCTACGATTACCTGGTCGGTTGCGCCAGCATCGGCATGGCCGACGGCGGCCACGCCGCGGCGAGCATCTACCGCAGCCTCGGCGAGCAGATGAGCCCGCTCGAATACCGCGTCTTCCCGCGTTGCCCGCTGCCGCTGGAAGCACTGGACAACGAGCGCCCGGCCGAGCTGCCGCCCCTGATCAAGGGCTACCTGCGTGCCGGCGCCTGGATCTGTGGCGACCCGGCCTGGGATCCGGACTTCAACACCGCCGACCTGCCGATCCTGTTGCCGATGTCGCGCGTCGGCGAACGCTACGCACGTCACTTCCTCGGCAAGTGAGCCGGCCGGCGGCAGGGCTGCGTATAATCCCGCTGCGGGCGCGCGCGGCTCGCCCGCGCCGCCCGAGCGAGCCGCCCTCTCCACCCCCGCGCGCCCGGCCACCTTCCGGAGCATGCGCCCGCACCACCATGGATCGAACCGAACAGACACCGCTGCCACTGTGCGCCTGGCGCCTGCTGCGCCTCGCGCTGCACCTCCTTGCCGGGGTGGCGACGGTCGCCACCGTCTACCCATTGATCGACGTCCGCCGGCGGCTGGCGCTAAAGCAGCGCTGGTCGCGGCAACTGCTCGCCATCCTCGGCGTTCGCCTCGACGCGCAGATGGTGGGAACCGTTGCGGGCAGCCTGTTCGTCGCCAACCACATCTCCTGGCTCGACATCTTCGCGCTCAACGCGGCGCACCCGCTCGCCTTCATCGCCAAGGCCGAAGTCCGGCAGTGGCCGGTGATCGGCTGGCTGGCGGCAAAGGCGGACACCGTCTTCCTGCTGCGCGGCAGCCGCGGCCACGCCAAGGTGGTCAACGCGCAGATCGACGCGCTGCTCGACGCCGAGCGCGACATCGCCCTCTTCCCCGAGGGCACCACCACCGACGGCACGCACCTGCTCGGCTTCCACGCCGCGCTGCTGCAGCCGGCGATCAGCGGCGGCCGTCCGCTGCAGCCGGTCGCGATCTCCTACCATGAAGCCGACGGCCGGCGCAGCCTGGCGCCCGCCTACGTCGGCGAGACGACGCTGCTCGAATGCCTGTGGGCGATCGTGAAGCGCCGCCAGCTGATTGTCCGCATCCGGGCGACGCAGGTGCTGCCCACTGCCGGTGGCAACCGGCGCGAACTCGCACACGCCGCGCGCGCGGCGATCGCCGACCGGCTGGATCTGCCGCGCGAAGCAGAAGCGCTCGCCGCCTGAGTGTCGGGTGTGAGGTCCTGACACCTAACACCTAACACCTAACCCGCCCCGCTTTCAGAGATCGAGTGCCACCGACTCGCCGCCCGAGCAATCGACCTGGAACAGGCTCAGGTCATCGAGTCGCAGCGCCGACAGGTGGCCGCCCCACAGGCAGCCGGAATCGAGCGCGTAGAGATTGGGCGTGAGCTTGAGCCCGAGTGCCGACCAGTGGCCGACGACCATGATCGCGTCGGCGCTCTGCCGGCCGGGAACCTCGAACCAGGGCAGGTAGCCCGGCGGTGCCTTGGCCACCTCGCCCTTGACGCGAAAATCCATCACACCTCGCGGGGTGCAGAAGCGCATCCGCGTCATCGCGTTGACGATCACGCGCAGCCGCGACCAGCCTTCCAGATCGTCCGACCAGCTCGCAGGCTCGCTGCCCCACATCCTGGCCAGGAACTGCTCGTAGTCGTCGCCGGCCAGCATGGCCTCGACCTCCGCCGCCAGCGCGCGGGCCTGTGAGATGCTCCATTGCGGCAGCAGCCCGGCATGGACCAGGCAGTAGCTGCCCTCGACATGGCACAGCCGTTGGCGGCGCAACCAGTCGAGCAGTTCGTCGCGGTCGGGTGCCGCGAGGATCGCGCCGAGCGTATCGTCCTTGCCCCGCTTGCCGTGGCCGGCGGCCGCCATCAGCAGGTAGAGGTCGTGGTTGCCGAGCACGGTGAGCGCCGCGTCGCCGAGACTGCGCACGAAGCGCAGGGTCTCCAGCGAGCGCGGGCCGCGGTTGACGAGGTCGCCGACCAGCCAGAGACGGTCGCAGGCCGGGTCGAAGGCGCAGCGGTCGAGCAGTCGCCTGAACGAATCGTAGCAACCCTGGATGTCGCCGATCGCGTAGGTGGCCATGTCAGCGCTCGCCTCAGCAGGGCGGCAGATCGGCGTCCGCGAGCAGCGGCGCCACTGCGTCCTTGCCCGACAAGAGCGGCTCGCCCGTGAGCGGCCAGTCGATGCCGATCGCCGGGTCGTTCCAGGCGATCGCGCGTTCGAGCGCGGGCGCCCAGTAGTCGGTCGTCTTGTAGAGGAACTCGGCGGATTCGCTCAAGACCACGAAACCGTGGGCGAAGCCGGGCGGGATCCACAGCTGGCGGCAGTTCGCTGCGGAGAGCACGCAGCCGACCCAGCGGCCGAAAGTCGGCGAGTCGCGGCGGATGTCCACGGCGACGTCGAATACCTCGCCGGCAACGGCGCGCACCAGCTTGCCCTGCGCCTGCGGCGGCAGCTGGTAGTGCAGTCCGCGCAGGACCCCGCGCGCACTCTTCGAGTGGTTGTCCTGCACGAAGTCGCAGTCGCAGCCGGTCGCATCCTGAAAGGCACGCCGGTTGTAGCTCTCGAAGAAGAAACCGCGCGCGTCGCCGAAGACCTTCGGCTCGATCAGCAACACCTCGGGGATGGCCAGCGGAGTGATCTTCATGCGAACACCCTTTCCTGCAGGAGACCGAGCAGGTAGCGACCGTAGCCCGACTTGGCGAGCGGCCGGGCAAGCTGCTCGAACTGCGCATCGTCGATCCAGCCGTGACGCCAGGCGATTTCCTCGGGCGCGGCAACCTTCAAGCCCTGCCGCTTTTCGAGGGTGGCGATGAACTGGGAGGCTTCGAGCATCGATTCGTGCGTGCCGGTGTCGAGCCAGGCGTAGCCGCGGCCCATGGTCTCGACCTTGAGCTTGCCGGCCTCGAGGTAAAGGCGGTTCAGGTCGGTGATCTCCAGCTCACCGCGCGCCGAGGGCTTGATCGTCCGCGCGTGGCGGACGACCTCGCTGTCGTAGAAGTAGAGGCCGGTGACCGCGTAGCGTGACTTCGGTTGCGCCGGCTTCTCCTCGAGGCTGACGGCGCGCCCGGCGTCGTCGAATTCGACGACCCCGTAGCGCTCGGGGTCGTTCACCGCGTAGGCGAAGACGGTGGCCCCGTCCGCGCGCGCCGACGCCTTCTGCAGGAGGGTGGCGAAGTTGTGGCCGTAGAAGATGTTGTCGCCGAGCACCAGCGCCGACGGCGCGCCGGCGAGGAATTCCTCGCCGATCAGGAAGGCCTGCGCCAGCCCGTCGGGCGAGGGCTGCACCGCATAGGACAGATTGATCCCCCACTGCGCGCCGTCGCCGAGCAACTGCGCGAAGCGCGGCGTGTCCTGCGGCGTCGAGATGATCAGGATGTCGCGGATCCCCGCCAGCAGCAGCGTCGACAGCGGGTAGTAGATCATCGGCTTGTCGAAGATCGGCAGCAGCTGCTTGGAAACGACCTGCGTCGCCGGGTAGAGGCGCGTGCCGGAACCGCCGGCGAGGATGATTCCCTTGCGGGCGGGAGTGGAAGAGGGAGCAGTGACGGACATCGGGAACTTTCCTTTGGCTGCCGGCAGGCGGGCGGCCGGCGTGATCGATCAGTAACCGTTGGCGCGCTTCAACGCGAGCAGCTGCATCATGCGCGCGAGGTAGGGCTGCCAGTCGGGCAGTTCAAGCGAGAAATCGCTTTCGAGCTTGCGGCAGTCGAGGCGCGAGTTGCGCGGGCGCGGCGCCGGCAAGGGATAGTCGGCGGTGGCGATCGGCGTCACCGACTCGGGCGCGGGCAGTTCGCCGAAGCCGGGCGTGCGCGCAGCCAGCGCGAGGATCTCGCGCGCGAAGCCGCACCAGCTCACCGGATTGGCAGCGGCGAGGTGGTAGAGCGTGCAGCCCTCGCCAGCCAGTTCGCCACGGCGCAGCGCAGCCAGCACGAGTCCGCTGACGGTCGAGATCATCGCCGCCGGAGTCGGTGAGCCGACCTGGTCGTCGACGATGCGCAAGGGCCGGCCCTCGCCCGCCAGGCGCAGGATGGTCTTGACGAAGTTCTTGCCGCGCGCGCCGAACACCCAACTGGTACGGAAGACAAGCGCGCGCGCGCCGGTTGCGGCGATCGCCTGTTCGCCGGCGAGCTTGCTGCGACCGTACACGGAAAGCGGGTTGGTCGCGTCGGTCTCGACCCAGGGCGAATCCTTGCTGCCGTCGAAGACATAGTCGGTCGAGTAATGCACGAGCAAGGCGCCGAGCGCCTTCGCTTCCTCGGCAAGCAGTCCGGGCGCTTCCGCGTTCACTCGATGCGCGAGTTCGGGCTCGCGCTCGGCCTGGTCCACGGCCGTGTACGCGGCGGCATTGACGATGATGCGCGGGCGCTCGGCGCGCACCCGCGCACGCAAGGCGTCGAGGTCGGACAAGTCGCATTCGCTGCGACCCACCGCGCTGACGCGGCCGAGTGGCGCCAGCGAGCGCTGCAACTGCCAGCCGACCTGGCCATCCTTGCCGAGCAGGAGGATCGGGGTGCTCATCGTCGTTCAGCCCTTCCGGTCGGCGTAGTTAGCTTGTGCCCACTCGCGGTAGGCGCCGCTGGTCACGTTCTCGACCCAGCCGGCGTGGTCGAGGTACCAGCGCACCGTCTTCTCGATGCCGCTGGCGAAGGTCTCGGCCGGCTGCCAGCCGAGTTCCCCGGCGATCTTGCGTGCATCGATCGCGTAGCGGCGGTCGTGGCCGGGGCGGTCGCGGACGAAGGTGATCTGCTCGCGGTAGCTGCCGCCCGAGGCCCGCGGCGCATGGCGGTCGAGCAGGTCGCAGACCGTATGCACGACCTCGAGGTTGCTCATCTCGTTGCAACCACCGATGTTGTAGGTCTCGCCGAGGCGTCCGCATTCGAGCACGCGGCGGATCGCCGCACAGTGGTCGCCGACGTAGAGCCAGTCGCGCACGTTGCTGCCGTCGCCGTAGATCGGCAAGGGCTTGCCGGCGAGCGCGTTGTGGATCACCAGCGGGATCAGCTTCTCGGGAAACTGGTAGGGGCCGTAGTTGTTCGAGCAGTTGGTCGTCAGCACCGGCAGGCCGAAGGTATGGTGCCAGGCGCGGACGAGGTGGTCGGACGCGGCCTTCGAGGCCGAGTACGGGCTGTTCGGCTGGTACTGGTTGGATTCGGCGAAGGGCGGGTCGGAGGCTTCGAGCGAGCCATAGACCTCGTCGGTCGACACGTGCAGGAAGCGGAAAGCTTCGCGGCTGCTTTCGTCCAGGCTTGCGTGATAAGCGCGCGCCGCGTCGAGCAGGCGCCAGGTGCCGACGATGTTGGTCTCGATGAAGGCGCCGGGGCCGTGGATAGAGCGGTCGACGTGGCTCTCGGCGGCGAAGTTCACGATCGCGCGCGGCCGGTGCTCGGCGAGCAGGCGGGCAAGGAGTTCGCCATCGCCGATGTCGCCGCGGACGAAGACGTGACGCGGGTCGCCGTCGAGCGATGCGAGGTTGGCGAGGTTGCCCGCGTAGGTGAGCTTGTCGAGGTTCACGACGGGCTCGTCGCATTGCGCCAGCCAGTCGAGGACGAAGTTGGCGCCGATGAAGCCGGCGCCGCCGGTGACGAGGATCATGCTTTCTCCAGGATATCCAGAAATGGTAAGGCGCGCGTCGCGGCGCGGATGGACAGGATCATAGGCCCTTGTAGCTGCGATACCAGTCGACGAAGCGCATGACGCCCTCCTCGACCGTGGTCTGCGGGGCGAAGCCGACCCAGGCCTGCAGGCGGCTCACGTCGGCGTAGGTCGCCGGGACGTCGCCGTCCTGCATCGGCAGGAAGCGTTTCTGCGCACTCCGGCCGAGCGCCTTCTCCAGGGTTTCGATGAAGTCGAGCAGTGGCACGGGCTCGCTGGCGCCGATGTTGAAGACGCGGTGCGGGACGCGCGCCGTTCCGGCGTCGGGATGCATCGGATCGAAGGCGGCGTCGGCTGTCGCCGGCTTGTCGAGGACGCGGACGACGCCTTCGACGATGTCGTCGATGTACGTGAAGTCGCGGCGCATCTGGCCATGGTTGAAGACGTCGATCGTCTGCCCGGCGAGGATCTTCTCGGTGAAGCTCCAGTACGCCATGTCGGGCCGGCCCCAGGGACCATAGACGGTGAAGAAGCGCAGCCCGGTCGCCGGCAGCCCGTAGAGGTGGCTGTAGGTGTGCGCCATCAGCTCGTTCGACTTCTTGGTCGCGGCGTAGAGGCTGACCGGATGGTCGACCGCGTCGGACTCGGCGAACGGCATCCTGGCGTTGCCGCCATAGACCGACGAGCTGCTGGCATAGACCAAATGGCCGACACCGCCGTGGCGGCAGCCTTCGAGGATGTTCACGAAGCCGACGAGGTTGGCCTGCGCGTAGGCGAGCGGGTTCTTCAGCGAATAGCGCACGCCGGCCTGTGCCGCGAGGTGCGCGACGCGCTCGAAGCGCTCGCCGGCGAACAGCTCGGCGACCGCTGCCGAGTCGGCCAGGTCGCCACGCACGAAACGGAATCCCGGCTTACCCGCGAGCCGCGCCAGCCGCGCCTCTTTGAGCGAGACATCGTAGTAGTCGTTCAGGTTGTCGAAGCCGACGACTTCGTCGCCGCGTGCGAGCAGTCGCTCACAGAGGTGCATGCCGATGAAACCGGCGGCGCCGGTGACGAGGATTTTCATGGTCGGGAGTCTTGACGAAGCTTGCCGGAAGGGTCGGTGCGCTGCTGCAGCTCGATCATCTTGGCGTACTTGCTGAAGCTGTTGAAGCAGCCGATGGCGATGTGGATGAAGCCGGGCAATCCGTCGCGGAAGCCCTGGCGGACGAAGTAGAACTTTACGAAGCGCACCAGCGGGCTCAGCCAGACCTTGCCGGCGCTCGCGCGCTGGCCGGCGGCGACGGCGGCTTCCGCGCCGAGCGTGGTGTAGCGGTTCTGCTTGCCGAGGTAGAGGGCGATGGTCTCGGCCGAGTCGTGCATGAGCTCGCCTGCGATCGTGCCGACCGGGCCGTCGCTGATCACCTTCTCGTGCACCGCGTCGTCCGACCAGCGCGCGCGGCGGCGGTCGAAGAGACGCAGGCTCCAGTCGGGATAGCCCTCGCCGTGGCGCAGGTAGCGGCCGAGGAAGCGGTTGCAGCGCGCAAAGCGATACGCGGAAAAGGGATCAGCGGCAGCCAGTACGCCGCGGATGCTCGCCGCGAGCTGCGCACTGACGCGCTCGTCGGCGTCGAGGCAGAGCACCCAGTCATGTGCCGCCTGCTCGACCGCGAACTGCTTCTGCGGGCCGAAGCCGAGCCAGTCCTGATGGATGACGCGGGCACCGAAGCCGGCGGCGAGTTCCTGCGTTCCGTCGCCGCTCCCCGAATCGACGACGACGATCTCGTCGGCGAAGGCCACGCTTTCCAGACAGGGCCGCAACTGGGCAGCGGCGTCCTTGGTGATGAGGACGACCGACAAGGGGCGCAGAGATGCGCGGGCAGCAGTCTGGGCGGGGGGGGACGTCGGTACGGAAGCCATGGGGCGGGCGGCTATAATCGATGCTTTCGGGCAAAGACTGTCATTTTACCTGCCGATGCGCATTCTATTGATCAAAACCTCCTCGCTCGGCGACGTCATCCACAACCTGCCGGTGCTCAGCGACCTCGCGCGCGCCTTTCCGGACGCGACGGTCGACTGGTGCGTCGAGGAAGCTTTCGCCGACATCCCGCGCCTGCACCCGGGTCTGCACGCAGTCATCCCGGTCGCGCTGCGGCGCTGGCGCAAGGGTCTCGGGCGCGCGCAGACCTGGCGCGAGATGCGCGACTTTCGCGATCGGATCGGCGCCAGCGACTACGACTTCGTGCTCGACACGCAGGGGCTGGTGAAGAGCGCGCTGATCGCCGGTCGTGCGCGCGGCATCCGGCTCGGCTACGCGGCCGACTCGGCGCGCGAGCCGCTGGCAGCACGCTTCTACGACCGGACCTTCAGCGTGCCTCGCAACCTGCACGCGGTGACGCGCAACCGGCTGCTCGCCGCCGCCGCCTTCGGCCTGCCCGCCGACTTCGTGACAAAAACGCCGCTCGCCTACGGCATCGTCCCGCCGCCGCTCGTACCACCATTCGCCTTGCCCTGGCTGGCAGGCAGCCCGCGCCACGCGGTCCTGCTCAGCGCCACCTCGCGCGACGACAAGCTGTGGGCCGAGGAAAACTGGATCGAACTCGGGCGCGAACTCGCCGCGCAAGGCATCACCCCGGTCTTTCCCGGCGGCAGCCCGCGCGAGCGCGAACGCGCAGCGCGGCTCGCCGCGGCCGTCCCCGGATCGATCGCCGCGCCGCCGGTGAGCCTGCGCGAGGCGGCAGCGCTGATCGGCAACGCAGCGATCTGCGTCGGCGTCGATACCGGACTCGTGCATCTTGCCGCAGCGCTCGGAACGCCGACGCTGGCGATCTACACCGCGACCCAGCCTGCACTCACCGGCGCGCTCGGCGGCGAGGTGTCGGCGGCTGCAGGCAGCCCGTGCGGCTTCGTGCGCAACCTCGGCGGCAAGGACCGGCCGCCGACGGTAGCCGAGGTGCTCGCGCTCGCCGCCGTCGCGCTCGACGACGGCGAGCGCCTCCCCGGCAAGGCACAGGGGGGCGGCGCCTGATGCTGCGCGGGCTCTATTCCGGCGCCTTCACCCTCGCCCAGCCGCTGCTGCTGGGGCGCCTCGCCTGGCGCGCGCGCCGCCAGCCCGAATACCGGCAGCACGTCGGCGAACGCTGGGGCCACTACCCCGCTCTCGCCGCCGAATTGGCCGGGCGACCGCTGCTCTGGGTGCACGCCGTCTCGGTCGGCGAGACGCGCGCCGCGGTTCCGCTCGTCGATGCGCTGCTGGCGGCGCACCCGCAGCACGTCCTCTTGCTCACGCACATGACGCCGACAGGACGCGCCACCGGCAGCGAACTCGTGGCGCGACATCCGGGACGGATCGTGCAGGCCTACCTGCCCTACGACCTGCCGGGGGCCTGCAGGCGGTTCTTCGCACACTTCCGGCCCGAACGCGGGCTGATCATGGAAACCGAGATCTGGCCGAACCTGTGCGCCGCCGCAGCGGCTCAGGGGGTGCCGCTGGCGCTGGTCAACGCGCGCCTTTCGGCACGCTCGGCCGCCGGCTACGCACGCGTGAGCGGGCTGATCGCACCGGCGCTCGCTTCGCTCGCGGTGATCGCCGCGCAGACCGAGGCCGACGCCGAGCGCCTGCGCCAGCTCGGCGCGCGGCGCGTCGTCGTCTGCGGCAACCTCAAGTTCGACGTGAGTCCCGCCCCCGGGAAACTCGCGCTCGGCGCACAATGGAAGAAACTGTTCGTCGACGTTGAAGGTCGGCAACGCCCGCTGCTGCTCGCGGCGAGCACGCGCGACGGCGAGGAAGCGATCATCCTCGACGCACTCTCCCGCGCCGGCTTCTTCGCCGCCGCCGATGGGAAGCCGGCGCCGCTGCTGATCCTCGTGCCACGCCACCCGCAGCGCTTCGAGGAAGTCGGCGCGCTGGTGCGCGAGCGCGGACTTTCCCTGGCGCGGCGCAGCAAGCTCGACGCCGCGAGCGCGATACCGCCGGTGCAGGTCTGGCTCGGCGACAGCATGGGCGAGATGGTCGCCTACTACGCGGCCGCCGACCTGGCGCTGATCGGCGGCAGCCTCCTGCCCTTCGGTGCGCAGAACCTGATCGAAGCCGCGGCCTGCGGCTGCCCGACCCTGATCGGCCCGCACAGCTTCAACTTCGCGCAGGCGACCGCTGACGCGATTGCCGCAGGTGCCGCGCGCCGCGTCGCCGACGCCGACGACGCCGTCCGCGAGATGCGCGCGCTGCTCGCCGACGCGCAGGCGCTGGACGAAATGCGCGAGCACGCGCTCGCCTTCAGCCGCGCGCACCGCGGCGCGACCGAACGCACGCTGGCGGCGGTGGTCGAAGCAACGTCCGCCCGCTGAGACCCGTACCGCCATGTGCCTCGCCGTTCCCATGCAGATCATCGACATCGACGGCGTCGACGCGCGCTGCCGCGCCAGGGGCGTCGAGCGCCTGGTCAGCCTGTTCATGCTGCAGCACGAAGCGCCACAAGTCGGCGACTGGGTGCTGGTGCATGTCGGCTACGCGCTGCAGCGGGTCGATGCCGAAGAGGCGCGCGCGACCTGGGAAGTGTTCGACCAGCTGAATGCCGGGGAGCATCCGCTTGCATGAACTGTCGCTGTGCATGAACCTCGTCGAGCAGCTGAGCGCGCTGTGCCGCCGGCACGGCGCCCGCTCGGTCGCGCGCGTCGAGGTCGAGGTCGGCATGCTGTCGGGGGTCGAGGCGCTGCTGCTCGAGGAAGCCTTCCCCTTCGCCGCCGCCGCTTCGCTCGCTGCCGGGGCACAGCTCGTCACCACGGTCGTGCCACCGCGCATAAGATGCCGGAATTGCGGTGAGGAAGCCGAGGCTGCGCCGAGCCGGCTCGGCTGCCCGGCCTGCGCCAGCTTCGACACCGAGCTCGTGCGCGGACACGAACTGAGCATTGCCCGCGTCGAACTCGTGCGCGAAGACCCGCCGACGAATGGAGCAGAGGAGAAAAACGATGTGCACTGACTGCGGCTGCGCCGTTCCTGGCGAGCATCGGCATCTTCCCGGAGAGGGACACGACCATGATCATGGCCACTCGCACAGCCACTCGCACAGCCACTCGCACGGCCATATGCACGACCACGCGCATGGCCATGGCCACGGGCACGGCGCGACCGAAGAGGCCGCCGGATTCCTGGATTCGCTGATGGCGCACAACGACGCGCACGCGCGCACCAACCGCGCCAGGCTCGACCGCCACCGGATACTGACGATCAACCTGATGTCATCGCCGGGGTCGGGCAAGACCGCGCTGCTCGAAGCGACGATCCGCGCCCTGCAGGGCTCGCTGCGCATCGCCGTCATCGAGGGCGACCTGGAGACCGAGAACGACGCCGAACGCATCCGCGCGCTCGGCGTTCCCGCGCAGCAGATCACCACCGGTACCGCCTGCCACCTCGACGCGCACCTGGTCGGGCACGCGCTCGAACACCTCGACCTCGACGCCATCGACCTCCTGTTCATCGAGAACGTCGGCAACCTGGTCTGTCCGGCGAGCTTCGACCTGGGCCAGCACCGCAACGTGATCCTGCTCTCGGTCACCGAAGGCGACGACAAGCCGGCCAAGTACCCGGTGATGTTCCGTGCCGCCGACCTGATGCTGCTCGCCAAGACCGACCTCCTGCCCTACCTCGACGAGTTCTCGCCAGCGCGCGCCGAGCGCTGCTTGCGCGAACTGGCGTCGCCGGCGCCCGTGCTGCCGCTCTCGGCGAAGAGCGGCGCCGGCCTCGACGCATGGATCGCCTGGCTGCAGGCAGCGCGCGCCGAACATGGGCGACACCTCGAACAGGGTGAGAGCCTGCTGCCCGTCGGCCGGAACGCCGCGCAAAGCCGGAAGGGCGGGCAGCAGCCCGAGATCAGCTTCTCGGCAGCAGGCTGAACGCATGCCGGGCCAAGCGCAGGACTGGCTCACGCGGATACGGGAACTGCCGCTGGCCGCTCCGCTGCGCATCATGAACGTCTGCGGCGGGCACGAGCGCTCGATCTCGATGGCCGGACTGCGCACGTTGCTGCCGCCGGAGATCCGCCTGATCCCCGGACCGGGCTGCCCGGTCTGCGTCTGCCCCGAGGAGGACATCCATCAGGCGATCGACTGGGCCATGCACCAGGACGTGATCGTCGCCAGCTTCGGCGACATGCTGCGCGTCCCGGCCAACGTCGCGCGCGGCGAAGTCCGCTCGCTGGCCGAGGCCAGGGCCGCCGGCGCCTCGGTGCATGCGATCGCCTCGCCGCAGGACGCGCTCAGGATCGCGCGCGAAAACCCGCAGCGCAAGCTCGTCTTCCATGCGGTCGGCTTCGAGACGACGATGGCGCCGATCGCGGCGATGATCGTCGAGGGGCTACCGCCCAACCTGTTGCTGCTGAACAGCGGCCGGCTGACCTGGCCGGCCGTGGCGATGCTGCTCGAATCGCCCGACGCAGGAGAGGAGGCAGGCCTCGACGCGCTGATCGCGCCGGGACACGTTGCCACCGTGATGGGGCCCGCGGAGTGGGACTTCGTCCCGACGCGCCATGGCATACCGACAGCGATCGCCGGCTTCACCGCCGAGAGCCTGCTCGCGGCGATCCACTCGGTGCTGGAACAGTCGCGCACGGGACAAGCGGCGCTGGAGAACTGCTACGGGGCAGCGGTCAGGGCGGGTGGCAACCCGCTCGCGCGCCGCCTGCTCGACACGGCCTTCAGCGTCGTCGATGCGCCCTGGCGCGGCATCGGGACGATCGCGCGCTCAGGCTACGCACTCAAGGATGAGTTCGCCGCGCACGACGCGCGCCTGCACCTGCCCGCCACTGCCGGCGGGCGCAAGGCGGGGGAGATGCCCGCCGGCTGCGACTGCGCGCGCGTCGTCCTCGGCCGCATCAGCCCCACCGGGTGCCGTCTGTACGGCTCGGCGTGCCGGCCGGCGTCGCCGGTCGGGCCGTGCATGGTCTCGGACGAGGGCGCCTGCCGCATCTGGTGGGCATCCGGAGTGCGCGCGCCCAGCGCCGGCTGAGGAGAAGCGGCCTTGGTCGAGGCAGCGAGCGCCCGCCACCTCCGCCTCATCGGGCGCGTCCAGGGTGTCGGTTTCCGCCCCTTCGTGCTCAGGCTGGCGCTCGCGCACGGGCTGCACGGCTGGGTGCGCAACCTGGGCGGAGAGGTAGACATCCACGTCGAGGGCGCGGCCGAGTCGATCGATCAGTTCGTCGACGCACTGACGCGCGAGGCGCCACCGCTCGCCCAGCCCGGCCCCGTGCAGGCGTCCGCTGCCGAGTTCCATGCTTACGCGGATTTCCGGATCGTCGACAGCGAAGCTGGCGTCACCGCGCTCCCAAGTGTCGCGCCCGACCATTTCGTCTGCGCGGACTGCCTCGCCGAGATGGCCGACCCCGGGGCGCGGCGCTACCGCTACCCCTTCACCAACTGTACCCAGTGCGGCCCGCGCTACACGATCATCGACCGCCTGCCCTACGACCGGCCGCACACGGCGATGGCCGGATTCACACTGTGCGCCGATTGCCGCGCCGAGTACGAAAACCCGGCCGACCGGCGTTTCCACGCGCAACCGCTGGCCTGCCCCCGCTGTGGCCCGCGGCTTGAGTTCCGCCGGCCGGGAACGGAGCCAGTCCGCGGCAACGAGGAGGCGCTCGCCGCCTGCATCGCCAGCCTGCGTGCAGGGCTGATCGTCGCGGTCAAGGGGATCGGCGGCTACCACCTGCTCTGCGACGCGTCTTCCGACGCTGCGGTGAAAAGCCTGCGCGCGCGCAAGCAGCGGCCGGCGAAGCCGCTCGCCGTTCTGCTCAGCGAAGGCCTGCTTGCTGCAGGAAGGATCGCGCAGCCCGACGCCGGCGAACTCACGCTGCTGAAGGATCCGCAGCGCCCGATCGTGCTGACGAAGCTGTCCGCGGGCAGCCTGCCGCTCGCCACAGCCATCGCCCCCGGACTCGACGAGGTCGGGCTGATGCTGCCCTACTCGCCGCTGCACCACCTGCTGCTCGAAGGCTTCGCCGGCCCCCTGGTCGCGACCTCGGCCAACCTCTCCGGCGAGCCGGTGCTGACCGACGCCGAAGAAGTCGAGCATCGCCTCGGGAAGGTCGCCGACGCCTTCGTGCATCACGACCGGCCGATCCGCCGCCCCGCCGACGACCCGGTCTTCCGCGTCATCGCCGGCGCGCCGCGGCCACTGCGCCTGGGCCGCGGCAACGCGCCGCGCGAACTGAAGCTGCTTGAGCCGGTCCCGCGTCCGCTACTCGCCGTCGGCGCCGACCTCAAGAACACGATCGCGCTCGCCAGCGGCGACCGCGTGATCGTCTCGCCGCACCAGGGCGACCTCGCCTCCCCGCGCAGCCTCGAAGTCTTCGCGCAGGTGATCGACGACCTCTGCCGGCTCCACGCGGTCGTACCCGAAGTGCTCGTCTGCGATGCGCATCCGGGCTATTTCTCGACGCGCTGGGCGCGCGCACGCGGCCTGCCGCTGCTGCAGGTCCTGCACCACCACGCGCACGCATCCGCGGCGTACGCTGAAAATGGTGAGCCGATGGGGCCGTTGCTGGTGTTCGCCTGGGACGGGCTCGGCTGGGGTGGGGACGGGACGCTGTGGGGTGGCGAGGCCTTGCTCGGCGCTCCGGGAGGGTGGCGAAGGGTGGCCAGCCTGCGCCCGTTCCGCCTGATCGGCGGCGACCGCGCCAGCCGCGACCCGTGGCGCTGCGCGCTGTCGCTCTGCCTGGAAACGCAAGCCGACTGGCGGGGTCGCCCCGCGGCGAGCGGGCTGGCCGCCCAGGCCTGGGAAAAACGGATCAACAGCCCACTCACCACTTCCGTCGGCAGACTGTTCGACGCGGCGGCAGCCTTGATCGGCGTCACCAACGAGCAAAGCTACGAGGGCGAAGCGGCGATGCGCCTGGAGGCTCTGGCCGCCGACGCGAGCGAGGCCAACGAGGAAACCGACGGCGCCGCGCTGCCGCTCTACCGCGACCAAGGACTCTGGCGCGCCGACTGGTCGGCACTGCTGCCGCAACTGCTGAACGAAGAACGCCCGCCCCGGCAGCGCGCCGCCCAATTCCACGCCGTCCTCGCCGCGACCCTGTGCGCACAGGCGCGACGGATCCGCGAAGAAAGCGGCGTCGCCCGCGTCGGGCTGGCCGGCGGGGTGTTCCAGAACCGCCGGCTGACGGAACTGGCAATGCGCTGGCTGCGGCAGGACGGCTTCACGGTCTTCCTGCCGCAACGGCTGCCGGTCAACGACGCGGCGATCGCCTTCGGCCAGATCGTCGAAGCGCAGGCGCTGCTCGCGTCAGCGCCGGCAGCGGGCGTTTAGAATGTGCCGGAGCGGACGCCTCGCGCGGCCGTCGCCCTCTCACCCTTCGAAGCCGATCCGCCATGTCCGATTCCGTGCCCGATTCCGTGCCCGATTCCGTACCCGACTCCCTGCCCGACTCCATGAGTGATGCCGTCACCGACTCCCCGTTCCCGCCCGGCGCGCGCATCTCTCTGGCGCACGGCAACGGCGGCCGCCTGATGCGCGAGCTGATCGACGGGCTGTTTGCGCGCATCCTCGGCACGGGCATCGACACCCGCGTCGACGCCGCAGCGATCCCCAGCGATCCCGCCGGCGGCGAGTGGATGATCACCACCGACGGCTTCACCGTCGAGCCGCTGGAGTTTCCCGGCGGCGACATCGGCAGCCTGGCGGTGCATGGGACGGTCAACGACCTCGCCGTCTCCGGTGCGCGTCCGCGCTGGCTGAGCCTGAACGTCTTCGTCGAGGAAGGGCTGGAAATCGCGCTGCTCGAACGCGTGATCCGCTCGATCGCGCGCGCCTCTGCCGAAGCGGGGGTCGGCATCCTCGCCGGCGACACCAAGGTCGTCCGCCGCGGCCAGGGCGGCGGCATCTACCTGGCGACCACCGGCATCGGCACGCGCGTCGCGCCGATGCCGCTAGGCCTCGACCGCATCAAACTCGGTGACCAAGTGCTCGTCAGCGGCAGCGTCGGCGACCACGGCGCCGCGGTGATGCTGGCGCGCGAACAGTTCGGGATCTCCGGAGAATTGAGGTCCGACGCCGCCTGCGTGCTGCCGGTCACCGACATCCTGGTCGGACAGTCCGGACTGCGCTTCATGCGCGACCCGACCCGCGGCGGGCTGGCCACCGTCGCCCACGACATCGCGAGCGTCACGGGCGCCGGCGTGCGCCTCTTCGAGGAAAGTATCCCGGTGCGCGCGCCGGTCGCCGGCGTCTGCGAGATCCTCGGCTACGACCCGCTCTACCTCGCCTGCGAAGGCCGGGTCGTCGCCGTCCTCGACCCGGATTCGGCGCAGCCGGCGCTCGCCGCCCTGCACGCCGCCGGCTTCAGCGACGCCCGCATCGTCGGCGTGGTCGAGGCGCTCGCCGGGCGCGTGGTCCTGCAAACCCCGCTCGGCGGCGAACGCATCCTGCCCGAACTCGAGGACGACCCCTTGCCGCGGATTTGCTGAGGCAGGATCAGCCTCAGGGGGACGTTCGTCATCCTGTGCCTGATCTGCGTCCCCGGAATAGAAGTATTCCAGGAGTGCATGGAGAGGGGCTGAGAGCGTAACCGTCAAACGGCACTGAGACAGAAGAACGGACTCGATTGCCACGGCGCTGCGCGCCTCGCAATGACGCCGCTGTGCATCGATTGGCCGCGCTTACTTTCTCCCGAAAACCGTGGTCTGTACTCCCATTGGCGTCGGGTCAGCGCAGCGTCACCCGACAGCGGCGCCGGAAGATCAAGGTTCATCGCGCCTCAGGGGAAGGCGCGATGAAGCGAAATCAACGCTCGAACAAGCCGTTCACCCGCTGCAGGTCTTCCTCGGCGAGCGTGCCGACCGCGGCCTTCAGGCGCAGTTGCGCGAGCAGGGTGTCGAAGCGTGCGCGCGCAAGATCGCGGCGGGTCAGGTACACCTGCTGCTCGGCGTTGAGCACGTCGATGTTGATGCGCACGCCGACCTCGTAGCCGAGCTTGTTCGATTCGAGCGCGCTCTTCGACGAAACCAGCGCCGCTTCGAGCGCACTGACCTGGGCGATGCCGTTGACCACGCCGAGGTAGGACTGGCGCGCCGAGAGCGCCGCGCTGCGGCGCGCGTTGTCGAGCGCGGCCAGCGCCGCGTCGCGGTTGGCGGCAGCTTCGCGCGTCTTCGAATTGACGAGTCCGCCCTGAAAGATCGGGATGTTGAGCTGCAGTCCGGCCTGGCGCACCGTCGATTCGAAGCGGTTGGCGCCGAACTGCGTCTGCCCGGCGTTGTTCTGCGTGTACGCGGCGACCGCGTCGAGCGTCGGGTAGTGGCCGGCGCGGTTGCGCTCGACCTCGCGCGCGGCGACTTCGGCAGCAGCCTGCTGCGCCTGCACCGTCGGGCTGCCCTGCTCGGCGGCAGCGACCCAGTCGGCAAGCGCCGCCGGCTGCGGCGGGCTGAGCGTCGCGTCGGCACGCAGGCGGTTCAGTTCGCCGGGGTCCTTGCNGTTGCTGCGCGATCGCTTCCTTGTTGGCGCGCACCGCCTTCAGGTTCTCCTCGGCGTAGAGCACGTCGAAGTAGGCCTGGGCGACGCGCAGGATCAGGTCCTGCTGCGCCTGCGCGAGGTTCGCTTCAGCCTGAGCCACCTGGTACTGCGCCTGCCCGTACTGGACGAAGTTCTGCCAGCGGAAGAGCGGCTGCGTCAGGTTCACCGAGTAGCCGTTGCTGTTGAACCGGGCGTCGGGAGCCGTCGCCCTGGTCGGATAGCTGTTGTCGTTCCAGGTCGTGTTCGCCGACGCGCTCAGGGTCGGCAACAGGCCGGCGAGCCCCTGCGGCAGCTTCTCGCGGCCCGCTGCGGCCGTCGCGCGCGCCGCGGCGTACTGCGCGTCCCAGGCGAGCGCATCGCGATAGACCTGGAGCAGGTCGGCGGCGAAAGCCGGCGTTGCCGCGAGGAGCGATGCGGCAAGCGCGGCGCTGCCGAACAGTCGGCGCTGGCGGCTGCCGGAAGCGCTACCGCTCCCGGCGAGGTCTGACAGTACGCGGGAATTCGTCTTGGTCATGGCTTGGTCTCGTCGGGCTTGAGGTATGCGGGAAAGGGCTCAGGCGAAGCGCAAATTCGCGGCTGCCGCCGCTCCCACGAAAAACGCTCGCAGCATCAGCATATATTGGGCAGGCCGAAAGGACCGAATCGACGACAGCCCACGCTGCTGTTTCACGGCAACTAGAAGACGAAAGCGCTTTGCCGCTCGGCGTTGGCGAGCGGGGTGACGACGGTCTCGAACAGGTTGACGGTATTCCACGCGTCCTCGTCGGTGCGCGTGACGAGCTGCACCTTCATCGCCGGGGCATCACCGACGATGGCGACGAGGCGGCCGCCGACCTTGAGTTCGCGCTTGAATTCGTCGGGCAGCTGCGGCAGCGAGCCGGAGACGACGATCACGTCGTAAGGCGCCTGCTCGGGCCAGCCACGCGACGCATCGCCGACCTCGACGCTGACGTTGGCGATGCCGGCGCGCGCGAGGTTCTGCTCGGCGAATTGCGCCAGTTCGGGGGCGATCTCGATGCTGACGACGTACTCGGCCTTCGACGCGAGCAGCGCGGCCATGTAGCCCGAACCGGTGCCGACCTCGAGGACGACGTCGGTCTTGCGCACGCCGAGTTCCTGCAGGATGCGCGCTTCGAGCTTCGGCGCGAGCATCGTCTGTTCCTGGCCGATCGGCAGTTCGAGGTCGGCAAAGGCAAGCGTCTTCAGCGCCGGCGGAACGAAATCCTCGCGGCGAACCACCGAGAGCAGGTCGAGAACGGTCGGGTCGAGCACTTCCCACGGACGGATCTGCTGCTCGATCATCTTGAAACGCGCCTGTTCGAAGTCCATGCGGTCCTTTTCCTTGAAGAGTGTCCGCCTGCGGCGCCGGCCGCCGCAAGCCGTCAAAATTATACCCGAGCCACCGGCGCCGGCCGGAGCCGATGACGCAGGCTCGACGGTGCGCGGCAGCTCCGGCGCCCGCGCCCGCTTCTGTTCCCGCTTCTTGCCATTGCCGGTCGATTACAGTAACTTGCCGACTCCGCCGGCCCGCCACGACCGCTCGAGCCGGCCACCTGCAGCCGCCATCGCCAGGCACCCCGGCGAGGCCATCCGCAAGCAGCGCCCAGTCGCCACCACAGTTCGCTCCACAGTCCGCACCTCCGCCCGCACGGGCGCCGTGCGCCCTCGTCAGGAAACACCATGAACGCCAAGCAAGAATTCATCGCTGCCGAAGCCCACGTCGACGCGGCAGCCGTCGCGCCGCTGCCCAATTCGCGCCGCATCTACGTCGCCGGCAGCCGCCCCGACCTGCAAGTGCCGATGCGAGAGATCAGCCAGGCCGACACCCCGACCGCGTTCGGCGGCGAAAAGAACCCGCCGATCTACGTGTACGACTGTTCCGGCCCCTACGGCGACCCGCAGGCACAGATCGACATCCGCGCCGGCCTGCCGGCGCTGCGTGCCGGCTGGATCGCCGAGCGCGGCGACACCGAGGAACTGCCCGGACCGAGTTCCGAATTCGGCCGCCAACGCGCCGCCGACCCCGAACTCGACGCGCTGCGCTTCCCCGGCCTGCACCGCAAGCCGCTGCGCGCGAAGTCCGGCGCCAACGTCACCCAGATGCACTACGCGCGCCGCGGGATCATCACCCCGGAGATGGAATACGTCGCCATCCGCGAGAACAACAACCGCCGCGCCTACCTCGAAGGGCTGCGCGCCTCGGGTCCGCAGGGCCAGAAGCTCGCCGACCTGATCGGCCGCCAGCATCCGGGCCAGCGCTTCGGTGCGATCATTCCCGACGAGATCACCCCCGAGTTCGTGCGCGACGAAATCGCGCGCGGTCGCGCCATCATCCCGGCCAACATCAACCACCCGGAAGCCGAGCCGATGATCATCGGCAGAAACTTCCTGACCAAGATCAACGCCAACATCGGCAACTCGGCGCTCGGCTCGTCGATCCAGGAAGAAGTCGAGAAGATGACCTGGTCGATCCGCTGGGGCGGCGACACGGTGATGGACCTGTCGACCGGCAAGAACATCCACGAGACGCGCGAATGGATCGTTCGCAACAGCCCGGTGCCGATCGGCACGGTGCCGATCTACCAGGCGCTGGAGAAGGTCGCCGGCCGCGCCGAGGACCTGACCTGGGAGATCTTCCGCGACACGCTGATCGAACAGGCCGAACAGGGTGTCGACTACTTCACCATCCACGCCGGCGTGCTGCTGCGCTACGTGCCGCTGACCGCCAACCGGCTCACCGGCATCGTCTCGCGCGGCGGCTCGATCATGGCCAAGTGGTGTCTCGCGCACCACAAGGAAAGCTTCCTCTATACGCACTTCGAGGAAATCTGCGAGATCATGAAGGCCTACGACGTCGCCTTCAGCCTCGGCGACGGCCTGCGTCCCGGATCGATCTACGACGCCAACGACGAGGCGCAGCTGGGCGAGCTGAAGACGCTCGGCGAACTGACCGAGATCGCCTGGAAGCACGACGTGCAGGTGATGATCGAAGGTCCCGGCCACGTGCCGATGCAGTTGATCAAGGAAAACATGGACCTGCAGCTCGAATGGTGCAAGGAAGCGCCGTTCTACACGCTGGGCCCGCTGACCACCGACATCGCCCCCGGCTACGACCACATCACCAGCGCGATCGGCGCCGCTCAGATCGGCTGGTACGGCACTGCGATGCTCTGCTACGTGACGCCGAAGGAACACCTGGGCCTGCCCGACAAGGACGACGTCAAGGAAGGCATCATCACCTACAAGCTCGCCGCGCACGCCGCCGACCTCGCCAAGGGCCACCCCGGCGCGCAGATCCGCGACAACGCCCTGTCCAAGGCGCGCTTCGAGTTCCGCTGGGACGACCAGTTCAACCTCGGCCTCGACCCGGACAAGGCGAAGAGCTTCCACGACGAGACCCTGCCCAAGGAATCGGCCAAGGTCGCCCACTTCTGCTCGATGTGCGGCCCGCACTTCTGCTCGATGAAGATCACCCAGGACGTGCGCGACTTCGCCGCGGCGCAGGGGCTGAGCGAGCAGGAAGCGCTCGAAAAAGGCATGGAGACGAAGTCGGTCGAGTTCGTGAAGACCGGCGCCGAGGTCTACCACAAGGTGTGAGGCCGTCGTAGCCTGCTGCTGACCAAGGGCCGGGAACGCACCCGGCCCTTTTTCATCCTGAAACAAGCAGTTGGCCACGAAATGCACGAAAAGCACGAAATCGTTCATGGAGTGCGAAGCTCGGTGGAAACAACCCGATGGCTTAGACACTGAACGACCGCAAACCTATGTTTTGTTTCGTGGCTTTCGTGTTTTTCGTGGATGAAAAGAGGTTTTAAGGTTCATTCTGCAAGTCTCAGCGCCGCTGATCGAGGCCCCGGGCGAGCAGCAGCCCGGCAAGCGCGGCGACAGCACAGAACACCCAGGTCCATTGCCAGCCGCCGGCCAATGCGGCGATCCAGGCGACCAGCGGCGGGCCGGTGAACTGGCCGAGCGAAGAGCACTGCTGCATCCAGCCGACCGTCGTCGACACCGTGCGCTCGTTCGGCGCCACATGCACCGCCAGCGAGAACAGCGTTCCGGGGATCAGTCCGCCGACCGCCGAGAAAAAGACGACGGCGAGGTAGCGCAGCACCGGCAGCCCGGCGGTGAGCGGATTGAAGGCGAGGAAGGCGGCGCAGGCCATGCCGACGAAGCCGACGTAAAGCAGCGCCCGCGCCGCGAAACCGTCGTGCAGCAGGCGGCCGGCGGCGACGTTGCCGACGACGTTGGCGAAACACGCGAGCGCGGTCAGTGCGCCGGCGACCTGACCGTTCACGCCCGCCTGCGCGTAGATCGACGGCAGGAAGCCGATCACCGCCAGCCACTGGCAGGAATACATGGCGAAGGCGAGCGCGATTCGCCACGGACCGGAAGCGGTGAGCGTCGTGCGCAGCCTTTCCCGCCAGGCTTCGCTGCCCGCCACGACCGGCGCAGCAGCCGCGCGCCGCTGCCGGTCGGAAGGAACGCTGAAGAACACTGCGCCGGCGGCGAGGCACGACAGGACGGCAAGTGCCGCCCACAGCGCGCTCCAGCCGAAACCGGCCATCAGCAGCGGGCCGAAGAGCAAGGCCAGCGAGGCCCCCGCCGGCATGTAGGCGCCCCACAACCCGAGGTGGAGCGCGAGTTTTTCGGGCGGCACCAGCTGACGGATCAGCCCCGGAACCGGCAACACCGCCAGCAGGAAACCGCAGCCTTCCAGCGCGCGCAACAGCAAGAGGTCGGCAGGATCCTGCGCCCACAGCGCCGCCAGACTCGCCATTCCCAGGATGGACTGCCCCGCGATGACGCTGCGCCGCATGCCGATGCCGTCGGCCATCAGCCCGACGAATACGCCGGAGAGCATCCCCGCCACCTGCACCAGCGAGAGCAGGAAGCCCGCTTCGACCAGCGAGACGCCGAGCGCGTCGCGCAGCAGCGGGATCGCCGGCGGAATCTTGCCGATGTGCATCGCGGCGACGACCCCCGAGACGATGACGACGGTCGCCGCTGAAAAACGCTGGAAGTTCAAGGTGCCTCGCGCAGTTTGCCTAGGTGTCCATTGTCTGCGAAACGGGGCTTTCAGGCGAGGAACGCGCCGGTACCGGCGCCGGGCACGCAACAGGCGAAGGAGCGAAAGCGGTCCCTCGATGCGCGGATGAGCGAAAATGGCGCCTCCGCTTCTACACATGCCCCACCGCCCATGGACTGCCGCCCCGCCTGCGCCGCCTGCTGCATCGCGCCTTCGATCGCCACGCCGATGCCCGGCCACCCGCAGGGCAAGCCGGCGGGAGTGCCCTGCGCCAACCTGACCGCCGACCTGCGCTGCGGGCTGTGGCAGAATCCGCAGCGTCCGGCGTGCTGCGGCGGGCTGCAGCCCTCGGCCGAGATGTGCGGCGACGATCGCGAATCCGCGCTCGCCTGGCTGGCCCGGCTCGAACGACTCACCGCGCCCGAGGCCTGAAACCTGAGTACACGACCTTCCCTGACGCTCATGGCGAGTTGCACCACCCCGGCGCATGCAACGCCTCCATCCGCTGCCGTCATTGCGAGGCGCGCAGCGCCGTGGCAATCCAGTTCGTTCTTCTGTCTCCTCGCCCTGACCAGCTTCCGCGGGTGCGCCAAGATCAGCACGCACTGGATCACCCGGCCCTGCGGGCTCGCGATGACAGGCTGCGGCTCCGGGGCAAAGGCTTCATCCCTTCGCAGTTTTACCGTAACCCCAGCAAGGAGATTCCCCCCATGGCCAGCCAGTTGTTCACCCCCTTCAAGCTGCGCGAACTGACCCTGCCCAACCGCGTCGTCATCGCGCCGATGTGCATGTACGCATCGACCGACGGCAAGGTCGGCGACTGGCACGTGATGCACCTCGGCAACCTGTCGCACAGCGGCGCCGGCATGCTGATCATCGAGGCCACCGCCGTCGCGCCCGAGGGGCGGATCACGCCGCTCTGCCCCGGGCTGTGGGACGAGGCCTGCGCCGACGCCTGGGCGCCGGTGCTGGCCGCAGTGCGCCGGCATTCGCGGATGCCGATCGCGATCCAGCTCGCCCACGCCGGGCGCAAGGCCTCGTGCGCAGCCCCCTGGCAGGGCGGCCAGCAGGTATCCGCCGCGGACGGCGGCTGGCAGACGGTGGCGCCATCGCCGCTCGCCTTTGCCGAAACCGACGCGCTGCCGCACGAACTCGACGCGGCCGGGCTCGCGCGCATCCGTGAGTCCTTCGCCGCCGCGACGCAGCGTGCCGATCGCCTCGGCATCGACGCGATCGAGATCCATGCCGCGCACGGCTACCTGCTGCACCAGTTCCTGTCGCCGCTGACCAACCAACGCAGCGACGAGTACGGAGGTTCGCTCGAAAACCGCATGCGCTTCCCGCTCGAAGTCTTCGCGGCGATGCGCGCCGCCTGGCCGGCGCACAAACCGCTCGGCATGCGCGTTTCGGCGACCGACTGGGTCGATGGCGGCTGGGATCCGGCGCAGACGCTGGTGCTGGCGCACGAACTCAAGGCGCGCAGCTGCGACTTCCTGCACGTGTCCACGGGCGGCCTGTCGGCAGCGCAGGCGATCACGCCGGTGCCCGGCTACCAGCTGCCGTTCGCGCGGCAGGTGAAGGCAGAAACCGGGATGACGACGATCGCGGTCGGGCTGATCACCGAAGCGCAGCAGGCCGAAGCGATCGTCGCCGACGGTGACGCCGACCTGGTCGGTCTGGCGCGCGGCATCCTGTGGAACCCGCGCTGGCCGTGGCACGCGGCAGCGGCCCTCGGCGCATCGATCGACGCACCGCCGCAGTTCTGGCGCGGCGCGCCGGCGGGGACTGCGGGAGTGTTCCGTCGCGAGTAAACAGGAATGACATACGGGGCTGACGGCCGCCGGCCGGCCGTCCCCGTTATAATCACGTCCTTTTTGCCGAGCACCGCCGCATGGACCCGCTGTTACTTCTCAAGGCCGTCATCCTCGGCGTCGTCGAAGGTCTGACCGAATTCCTGCCGGTGTCCTCGACCGGCCACCTGATCCTCGCCGGCGACCTGCTTAATTTCAACGACGATCGCGGCAAGCTGTTCGAGATCGTCATCCAGTCCGGCGCGATCCTCGCCGTCTGCTGGGAGTACCGCGCGCGCATCATGCGCGTTGCGCTCGGCCTGCCCAGCGAGCGCTGGGCGCAACGCTTCGTGCTCAACGTCGGCATCGCCTTCCTCCCGCTGGCGATCCTCGGGCTGCTCTTCGGCAAGGCGATCAAGGCCAACCTGTTCAACGCGCCGACGGTGGCCACCACCTTCATCGTCGGCGCCCTGATCATCCTCTGGGCCGAACGCCGCGAGCATCAGGTGCGCGTACGCGAGGTCGAGGACCTCTCCTTCCTCGACGCGATCAAGCTCGGCCTGGCGCAGGCCTGCGCGCTGATCCCCGGCGTCTCGCGCTCGGGTGCGACAATCATCGGCGGCCTCTTGTTCGGCCTGTCGCGACGCGCGGCGACCGAGTTTTCATTCTTCCTCGCCATCCCGACGCTGCTCGGCGCCACCGTCTATCAGTTGTACAAGGAGCGCGCGCTGCTCTCCTTTGACGACGTCGGCATGTGGGCAGCGGGTTTCGTCGCCGCCTTCGTCTCGGCCTTCATCGCCGTGCGCGGGCTCCTGCGCTACATCAGCACGCACGACTTCACGATCTTCGCCTGGTACCGGATCGCCTTCGGCATCGTCGTCCTCGTCACCTGGCATTACGGCGTGATCGCCTGGAGCGAGGGCTAGCCGGCGGCGCTCAGACCGGTTCGCGCAGGAGCGACTCGAGCCGATCCGACAGTTCGGCGCGGCTGCCTTCGTTGTCGATGACGCGATGCACTGCCGCCCACGCGCGCGGGACCGGCTCGGCGGACTGCCGGTGCAGGACCTCGACGTCGGCGTCGGAAGCGTCGTCCGCGGCGAGATTGCGCGCGACGAGGCGCTCTTCCATCAGCGGCATGCCGGCGACCACCTCAAGCAGCCTGAACGGAACGCGCCGATTCTCGGCGATGCGGCGGAAGCTCTCGCGCTCGCCCTGGCGCAGGAAGGCCGCATCGACGACGACCGAGAAGCCGTCGCCGAGCAGCGCATCGGCGAGTCCGGCCAGGCGCCGGTAGGTGCGGCGCGTCGCCTCCGCGCTGTAGGCGAGGGCCGGGTCCGGCCGGGCTGTCGGCGGCAGTCCGAGGAGGCGCTTGCGCTCGACGTCGGAGCGCAGGCGAACGGCCATGATGCCGGCCTCGGCGAGCGCTTCGACCAGCATCTGCGCCGCCATCGACTTGCCCGAACCGCTCAGTCCCATGGTCAGGAACAGCCGCGGCGGCGGCGGCGCTGCGGCGAACGATTCGGCGACCGACCAGTAGCGGGCAAAACGCCCGACGTCGCCGCAGAGCAGAGCGACCTTGGCGCGCACCAGCGCGCGGTAGAGCGAGAAGGCGCGCAGGCCGGCCAGCCCGGCGTAATCGCCACTGCGCTCGACGTAGGCGTTGATGAAGCGCAGCGCGAAGGCCGGCAGGCCGACGGCGAGGAGATCCATGTAGGCGAAGGCGGCGTCGCTGATCACGTCGATGCAGCGCAGCGCCGGGTCGAACTCGATCGCGTCGAAGGCGAGCACGCGCTGGTGCCAGACGACCAGGTTGCCCAGATGCAGGTCGCCGTGGCCTTCGCGCAGCCAGCCTCCGGCCAGCCGCCGCGCCCGCCAGTCGCCCTGCCCGCCGATCAGGCGCTGCACGGCGGAGCGCATTGCTGCCAGACGCGCGGGCGAGGTCGCATCGGGGTGCAGCGCGGCGATTTCATCGACGCTCTCCAGCGTCCACGCGGTCACGTCCTTCGCCGGTGCGACGGCGAGCGGCGCCTGGCCGAGGTGCAGCAGGGCGATCTGCTCGGCCAGCGCGTCGATGTGCCACGCCTGCAGCCTGCCCTCGGCCGCCAGGTCCGAGAACAGCGAGTGCGGCGGAAAACAGCGCATGCGCAGCACCCACTCGATCGGCTCGCCGCTACCGGCGAGAACGGGTGCCTGCGCGCTGCCGGTCAGCGGCAGCACGTCGAGGTAGACGTCCGGCGCGCTGCGGCGGTTGATGCGCAACTCTTCCTCACAGTAGTGCCGGCGCAGCGCCAGCGTCGAGAAGTCGAGGAAGGGCAGTTGCACCGGCTTCTTGATCTTCCAGGCGAAGTCGCCGTCGAGCAACACCAGCGAGATGTGGGTCTCGATCGGCACGGCGTGCGGCCAGCAGTGGCGCCAGTTGAGTGAGGGAGCGGACATGGAAGACAAGAGGTGGTGAAGTGATGGTAGAGCAGAGGCGAATGCAGTCGATCGGGCGCCCCCTACCAACAGTCATGACGCGTTGCGCCAGCCCGAAGCATGAAACGCGCCCATTCGCTTCAGTTTAGTCATTGCGAGGCGCGCAGCGCCGTGGCAATCCAGTTCGTTTTCCATCTCAACGGCTATCCCCACTGCCACGGGCGACGCGATACCAGTCCTGGACACTGGATCGCCGCGCCCTGCGGGCTCGCGATGACGGGCTACTGCTCCAGGGTAGCGCCTTTGCTCAATTCGTCCGCAGTTTCACGTTAAGCTCAGCGTAGACGCCGGCGCCGCGCCGTGCAGCGCGCTTCCTCAGCGTCGCTGAACTTACCGTAACGGGACTTGCCAAAAGGCGCCGATCGATTCACGCTAGCTCTACTGCAAGGCCGCGTCCCTCGTGTTGGCGCACATTCAAACTGCCACTCCACCCATGCCGCAAAACTTCCCTCACGATCCCCGCGAACTGCTGAACCGGATGTTCGCCGCCGCCGTCAATGCGGCGCAACCGCGCCACTGCCTGCCGCAGCACCTGCCACCGCCGCCTGCCGGGCGCACCCTGGTCATCGGTGCCGGCAAGGCGTCGGCGGCGATGGCGCGTGCGCTCGAACAGCACTGGCCCGACGAAGCCCCGCTCTCGGGGCTCGTCGTCACCCGCTACGGGCACGGCGTCCCGTGCAAGCGGATCGAGATCGTCGAGGCCGGCCACCCGGTTCC
The DNA here is from genome assembly GCF_016653115.1 of Rhodocyclus purpureus. Taxonomy (GTDB): domain Bacteria; phylum Pseudomonadota; class Gammaproteobacteria; order Burkholderiales; family Rhodocyclaceae; genus Rhodocyclus; species Rhodocyclus purpureus. The sequence continues at coordinate 58,885 of NZ_NHRX01000058.1, forward strand.
CGACCGGGCCGGCGAAGCGGCGGCGACGCGCATGCTCGAACTGGTGCGCGGCCTTTCAGCAAACGACCTGGTCATCTGCCTGATCTCCGGCGGCGGCTCGTCGCTGCTGCCGCTGCCGGCGCCGGGAGTGAGCCTGGAGGACAAGCAGACGATCAGCCGCGCGCTGCTCAAATCGGGCGCACCGATCACCGAGATCAACTGCGTGCGCCGCCACCTGTCGGCGATCAAGGGCGGACACCTCGGCGCCGCCTGTCACCCGGCGCGCGTGCTCAACCTGATCATGTCGGACGTCCCCGGCGACGACCCGGTGAATATCGCCTCCGGACCGACGGTCGCCGACCCGAGTACCTGCGGCGACGCGCTGAAGGTCCTGCGCCGCTACGGGATCATCCTGCCCAAGGCCATCCACCGGCTGCTGGCAAACGGCGACCGCGAGACGATCAAGCCCGGCGACCCGCGCCTCGAACGCGTCAGCACCCGCCTGATCGCGACGCCGCAGATGGCGCTCGCCGCAGCGGCGCAGGTCGCCGCGTCAGCCGGCGTCGAAGCCCTCATCCTCGGCGACAGCATCGAGGGCGAAGCACGCGAGGTCGGCAAGGTCATGGCCGGCATCGCGCTGCAGGTGCGCCGTCACGCGCAGCCGGCGCGACCACCCTGCGTGCTGCTCTCGGGCGGCGAGACGACGGTCACGGTAGACGGCGGCGGACGCGGCGGGCGCAACGTCGAATTCCTGCTCTCGCTGGCGCTCAGCCTCGACGGTGCTGCCGGCGTGCATGCGCTCGCCGGCGACACCGACGGCGTCGACGGCAGCGCCGAGATCGCCGGTGCCTTCGTCACCCCGGACACGCTCGAACGCGCACGCCGCCAAGGCCTCTCGCCGCGCGAACGGCTCGACGACAACGACGCGCACGGCTTCTTCTCGGCGATCGGCGACAGCCTCGTCACCGGGCCGACGCTGACCAACGTCAATGACTTCCGCGCCATCCTGATCCTCTGAAATTGCTGCGGCGGCGAGCACGGTGCGAAATCGGCGCCATGGGCGCCGGGTTATAATCGTTCGATGCACGTTCTATTCGAAGAAGACGGCGCCTTCAAGACTGGCGCGATCCTGGCCGACAACGACACCTCGTTGCAGGTCGAAGCCGCATCCGGCAAACGCAGCAAGGTCAAGGCGGCGAACGTGCTCCTCCGTTTCGCCTCGCCGTCTCCCGGCGAACTGCTCGAACAGGCGACGCCGCTGGCGGCCGAGATCGAGGCCGATTTCCTCTGGGAATGCGCCGGCGACGGCGAGTTCGCCTTCGCCGACTTCGCCGCCGACTATTACGGCCACGCCGCGTCGGCGGTCGAGGCGACCGCGCTCCTGCTCGCGCTGCACGCATCGCCGGTTTATTTCCACCGCAAGGGCCGCGGCCGCTTCCGCAAGGCCCCGCCCGACATCCTGCAGGCGGCACTCGCCGGTCTCGAGAAGAAACGGCAGCAGGCGCTGGCGATCGAGCGCATGCGCGATGCGCTCGTCGCGTCGACGCTGCCGCCCGAATTCACGCCGATCATCGATCAGCTGCTCTACAAGCCCGACCGCAACCGCCCCGAGACCAAGGCGCTCGAAGCCGCCTGCGCCGAGACCGGCCTGTCGGCACTGGCACTGCTGGCGGACTGCGGTGCGATCAGTTCGCCGCACGCCTACCATCTGCGTCGCTTCCTGATCGAGCAGTTCCCGCGCGGCACCGGCTTCCCCGAACTGCCGCCGGTCACAGCGCCCGAGGACCTGCCGCTGGCCGAAGCGCCGGCGTTCTCGATCGACGACGCGGCGACCACCGAGATCGACGATGCCTTCTCGCTCACGCGCCTGCCCGGGCTCGGCTGGCGGGTCGGCATCCACATCGCGGCGCCGGGGCTGTCGATCAAGCCCCAGTCGCCGCTCGACGCGGTGGCGCGCGAGCGCCTGTCGACCGTCTACATGCCCGGCGACAAGATCACCATGCTGCCGGACGCGATCGTCGAGGGCTTCACCCTCGCCGCCGGACGCGTCTGCCCGGCGGTCTCGCTCTACCTCACGGTGAGCGAGGAATTCGCGATCCTCGGCCACGAGTCCTGCGTCGAGCGCGTGCACATCGCCGCCAACCTGCGCCACCACGAGATCGAGCCGCTGTTCAACGAGGAGACGCTGGCGTCCGGCCTCTCCGACTTCGCCTTCCGCGACGAGTTGAAAACGCTCTGGCAACTCGCCTGCGCCTGCGAACAGCGGCGCGGCAAGTCGTCGAATTCCGCAAGCTTCGTCGACTACAACTTCAGCATCGAAGGTGACCTCGAGGACGCCGAGTCCTGCCGCGTCGACATCAGCCAGCGCCCGCGCGGCAGTCCGCTCGACAAGCTCGTTGCCGAACTGATGATCGTCGCCAACAGCGTCTGGGGCGGACTGCTCGCCGAACGCCGGATCCCGGGGATCTACCGCGCGCAGTCGCAGGGCAAGGTGCGGATGACGACGCAGCCGGCACCGCACGACGGGCTCGGAGTGCCTCAGTACGCGTGGATGTCCTCGCCGCTGCGCCGTTACGTCGACCTCGTGAACCAGCGCCAGCTGATCGCCTGCATCAGGGAAGAGACGCCGCCCTTCCTCGCCAAGGGCGGACGCAACCAGGAGCTGTTCGCGGTGGTGCGCGACTTCGACCTCGCCTACGCCGCCTACGCCGAGTTCCAGCGCGGCATGGAGCGTTACTGGAGCCTGCGCTGGCTGCAGCAGGAAGACTGCAAGCTGATCGACGCGACCATGCGCCGCGACGGCGTCGCCCGCCTCGACGGCTTGCCGATCATGCAGCGCGTACCGTCGGCGCCCGAACTGCCGCCCGGCGCGCGCATCCGCCTGTCGATCGAGCGCATCGATCTGCTCACGCTCGAGCTCGGCTGCCGCTGGCAGGAGACGCTCGCCAGCGAGGGGGTGGCGCCGGAAGAGGAAGAGGAGCTCGTCGCCGACGCCGAGGAAGCCGAAGCGATCGTCGCCATGGCCGAAGAAAACCCGGTCGGCGAGGAAGTGGTCGAGGACGAAGTCGCGGTCGAGGCGGCAGCCCCCGCCGCCAGCGACGCCAGCCTCGACGGCACGACGACGAGTGCAGCGGGCAGCGCACCGCTGGTGGCCATCGACTGAGATGGCGGCGCCCGCGCTGCGCCATACGGCCGCTTCCGGCGAGCACGCGCTGCTCGCCATCGCCGTCGGCGTTTCGCTGCTGCTGCACCTGGCCCTGCTCTCGCTGCAGTTCAGGATTCCGGAGCTGCCGCGCGTGGCCGGGGAAAAGGCACTGGAGGTCGTTCTCGTCGAGCGCACGCCGCCGGCCACGGCGCCGGCGAGCCGCGGCGAGCCGAGCGCACCCTCGCTAGCGCAGCCGTCGCCGCCCCGCCAGCCGAAGGTCGACGCCAAACCAGCAGCGGTAATAGCCAAGCCCGCAGCGAAGCCCGCCCCTGTCGGCCGCAGCGAGCGTGAGGACGCGCCACTGTCCCTCCCCACCCCGCGCGGCAGCGATCTCGCGCAGAATGCGCTGGCAGCGGCGCGCGGCGGGCTCGTCAGCGACGCCGGCCAGGGCAGCGAGCGCCGGCGCGGCATCGGCACCCGCGTGGAGGAATACCGCTTCGCGCAGTACATCGAGGACTGGCGGCTCAAGGTCGAGCGTGTCGGCACGCTCAACTACCCCGACGCCGCGCGCGGCAAGCTGTCGGGGACGCTGGTGCTCACCGTCTCGATCCGCAGCGACGGCAGCGTCGAGAAGATCGAGATCAACCGTAGCTCGGGCCATCGCCTGCTCGACGATGCCGCACGCCGCATCGTGCAGATGGCGGCGCCCTACGCCCCCTTCCCGCCCGCCATCCGGCGCGACACCGACGTGCTCGAACTCACCCGCGTCTGGAGTTTCGTCAATGGCGACAGCCTGCAGACAGGAGCCTTCAATCGATGACCGACAGCTACGCCGTATTCGGCAACCCGATCGCCCACAGCCGCTCGCCGGCAATCCACGCCGCCTTCGCGCGGCAGACCGGCGAGGACATCGCCTACACGGCAATCCTCGCGCCGCGGGACGGCTTCGCTGCAGCGCTGCGTGACTTCGTCGCTGCCGGCGGGCGCGGCGCCAACGTCACCGTTCCGTTCAAGGAGGAAGCCTTTCACCTCGCCGACCGCCTGAGCGAGCGCGCGGCGCTCGCCGGTGCGGTCAACACGCTGATCGTCGTCGCGGCGGACGCTGCGGGACAGGGTGAAGGCATGTCGCCGCAACTCGTCGGCGACAACACCGACGGCGCGGGCTTGCTGCGCGACATCGAACACAACCTCGGCGTCGCCGTTGCCGGTCGCCGGGTGCTGCTGCTCGGCGCCGGCGGCGCCGCGCGCGGCGCGCTCGGCCCGCTGCTCGCCGCCGCGCCGGCCGGACTGTTCGTCGCCAACCGAACGGCCGACAAGGCGCTCGCGCTGGCCCGTGAGTTTGCCGGACGGGCGCCGGCCGGCTGTTCGCTCGCCGGCGGCGGCTTCGCCGATCTTGCCGGGCACGCCTTCGACCTCGTCATCAACGCCACCTCGGCCAGCCTCAGGGGCGACGTCCCGCCGCTGCCCGACGGTATCTTTGCGTCCGGCAGCCTCGCCTACGACATGATGTACTCGGCCAGCGGCGAAACGCCCTTTCTCGCCGCCGCGCGGGCGGCGGGAGCTGCGCGCACCGCCGACGGGCTCGGCATGCTGGTCGAGCAGGCGGCGGAAGCGTTCTTCGTCTGGCGCGGCGTTCGCCCGGACAGCGCGTCGGTGCTCGCCGGCCTGCGCGGGTCGCACTGAGGATCGTGCCGGTGCGCCAGATCACTCACTGGGGCAAGCGCCTGCTCATCGGCGCGCTCGCCCTCTTCGTCCTCTATCAACTGTGGCTGTTCGCCCAGGTGCTGTGGTGGAAGGAGTTCAATCCGGGCTCGACCGCGTTCATGGAGCTCCGCCTCGCCGAACTGCGCGAGAAGAATCCGCAGGCGAAGCTGAAATACCAGTGGGTCGACTACGCGCACATCTCGCCGAACCTCAAGCGCGCGCTGATCGCCGCCGAGGACGCGAAGTTCGTGGATCACGAAGGCTTCGACTGGGACGGGATGCAGAAGGCGATCGAGAAGAACCAGAAGAAGGGCCGCGTCGTCGCCGGCGGCTCGACCATCTCGCAGCAACTGGCCAAGAACCTGTTCCTGTCGCCGACCAAGACGCCCTGGCGCAAGGCCGAGGAGGCGGTGATCACGCTGATGCTCGAAAACGTCTGGAGCAAGCAGCGCATCTTCGAGGTCTACCTCAACGTGATCGAATGGGGCGACGGCGTCTTCGGCGCCGAGGCGGCGGCGCGTCACTACTACGGCATCGGTGCCGCGCAGCTGTCGGCCGAGCAGGCCGCGAGGCTCGCCGGCATGGTACCCAACCCGCGCTACTACGACCGCCACCGCGGCACGCCGGGACTGGCCAGGAAGACGGCCATCATCCTCTCGCGCATGCCGGCAGCGGCATTGCCCTAGGCGGCAAGCACGCAGCCGGACTTTCTGACGGCGAACGCCGGCCCGCCTGTTCGGCGATGTTAGAATCGCGCATTCGATTGCGCAGCGCAACATGAGCGAAGAACTGCACCACGCCGACGGCGACGAACTCCAGCAGCATCTGGCCGAGGTGCAGACCCTGCTCGCCCGGCAGAAGCTGGTCGAGGAGCTGGTGCACCGGCAGGAGATGCCGCGCCACGCGCTGGTCGAGGGGCTGGTGCATAAGCAGCACCTCGCCGAGCTGCGCACGCGCCTCGAGCACATGCACCCGGCCGACGTCGCCTACGTGCTGGAGGCGCTGCCGCTCGACGAGCGCCTGATCGTCTGGGATCTGGTCAAGGCCGAGCGCGACGGCGACATCCTGCTCGAAGTCTCGGACGCGGTGCGCGAGAGCCTGATCGCGAACATGGATTCGCACGAGCTCGTCGCCGCCGCCGAAAGCCTCGATGCCGACGAACTCGCCGACCTCGCGCCCGACCTGCCGCACGAGGTGATCGAGGGTGTCTACCAGGCGCTGTCGGTCGAGGAGCGCGAGCAGTTGCGCGCGGCGATGTCCTACCCCGAGGAATCGGTCGGCTCGATCATGGACTTCGACATGGTCACCGTGCGCGAGGACGTCACGCTCGAAGTCGTGCTGCGCTACCTGCGCCTGTTCGACGACCTCCCCGACCACACCGACCAGCTCTTCGTCGTCGACCGCGAGGACCACCTGAAGGGCGTGCTGCCGCTGAACAAGCTGCTCGTCTCCGACCCGGACACCGAGGTCGGCACGCTGATGGTCACCGACTTCATCGACCTGCAGCCCGACGACGCCGCCGAGGACGCGGCGAAGGCCTTCGAGCGCTACGACCTCGTCTCGGCGCCGGTGGTCGACGCCGGGCACAAGCTGATCGGCCGCGTCACCGTCAATACGGTCGTCGACTTCATCCGCGAGGAAAGCGAAGCCGAGCAGCTGGCGCAAGCCGGTCTGAAGGAAGAGGAAGACATCTTCGCGCCGGTGTGGGACTCGGTGAAGAACCGCTGGGCGTGGCTGGCGGTGAACCTCGTCACCGCCTTCTTCGCCTCGCGCGTGATCGGCGCCTTCGAGGGTTCGATCGAAAAGCTGGTCGCGCTCGCCGCGCTGATGCCGATCGTCGCCGGCATCGGCGGCAACTCGGGCAACCAGACGATCACCATGATCGTGCGCGCGATCGCCATGGGCCAGGTCCAGCCCGACGCGATGCGCCGGCTGCTGCGCAAGGAACTCGGCGTCGCCTCGATCAACGGGGTGATCTGGGGCGGACTGCTCGGCCTTGCCGCCTGGTGGATCTACGACAGTGCCCAGCTCGGCCTGGTGATGACCGCGGCGATGACCCTGAACCTGCTGCTCGCCGCCACGGCCGGTGTCGGCATCCCGCTGCTGCGCCAGCGCTTCGGCGCCGACCCGGCGATGGGCGGATCGGTGCTGATCACCGCGCTCACCGACTCCGGCGGCTTCTTCATCTTCCTCGGCCTGGCGACGCTGTTCCTGCTCTAGGCGCGCCGCGCGCACGCCGACCCGAAGAGCCGCCGGACGACGACCGGCATCGGTCACATCCGAGCAAAAATCATAGCGTCCGGGGACTGGCCTGGAATGCGCAGGAGTAGACTCACGCTTCGACCCTCGTCCTGCCGGGAGACAACATGCAAAACATCGGACGCCATCTGCTCTGGGCCTTGGTAGCCATCCTCGGCGCCGGGGCACTCGCGCTCGTGGCGCTGAATCGCGGTGAGAGCATCAATGCGCTGTGGCTGGTCATCGCCGCGGTCTGCACCTACCTCATTGCCTACCGCTACTACAGCCTCTTCATCGCCGAACGAGTCATGGAACTGGACCCGACGCGCATGACCCCGGCGGTGCGCCACAACGACGGCCTCGATTACGTACCGACCAACAAGTACGTGCTGTTCGGCCACCATTTCGCAGCCATAGCCGGCGCCGGTCCGCTGGTCGGCCCGGTGCTCGCCGCGCAGATGGGCTACCTGCCGGGCGTGCTGTGGATCCTCGCCGGCGTCGTCTTTGCCGGCGCCGTCCAGGATTTCCTGGTGCTGTTCATCTCCACCCGGCGCGACGGTCGATCGCTCGGCGATCTGGTGAAATCGGAGCTGGGACCGGTGCCGGGCGTCATCGCCCTGTTCGGCACCTTCATGATCATGGTCATCATCCTCGCGGTGCTCTCGCTGATCGTCGTCAAGGCCCTGGCCGGCTCGCCCTGGGGCACGTTCACGGTCGCCGCGACCATCCCGATCGCCCTGTTCATGGGCGTCTACTGCCGCTACCTGCGGCCGGGCCGGATCGCCGAGATGTCGGTGATCGGCTTCGTCCTGCTGATGGCCTCGATCGTCTACGGCGGCGACATCGCCGCCAGCCCGGTCTGGGGACCGTTGTTCACCTTCGACGGCAAGCAGCTGACCTGGATGCTGATCGGCTACGGCTTCGTCGCCTCGGTGTTGCCGGTGTGGCTGCTCCTGGCGCCGCGCGACTACCTGTCCACCTTCCTCAAGATAGGCACCATCGTCGGCCTGGCGATCGGCATCGCCTTCGTCGCGCCGAACCTGCAGATGCCGGCACTGACCAAGTTCATCGATGGCACGGGTCCGGTGTGGTCGGGCAGCCTCTTCCCCTTCCTCTTCATCACCATCGCCTGTGGCGCGGTGTCCGGCTTCCATGCGCTGATTTCCTCGGGCACCACGCCCAAGCTGCTCGACAACGAGAAGAACGCACGCGTCATCGGCTACGGTGGCATGTTGATGGAGTCTTTCGTCGCCGTGATGGCCATGGTCGCCGCGTCGGTGATCGACCCGGGCGTCTATTTCGCGATGAACAGCCCGGCAGCGATCATCGGCACGACTGCACAACAGGCAGCCGAGACCATCTCCCAGTGGGGCTTCGTGGTCACCCCGGAAATGCTGGAGCAGACCGCCAGGGATGTCGGTGAAGCCAGCATCATCTCGCGCGCCGGCGGCGCGCCGACCCTGGCCGTCGGCATGGCCCAGATCCTGTCGAGCTTCATCGGCGGCCAGGCGATGATGGCCTTCTGGTACCACTTCGCCATCCTGTTCGAGGCGCTGTTCATCCTGACGGCCGTCGATGCCGGTACGCGCGCCGGCCGCTTCATGCTGCAGGACCTGCTGGGCACCTTCGTACCGTCGATGCGCCGCATGGACTCGATCTTCGCCAGCCTTGTCGCCACCGCGCTGTGCGTCGCTGCCTGGGGCTACTTCCTCTATCAGGGCGTGGTCGATCCGCTGGGCGGCATCAACACGCTGTGGCCACTCTTCGGCATCGCCAACCAGATGCTCGCCGGCGTCGCGCTGATGCTCGCCACCGTCGTCCTCTTCAAGATGAAGCGCGAGCGCTTCGCCTGGGTGACCATCGTGCCGACCGTCTGGCTGCTGCTGTGCACGATGACTGCCGGCTGGCAGAAGGTCTTCCACGAGAATCCCAAGATCGGCTTCCTGGCGGCCGCCGACAAGTACCAGGCAGCGCTGGACAAGGGTGAATTGCTGGCACCGGCCAAGAACATCGACCAGATGCACCAGATCATCCTGAACAACCAGATCGACGCGGGCATGGCGGCGCTGTTCATGTTGCTGGTCATCAGCATCCTGTTCTTCGCCGTTCCGGCCTGTCTCAAGGCACTCGGCCAGCGCCAGCGGACTGACCGGGAAACGCCGTTCGAACCGATGCCGACAGCGTTCCGCGTCTAGCCATGTTCTCGGACCTCGCCCGTGTCGGCAAGTATCTCGGCCAGGCCGCCCGCCTGATGGTGGGCGTCCCGGATTACGATACCTATGTCCAGCACATGCGGCTGACGCATCCCGAGCTGCCGGTCATGACTTACGAAGAGTTCTTCCGCGAGCGCCAGGAGGCGCGCTACGGCAGCGCGCGCGCCGGTCGCTGCTGCTGAACCCTTCCCCGGAACACTCCACCCGGCCGCCCGCCTGCACAAAGACCATGTCCAGCGAAGCACTTTCACCCATCCCCGTCACCATCCTGAGCGGCTTCCTGGGCGCCGGCAAGACCACGCTGCTCAACCGCCTGCTCGCCAACGCCGGGGGCGAGCGCATCGCGGTGGTCGAGAACGAGTTCGGCGCGGTCGGCATCGACGGCGGACTGATCGGCGACGATCCCGCCGTCACCGTCGTCGAACTGGCCAACGGCTGCGTCTGCTGCAGCGTCCGCGGCGAGATGAGCAGCGCCCTCGCCGACCTCGCCGATCGCCGGGCCAACGGAACGCTGCCTTTCGATCGCCTGTTGCTGGAAACCACCGGTCTCGCCGATCCGGCGCCGGTGGCGCAGGCCTTTTTCGTCGATGAAGGCGTCCGCGAACGCTACCTGCTCGACGGCATCCTGACCCTGGTCGACGCCGTGCATGCGGGCGGGCAACTCGACCAGCATCGTGTCGCTGCGGCGCAGGTCGGCTTTGCCGACCGCCTGCTGCTGACCAAGACCGAGCTCGTCGCGCCGGCGCAGGTCGAGGCACTGACGACGCGACTGCGCCGCATCAATGCGCGCGCCCCGATCACGCCGGCGCCGACAGACGCCGCGGCCGTGCGTGCGCTCCTCGACCTCAAGGCCTTCTTCCTCGACGACGTCCTCGAGCTAGACCCCGGCTTCCTCGCCGGACACCATCCGGATGGCCGGATGCGGGGCGGTGGCGACGATGCATCGAGCGAGGGTCCCTGGGACGACGACGTATCCTCGCTCGTCCTGCGCCATCCCGGCGTCGTCGATCTGGAGCGGATCGGCGCCTTCGTCGAGCAACTGCTGGCCATCCACGGCAACGACATGCTGCGCTACAAGGGCGTGCTCGCCATCGCCGGCAAGCCGGAGCGCCTCATCTTCCAGGGCGTCCATCGCATCACGGGCTTCGACTACGGCCGTCCCTGGACCGCGGAAGAGCCTCGGGAAAGCGTGATCGTGATCATCGGTCGCCGACTGGATGTCCCGGCCATCAGCTCGGGCTTTGCGGCGGCCTGCGCGGCTTGAGCCGTAGTTCCCGAGAGGATGGTCGAAGACACACAGTCCCCGAGCGATCGCGTAGCTTTCAAGCTCGGGAGATGAAGTCTCAAGCCCTGCTGCAACAAGGCGAGACCTTACACGACGCACTGCTGGTTTCACCTGCCATCGGGACAAGCCCGGCTCCAGGAGTCAACCCGCATCCGTTCGACCTCCTCTCCCGTCGTCAACAAGCGGATGCACTTCGACCCCTTTCGATAACTGAAGCTGCACAGGCGCCGGTCCCTGCGCATCAACGCCACGATCGCCGCCGAAGCCGCGGGAATGTCACGGGTAACCTGGCACCGGATCGAAAAGGGCGAACCCTCGGTCACCATCGGCGCCTACGCGAGCGCCGCCATGGTGCTCGGATTGGAAATCGGCATCAGGAACGCCTTGGCAACGAAGCCGGATGAGCGGGAAGGATGGATTCCTGCGCGCGTCCGTCTCGCCGAGTATCCGGCGCTGAAGCAACTCGCCTGGCAGGTACAGGGTAGCGACTTCCTGACGCCACGCGAGGCATTGAGCATCTACGAGCGCAACTGGCGGCACCTCGACGAACAGGCCCTGCAAGACCATGAACGGAGTCTGATCGACGCACTGCGCAGCGCACTCGGAGAACATCGTGGCGACCTATGAGCCTAAAAACCTCAGTTACCCCACACCGTTTGGATGATTGGGCAGCAAACAGAGTGCTTGGGGTGCGCCGATTGCTGCGAGGGTGCGCTTGAGATGATCGCAACAGCGCAACCATACCGATGGGGAGG
>NZ_NHRX01000059.1:0-3097 GCF_016653115.1 Rhodocyclus purpureus
ATCCACGCTCTCGGCGCCGGGGGCGGCGAACGCCGGCCCCGGCTGCCTCACGGCGAGTGCGGGGTTTGGGGCAGCGCCCCAAGGGGCTCGGAAAATGACATCAGTTTTTAAAGAGCAGCACCGTTTTTAACGACATCTATCTTGACACCGACCGGGGGCGGGCCAGCACTACGCCATCACCGTCGATACGAATGACGAACAAACCGAGGTGACCCGCATCACTTGGGAGAAGAAGCCGGTGGCAGGCAGCATGCTCACCGATCCCGGGGTGTATTGCTTGCGAAGCAACGAAACCACTTGGGACGAGGAACGCCTGTGGCGGACCTACATGATGCTCACCGATCTGGAAGCCGTCTTCCGCAGCCTCAAATCGGAACTGGGGCTACGCCCGGTCTATCACTCCAAGGAAGCGCGCAGCGACGGCCACCTGTTCATCACCGTGCTCGCCTATCAGTGCGTGCAGTTGATCCGACGCCGACTGAAAGAGAAGGGGATCCACCTCGGCTGGCGCAACCTGCGCGACATCCTGTCCGTACAGCAACGAGTCACCGCCCGATTCACGCAGAGAGACGGCCGGACCTTGCATGTGCGCAAGGCGACCCAGCCCGAACCGAACCTCAGGGCGATCTACGATGCCCTCGGCCTCGACCACTTGCCCGGAGGCACCAAAAAACGCGTCGACTGAGCTGCCATCCCTTCGCGAAAAGCACATGTAGTGCCACTCGCGAAAAATTTTTAACGCAAGACTATGTTTTACAAGGAAAGTTTAAAGTAGCTGTTAAACCCGGGCTAACCTGTATAGCTATGAGTTGCGCTATTAAGAGCGGTAAGGATGGTATTGGGGTCGGTAACGGTATATCCCTGGAGCTCGATCGTCTGGATTTCAGCGCCGCTATTTTTGATATGCAGTATGGTATTTCCGCCACTAGTCTCGGCAGTGATCGTGTTGCCACCTGACAGCAGATCGTTTATCTGAAGCGTGTCGCCGGCACTGAAGTCCGTGATCCTGTCGGACGCAGGTGCCGAAGTGCCTGCGTCGGCAAGGGAGAAAACGAAGGTATCGCTGCCCGTGCCCCCCGTGAGCACATCGTTCCCCGCCCAACCACGCAGCACATCGTCCCCCGCTTCTCCACGCAGTACATCGTTGCCTGCTTCGCCCCTCAGCGTATCGTTACCGTCAGTTCCCGGAACATACTTGTCACCGATCGAATAGGCACTCGCGAACTTCAGGACATTGGCCATATTGTCGGCTGTGGCTTGATCCGTCCCATAGCCTTGCAGGATGATCGTCTGGTCGTGCCCTGCTGTATCTTTGAGTTGCAGTTTCGTATGGGGGCCATATTCCGTACTGACAGCGACATATTCGGCACTTACCAAAACTCCGGGCGAGGACAGTAACTCTCCGACCTGAAGCGTGTCGCCCGCTGCAAAATTCTGGATGAGGTCGGTCGCCGGCTGCAGATTGGCGACGTCTGTGATCGAGAACGAGAAGGTGTCTGCACCCGCGCCACCGATCAGCGTGTCGTTACCGGCGCCACCGACCAATGTGTCGCTGGCAGTGGACAGAGTGGAACCGGTTAGCGTGTCGTCACCGCTACCACCGTAAAGGGCTACCTCTGAATAGTTGCCGACCGAAAGCTTATCTGCCCCGCCCATACCGAAAATGTAATATTTGTTATATATGGGTTGATTAGGTTGGGGCTCCCAAGCATCATTAACATCAGTGAGATTCAAAGAATTATACCCAGAGGGCTTGACAACACCTATGAATCCAGATCCAGTTGTATAGGATTCGTAGCTTGGCGTCAAGCTTACGTCACCAAGCTGTGGGTCCCTAAAGGTTAAGGTCACACTACCAGAGATAACACCGGAATACCCCCCAGACACATCAACTCTCAACGTTGATAAAATCGGCATTATATCTGCGATCTTAACAGAATCCAGCTTATAGTTGCCATCGGCAGTTAAGGTAAGTGGAATCCATATATCGTTACTGTCACGATAACTAAGGGAGAATGCACCACCGGCGACGTAGGAAGACAAATGGAGCGTCAGTGAGACATTTTCGTCCGCATCCGCTATTCCTCCCTGGTTATAAGGATCGAAAGACTGTGGCGTTTGCCCGACAGAAATGACTTGGTCTCCTGGTTTGGCGTCGATGTTGTTATAAGCGTCATCAAGCTTAAGCGCCTGATCTACCACCGCCCCCACCAATATCTTCGCCGTCGCCGGGCTCATACTACTCAGTCCATCGTTATCCGTCGCAGTGTAAGTGAAGCTGCTCTCGCCGTTCCAGTTGACAGACGGTTTGAAGTACAGCGTCACCGCGTTGTTCGTCGCCGCGTAAGGCGTGCCAATCACAGCTGTCGTGGTGCACGCAGCATCCGTGTATAGCGTGCCGTCTGCCAGCGCCGGCAGGGTGCTGATCGTGTAGCGGACGATCGTGCCGTCGGCGTCCGTCCCAGACAGCTTCACCTCGATGACCGAGTCCTCCCATCCGCTCGCACTCACGCTCGTGATCGGTGCGTCGTTGGTGCCGGTGATCGTCACCGTCACCGTCTGCGTGTCATTGGCCGTCGCACTGTCGCTGTCCTCGGCCTTGACCGTATAGGTCAGCACCAAGGTCTCGCCCGTGGGCAGGAAGTCGAAGGCGCTCGCGCTGCCGGAGTTGAAGTTCCAGGCCAGGTTGTTCGTCGCGCCCGTGTCGGCGTCGATGGCCCCGCTGGTCACCGTCAGCATCGCCTTCAGCTGATCGTTCGTCAGCAGGTTGGTGCCTTTGAATGTACTGCTCCCATCGACGGAAACGCTCTCGACCGTGGCCGTCACCGTGTTCGACAGGTCCGCATCTACCACCGTCAGCGTGCCACTGGCCTTGATCACCAGGTCAGTCTCGGTGAGCCCCGCGCTGTCGCTGTCGCGCGTCTCGACCGTGATCGCGGGCGCGTCGTTGGTGCCGGTGATCACCACCGTCACGTCCTGGGTCTGGCTGGCGTTGGCCGCACCGGAGTCGTCCGTGATGGTGATCGTGTAGGTCACCGTCACCGTCTCGCCCTCGGCCAGGTACTGCACCAGGCTGTTGTCCAGCGCGAAGGTCCAG
>NZ_NHRX01000059.1:3121-105381 GCF_016653115.1 Rhodocyclus purpureus
GCGATGTCACCGCTGAGCGCCATCGCCGAGCTTAGCGCCGTGGCCAGATCGGTCGAGACACTCGCCCCCGTGCTCGCCACTGCCGTGCCCTTGATCGCGACGCTGGCGTCCGACAGGTCGGTGGCGTCTGCATCGGTGAAGGTCACCGAGCCGGTATCGCTGAGGTAGGCGCCGGTTTCCACGGTTTGCGTGTTCGGGTTGTCGGCAATCGTGGCGGTGTCTTCCTTCACCGTACCGGCCACATCCACCACCGTGATCACCGGTGCATCATTTACGCCGGTAACCGTGATCGTCAGAGTCGTCGTACTGAAGTCACCATCCGCATCCTTGATCGTGTAGCTGAATGTATCTGGCTGCGTCTCATTGGCGCTCAGCGCTTGCAGCGCTTTGTAGCCAAGTGTGGCTGCCGAACCTGAATCAGATGCGGCGTAAAGCGTGTAGGTGTAACTACCATTCTCTTGCAAGGCCAGCTTGCCGAAGCTACCTTCGATATCGCCAGCCACCCCGCCAATCACTTCCGTGGTCTGCGTGCCAGCCGTCACCCCCGTTACGTACTTGCTACCAGGAACACCATCGGCGCCGTACGTATCATTCGCAATCACAGTGCCGGTAATCACTCCTGTGGCATCTTCTCCAATACCTGCGACATCAGGGCGTGCCGTGGGCACGTCGTCGACGATGTTTATCGTCAGCGAGTTGATCGTCGTGTTACCCAACGCATCGCTGAGCACTACAGGGAAACTATCTGCTGTGTTGTCTCCCGAGGTCGTGCCCGTCAGTGTGTAGCGGTAGGAGATCGAACCAGTACCCGCGACGGGGTCGTAGCTGTACCACGCTGTCAGTTCGCCGAAGAGTCCGTCGAAGCTCTGCGGTGTCGTGGTCAACACGTGCCCCGCCATAGACACCTCACTGAAGCCGTGAACTGCGGTGAAGTCAATCGTGCCCACCGCTGCCGACGAGCCACCACTCTGCGAACCTTGAGGCAAACCCGCCTCATAAACGGAATCCTCCGCCCGCTGAACATACAACTCAGTCGGCACTCCCCCCCGCGAACCCCTCGATCACCGGCGGCGTCCCCGTCGGATTGGTGGGGAATTCATAAGCGGCAACAGGCACCGCCTCGACGATGCGCAACAGATTGACGAAGTTCGGGCCGCTGCCAGGATCCTCACCCGGCGAGGAGTCGAAGCTGCGCTCGGCAAGTTCCCGATCGGCCTCAAGCCCGAAAATCTCGATGACCGTTTCCGCTTCGCTCGATTCCAGCGTGCTGACGCTGGCGGCGGAGGGATCCGGGGAACTGGTGATTACTTGCTCGTCGACGGCGAGGATCTGCTGCTCGCCGAGAGTCAGCGTCGTCTCGTCGGCGAGCGCGATGACGACCGTGCTGAACTGCCCAGTGATGAGGACGTCGCCTTCGTGGATCGGGTCGTTCAGCTGCAGGATGCGAATCTGCCCCTTGGCATCACGTGCCTTCACTTCGCCTTCGATGAAACTGACGTAGGCGACCGTTGCGCTGCTCTCTGCCATGATTTCCCGACCCCGAAAGCATTTTAAGATGCCTTCGAATTTATTACCGGGAATTAAAAAATGCCATTGCCCAAAAGGGCATGGGGCAGGGAATCCTCAAGCCTGCCTGGCGGGCTTTTGTATGGCCCGGCTCCGCGAGAACCGCGCAGCTCGTGGCGACGATGTGCCGGCAGCCGGTCTAGTCGGACTTGCTCAAGAGCAGCGCGAGTTGCAGCCGGTCGCGCACGCCGAGCTTCTCGAAGACGCTGGTCAGATGCGCCTTGATGGTGCGCTCGGCCAGATCGAGGCGGCGGGCGATCACCTTGTTCTGCTCTCCGCGCGCGACGCACAGCGCGACCTCGCGTTCGCGCTCCGAGAGCCTCGTCAGCGCCGGATGTTGTTCCTGAGGTACGCTTGCGCGCAGGCTGATGCCGCCGAGCAGGCGGTTGAGCAAGGATTCGCCGACCCACAGCCCCTGGCTGCGGACGACGGTGGCGATGCTCTTGAGCAGTTCGGGCGTGGCGTGGGCGTTGCAGTAAGCGGCTGCGCCCTGCGCCAAGGCGGCCAGACCGCCCTCGTCCGACGGTTCGTCGTGCATGACGACCCAGCGTGCGCCGGACAGCGGTGAAGTGCCGGGCAACTGCGCCGGGGTCAGGTTGTGCAACCAGACGAGGCTGTTGGCGTCGACGTCGTCGGGCAGGCGCACGACGATCTCCGCTTCGGGAAACGCCTGCCGCCAGCGCTCCGGCGGCTGCGGACTGCGGGTAACGAAGATGTTCCTTTCCATCGCTACCCTCAACGCTCGCTCAGCGCGTACTGCTTGGCGCGCAGCACAGGCTTCAACAGGTAGCTCAGGACCGATTTCTTGCCCGTGATGATGTCGACTTCGGCGGTCATCCCGGGAATGATCGGCAAATCGGCGCCGAAGTCGGGGCGCGTGGTGCGCACGCGGACGATGTAGAAGGCGTTCCCCTTCTCGTCGAGCACCGAGTCGGCGCTGATGTGTTCGAGCTTGCCGTCGAGTCCGCCGTAGATGGTGAAGTCGTAGGCGGAGAGCTTGACGTTGGCGCGCTGCCCGGGGCGCAGGAAGGCGATGTCGCGGGGCAGGACGCGCGCTTCGAGCAGCAGCGCCTCCTCGGCGGGCACTACCTCGACGATGTCCTTGCCCGGCTGGACGACGCCGCCGACCGTGTTGTGGAAGATGCGCTTGACCGTGCCGTTGACCGGCGACTTGATGTCGGCCTGCTTGACCTTGTCGGACAAGGCGACGCTACCCTCGCCCAGGCTCTTCAGCCTGGCCTGCGTCTCCGCCAGTTCGTTGCGCGCCTGGTTCTTGAATTCCAGTTCGACCTCGTCGATCTTGTGCCGGGCCTCGCTGATCGCTGCCTGCAGCCGGTTGATCTGCGAAGACGCCTGGTTGCGTTCGCCGGCGTAGCGCGAGACATCGCGTTCCAGACGCAGGATCTCGACGTCGGAAACCGCACCGGACTTGATCATCGGCTTGGTCAGCGCCAGTTCCTTCGCGGTGAACTCGTAGCCCTTGGTCGCCTGCTCGTAGCGCGCACGCGCCTCGTTCAGTTCGTTGTTGCGCTGCGACAACTGCTGGCGGGCGATGCCGAGCTGCGAATCGAGTTCGGCCCTGCGGTTCAGGTAGAGGCTGCGCTCCTGCTCGACCAGCCTGGGGTCCTCGGCGAGCAATTCGGGCGGCGCGACGAATTCGCCGCCTTCGGCGATGGCGGAGAGGCGCGCCGACTTGGCCAGCAAGGCCAGGTAGGTGGCGCGGCTTTCCTTGAAGCTCGACATGAAGCGCGTCGTGTCGATCTTCAGCAGTACCTGCCCTTCCTTGACCGTATCGCCTTCCTTGGCCAGGATTTCGCGGACGATGCCGCCGTCGAGGCTCTGCACCACCTGCAACTGCCGCGAGGGAATGACCTTGCCGTCGCCGCGGGTGATCTCGTCGACCTCGGCGATCGCCGCCCAGACGAGTGCGACGACGAGCGTGACGCCGACCAGCCGCAACACCTGGCGCGCGCGCAGCGGATCCTGCGCGATCATCGCTGCGTCGGCATCGGCGACGAAGTCGCGCCCAAGCATCCCGTCCTCCGGGCGATAGACCGCATACGGATCGAGCGCACGCCGGGCGAAGGGATTGAGCTGATCCAGCCCGAGGCCGTTCAGGAAAGCGCGCTTCCGGCTGCCTTTCCCGGGCTGCATGGTCGGGGTTCTCTCGCTCATGCTCAGCCCCTTCCCACCTTGCCGGCCGCGAGGTCGGCGACCACCTGCTGCTTGGGTCCGTCGGCGACGACCCGGCCGCGATCGATGACGATCAGACGGTCCACCAGGTCGAGCAGCGAATTGCGGTGCGTCACCAGCAGCAGGGTGCGGCCGCGCGCGTAGGCAGCCAGCTTCTTCTTCAAGGCTTCCTCGGTCGAATGATCCATCGCGCTGCTCGGTTCGTCGAGGAGCAGGATGCTCGGCTCATGTACCAGCGCACGTGCGATCGCCACCGACTGCCGCTGCCCGCCGGAGAGCGATTCGCCGCGTTCGCCGATGATCATGTCGAAGCCCTGCGGGTGACTGCCGACCATTTCCTGCAGCCCGGCGAGCTCGGCGGCGTGCAGGATGGCGTGATCCTCGACCTGCGGCATGCCGATCGTGATGTTCTCGCGCAGCGTGCCGTAGAACAGGGTCACGTCCTGCGGCACGTAGCCGATCGCGTGGCGCAGTTCGGCCGGGTCGATCTGCCTGCTGTCGACGCCGTCGATCCTGATGCTGCCCGCGCCCGGCTGGTAGAGACCGAGGATCAGCCGGTTCAAGGTCGACTTGCCCGAGCCGACCTTGCCGATGATGCCGACGTGCTCGCCAGGCGCGATGCGGAAGGAGAGCTCGCGCAGCACCTCGAGCGAGTTCTCGCCGGGGTAGGCGAAGCTGACGCGCTTGAACTCGATGGCGCCGGCGATCCGCTCGCGGCTGACGTAGGAAGTAGTCTCGCTCCGTTCCAGCGGCTGGGCGACGACCCGGTCGAGCGCCGACAAGGACATCGCGACGTTCTGGTACTGGCCGAGCAAGCCGGCGATCTGCGCGAACGGCGCGAGCGCGCGCGAGGACAGCATCACCGTCGCGATCAGAGCACCCTGCGACAGCTGGTGGTCGGCGATCAGATAGACACCGACGATGAGCATGCCGACCGTCACCAGTTGCTGCACCGCGGCGCTGCCATTGACCACGGACAGGGACAGGTAGCGCAGGTCGGCACCGACGCGCGCGAGATGGGCGACCGATTGCTCCCATTTCCGCTGCATGACGCCCTCGGCGGCCTGGGTCTTGATCGCCTCCATGCCGACCAGGCTCTCTATCAGCGTCGAGTTGCGCGTCGCCGTCGCGCGGTAGCTCGCCTCGGTCAGTTCCTGCATCTTCGGCTGCAGCAGCAGCGCGTAGAGGATCAGTCCGCCCATGCCGAGCAGCAGCGGGATCGCCATCGGCCAGCCGAGCCAGACGATCAGGCCGAGGAAGATCAGCGCGAACGGCAGGTCGATGAAGGCGGTCACCGTCGTCGAGGTGATGAAGTCGCGCACCGACTCGAACGCACGCAGGTTGGCGGCGAACGACCCTGCCGACGCCGGCCGGTTCAACATCTGCATGCCGAGCACGCGCTCCATGATCAGTGCCGACAGATTGACGTCGACGCGCTTGCCCGCAAGGTCGAGCAGGTAACCGCGGATCATGCGCAGCGCGAAGTCGGCGACGATCACCAGGACGACGCCGATCGCCAGCGTCCACAGCGTTTCCAGCGCGCTGTTGGGGACCACCCGGTCGTAGACATTGAGGGTGAACAGCGGGATGACGGTCGCGAAGATATTGACGAGGAAGGCCGCGAGCAGCACGTCGCGATAGAGCGGCAGGTTGTCGAAGAGCGCGCCCCAGAACCAGTGCCGATCGACGGGCTTGCGCACTTCCGGCGCACGCCGATCGAAGCGGAAGCGCGGCCGGACGAAGATGCAGTAACCCGCGTAGTCATCGGCGAGCGTCTCCGGCGCCACCTCGGCGACACCCTGTCCGGCCTCGGGGAAGAGCACGCGCAGGCGGCTGCGCTCCTCGTTCCAGCCGAGCAGGACGCAGGCTTCGTTTTCCCTGAGCAGCAGGATCGCCGGCAGCAGTTCGTCGCGAACGGCGGCGAGCGGGCGTTGCGAAACGCGGGTCACCAGGCCGGCACGCTCGGCGGCGCGGCGAAAGAGCGAGGGCGTCAGCCTGCCGTCGGCCAAAGGCAGCCCGGCGACGAAGCTTTCGCCGCTCATGCCGCGCCCGTGGAAACGGGCGATTTCAATAAGACACGAGAGCAGCGGGTCGTGGCGACGCTGTGTACCGCTGCCCGGGAGATCCTGAGTGATTGCTGATGGATGCATTGAGGAGTGGTGTCGGGTTACGCTACGCTAACCCGACCTACGAGACTGTCCTGGCTGGCCGACCGGAGCGGATTGCAAGCCCGGGCCCGGCGGCCACTCGCCTGAACGTAATTGCAGCGCTCCGTCATCTGCAACCCGGCAATACAAGTATCGGTAATGACTGCCACGATTATACGGGCATGGAGCGGCAAAGACACGCGGATCAGTCGGGGGTGGTGTCGGGTTAGGCTGCGCTAACGATCATGGCGAGTCGTGCCACCCCTGAGCATGAAACGCAGCCCTTCGCTTCAATGCCGTCATTGCGAGGCGCGTAGCGCCGTGGCAATCCAGTTCGTTCTTCTGTCTCTACGCCCTTCACGATGCAAGACCCACGTACTGGATCGCCACGCCCTGCGGGCTCGCGATGACGATTACGCTCTGAGACCCTCTCCATGCACTCCTGGCACTGCCGTCATTGCGAGGCGCGTAGCGCCGTGGCAATCCAGTTCGTTCTTCTGTCTTTGCGCCCTTCACGATGCAAGACCTACGTACTGGATCGCCACGCCCTGCGGGCTCGCGATGACGATTACGCTCTCAGACCCTCTCCATGCACTCCTGGCACTGCCGTCATTGCGAGGCGCGTAGCGCCGTGGCAATCCAGTTCGTTCTTCTGTCTCTACGCCCTTCACGATGCAATACCCACGTACTGGATCGCCACGCCCTGCGGGCTCGCGATGACGATTACGCTCTGAGACCCTCTCCATGCACTCCTGGCACTGCCGTCATTGCGAGGCGCGTAGCGCCGTGGCAATCCAGTTCGTTCTTCTGTCTCTACGCCCTTCAGGATGCGAGACCCACGTACTGGATCGCCACGCCCTGCGGGCTCGCGATGACGATTACGCTCTCAGGGCCTCTCCATTCACTCCTGGCACTGCCGTCATTGCGAGGCGCGAAGCGCAGTGGCAATCCAGTTCGTTCTTCTGTCTCTGCGCCCTTCACGATGCAAGACCTACGTACTGGATCGCCACGCCCTGCGGGCTTGCGATGACGATTACGCTCTCAGGGCCTCTCCATGCACTCCTGGCACTGCCGTCATTGCGAGGCGCGTAGCGCCGTGGCAATCCAGTTCGTTCTTCTGTCTCTACGCCCTTCAGGATGCGAGACCCACGTACTGGATCGCCACGCCCTGCGGGCTCGCGATGACGATTACGCTCTCAGGGCCTCTCCATGCACTCCTGGCACTGCCGTCATTGCGAGGCGCGTAGCGCCGTCGCAATCCAGTTCGTTCTTCTGTCTTTGCGCCCTTCACGATGCAAGACCTACGTACTGGATCGCCACGCCCTGCGGGCTCGCGATGACGATTACGCTCTCAGGGCCTCTCCATTCACTCCTGGCACTGCCGTCATTGCGAGGCGCGAAGCGCAGTGGCAATCCAGTTCGTTCTTCTGTCTCTGCGCCCTTCACGATGCAAGACCTACGTACTGGATCGCCACGCCCTGCGGGCTTGCGATGACGATTACGCTCTCAGGGCCTCTCCATGCACTCCTGGCACTGCCGTCATTGCGAGGCGCGTAGCGCCGTGGCAATCCAGTTCGTTCTTCTGTCTCTGCGCCCTTCACGATGCGAGACCTACGTACTGGATCGCCACGCCCTGCGGGCTCGCGATGACGATTACGCTCTGAAACCCTCTCCATGCACTCCTGGCACTGCCGTCATTGCGAGGCGCGTAGCGCCGTGGCAATCCAGTTCGTTCTTCTGTCTCTACGCCCTTCACGATGCGAGACCTACGTACTGGATCGCCACGCCCTGCGGGCTTGCAATGACGGGCTGCTGCTCAGGGCAGCGTCTTTGCCTCGTTCCTCCGCAGTTTCACGTTATCCCGACAAAAATCAATGAAAGTCGCGGCTCCCGGTCGTCAAACGACCAAGCCAGGCGGAAAGATCGACCAGCCGCTTGGCGACGAGGTGGACGACCTCGCCCTGCCGGCTGATCTGCCCGAAGACGCCGAGCAGGCGCGCGCCGAGCAGTTCGCGCCGCTGCCGCTCGACCAGCGGCGCATGGACGACGACGTTGGTAAGCCCGCTCTCGTCCTCGATGGTCACGAAGACGATTCCGCTCGCGGTCCCCGGCCGCTGCCGGCAGGTGACGATGCCGGCAGCGCGCGCGAGCTGGCGGTCCTTGCCCGCGCGCAGCTCAGCCGCCGACAGGAAGCGCTGCGCACGCAGGCGATCGCGCAGCAAGGCCAGCGGGTGCCGGCCGAGGGTGAGGCCGAGGCTAGCGTAGTCGGCGACGATCTCCTCGCCTTCGCTCGCCGGAACGAGGAGCGGTACCGGCTCGGCGACCGCGGCCGTGGACAGGAGGTCGCGCTGCACCGGGGCCGCTGCCGCCGCCCACGCCGCCTGCCGGCGGTGTCCCGCGATCCGCTCCAGCGCGCCGGCGGCAGCCAGCGCGTCGAGGTCGGAGCGCGCCAGGGCGGCACGCGCGGCGAGGTCGTCGACGTCGGCAAAGGCGCGCTCGCGGCGGGCGGCGACGATGCGCGCAGCCGCGGCCCTGACCAGTCCGCCGACGCTGGAGAGGCCGAGACGGACTGCGCAGACGACACGCGTCGCCACGAGGACGGCGCACCCGCACGGCCCGCCTGCCGCTCCTGCCTCCCGGCCATCCGTCTCGCCGACCATCGGCGCGGTCGTGGCCTCCAGGCTCGCCTCGACCGCGCTCGCCAAGACATCGACCGGGCGCACCTCGATGCCGTGCCGGCGTGCGTCGCGGACGAGTTGCGCCGGCGCGTAGAAGCCCATCGGCTGGCTGTTGAGCAGCGCGCAGAGGAAGGCGTCGGGGCGGTGCCGCTTGAGCCAGGCCGAGACATAGACGAGCAGCGCGAAGCTCGCGGCATGCGACTCGGGAAAGCCGTATTCGCCGAAGCCGCGGATCTGCGCGCACAGCCGGAGCGCGAAGTCTTCCGGGTAGCCGCGCTCGCGCATGCCGGCGATCAGCTTCTGCTCGAAGGGTTCGAGCCCGCCCTTGCGGCGCCAGGCGGCCATCGCGCGGCGTAACTGGTCGGCCTCGCCCGGCGTGAAACCAGCGGCGACGACGGCGAGCTGCATCACCTGCTCCTGGAAGATCGGCACGCCGAGCGTCCGCCCGAGCACGCCGGCAATCGCCTCGCTCATCGGCTCGACCGGCTCGCTGCCGTCGCGCCGCCGCAGGTAGGGATGGACCATGTCGCCCTGGATCGGTCCGGGGCGCACCAGCGCCACCTCGATCACGAGGTCGTAGAAGTGGCGCGGTTTCAGGCGCGGCAGCATCGCCATCTGAGCGCGCGACTCGATCTGGAAGACGCCGACGGTATCTGCCCGGCAGATCATGTCGTAGGTCGCCGGGTCTTCCGCCGGCACCTGATCGAGGCGCAGGCCGACGAGTTCGAGCGTGCGGCGGATCGCCGAGAGCATGCCGAGCGCGAGCAGGTCGACCTTGAGCAGGCCGACCGCGTCGAGGTCGTCCTTGTCCCACTGGATCACCGTGCGCCCGGCCATCGCCGCGTTCTCGACCGGAACCAGTTGCGAGATCGGCCCGCGCGAGAGGACGAAACCCCCGGTGTGCTGCGACAGGTGGCGCGGAAAGCCGCGCAGTGCGTCGGCGAGCGCGAGCCACTTGGCGACGCGCGGCGCCTCGGGGTCGAGGCCGATCGAAAGCAGCCGATCGGGCAGTTGCTCGCGCTTGTCCCACCACGAGAGCGAGGCGGCGAGCGCGTCGATCTGCGGCGGCTCGAAGCCGAGCGCGCGGCCGACGTCGCGCAGGGCGCCGCGCGTGTGCCAGGTGTGCACCGCCGCCGTCAGCGCCGCGCGCTCGCGCCCGTACTTGGCGTAGAGGTACTGGATCACCTCCTCGCGCCGCTCGTGCTCGAAGTCGACGTCGATGTCCGGCGGCTCGCCGCGCTCCTTCGAGATGAAGCGCTCGAACAGGAGGTGCGAGCGCGCCGGGTCGACCTCGGTGATGCCGAGGGCGTAGCAGACCGCCGAATTCGCCGCCGAGCCGCGTCCCTGGCAGAGGATGCCGCGGCTGCGCGCGAAACGGACGATGTCGTGAACGGTCAGGAAATACGGCTCGTAAGCGAGTTCGCCGATCAGCCCGAGCTCGTGCTCGATGCGCTCGCGCACGCTCGCCGGAACCGCATCGCCGTAGCGACGCGCGAGCCCGCGCTCGGTCTCGGCGCGCAGGAAGGATGCCGCCGTCTGCCCCTGCGGGACGATCTCTTCCGGGTACTCGTAGCGCAGCTCGTCGAGCGAGAAGTTGCAGCGCTCGGCGATGCGCTGCGTCTCGGCGAGAAGCTCCTGCGGATAGAGTCGCGACAGGCGCAGCCGCGTGCGCAGGTGGCGCTCGCCGTTGGCAAAGAGCCGCGCGCCGCAGGCGAAAACGCTGGTCCGGTGACGGATCGCGGTGAGCACGTCCTGCAGCGGACGCCGCGCGCGCAGGTGCATGTGCACGTCGCCGGCGGCCACTGCGGGCAGCCCGCAAGCGCTGGCGAGCGCGAGCAAGGTCGCCAGCCGCACGCCGTCGTTGCCGGCAGAGTGGAGTTCGACCGCCAGCCAGCAACGGCCGGGGAAGCGTCGCGCGAAAAACCTTCCTTCGGCCTGCAGCGCGGCGCTGTCGGGGCCGGCATCGTTCGGCACGGAGGCAGCGGACACCGCAGGCACCCACAAAGCCAGGCAGTCGGGAACGGCGCCACCGGGAGCGATGGCGGCGAGGTCGCCGCGCAAGAGCCGGTAAGAACCCTTCTCCGCTCGCCTTCTCGCCAGCGTGATCAGCGCCGCCAGGTTGCCGTAACCTGCTCGATTCTGCGCGAGCAGCACCAGTCGCCCGCCAGTATGGCCTTCCACCGTGCCGTCGAGGCGGAATTCGGCACCGACGATCAGCTTCAGCCCGACGGCTTTCGCTGCCCGGTGCGCGCGCACGACGCCGGCGAGCGAGCACTCGTCGCTGATCGCCAGCGCTGCATAACCGAGCGAATGCGCGCGCTCGACCAGTTCCTCCGGGTGCGAGGCGCCGCGCAGGAAGGAAAAGTTGGAGACGCAGTGCAGTTCGGCGTAATCCGGCAGCCGGCTCATGGCGCAGGGGGAATCCGGTTCATCGTGAACGACCTTTTTTCAGCCACGAAAAACACGAAAGTCACGACTCCTCGCTGCGGCGAACGCGGCGAATGCTTTCGTTCGTGTATTTCGTGGCCAACTTCCAGGTCCATGCTTGCGCCGCTGCCGCAGCCACTGCGCAGGAACAGCCCCGGATCAGGCGAACAGGCCATGCAGGAACCAGCCCGCGTCGGAGCGGAAAATCCACAGCCACTCGGCGCGCGCCGAGAGCGCGATGAAATAGTCGCGACGCACGTCGCCGACGGCCCCCGGCTCGCCCTCGTCCCACCAGCCGCTCTCGATGCGCTCGGGCCCGGCGACGAGGCGCAGCGGCCCGCCGCGTTGTGGCCGCCCGCCTTGCTCGGCGAGCGCCTGTGGCTCCGGCAAAAGGCACAGCGGGCGCGCCCCGAGCGAGGCTGCCGCGGGCGCAGGCACGGCCCCGTGCGCGGGCTCGCCGGCGCCAGCCGGGGTGGCCTTCCTCCTCTTCGCGTGCGCACGCTGCGCGAGCTGGAAAGCGGCTTTTTGCGTCGCCTTTTCCGGACGGTGCTCGGAGACGGCGACGAGGCGGTAGACGCACTGCTCGCCGAGGCGTGCCTGCAGACGTTCGACGAGTTCGGCGACACCCGTGGCGGTATCCCCGGAGCGGTCACGGGAATTGCTGCCCGCGGCGGCAAAGAGCGAAGTCGTCTGCCCGGCGAGCGCTTCCACGGCGTCCGCGCGCAAGCACAGCGACTCGACCGGCGCCGGCAGTTGCAAGCGCGCCAGGCGTTCGTCGAGCACGCGAGCGATGCGCGCCGGATCGCGCGTCGCTGCGGCGAAGGTGAGTGCCAGCGTCAAGGCCGGCGTTGCGGCACTGCCGCGTTCGCAGCGCAGTTCGAGGACGCACTCGTGAATCCCGGCCGCGCGCACGGCGAGCCAGCCGCACAGCGCTGCGATCAGGCGGCGCGCGGCGAAGGCGAGCGCGGGCGCGTTCTCGCAGCGTGCCGGCAGTTCGATCGCCTCGCGGAAATGCTCCGGAAAGGCGAAGCGTGGCCGCGGGTCGGGCCGTTCGCCGAGCGCGCGCGCCAGGTCGGCGGCGAATCCGGCGCCGACGCGCCGCGCGAGACCGGCGCGCGGCAGGGCGAGCACGTCGGCGAGCGTGCGCGCCCCGAACGCGGCCAGACGCGCCTGCCGGTCTTCGCCCAAGTCGAGCAGCGACAGCGGCAGCGTGCCCAGTTGCAGTGGCAGTGCGGCTAGGTCGCGGCAGACGAAGTACGCGTTGTTTGCGCACTCTGCAACAGCGGGAAAACCGGCTGCGGCGGGTCTGGCGGCGAAGGCCAGCCACTGCGCGGCGAGTGGCGTCGGCGCCAGTGCCGGCTGAACGCTGAAGCCCTGCGCCAGGACCTCGTTGACGATGCGCGCAGACAGCGCCTCGACGCCGCCGAAGAGGCGCAGCGAGGACGAGAGTTCGAGCAGCAGCGTCGCCGGCGGCGCCAAGCTGACTTCGGAAGTGAAGCTACCCGCCCAGCAGGCGAGGCGCGCGAGCGCAGCCGCCTCCTGCGCCGGATCACGCGGCAGCGCGACCAGTTCCGGCAGGCGTGCGCGCGCACTGGCCAGGCGCAGTCCTGGAACGACACCGGCCGCCTGCGCTGCCTCGTCGGCGACGAGCACGCGATCGAGCTCGACGACGGCGCGCGGCTGGGGGGGCCGGCAGGCCGCTGCCGAGGGCAGATCAGGACGCGCGTCGAGCGGCAGGCGCGGCAGGAACAGGGCAAGCCAGAGCATGTGGCGAAGCCGGGCGTGACGAGGAATCGGACGACGCAGCAGGGGGGGCAGCCCGTCTGCCGGCGCCGATCCTGGCGACGGGCGATGCCGCCGGGGGCTGAGCCTGCGCTCCCGCTGCAGCCAGCGAGGCCGGTCGGCGGATGGCCAGCGACAGCGGCGCCGGCCTGCCGCCGCCACGTCGCTTGAGGATGCTCACCCGCAGCTGCTCACCCTCACCATCGATCTGCAGGCGCAGCGGTGCCGGCGATGCAGTGGCGGCGCAGGCGCCCGGGCGGAAGACGAAGAACAGCGCACGGCTGCCCTCGGCAGCGAGGTGCAGGCGACGCAAGAGCGTCGCGTCGGCGGCAGGCAGCCAGGCGACGACCGCGCCGACGCCTTCGGTCGCGAGCGCGCGCGCGCAAGACCAGGCGGCATCGCGACCGGGAGCGCCGACGACGAGCAGACGTTCGAGCGCGACGCCGCCCTGTGCCAGCGCCGGCGCGTGCAGGGGATGCGGCGGCGCGACACAGACCACCCAGGCCAGTTCGTCCTCGGAGACCTGCGCCAGCGCCGGCAGCAGCAGGCTCAGTTCGCCGACCCCCGTCCGCGTCGGCAGCAGTTCGGTCAGAGCGCCGCGCGCCCAGCCGCCGCCGGGAAGTTCGGCGTCCAGCTCCGCAAAACCGCTCGCCACCCCCGGCTGCGGCGCAGCCGCCAGCGCATCGCCGCGCCAGACGTCGGCACGGGCGAGGATGTCGTCGAGATGAACGGCGGCAGGCATTGGCAAAGACGGGAAGAAGGTGTCGGCAGCAGCCGCGAACTACGCAAGTCGGAGAACACGCAAGCCGCTGCCGGCCTTACAGCGACTCGCTGCCGCGGATCAGGCCGACGGCGATGCCTTCGATGGCGATCGAGACTTCGCGCGTATCGACGACGATCGGTTCGAAATCGGGGTTCTCGGCGATCAGTTCGACGATCGGCCCCTTCTGCTGGAAGCGCTTGACGGTCACGTCGTCCTCGAGGCGGGCGACGACGATCTGGCCGTTGCGCGCTTCCCCGGTGCGATGCACGGCGAGCAGGTCACCGTCGCAGATGCCGGCATTGATCATCGACAGGCCGCGCACGCGCAGCAGGAAATCGGCGCGCGGCCGGAATAGCGCAGGATCGAGCGAGTAGCGTCCCTGCACGTTCTCGACGGCGAGGATCGGGCTACCGGCGGCAACGCTGCCGATCAGCGGCAGACCGAGCTGTTCGACCAGGCGGATGCCGCGTGCCGAGCCCGGTTCGAGCACCACTGCGCCCTTCTTCGCCAGTGCCTTGAGATGCTCCTCGGCGGCGTTCGGCGAGGCGAAACCGAAGGCCGATGCGATCTCGGCACGCGTCGGCGGCGCGCCGGCCTCCAGCGATTGGCGGATGAAGTCGAGGATTTCCTGTTGACGCGGGGTCAGCTTGATCATTGCTGCAAGCTCCGGTGATGAATGACTGTATTTTTGTACAGTTGCCGGGCAAAGGCAAGCCCCGATGTGTCGCGTCCCGCGGCGGCAGCGCCCGCCGGCGTCCCTGGCCGAGAACCCTGCCAGGATCATCCTGAAAAAGGCAGTTGGCCACGAAATGCACGAAAAACACGAAATCGTTCATGCGGTTCGACGCTGAGTGGAAACAAGCCTTCGGGTTAGACACTGAACGACCGCAACCCCATGTTTTGTTTCGTGGCTTTCGTGTTTTTCGTGGATGAAAAGAGGTTTTAAGGATCATCCGTCAGGGAAGAAGGCAGCCAGTTGGCCGCTCCTGAGCGCCCACAGCGTCAGGTACTCGCCGAGATCACGCAGCGCGATGAACTGCCAGTCCTGCAGCGAGGTCGTCGCCCTGCCCGTCGACAGATGGGGGAAATGACGATTCCGCTCATGGGCCTGCTGCACCGAGCAGGGTAGCGTCGGCGCCTCGGGCGATTCCAGGGTCAGCCGGACAGCGTCGCCGAGCTGTTGCGCACACTGCCCGTCCGCTTTCGGCATGCTCAGTTTCAGATAGGCGATCGCACCGATGGGCGGGTAGTCCTTCCCTTGCACAGCGTAATGACCGATGAATACGAAGCGTCCTCCGTTGTCGTGCGTGTCGATGTCGAGCTGCACTGCAGGCGGGCTGCCTGCTTCGCCTGGACGGCAGAAGCTGACGCGCACGCCGAGCTTTTCCAGGCGGGCGCAGGTCTCCGCCAGACTGTCGAAGCGTCCCTTCTCGTCTTCGGAAGCGTCGATGACGATGATCTTGCCAAGGCCACGCCGCACCAGGGCGAACAGGCCCAGATTGTCGGTATGTCCGCCGTCGGTGAGATAGATTTCCGGGGAATCGGCGGAATCGTTGCTGCCGTGCAGGTAATAGAAAGGTAGCGGCAGCATGCGATGCACGGTCCGGTTCTGCTCGCCGAAAATCGGGTTGTTGAGCTGGGTACCCAGGCTGAAGTTGGCGAGGTGCGCGGCCAGTCTGGCCGTACGTTCCTGGCCGATGCTGTCGAAGCCGAAGGCATCGACAGCCGCCCCGGAAGCATTGACGGCATCGAAGGGCAGCAGCTGATGCGGATAAACGGCCTGTGATCCTGGCCCCTTGTTCCCGGGTTCGAGCGTCTCGTCAAGGTCATGCTCGCCGTCGCTGCGTGCGAAATAACCGAACAGTCCCGACCCGTAACCGAGCGGGGTGAACTCGTACTGATACTTTTCAAGGTCCTTGTCACCACTGCTGGCCCAGACCGAGTTGCTGGAGAAGCCCGAGGTGTTGATGATCCACAGCGGCAGCGGCGGCGTTGCGCCGGCGGCTGACTGCCCTTGCCAGAATGCCGCCGTGCGCGCTCTCAGTGTGGCGAAATCGAGCCAGGAACCGTCCGCGATGCGTGGGCCCTGGCGGGCCAGATCCTGGTCCGGCGCCCTGGCCTCGCCGGCGCAGCGGCTGCCGGATGCCCCGGCAGCAGCGCCGGGCAAGGCCAGCCTGCCGTACATCCTTTCGATGCCGGTACGGTAGGTGTCGTTGAATACCGAATTGTCCCAGGACCAGTCGAACAGGGTGTTGGCGAAATGGTGGGGAATGGCGGGGATGAAGCCGGGCAACCAGGCCAGGGCACCGGTGAGTGGATAGAACAGCGCGCTGACTCCGGAATAAATTTTCAGGCCAAGCTCGGAATTGCGGGCGGAGACCGGGCATTCGTCGTCGAACAGGATATGGGTGTTCTTCTGCAGGTGCTGCTGGAACACATCGTCCGGAGCGAAGATCCTGTCGGCCCACGCGCCGTTGTCGAGCACGTTGTTGTAATACCAGTACGCCGCGTAGCCACCGCCGGAAACCGTCGACAGGTAATGCACGCGGGCGAGCAGCGCTGCGGATTGGCGCCGCTCTTCGTGCAATGCCTTCAAGACGCCGATGCTGAACGAAGCCGAACGCGGGCCGCCGCCCGAGAGCGCAAGCCCCAGCGCGTCCTGCGGGGTGCCGGTGGTGCTCCTCCCGTCACCGATGCCGAGGAGCGCGAACTCGTCGCCGAACTCGGCGGCGAGTTCGCCCGCAGCCGCAGGCTGGAGGACGGCGCTGACCGGGCGGCGGGCCAGGACGCGCTTTGCCGGCGCGTTCTGCCAGGCTTCTTCCTTGCCCGCATACCCCTGCGCATGGACCTCCTGTCGCCACCTCTCGATGGCCTGCGTCGCCTGCGGGGAGTTGCCGATGAACTGATCGGGGGGACCGACGCCGGCACATCCCGCAACCAGCATGGACAGGCCGATGACGGCAAGGGGATGGGTGTTCATGCTTTTCTCCCGCACGGGCGCCGACTGCGGCAAGAGCGCTGGCCTCCCCGCCCGTTTCATGCATTCAGAATAGCACGGAGGCGTTCCGGGAGCGCTCCCATTCCGCGCAGGCCAGCGTGGCGGCCGACGGAATTTTTCCTTCTCCTGTGCTTGCCCCTTATAATCTCGTGCTTCACAAAACCCGACGCGCAACGTGAACCCAGACCTCTCCAGGCTGCAGCCCTACCCCTTCGAGAAGCTGCGCCAGCTGTTCAAGGGGGTGACCCCGAACACCCGCCATTCCGAGATCAAGCTCTTCATCGGCGAGCCGCAGCACGAGACGCCGCTGCTGATCAAGGAAGCGCTGGCCGCGAGCCTCGGCGGGCTTGCGCACTATCCGACGACCATCGGTAGCCCCGAGCTGCGCGGTGCGATCGCGCGCTGGATCGAGCGCCGCTACGAAGTCGGCCCGGTCGACCCGGAGACGCAGGTGATACCGGTCAATGGCTCGCGCGAGGCGCTGTTCTCGTTCTGCCAGGCAGTCATCGACCCGACCGCTGCGCGCGGCGGCCCGCCGATCGTCGTCTGCCCGAACCCGTTCTACCAGATCTACGAAGGTGCCGCCCTCCTCGCCGGCGCCGAGCCACGCTTCCTCAACACCCTGCCCGAGAACGGTTTCGCCTTCGACTTCGACAGCCTGTCCGAGGCCGAATGGCAGCGCGTCCAGCTCTTCTACGTCTGCTCGCCGGGCAACCCGACCGGCAAGGTGCTCGACCTCGAGGACTGGCGAAGGCTGTTCGCACTCGCCGACCGCTACGGCTTCGTCATCGCCGCCGACGAGTGTTATTCGGAGATCTACTTCGACGAGGCCAGCCCGCCGCTCGGCGGCCTGCAGGCGGCGCAGCGGCTCGGTCGCGGCTGGGAGCGCCTGGTGATGTTCTCCAGCCTCTCGAAGCGCTCCAACGTTCCCGGCCTGCGCTCGGGTTTCGTCGCCGGCGACGCGGCGGTGTTGAAGCCCTTCCTGCTCTACCGCACCTACCACGGCTGCGCGATGAATCCGGCGGTGCAGGTCGCCTCCGTCGCGGCCTGGAGCGACGAGGCGCACGTGCGTGACAACCGCCGCCGCTACCGCGAGAAGTTCGACGCGGTGACGCCGATCCTCGCCGAGGCGCTCGGTGCCGAGCGTCCCGACGCGAGCTTCTACTTCTGGGCGAAGACGCCGGGCGACGACCGTGAGTTCGCCCGGCGCCTGCTCGCCGAATACAACGTGATGCTGCTGCCGGGCAGCTTCCTCGCCCGTGAAGCCGGCGGCGTCAATCCCGGACAGGGATTCACCCGCATCGCCCTCGTTGCACCGCTCGCCGAATGCCTCGAAGCCGCCGAGCGTATCCGTTCATTCACCTCGAAACTCCAGGATTGAAACCATGACCGCAGACCTCCTCGCCACCCGCCAGATCATCGAAGACGCTTGGGAAGCGCGCACCACCCTGAGCCCCGGCACGGCGCCGGCCAAGATCGGCGAAGCCGTCGCTGCGGTGCTCGCCTGCCTCGACGACGGCAGCCTGCGCGTTGCCGAGAAGATCGACGGCGAATGGGTGACGCACCAGTGGATCAAGAAGGCGGTGCTGCTCTCGTTCCGCCTCGAAGACAACAAGCTGATGGAAGGCGGCGAAACCCGCTACTTCGACAAGGTGCCGAGCAAGTTCGCCGGCTACACGGCCGAACAGTTCGCGCGCGGCGGCTTCCGCGTCGTGCCACCGGCGACCGCCCGTCGCGGCTCGTTCATCGCGAAGAACGTCGTGCTCATGCCGTCCTACGTGAACATCGGCGCCCGCGTCGATGAAGGCACCATGGTCGACACCTGGGCGACGGTCGGTTCCTGCGCGCAGATCGGCAAGAACGTGCACCTCTCCGGCGGCGTCGGCATCGGCGGCGTGCTCGAACCGATCCAGGCCGGCCCGGTGATCATCGAGGACAACTGCTTCATCGGCGCGCGCTCGGAAGTCGTCGAAGGCGTCATCGTCGGCGAGAATTCGGTGATCTCGATGGGCGTCTATCTCGGCCAGAGCACGCCGATCTACAACCGTGCCACGGGCGAAATCACCTACGGCAAGATCCCGCCCGGATCGGTCGTGATCAGCGGCAGCCTGCCCAAGGCGGGCGGCGCCTACAGCCTGTACGCGGCGATCATCGTCAAGCAGGTCGACGCGCAGACGCGCTCGAAGACCAGCATCAACGAACTGCTGCGCGGCGACTGATCGCCCCATGTCCGCAAGCACGCAGGAACCTGTCCTCGCGCTCGCCGAAGCGCTGATCGCACGCCGCTCGGTCACCCCCGACGACGCCGGCTGCCAGGAGTTGATCGCCGAGCGCCTGCAGCGGCTCGGCTTCGTCTGCGAGACGATTGAACGCGGTGGCGTCAGGAACCTGTGGGCGCGCCGTGGTTCGAGCGCGCCGCTGGTCTGCCTCGCCGGCCACACCGATGTCGTCCCGAGCGGCCCGCCCGAGCGCTGGCAGTCCGACCCGTTCACGCCGACCCGGCGTGACGGTCGCCTCTACGGACGCGGCGCTGCCGACATGAAAAGCTCGCTTGCCGCCTTCGTCGTCGCCGTCGAGGACTTCGTCGCCGCGCACCCGCGGCATGCGGGATCGATCGCCTTCCTCGTCACTGCCGACGAGGAAGGCGACGCCGTCGACGGCACCGTCGCCGTCGTCGAGACGCTGCGCGCGCGCGGCGAGACGATCGACTACTGCGTCGTCGGCGAGCCGACCGCCGTCTTCCGACTCGGCGACACGGTCAAGAACGGTCGCCGCGGTTCGCTCACCGGCCGGCTGACGGTGAAGGGAATCCAGGGCCACGTCGCCTACCCGCAACTGGCGAGGAACCCGATCCATCAGGTCGCGCCGGCGCTCGCCGAACTGGCGGCCACCACCTGGGATGCGGGCGACGAGTATTTCCCGCCGACGACCTGGCAGGTCTCGAACATCCACGCCGGCAACGGTGCGGGCAACGT
Source organism: Rhodocyclus purpureus (assembly GCF_016653115.1). Classification (GTDB taxonomy): domain Bacteria; phylum Pseudomonadota; class Gammaproteobacteria; order Burkholderiales; family Rhodocyclaceae; genus Rhodocyclus; species Rhodocyclus purpureus. Next base: position 22,651 of record NZ_NHRX01000059.1, read on the forward strand.
GATCCCCGGCAGCGTCGAGGTCCTCTTCAACTTCCGCTTCGCCGCGGTGAGCACGCCGGAAAGCCTCAAGGCGCGCCTCGTCGCCGTCCTCGAACGCCACGGGCTCGACTTCGAGATCGTGTGGACGCTCGGCGCGCGTCCCTTCTTCACCCCGCGCGCGACGCTGGTCGAGGCGGCGCTGGCCGCGATCCGAGAGGAAACCGGCATCGACGCCGAGCTGTCGACCACCGGCGGCACCTCCGACGGTCGCTTCATCGCCGAGATCTGCCCGCAGGTGATCGAACTCGGCCCGGTGAACGAGAGCATTCACAAGATCGACGAGAACGTCGCCATCGCCGACCTGCCGCGTCTCGCGGCCGTCTATCGTCGCCTACTGGAAAGACTGCTGCCCGACCATGCCTGACAAATCCATCGAAAAATCCGAACTCTCGACGCAAGCACGCCAGGAGCTGTTCACATTGCGCGACCTGTTGCGCTACGCCGTCAGCCGTTTCAACGAAGCCGGGCTCTTCTTCGGCCACGGCAGCGACAACGCCTGGGACGAGGCTGTCTATCTCATCCTGCACGCGCTGCACCTGCCGCTCGACCGGCTCGAACCCTTCCTCGATGCGCGCATCACGACGGTCGAGCGTGCGCGTGTGCTGCAACTGATCCGCCGTCGCGTCCTCGAGCGGGTGCCGGCCGCCTATCTGACCAACGAAGCCTGGCTCGGCGAACACCGCTTCTACATCGACGAGCGCGTCATCGTCCCGCGTTCGTTCATCGCCGAACTGCTCGACGAGCAGCTCGCGCCGTGGATCGAGGATCCCTGGGCCGTCGACAGCGTGCTCGACCTGTGCACCGGTTCCGGCTGCCTCGCCATCATCGCCGCGCTCGCCTTTCCCGAAGCCGTGGTCGACGCCGTCGACATCTCGACGGACGCGCTCGCGGTCGCCGAACGCAATGTCTCCGACTATGGCCTGCACGGGCGCGTGCAGCTGATCCACTCCGACCTTTTCACCGAACTGGAAGAGGATCGTCGCTACGACCTGATCATCTCGAACCCGCCCTACGTCGACGCCGCCGCCATGCGCGCACTGCCCGAGGAGTACCGCCGCGAACCGGTGCTGGCGCTGGCTGCAGGCGAAGACGGGCTCGACATCGTGCGCATCCTGCTGCGCGAGGCGAAGGCGCGGCTCAATCCGGGCGGGCTGCTCGTCGTCGAGATCGGCCACAACCGCGAAGTCGTCGAATCCACCTTCCCTGCCCTGCCCTTCACCTGGCTCGACACCCACGCCGGCGAAGGCTACGTCTTCCTGCTGCGCCGCGAAGACCTCTGATCGGAAACCTCTTTTCAGCCACGAAAAACACGAAAGCCACGAACACGAATTTGCAGCCGGCTAGTGTTTAGTTCATCGGCTTATTGGCGGCCGAGGTCGAGGCACCTGGATCAGTTTTGGTGCATTTCGTGGCCAAGTGCTTTTTACATGCAGGTGCGAAAGTTACGCGGAGCAGCGGCAGCCGCAGAGCTGTTCTAAGCCTTGTGAAACATGGCCTTGCAGCCTGTTCTTGAAGCGCTTTCGCAAGTTTCAGCGCGGTGCGTAGAGGTCGCGGCCGGCCTCGTGCAGGTCGCGGCGCAGGCGGCGTCTTTCTTCGGAAGAGAAGCGCAGCGGACGCGAGGCCTCGGGAGTTTCCTGGGAGGCCAGCGCTCCATGCGTGGCGGGCGTCGCGTTGCCGGCAGCCTGGCTGTCGTTCCGTGCCGGCTGGCCTGCGGACTGGCCGGCGAAGTCATGCGCCTGCACATCTGCCCGCTTTCCCTGGTGTCGGCGTCCTGACTCGGCAGCGTCTGCGTCAGCCGTTCCGGCTAGCATGAGCGGGCTGGCCAGCAGCAGCATGAGCGCGAGGCTGCGCACGGCGGTGTGTCGGCGCCAACAGCTGCGCAACGGCATCTTCCTCGTTGGTGGACGTATCCGCAGCAGCGGCAAGCGCGTCGCCTCACTCATCACCCTACCCTCACACAATTTCAAGCCTTGCATCAACACGAGCAGCGATTCACGGTCTGCTCAGCACTGTATTCTGACCCGGCTATTGCGCTTTCGACAGCGTATGGAACAAACTTTTACGCTTCACCGGGACGCCGCAGACTTTCGTCTACGTTACGTTTCGAGTCGTGGCCGATCGTTGCCAAACTTTTCCGGCTCTTCCTGCGAAGGGCGAATTCCGTTTAGGATTCCGCAATGGCTGAAGTCAAAATTCTCGTCGTCGACGACGACAACCGACTGCGTGACCTGCTGCAGCGCTATCTCGGCGAGCAAGGCTTCGTCGTGCGCACCGCCGAGAGCGCCAAGGCGATGGACCAGCGCCTCGACCGCGAGCGCTTCGACCTCATCGTGCTCGACCTGATGCTGCCCGGCGAGGACGGCCTGTCGATCTGTCGTCGCCTGCGCGCAACCGACCCGCAGCAGGCGGTCATCATGCTCACCGCGCGCGGCGACGAGGTCGACCGCATCGTCGGACTGGAGATGGGCGCCGACGACTACCTGCCCAAGCCCTTCAACCCGCGCGAGCTGGTCGCCCGCATCAACGCCGTCCTGCGCCGCCGTGCCGCTCCGCCACCGGGCGCACCCGATGTCGAAGCCGAGCGCCTGGCGTTCGGTGGCGTCGAGGTCGACTTCGCGGCACGCACGCTGCGCCGCGGTGAGGAAATCATCCCGCTGACCACCGGCGAGTTCGCTGTGCTGCGCGCGCTCCTGCAGCACCCGCACCAGCCCCTGTCGCGCAACCGCCTGATGACGCTCGCGCGCGGGCGCGAACAGGGCCCCTTCGACCGCACCATCGACGTCCAGGTTTCGCGCCTGCGCAAGCTGATCGAACCCGACCCGAGCAAGCCACGCTATCTGCAGACGGTGTGGGGTCACGGCTACGTCTTCGTCCCGGATACCCCGCCGCCGGCATGAGCTTCATCCCGCGCACGCTGCTCGCGCGCACCTTCCTGCTGATCAGCCTGCTGCTCTCCTTTGTCGTCGCCTCGTGGCTGGTGCTGTTCGCGCTCGCCGAACGCGAGCCGCGCGCCCGCCAGCTGGCGCAACTGACGGCGAGCGTCGTTAACCTGACCCGCGCCGCCGTGATCGCCGCCGAACCGGCACGGCGGCGTGACCTGCTGCGCGAGCTCGACGAGCGCGAGGGCGTGCGCGTCTTTCCGGCCGAGAACGGCGACCGCATCGCGGCGCCGCCCGACAGTCCTTTCCAGAAGCGCTTTCGCGTGCTCGCACTGGAGCAACTCGACCCGCGCACGCGCTTCGCCAGCGCGGTGAACGATCAGCCCGGACTTTGGGTGAGCTTCCACCTCGAACCGCCCGGGATGGCCGAACGGGGCGAGGTGGCCGAGAACATCGAGGACGAATTCTGGCTGATGCTGCCGGTTTCCCGTGCCGAGCAGCATTTCCCGTGGCCCTGGCTGGTCTGGGGCGGACTGATCCTCGCCGCCGGCCTGCTGGTCGCCTGGCTGATCGTCTCGCGCATCAGCGCGCCGCTGCGTGCGCTCGCCGCCGCCGCCGGCGAACTGGGGCGCGGACGTCGTCCCGAGCCGCTGCGCGAGGAGGGATCGCGCGAGATGCAGCAACTCGCGCAGGCCTTCAACCGCATGTCGGATGACCTGCGCCGCCTCGATGACGAACGCGCCGAGACCCTCGCCGGCATCTCGCACGACCTGCGCACGCCGCTGGCCAGGTTGCGCCTGGAGGCCGAGATGTCGATCGCCGACAGCGAGGCGCGTGCCGCCGTCGAGGCCGACATCGAGCAGATGAACGCGGTCATCGCGCAGTTCCTCGAATTCGCGCGTGGCGAGAGCGGACCGATCGACGCCGCTGCCGACATCGACGCGCTCGCGGCCGAGAGCGTCGCGCGCGCGCAGCGCTCCGGTGCCGACGTCCGCTTCACGCCCGGCGGACTGCCGCCGACGCCGCTTCGCCCGCTGGCGCTGGCGCGTGCGCTCGACAACCTGCTCGAGAACGCGCGCAAGTACGCGGGCGGCGAGATCGAATTGCTCACCCGCCTCGACGCCGGCGCCGGCAGGAAGCCCGGGCGCGGCAGCGACCGCCTGATCGAGGTCCTCGATCGCGGACCGGGGATTCCCGAGGGCGAGAGCGAGCGCCTGAAACAGCCGTTCACGCGCTTGGAGAACGCACGCTCGGACGCCAGCGGCTCGGGGCTCGGGCTCGCCATCGTCGATCGCATCGCCCGCCAGCACGGCGGCCGCCTCGACCTGCTCCCGCGCCCCGGCGGCGGCCTGATCGCCCGCCTGCGCCTGCCGGCGCGAGCCGACTGAAGCGCGACGGAAGTGTTGGGTGTTAGGTGTTAGGTCCTAACTCCTAACTCCTAACACCTAGCACTTAACCCCTAACCCCAGAAGTGAGCAGTTTCGCGCGCAGGGGGTCGGGGATCGGTGCCGACTTGCCGGTTTCCGCGTCCATCCAGACGATCTTCGCGTCCCCCGTCGCGTACAGCTTCTCCTCCCCCTGCACCCGGATCTCGTAATGCGAGGGCAGGCTGCTGCGTCCCGGCTCGCCGAGGAACATCCTCACTTCGACCGTCCCCGGATAATTGAGCTGGGCGAGGAAGGTACAGGAAGCGTTGATGATCACCGGCGCGATTCCCTGCTTGGCGACGACGATCCCCTCCCTTTCCAGCCACTCGCAACGCGCCTGTTCCATGTAGCGGAAGAAGACAGTATTGTTGATGTGACCATACGCGTCCATGTCGCCCCAGCGCATCGGGATCAGCGTGGTGAAAACGGGTTTGTCGGTGGTTTGCATGTGGATTCCTCGTTACCGGTTGATGACGCGCAGGATTCGCTGCGCTGCTCTTTTAAGGCTTGACGAAGGGTCGATTTTTTCCATACGATACCGTATTGTCAACCGCGTCAAGAAGACAAATCAAACACGGTCTGACCAAGCCACCAACTGAAGACTTGACGGGAGGAACGGGATGCAACGCGAAGCAATGGAATACGATGTCGTGATCGTCGGCGGGGGGCCGTCCGGGCTTTCGGCAGCGATCCGTCTGAAGCAGTTGGCGGCAGAGGCTGGACGCGAAGTCAATGTCTGCCTGATCGAAAAGGGGTCCGAGATCGGCGCCCACATCCTCTCCGGCGCGGTGATGAACCCGCGCGCGCTCGATGAACTGATTCCCGACTGGCGCGAGCGTGGTGCACCGCTGGAAACCGAAGCGCGCGAAGACCGGATGTACATCCTCAAGGAGAACGGCGAACTGCCGATCCCGCACTCGCTCCTGCCGAAGTGCTTCCAGAACCACGGCAACTACATCATCAGCATGGGTGCGCTGTGCCGCTGGCTCGGCCAGCAGGCCGAGGAACTCGGCGTCGAGATCTACCCCGGTTTTGCCGGCACCGAAGTGCTGTTCAACGAAGACGGCTCGGTCAAGGGCGTCGCCACCGGCGACATGGGCCGCCTCAAGGACGGCAGCGAAGGCCCGGCCTTCCAGCCCGGCATGGAACTGCACGCGCGTTACACCTTCTTCGGCGAAGGCTGTCGCGGCCAGCTCGGCAAGCAGCTGCAGGCGCACTTCAAGCTGAACGAGAACTCCGACCCGCAGACCTACGCGATCGGCATCAAGGAACTGTGGGAGATCGTCCCCGAGAAGCGCCAGCCCGGACTGATCATCCACACCGGCGGCTGGCCGCTCGAGCCGGACACCTACGGCGGCGGTTTCATGTACCAGATGAACGACGGACTGGTGGCGGTCGGCTTCGTCGTCGGTCTCGGCTACACCAACCCCTACCTCTCGCCCTACGAGGAATTCCAGCGCTACAAGACCCATCCGCGCATCCGCGAATTCCTCGAAGGCGGCAAGCGCCTCACCTACGGCGCGCGCGCGATCGTTGCCGGCGGCTTGCAGTCGCTGCCGAAGCTGACCTTCCCCGGCGGCGTGCTGATCGGCGACAACGCAGGCTTCCTGAGTGCGTCGCGCATCAAAGGCGGCCACTGTGCGATCAAGTCGGGCGCGCTTGCTGCCGAGGCCTGCTTCGACGCGCTCGGCGCCGACCGCTCCGGCGACGAACTGACCGCCTATCCCGAGGCCTTCCGCAACAGCTGGCTCTACCAGGAACTCTACGAAGGCCGCAACTTCAAGCCGTGGATGAGCAAGGGCCTCACCGTCGGCGCGCTGATGTTCGGCATCGACCAGATCGTGTTCCGGGGACGTGCGCCGTGGACGCTGCACAACACCGCCGACCACGTGAAGCTGAAGCCGGCCTCCGCCTGCTCGCCGATCGCCTATCCGAAGCCCGACAACAAGCTGACCTTCGACCGCCTCACCTCGGTGTTCCTCTCCAACACCAACCACGAGGAAGACGAGCCCTGCCACCTGAAACTCGCCGACCCCGAGAAGGCGATCAAGGTCAATCTCGAAGTCTACGACTCGCCCGAGCAGCGCTACTGCCCGGCCGGCGTGTACGAGATCGTCCGCGACGGCGAAGCGGGCAAGCCGCGCCTGCAGATCAACGCGCAGAACTGCGTGCACTGCAAGACCTGCGACATCAAGGATCCGACGCAGAACATCACCTGGGTCGCGCCCCAAGGTGGCGAGGGACCGAACTACCCGAACATGTAACGTTTCGGTAACATCTACCGTCCACAATGCGCCGTCTTCTTGGACGGCGCATTTTTTTGCGCGGGTTCCGGCCCTCCCAGCCATGGAATCTTCGCATTCGCTGCTGCCGCCGCTCCCACGACAGCCGCAGCACCTGTGGGAGGGCCGTAGGGCCCGAATAAGCGCTGCCACGGCACCAGTGGGGAGGGCCACAAGGCCCGAACGAGCCCCCACTCAATCGACATTCAGCGTGCTCCCTTCCTGCAACCGGCCATGACCTTCCTTGCCTCTCCCGTCCACATGCTAAAGACTCCGCCGTATCGTCTGGCGAGCAGCGCCGCCTTCACTCTGGCCCTGCTGCTGGCGGTCGACGATGCCCTCGCCGCCCGCCCCTTCGTCACCGACGACGCCAGGCTGACGACTGCGCACAGCTGCCAGCTCGAAAGCTGGATGCGCGTCTATCCGCAGAGCCGGGAACTGTGGGCGCTCCCCGCCTGCAATCCGGGGGGCAACTTCGAAGTCACCGCCGGCACCGGCCACGCGCGCAACGAAGCGCTCGGCGACAGCAATGACTACCTCGTCCAGATGAAGACCCTCGCGCGGACGATCGAGAGGGACGGTTTCGGCCTCGGCTTCGCACTCGGGCGGGTGACGCATCCGAGCGTCAATCCCGGCCCCAACCTGTTCGGCAATACCTACGCCTACGTTCCGCTGACCTACGTCTCGCCCGACGAGCGTCTCGTCGTCCATGGCAACCTCGGCTGGCTGCGTGACCGCGCCACGCACGCCGACCGGATGACCTGGGGAATCGGCGGCGAGTACGTGCTCAACGGACGCGTCTCGGCGATCGCCGAAACCTTCGGCGACGATCAGGGTTCGCCGTTCTGGCAGACCGGCGTGCGCACCTTCATCGTCCCCGGCAAGGTCCAGATCGACGCCACCTGCGGCGGACAGAGCGGCGGCAACCGCGATGGCCGCTGGCTGTCGTTCGGCCTGCGCCTGACTCCCGATCGGCTTTTCTGAGGCTACTTCTCCGCCTTGCCGTGCATGACCATGATGGTCTGCTGCATGATGGCGCAGAGCGTTTCCCTGCCCTCCTTCACCGCGAACACCTCGGCCTTGGTGACGACCAGGGTCCGCCCGGGGCGAACCACCTCGCCACGCGCGATCAGCTTCTCGCCGTCGGCCGGGGCGACGAGGTTCACCTTGTATTCGACGGTCAGCACCGAGGCGGTCGCCGGTACCATCGTCATCGCCGCGTAACCGGCCGCCGAGTCGGCGATCATTCCGACCACCCCGCCATGGACGAAGCCGTGCTGCTGCTCGATGCCGTCCCAGTGCGGCACATGGATTTCGGTGCGCCCGTGCTCGACGACGGGCAGGCTCGCCCGGATCAGTCGCATCGCCGTCTGCTTCGCGAAACTGGCGCTGACACTGGCGGCGAAATCGGGATTGGCAAGACGGCTCATGCTCGCTCCGCAATGTTATCTGAAAACATAATCATATGATCGGTTGTTAAACCGATCTATGAATATCGCCCCGTGTCGTCGCCCTGAGCCTGGCGAAGGGCGAACGGAAGGAACAGGCCAAGCCCGGTGAGGCGTGAATCAGGACGCCAACTTAATGACGCAGGTCTTGTCCTGTCAAGACCTCGACCGGGTCTCCCGGCCGCAGGGCAGCGAGGTCCCGGGCCACGACCCGGCTCTGCGGGTCGAGGCCGGCAGTGATTTCGACCCTTCCGTTCTGCGTGCGTCCGGTACCGACCGCAAGCGCCTCGATCCTGTTGTCGACGCCCACCTTGAACACGCGACACGTTGCAGCTTGGCACAACACGGTGGCAGCGGGCAGGACGAGCACCTCGCGCTCGCCGATCGCGAGCGTGCCGGCCACCTGCAGGCCCGCCTTGAGATTGGCCTCCGGCGGCAGGTCCACGTAGACCAGACCCTTGCGCGTATCGAGATCGACCGTCGGCGAGACCTGCCGCACACGGCCCGCGATCTCCGGACCCAGGGGGCTCCTGATCCTGGCTGCCTGTCCGGGGCTGAGCTTGAGCAGGGTCTCGCCGCTCACCTCGGCACGCCACTCGAGGCGCCCCTGGCGGATCAGTCTGAACAGTTCGCTCCCGGCCTGAACGATTGCGCCTTCTGTCACGGAACGGGAGGCAATCATCCCGTCGTCGGGCGCCAGCAGGGTCGCCGCGTCGAGCCTGAGCTGTTGTGCCTTGACCTTGGCCCGCGCCGCATCGAGGCGCGCCTCGCTCGTATGCTTCTGCGTTTCGTAGAGCGTCAACTCCTGCCGGCTGACGCCGCCGGTGGGAGCGAGGCGATTGGCACGATCCAGGGTCGCCACGGCCTGCGCCAGCGCCGCCTCGGCCTCGGCCAGCTGCGCGTTGGCCGCTTCCAGTTCGACTTCCACTGGCGCCGGGTTGAGCCTTGCCAGGACCTGGCCTTTCCTGACGACATCCCCCGCATTCACGAGTACGCTGAGCACGCGCAGCCCGCCGATTTCGGTGGCGATGTGGCTCTCCTGCCAGGGCATGACGTTGCCGCTCGCCTCGATCCAGTCGGGCCAGCGTTCGATTTCCGGGGCGAGCAAGGACACAGGGCGCGGACGAGCGACTGGCGGCACGCTCGCGGACTGCGCAGTCGCAGCAGCCGCGGGCGTCGGGCGCGACAGCTTGCCCTCGAGCGCGGGGCCGGCATGGGCGAGCGTTCCTGCGCCGAGAGCGCTACAGAGCATGGCCAGCGCGCTGGCCATGCGGACGACGTGACGGACAGGAAGCAGCATGCGGGAGCTCACTCGGTGGAAGTGCTTGCGGCCGCCTGCGAAAGCACGGTCGAGGGCGGCTCGTAGCGGGCGCCACCGCCGCTTGCCCGGTTCAGTGCCACCCAAGCCTGCAAGCGCTCCAGGCGAACGACGAGCAAGGTCTGTTGCGCGCCGAGCATGGCACGTCGTGCGTCCTCGAGCTCCAGCAGGTTGCTAGCGCCCTCGCGGTAGCGCAACTCGACGGCGTCGAAAAAGCGTTGATACTGGCTGGCGGACAGGCGCGCGGTCTCGGCGCGCTCGTGCGCGGCAGCGTAGCGGGAGAGCGCGTCCTCGATTTCCTGGATGGCGCTACGCGCACTGGACTTGAAGTTGGCCAGCGCCTCGTCATACCTGGCGCGGGCGGCCTGCACCGCGGCTGCGCGGCGCCCGCCATCGAGGATCGGCAGGCTCAGCGAAGGGCCGAACGACCATGTTCCGAACGACAGCGAACCGGCACCACTCGTCTCGTTGACCGAATAGGCCAGCGCCCCGTTGAGTGCCAGCCGAGGATAGCGGTCCGCCTCGGCCAGCCCGATGTCGGCAGAGGCGGCGGCGACCCTGCGCTCGGCGGCGCGGATGTCGGGGCGCTGCAGCAAGGCCTGCGCCGGGACGGCAACGCTGAAATGCTTCGGTACCGGCAGGCGATCGAGCCCGGTCGGCTTGTCCGCCAATATCCTGTTCAGGCTCGGACGGGCAACCCCGGTCAGGCGCGTCAGCAGGTTCTCCAGCAACTCGCACTGGGCACGGGTCGAGGCCAGTCGGGTCCTGGCCTCCGCGACCGAGGCCGTGCTGCGGATCCCCTGGTAGGGCGCGGTGAAGCCCACCTCGACGCTGGTCGCCGTCAGCTTTTCGGTGGCTTCCCGGGAAGCCACGTCCTGTTCGCTCAGCGCCAGGCGCGATTGGCAGGCGCGCTGGCTCAGGTAAGCGTCGGCCACATCGGCGGCGAGACTGACCTGTGCATCGGCGAGGCTGGCGCGTTGCACTGCCTCGCGGGCCAGGGCGCCTTCCCTGCCGCGGCGAACCGCACCGAAGAAATCGAGTTCCCAGGCGGCGTTCGTAGACAGCCAGGATTGCCGCTCGCGGCTCCCCGACGACGACTCGACCTGGGTCGCCGCGCTGGCGCCCAGCGACGGCGACGCTGCGGCGTCCGCCTGTGCATGGAGCGCGCGCGACTGGCCCAGTTTGGCGAGTGCGGCCTCCAGCGTGGGGCTCGTGCGCAAGGCCTCGTCCACCAGCTGGTCCAGGGCCGGGTCCGACAGTTCGCTCCACCACTGGGCGGGAAGGCGCTGATCCGACGGTGCGCCCGTCGTGGACGCGTCCGTGCGCGACGACCACTGGGCCGGCGCCGACACGCTGGGCGGGACGTAGTCCGGCCCCACCGCAGCGCAGCCGGAGAGGGCCAGTAGCGCGCACAGCGCGAGCCCGCTTCGCCCGGGAAGCCTTGCCACAAGCTTCTTCAGGACGGTCGCAGCTGCCGGAAAGTCACGTTCTTGCAAGGATGATGGCCTCGCTGTCCGGGCAGGCCAAGCATGGGCCGCAGGAGACATGAGTGTTGAATCCAAGAAACAGGCCCGGCGTACCTTGCGGTGCGCCGGGCCCTGCGAACGGATCAGCTAAAGGGGCGAGCCGATCAGAAGCGATCCTCGGCCAGCGCCAGGACACCGACCGCGCCGTCGACGATGCTGCTGGCCAGACCATCGGCCTTCGACAGGATGTGGTCGGCGTAGAAGCGCGCGGTGATGATCTTGTCCTGATAGAACGGATCGGCATCGCCGGCGTCGATCTTGGCTTGCGCGATCAGCGCGGCACGCGCCATCTGCCAGCCACCGGCGACCGTGCCGAGCAGCATCAGGAACGGCACCGAGCCGGCGTGGGCCGCCTTGATGTTCGGACCGTAGTTGTCGATGATCCACTGTCCGGCGGTGGCCACTGCCTCGACCCCGGCGGCGAAGCGGCGACGGATCGCCGCGAAGTGCTCGCCCGATGCCTTCGCCAGCTCGGCGTCGAACGCACGCATTTCCTCGATCACGGCCTTCAGCGTGACGCCGCCTTCGCGCGCCGTCTTGCGGCCGATCAGGTCGTTCGCCTGGATCGCGGTGGTGCCTTCGTAGATCGCCGAGATGCGCGAGTCACGCAGGTGCTGCGCCGCGCCCGTTTCCTCGATGAAGCCCATGCCGCCGTGCACCTGCACGCCGTCGGAGGCGACCAGGATGCCGATCTCGGTGCTCCAGCCCTTGACGACGGGCACGAACAGGTCGACGAAGGCCTGGTTCTTCTTGCGCACGTCGGCGTCCGGATGATGGGCAGCGGCGTCGTGCGCGGCGGCGACGACGTAGGACAGCGCGCGCGTCGCCTCGGCGTAGGCGCGCATCGTCATCAGCAGGCGGCGGACGTCGGGCTGGTTGATGATCGGCACCTTCGGACCACCGCGGACGCCGAGTTCGGTACCCTGGATGCGGTCCTTGGCGTAGTCGCGCGCACGCTGGTAGGCACGCTCGCACACCGCGACGCCTTCCTGGCCGACCGCGAAGCGCGCTGCGTTCATCATGATGAACATGTATTCGAGACCGCGGTTTTCCTCGCCGACCAGCTCGCCGATGGCGCCACCGTTGTCGCCGAAGGCCATCACCGCCGTCGGGCTGGCGTGGATGCCGAGCTTGTGCTCGATCGACACGCACCAGGCGTCGTTGCGCTCGCCGAGGCTGCCATCCTCATTGACCAGGAACTTCGGCACGACGAACAGCGAGATGCCCTTGACCCCGGGAGGAGCATCGGGCGTACGCGCCAGCACCAGGTGGATGATGTTGTCGGCGGCGTCGTGGTCACCCCAGGTGATGAAGATCTTCTGGCCGAAGATCTTGTAGGTGCCGTCGGCCTGCGGTTCGGCGCGCGAGCGGATCGCCGCCAGGTCCGAGCCGGCCTGCGGTTCGGTCAGGTTCATCGTCCCAGTCCACTCGCCGCTGGTCAGCTTCGGCAGGTACTTTTCCTTGATCGCCTGCGAGGCCGACAGCGTGATCGCTTCGGCGGCGCCACCGGAGAGCATCGGGCAGAGCGAGAACGCGTGGTTGGCCGACTTCCACATTTCATTGACGGCGGCGCTGACCACCTTCGGCAGGCCCTGGCCGCCCCACTCGGCCTCGGCCGCGAGCGCCGTCCAGCCGCTTTCGGCGAACAGCTTGTACGCCTCCTTGAAGCCGGGAGCTGCGGTGACGGCAGGCTTGCCGTCGTTGGCCGACCACTTGGCGCCGTTCTGGTCACCCGACCAGTTCAGCGGCGAGAGCACGCCGTTGGCAAACTTGGCAGCTTCCTCGAGCACGGCATCGACGACGTCGACCGACGCCTCTTCGTAGCCGGGCAACTGCGCAACCTCTTCGATCCCCGCCAATTCCTTCAGCACGAACTGCATGTCCTTCAGCGGGGCGATGTATTCACTCATTGCATTCTCCTCAGCGGGGTTTCAGGGTCAGAAAGCTGGCAGTCGGCGCAGGCGCGCGGGAATGCATAATTATACCGCGGCCCGGCGCTCGTCGAAGCCTGTCGCAGCAAGGAAACGCCCCGCCGGGACGCCAGTCCGGGCGGGGCGTTGCAGGGGACTCCCCCGGCCAAGACCGGGGAGCGTCGACCAGGCTGAAGCGATCAGCCGAGGGCGGCGACGAGTTCCGGTACGGCGACGAACAGGTCGGCCACCAGGCCGTAGTCGGCGACCTGGAAGATCGGTGCGTCGGGATCCTTGTTGATGGCGACGATCACCTTGCTGTCCTTCATGCCGGCAAGGTGCTGGATCGCGCCCGAGACGCCGACCGCGACGTACAGCGACGGCGCGACGATCTTGCCGGTCTGGCCGACCTGGTAGTCGTTCGGCGCGTAGCCGGCGTCGACCGCGGCACGCGAGGCGCCGACGGCGGCACCGAGCTTGTCGGCGAGCGGTTCGAGGACGGCGTGGAACTGCTCGCTGCTGCCGAGCGCGCGGCCACCGGAAACGATGATGCGCGCGGCAGTCAGTTCGGGACGCGCCGACTTGGTCAGCTCGCGACCGACCAGCTTGCTGATGCCGAGATCGGCAGCAGCGCCGAGCGCCTCGATCGGTGCCGAGCCGCCGTCGGCGGCGGCCTCGAAGGCGGTGCCGCGCACGGTGATGACCTTGACCGGGTCGGCCGACTGCACCGTCGCCAGCGCGTTGCCGGCGTAGATCGGACGCACGAAGGTATCGGCGGACTCGACCGCGACGATGTCGGAGATCTGCGCGACGTCGAGCAGCGCGGCGACGCGCGGCAGGAAGTTCTTGCCGCCGGCGGTGGCCGGCGCCAGGATGTGGCTGTAGCCGGCGGCGTTGGCGACGACCAGCGCGGCGAGGTTTTCGGCACCGAGGTCTGCGTACAAGGCGGCGTCGGCGACGCGCACGCGGCTGACGCCGGCGATCGCAGCGGCGGCTGCGGCAACGGCGGCGACGCCGCTACCTGCGACCAGCACGTCGATGTCGCCGCCGATCTTGGTGGCGGCGGTGATGGCGTTGCGCGTCGCCGGCTTGAGGACTGCGTTGTCGTGTTCGGCAATGACAAGAATGGCCATGTTCAGATCACCTTTGCTTCGTTCTTGAGTTTGTCGACCAGCGCGGCCACGTCGGCCACCTTGATGCCGCCCGAGCGCTTCGGCGGCTCGGCAACCTTCAGCGTCTTCAGGCGCGGCGTGACGTCGACGCCCAGCGCGGCCGGCGTCGTCGTTTCCAGCGGCTTCTTCTTCGCCTTCATGATGTTCGGCAGGGTCGCGTAGCGCGGCTCGTTCAGGCGCAGGTCGGTCGTCACCACGGCCGGCAGCTTGATGTCGAGCGTTTCCAGGCCGCCGTCGATTTCGCGGGTCACCGCGGCGCCGGTCTTGTCGGCATTGACCACGACCTTCGACGCGAAACAGGCCTGCGGCCAGCCGAGCAGCGCGGCGAGCATCTGGCCGGTCTGGTTGGAGTCATCGTCGATCGCCTGCTTGCCGGGGATGACCAGCTGCGGCTGTTCCTTGTCGACGACCGCCTTGAGCAGCTTGGCGACCGCCAGCGGCTGCAGTTCGACATCGGTCTCGATCAGGATGGCACGGTCGGCGCCGAGCGCCATCGCCGTGCGCAGCGTTTCCTGGCACGCGCCGACGCCTGCCGAAACGGCGACCACCTCGGTGGCGATCCCGGCTTCCTTCAGACGCACCGCTTCCTCGATCGCGACTTCGTCGAACGGGTTCATCGACATCTTGACGTTGGCGAGGTCGACGCCGGAACCGTCACTCTTGACGCGGACTTTGACGTTGTAATCAATGACCCGCTTGACGGGAACGAGAATCTTCAATCTTTTCTCCTTTCAAAGGCTGGGGAGCAGGCGCTCCGGCCGACATTATGCCGCCCCTGTGGACGGCGGCGACAGCAGTTTGACAGTCTGGATTCATGCCCGCACAATAACCCATACTGTACAGTATGGAAGCCTGCAAAGTACCGCAGGCGCAACGATGCTGTCAAGAATCGCCAGAGCCCTTGCCCGACTCGGCGGCGCGCCCCGGAAGACGGCGGCGCGCAGCGCAGAACGATGGAGAAGATCGCAGCATGGATGAGCAGAAGCTACGCACCCAACTCGAACGCAAGGACTGGATCGAGGCCGCCTTCGACGCACTCGCCGACCATGGCATCGACGGCCTACGCGTCGAAGCGCTGGCCAAGCGCTGCGGTGTGACCAAGGGCAGTTTCTACTGGCACTTCAAGGATCGCCAGGACATCTTCGACGCGGTCCTGGCCGCCTGGAAGGAAGGCCGCGTACGCGACATCAACCGGCAGACGCAGAGCGCACCCGGGCGCGAAGCCGAGCAACTGCGCCGCGTCATCGACATCTACAGTGGCGCCGCGGGCCACCGCCGCGGGCTCTGGATCGAACTCGCGATCCGCGACTGGGCGCGGCGCGACGCCGCGGCCAAGGCGGTGGTCGAGGAAGTCGATGCCTGGCGGATGGAATGCACGCGCAAGCTGTTCCTCGCCTGCGGCTTTGCCGACGCCGACGCGCGCAGCCGCAGCCTCCTGCTCTACGCCTACGTCTTCGGCAGCAGCCTGATGGCCTACGACCGCAACGACCCGCAGAACGCCGACTGCAAGCGCTGGATCGCCGAGCGAATCCTCTCGCGCTGAGGCTGCGCCCTCACCCGCAGCGCAGTCAGAGCGTCACGTTCGGGCCTTACGGCCCTCCCACGAAAGCTTGCCGCCCCAGTATGAAAGCAGATGCGACTACTGCGCTCTGCTGCGGGCGTTCCCGGCCGCCGGCGCGCAAGAGCGCGCGCCGTCGCTCTCCACCAGCCAGCTCGCCAGTTCGCCGCCGAGCTGGCCGCTGGCCGCGACCAGCGCCGCCGCACCGCCGCGCGCGTCCTGGCTCGCCGCCGGGCGCTCGACGCTGAAGACACGCCGGGCAAGGATGCGGCGGCCCGCGTCGAGGAGGAAGGCTTCCGCCTGCACCACGCCGCGGCTGCGCTCGGCAGTGTCGAACACCTGCGTGAATTCCTGCACATCGACGCGCAACAGGCAATCGACGGCGCCGTTCGCGGCGGTCGCGCCGAGTTGCTGGCGCAGGCGTTGCGCCAGCAGTTGCGCCGCGCCCCCGGCCCAGCGGCTCCCCGAATATTCGCGCAGGCGCAACGGGTCTTCGTAGGCGAGACGATAGGCGATCGCTGTTCCGTCGAGCCACGCGGGCGCCCGAACCTCGACGGCGAGGCTGACCGGCGCGGTGGCGGCACGCTGCGCCGGCGGGCCGAAATCATAGACCGTCGCCGGCGGCCCGGAACGCCCGCCGAGCGCGCATCCGGCAAGCAGCAGAGCGGCGGCAAGCCCGGCGAGGATCGACCGCGGCAGAAAATTCCTGAAAGCGAAGATGGTCATCGGGTCTCCTCGTTTCGGCTCCAGCTGCTCATCGTAAAAACCTCTTTTCAGCCACGAAAAGCACGAAAGCCACGAAATGAAAGATCGGGTCGTAGTCGTGTTCAAACCAGTCAGTTCGCTCATCGTCAAAACCTCTTATCAGCCACGAAAAACACGAAAGCCACGAAACATGGGCTTCTAGTCGTATTCAAGCCATTCAGTCATTTCGCCTCGGCCCGAACCCTTGACGATTTTTTCGTGCATTTTTCGTGAATTTCGTGGCCAACTGATTTTCCCCGGGATCGTCGCAGCCTACTCTTGCCCGGGACGGCCCGTCATGACGGCACCACCGTCCGCCTGCGCTGCCGACGGCGCCACGAACCCCGTCTCGCCTGGCCCCGGCAAGGGGCCGGGTGCGCCGAAGACGACGCTCTGCGGCGCGTGTTCGAGGACTTGCAGCACCCGGTTGAGCTGCTGCGAGGTCGCCGCCAGCTCGCCGACGAGTTCATTCACCCGCGGCGCCAGCGCACCGACGCCGCTGCCCGGACTGGCGAGCGCCTCTTCGACACGCTCGCTGGTCGCACGCAGGCTGACCAGCAGCCCGCGCGCTTCGGCCAGCGTCGGCGCCGCTTCGCCGGCCGCCGCTTCCAGCCGCGCCAGCGTCGAACTCAGCGCAGCGACGTTTTCAGGAGATAGCAAGGCGCGTACCTGTGCCGCCGTCCGGCTGGCGTCGTTCGAGCCGGACTCGATGTTGGCGAGCGTGCGCGCGACACGCTCGCGGTTCTCCGGGCCGAGCAGCTGGTTTACGGCGAGCAGCAGGTCGCGCGCCTGGCGCATCGTGTCGCCGCCGAGCGTGGACAGCTCTTCGAGCAGGGAGGACTGCATCGCGATGCGTGGCGGCGACTCGGCGGAACCCTCCAGCGGCCGCGGATCGCTGCCGTCGTCCTCGAGCAGGATGTGGGCGATGCCGGTGACGCCCTGATAGCCGAGCTTGGCCCGGGTGCCGCGCGTCAGCGGCAGCTTGTCGTTCACGTTCATCCTGATCAGGATGTTGCGAGGGTCTTCCGGGTCGATCCCGATCGACTGCAGCTTGCCGACCGGGATGCCGCGGTAACGCACCTGCGCCTGCGGGTTGAGGCCGGTGACGTTCTGCTGGGTGACGACGACGAGCGGACGGGTCGCCTCGTGCTTGCCGCCGAACCACCAGACCGCGGCGAGCGCGGCGAGCCCGAGCAGGATCGTGAACAGGCCGGCGATCAATGCATGCGAACGGTTTTCCATGTCTCTCCCCTCCCTGGCGGCCTTCAGCGCGCAGCCCGCTGCAAGGCGCCATTGACCTGTAGCGAACCGAAGAAGTTGCGCACGAACGGATGATCCACCGTCGTCACCTCGGCCAGGGTGCCGTCGGCGACGATGCGCTGCTCGGCGAGCGCGGCGACGCGGCTCGCCAGTCCGACCAGCGTCTCCAGATCGTGCGTGACCATCACCACGGTGAAGCCCAGCGCCTCCTGCAGCGAGCGGATCAGGCGGACGAAGCCGGCGGCGCGATCCGGATCGAGGCCGGCGGTCGGCTCGTCGAGCACCAGCAGTTCCGGCTCCAGCGCCAGCGCCCGCGCCAGCGCGACGCGCTTGACCATCCCGCCCGACAACTCGGCCGGCATCAGGCGGCTGTCGTTGGCATCGAGTTCGACCATCGCCAGCTTCGTCATCACCGCGTCGTGGATCAGGTCCTCGTCGAGCAGCTTCAGCTCGCGCAGCGGGAAGGCGACGTTGTCGTAGACCGGCAGCGCCGAAAACAGCGCGCCCTGCTGGAACAGCATGCCGAAGCGCTGGCGGATGCTGCGCCGGATCTCGGGGTCGCGGTCGAGTACCGGGTGGCCGAACAGGCGTACCTCGCCCGCGCTCGGCGCGAGCAGGCCGACCATCTCGCGCAGGAGCGTCGTCTTGCCGCTGCCCGAGCCGCCGACCAGGCCGAGGATGTCGCCGGCGAAGACCTGGAGGTCGAGGTCGAGATGGATCAGCATCCGGCCGAAGCACGTCGACACGCCGCGCACGTCGATGACCGGTTCGCCCCTGTTGATCGTGGCGCTCATGTTCCGGGCATCCCGAGCGTGCGCGTGAAGATCGCGAAGATCGCATCGACGACGATCACCGTGGTGATCGCGGTGACTACCGAACTGGTCGTCCCGGTCGACAGGCTTTCGGTGTTCGGGCGCACGTGCAGGCCGAAGTAGCAGGCGATGACGCCGACCAGGACACCGAAGCTCACGCCCTTGGCCAGGCCTATCCACAGGTTGGCGAGCGGGACCACCTTCGGCAGCGTGTCGATGAAATAGGCGTAGGAGAGTCCCATCTGCAGGTAGGCGGCGACCATGCCGCCGAAGATGCCGGCCGCCGAGCACCACACCACCAGGAGCGGCGTCGCCACTGCCAGCGCCAGCACCTTCGGCAGGACCAGGCGCAGGCTGCGCGAGACCCCCATCGTCGCCAGCGCGTCGATTTCCTCGGTGACGCGCATGACGCCGAGTTGCGCGGTCATCGCCGACCCGGAGCGACCGGCGACGAGGACGGCAACCAGCAGCGGTCCCAGCTCGCGGATGATGGCGATGCCGAGCAGGTTCACGATGAAGACGTCGGCGCCGTAGGCCTTCAGTTGCAACGACGAGAGGTAGGAGAGGACGACGCCGATCAGGAAGCCGATCAGCGCGATCACCGGCAACGCCTGCGCGCCGCTCTTGTACAGCGTCGCCGAAAACTCGCGCAGCGGCAGCTCGCGCGGATGCAGCCACAGCCACGCGAGGTCGAGCACCAGCTGACCGATCAGCGCGATCGTCCCGAGGAAAATTCTCTGCGCGTCGAGCGCGAAACGCCCGAGCGCGACGATCGGCCCCGCCGGATGCCGCTCGGCAAGGCGCGCCTCGCGGCGCGGGAGGCGACTGACGCGCTCGAGGACCTGACGGTGCTGTTCGGAAATGAGCAGCGTCGACGGCAAGCTGCGGCCCCAGGCCCGCCACAGCACGAGCGCGCCGACGCTGTCGAGGCGCCCGATTCCGCGCAGGTCCCAGCGCGGCGCTGCCCGGCTCAGCTCGGCGAGCCGGGCTTCGCGCGCGGGCAGGGACTTGCCGAGCCCGACCAGGGTCCAGTCGCCGCCCAGCCGCGCGACGGCGTCTGCCTCATCGTAGTCGAGCGTCGCGGCAGCCATCGGCGGATCGTTGCCGGATCAGCCCTCGGTCGCTGTCGCCCGGCGGCGAATGCGCAGGCTGGAGCCGATGCGCTCCCAGACTGCCGCCTCTTCGTTCAGCGACACGGCCTTGAGCGGATTGTTGGCAATCCAGTCGGCGGGAACCTCGAGCTGGAAGCCGGACGCGCTGCGCTTGAGGGTGAGCGAGGGCAAGGCGCCGTCGTCGCGCGAGCGGTGCAGCTGCACCGCCAGGCGCAGGCAGAGGACGAGCAGCCAGGCGCTGTCCTGCGGCGGCAAGGCAGAGAGCTTCTCCAGCTTGCCGCGCTGGCCGAGCACGATCAGCGCCAGCCGCGACTGCTCCTTCTTCGAGAAGCCGGGCATGTCGGCGAAGGTCAGGACATAGGCGCCGTGCTTGTGGTAGCCCGAATGCGCGACCGAGATGCCGATCTCGTGCAGTTGCGCCGCCCAGCGCAGGAAGCGGAAATCGTTCTCGTGTTCCGGCGCCTCGGCATCGACCAGTTGCGCGAACAGGCCGTGCGCCGTGCGCGCGACGCGCTCCGCCTGCGGGCCGTCGACCTGGTAGCGGCGCATGAACTGCTGCACCGTCGCGTCGCGCATGTCGTGTGCGAAGAAACGTCCGAGCAGGTCGTAGAGGACGCCGAGGCGCAGGGCGCCGTCGGCGTAGGTCATGTGCTCGACCCCCATCTCGGAAAAGATCGCGCACATGATCGCCAGGCCGCCGACGAAGACCGGCATGCGGTCGGGGCGCAGTCCTTCGATCGACAAGGCTTCCGCCGAACCGGCACGGATCAGCAGGCTGCGCAGCCGTTCCAGTCCCGCGCGGGTGACGCCGCTGACGCCGCCGGGGTTGAATCCGTTGAGTTCGAGGATGTCGGCCAGCGCGCGCGCCGTTCCCGAAGAGCCGACCGCCTCCTGCCAGCCGAACTGGCGATAGCTGGTGGCGATGCGCTGGATCTCGCGCGCCGCCGCCAGTTCGGCCTCGCGGAAGCGCTTCTTGTCGACCAGGCCACCGGGAAAGAAGCGCAGCGTGTAGCTGACGCAGCCCATGTACAGCGATTCGAGCAACAAGGGCTCGACCTGGCGGCCGATGATGAACTCGGTCGAGCCGCCGCCGATGTCGAACACCAGGCGCTTGTGCTCGGCCGCCGGCAGCGAATGCGCGACGCCGAGGTAGATCAGGCGCGCTTCCTCGCGACCGCCGATGACCTCGATCGGGAAACCGAGCGCCTTCTCGGCCAGCGGAATGAACTCGGGCGCGTCCCTGGCCACGCGCAGCGTGTTGGTGGCGACCGCGCGCACCGCATCGGGGGCGAAACCGCGCAGGCGCTCGCCGAAGCGGCGCAAGGCCAGCAGCGCGCGCGCGCGCGAAGCCGCGTCGAGGCGCTTGTCGGCCGTAAGCCCCGATGCCAGCCGGACCGGCTCCTTCAGTGCATCGAGCGGATAAATCTGATCATCGACGACGCGCCCGACCTGAAGGCGAAAACTGTTGGACCCAAGATCGACGGCAGCGACCAGTTCGTAAGCCATTTCTCTGAACCTTGCAGCAAAGGATCGCGAATTCTAGCACCGCGCTGCGCTGGCCCCGCTTCATGACAGAAATGTTACAGCCAGCAGCAACTCTGGGACTATTGCATCGGCCAAACCACTTCCGGCGGCATCACGCTGAAACAGCCGCATGTGGGTGCCACGATTCGGGCTTCCCTACCCTCCACAGCGGCGTCTGTCTCCCGCCGGGCGTTGTCGCCGACAAGAACCTCGTCGTCGCCCGCGCCGACGACGTGACTTTCGGCATCCTGCACTCGCGCTTCCACGAGCTGTGGGCACTGCGTCTCGGAACCAGCCTCGAAGACCGCCCGCGCTACACATCGAGCACGACTTTCGAGACCTTCCCCTTCCCCGAACAGCTGACGCCGCGTGACACGGCGGGCTGGGGGCCGGGGGCACCGATTTGTGACAACCATGAGGCGCCACCGGCCCCCGGTTCGCCGTGCGCCGCGACCGAAACAAGCGCCACAGCTCACAGCGCTCCGACCGCCAAACACGCGCAAGCCATCGCCAGCGCCGCCAGACGCCTCGACGAACTGCGCGAAAACTGGCTGAATCCGCCCGAATGGGTCGACTGGGTGATCACTCCCGAGGAGGAAAAAGCCGGTTTCCCGAAACGGCCGCTCGCCAAACCCGGCCACGAAGCCGAGCTGAAGAAGCGCACGCTGACGAACCTCTACAACGCCCGTCCGACCTGGCTCGCGCACGCGCACCACGCACTCGACACCGCAGTCGCCGGCGCCTACGGCTGGACCGACTACAGCGTCGACATGCCCGACGAAGAAATCCTGCGCCGCATGCTCGCGCTCAACCTCGCCCGTTCCGCTGCGGGGTCTCCGGTGAATTGAGCGGCTTGGAGGCCGTTTTTTTTTCGCCTCCCTTCTTCGTCGCTTGCTTGTCGCCCGGCAGCCGCCTATTATTACGTATGTAATTACATCGGAGAGCACCATGTTCAGCCTGAAACTCACCCAGATCGGCAATTCGGTCGGCGTCGTGCTGCCGAAGGAGGCGCTCGCGCTGCTCCACGTCGACAAGGGCGATACGCTGTATCTGAGCGAGTCGCCTGAAGGTTTTCTACTCTCGCCCTACGATCCGACGCTTGAACGACAGCTCGCAGAAGGGCGCGAGTTCATGCGTGAGTACCGCGACACCTTTCATGCGCTGGCGAAATGAGCTTCGCCTGGCTTGATCGCCGCGCCCTCCTTCTCCTGCACGAGGAAAGCCTCGCCATCCACGGCGGCGCTTCCGGAGTGCGCGACGAAGGGCTGCTGGAGTCGGCACTCTCCCGACCGGAAAACCAGGCTGTTTACGGCGAACCCGATGTCTTCGACTGCGCCGCCGCTTACGCCTTCGGACTCTCGCGCAACCATCCTTTCGTCGACGGCAACAAGCGCGCGGTATTTCTGGCAGCCGGTCTCTTCCTGCGCCTGAACGGCTATCGCCTGGTCGCGACGCAGGTCGACGCCCTGCAGCGGATGCTCGCCCTCGCCGCCGGCGAACTGTCCGAAGCCGATTTCGCTGCCTGGCTGCGCTCCGCCAGCGTCGCCCGCGCGCCCGCAAACTGAGTTTTCGCCGGTGGGCAGGAGCATCAACCAACCCGGTTCCGGCGGCATCACCCTGAAGCAGTAGTGTCGGGGCAAAGATTCGGGCCTGACGGCCCTCCCACGACAGGCCGTCACGCCGCCGGCGGTTCGGGCGGCTCGTCGTGCACGGCGACGCCGAAGGCCAGCGCCTTGATGCGGAAGAGTTCGTCGCGCGTGGCGGCGGCCTTCTCGAAGTCGAGGTTCTTGGCGTGCTCCTGCATCTCCTTTTCCAGCCGCTTGATCTCGCGCGCCAGCTGCTTCTCGCTCATCGCCGCGTAGTTTTCCTGTGCCTGCGCCGCCTTCAGCTCGCGCCCGGCGGCATCCGCGTCGTATACGCCGTCGATGATGTCCTTGATCCGCTTGGAGACGCCCTTCGGCGTGATGCCGTGCTCGGCGTTGAAGGCGAGTTGCTTGGTGCGCCGCCGCTCGGTCTCGGCGATCGCGCGCTCCATCGAATTGGTGATGCGGTCGGCGTAGAGGATCGCGGTGCCGTTCAGGTGGCGCGCGGCGCGGCCGATGGTCTGGATCAGCGAGCGCTCGGAACGCAGGAAGCCTTCCTTGTCGGCGTCGAGGATCGCCACCAGCGACACCTCGGGGATGTCCAGGCCCTCGCGCAGCAGGTTGATGCCGACCAGTACGTCGAACTCGCCGAGGCGCAGGTCGCGGATGATCTCGACGCGCTCGACGGTGTCGATGTCCGAGTGCAGGTAGCGTACCTTGATCCCCTGCTCGCCGAGGAAGTCGGTGAGGTCCTCGGACATGCGCTTGGTCAGCGTCGTCACCAGCACGCGCTCACCGACGGCGATGCGCTTCCTGATTTCCGAGAGCAGGTCGTCGACCTGGGTCGTCGCCGGGCGGACGATGATCACCGGGTCGACCAGGCCGGTCGGGCGCACCACCTGCTCGACCACCTGCCCCTGATGCACGCGCTCGTACTCGGCCGGCGTCGCCGAGACGAAGATCGTCTGCCGCATCAGCTTCTCGTACTCGTCGAACTTGAGCGGCCGGTTGTCGAGCGCCGACGGCAGGCGGAAGCCGTAATTGACCAGGTTCTCCTTGCGCGAGCGGTCGCCCTTGTACATGCCGCCGACCTGCGAGATGGCGACGTGCGACTCGTCGATGAACATCAAGGCGTCCTTCGGCAGGTAGTCGAGCAGGGTCGGCGGCGCCTCGCCGGGCTTCCTGCCCGACAGGTGACGCGAGTAGTTCTCGATGCCCTTGCAGAAGCCGAGCTGGTCGAGCATCTCGAGGTCGAAGCGCGTGCGCTGCTCGATGCGCTGCGCCTCGACCAGCTTCTGCTCGCGGTGGTAGAACTCGATGCGCTCGCGCAGTTCTTCCTTGATCGCCTCGATCGCGCGCAGCACGGTCTCGCGCGGCGTGACGTAATGCGAGGACGGGAACACCGTGAAGCGCTTCAGCTTGTTCTGCAGGTGGCCGGTGAGCGGGTCGAACAGCTGCAGGCCGTCGATCTCGTCGTCGAACAGGGAGATGCGGATCGCGTGCTCGGCGTGCTCGGCCGGAAAGACGTCGATCACGTCGCCGCGTACGCGGAAGGTGCCGCGGTGGAAGTCGAGCTCGTTGCGCTCGTACTGCATCTCGGAGAGGCGTTTGATGATCTCGCGCTGGCCCATGCGGTCGCCGACGCGCATGGTCAGGATCATCTGATGGTACTCGTCGCGGTCGCCGATGCCGTAGATGCAGGAGACGGTGGCGACGATGACCACGTCGCGGCGTTCGAGCAGACTCTTCGTCGCCGACAGCCGCATCTGCTCGATGTGCTCGTTGATCGCCGAGTCCTTCTCGATGAACAGGTCGCGCGCCGGGACGTAGGCCTCGGGCTGGTAGTAGTCGTAGTAGGAGACGAAGTACTCGACCGCGTTCTCTGGAAAGAACTCGCGGAACTCGGCATAGAGCTGCGCCGCCAGCGTCTTGTTCGGCGCCAGCACCAGCGCCGGCCGCCCGCTGCGCGCGATCACGTTGGCCATGGTGAAGGTCTTGCCCGAGCCGGTGACGCCGAGCAGGGTCTGGAAGGCGAGACCGTCGTCGAGTCCCTCGACCAGCAGACGGATCGCTTCGGGCTGGTCGCCGGCCGGCGGGAACGGCTGGTGCAGGCGGAACGGGCTGCCGGGGAAAGTGGCGACCGGGTGCGCAGCGGGGATGTCCGCCGCGGCGACGCCGGCCGACACTGCGGCAGCGTCCACGGCGGCGGCAATGGTCGGTGCCGGCGGTTTCGCCGCGCGCGTTTTCCCGGAAGGCTTGGCAGGGGCAGATTGGGCAGGGCTTGTCGTGTCGGACATGGTAGAATTTTGCGCCTTTTTTCACGACCGGATGACCGAGTGTCGAGCTTGTCTTGGGCGCACGGATGCAGCCGGAGGTTCCGCATTATTTCGTAAATCGCGGCGTCTGGCACGGCTTTTGCCGTCGTCGGCGTACCGCACCACCTGCGCAGCAGCGCGCCAACAGGAGCATCCATGACTTCCTCGATTTTCGCCGCCGTTGAGATGGCCCCGCGCGACCCGATCCTCGGCCTCAACGAAGCCTTCAACGCCGACACGCGCACGACCAAGGTCAACCTCGGCGTCGGCGTCTATTTCGACGACAACGGCAAGCTGCCGCTGCTCGGCGCCGTGCGCACTGCCGAACAGGCCCGCCTCGCCGCCATGCCGGCGCGTGGCTACCAGCCGATCGAAGGCGCTCCCGCCTACAACCAGTCGGTGCAGAAGCTGATCTTCGGTGCCGACTCGCAACTGCTCGCCGACGGTCGCGTCATCACCGCGCAGGCCCTCGGCGGCACCGGCGCGCTGAAGGTCGGCGCCGACTACCTGAAGCGCCTCCTGCCCGACGCCACCGTCTACCTGAGCGACCCCTCCTGGGAAAACCACCGTGCGCTGTTCGAAGCCGCCGGCTTCCCGGTCGAGAACTACCCCTACTACGACGCCGCCACGCGCGGCGTGAATTTCGCGGCGATGAAGGCCTGCCTCCTGACCCTGGCACCGGGATCGATCGTCGTCCTCCACGCCTGCTGCCACAACCCGACCGGCGCCGACCTCGACGCCGCGCAATGGGTCGAAGTGATCGAAGCGATCCGCGAGCGCGGGCTCGTTGCCTTCATCGACATGGCCTACCAGGGCTTCGCCGAAGGCATCGCCGAAGACAAGATCGCGCTCGACCTGTTCGCCGCCTCGGGCCTGCAGTTCTTCGTCTCCAGCTCCTTCTCGAAGTCGTTCTCGCTCTACGGCGAACGCGTCGGCGCGCTGTCGATCGTCACCGCCAACCGCGACGAATCGGCCCGCGTCATGTCGCAGGTCAAGCGCGTCATCCGCACCAACTACTCGAACCCGCCGACGCACGGCGGTGCCATCGTCGCAGCCGTGCTTTCCAGCGACGAACTGCGCCAGCAGTGGGAAGACGAACTCGCCGGCATGCGCCTGCGCATCCGCGCGATGCGCACCGGCCTGGTCGAGAAGCTGGCCGCACGCGGCGTCGCGCAGGACTTCTCCTTCGTCGTCAAGCAACGCGGCATGTTCTCCTACACCGGCCTGTCGGCCGCGCAGGTCGAGCGCCTGAAGGCCGAATACGGCATCTACGCCGTCGGCACCGGCCGCATCTGCCTCGCCGCGCTGAACACGAAGAACATCGACTACGTCGCCGACGCGATCGCGGCGGTGCTGTAAGCGGTTTTTTGTCGTTTTCAGCGAATTTTTTCTTGACGAAGCCCGGATCGGCGTCTAAAATGCGGGCTTCTCAAGTCGTTCCTCGATAGCTCAGTCGGTAGAGCGCCGGACTGTTAATCCGTAGGTCCCTGGTTCGAGCCCAGGTCGGGGAGCCAAAGATTCAAGCAAAAAAGCCAGCCTTCGGGTTGGCTTTTTTGCTTTCTGCTCGACCGCACGCCTCGTAGCAAGCCTTGAAAAACTTCTTCCGGAAGCGCGTGCTCGTTTCAGTCATGGCTGACGGCATTCTCCTCGTGCCTCTCCTTGTCAAGCGCTGCCAGTGCCAGTAGCGCAGCGCGACCACATCTCTTCATGATCTCGAGGTAGTCTTCGGCAAATGTATCCGTAGGTCGATGTGCGATTACCGGGCACATTGCTCCCGCCCGGAATCCGAGGGCCCGTGCCCAATGGAGGAGGAAGCTCGCTTCCATCTCCATGTTTTCGCAGCACGGAAGCTGGGTTCCGAAGCTCAGGCCCGCCAAAACAAGGTCTAGGTCCGGAACGGCAATCGGAAATGGAAAGATTGCCCGCCCCTGATTTGCGAAAAAGCCGCTGCTCGACACCGTGACCCCGCGCTGTGAGGGGATCCGGGCCGTCTCGCAAGCATCCAGCAGGGCGTCGACGACGGCAGGATCTGCGGTAGCCGCGTATGCCGAGATTGCTCTCGCCCGGCGTGCGCCCGGAAGTCGGGCTGCTTGAACCGCAAGCGTTACCGCGGAACTGATTCGCTGCTCGTCGTCCGTTTCGTCACCGACGTCGTAGAACAAGGCCGTATTGTCGAGTCCGGCGGCATGTGTCGTGACGATCGCGGTTCCGAGTACCGTGGAGGGCTGGAGCGCGCCCGAGGTTCCGAGTCGGATCAGGGTCAGCGGCCGCATCGTGCGCAGCGGAGTCCGTGCGACCAGGTCGATGGCACTCAAGGCGTACAACTCCCCGAGAACGATTTCGAGTGACGGCGTGCCCATCCCCGAAGTGACGATCGAGACGCGCTGTCCGGTCTCGCGCACCCGGCCAGTAATGGTTCGCAGTCCGCGGTGATCCACATCGATCTCTCGTGACGAGAACCATTCGTCGGCGATGAGTGGAACGCGCTCGGGATCGCCCACAAGCAGCACTGACGAAGCCAAATCGTCAGGACGCAAGTTCAGATGATAAGCACGCCCGTCCACCACAGGCAAATCTGCTGCAGAGAACGGCTGCAACCGCGGTTTCTCGGCGAATTGATCAGGCATCAGTTTCGTCCCTCCAAGGAAGCACTGATTTAATCGACAGATTGAGAATTCATTCGCCATAGCCATACACGCTCCCGGTTTCACCGAAGCACGCTCTTCGCTCCGTCGATCAGAGTTTTTCCATTGCCGCTGCCAGAGTCGCCTTGACCCGCTTCTTCTGAAGCTCCGGGTCCTCCACCTGCATGAATTCGACCGCGGATAAATCGTCCCCGCGCTTGCGGTTCTGTCGCGGCTCCAGCGCCTCGATCAGGATCGCTTCGAGGGCCGGAATCAACTTGCTGCCCTCGAAGGTCGAGGGCAGCTCACCGATCGTTCCGTTGTCGGCGATGGGTAGCAATCCAAACCACGAGAAGCGATCCCAGCGGCTCGCCAGACGATCGTAGGTGTGCTCGTAAAGCCGCTTGCCGAGGGCGCTGGTTGCCCGGCCGACGTAGATCACCTCGCGGCCATCATAGAGCATGTAGATTCCGGCCTGCTTGCTCACGTCAACCGTGGCCGCGCCCTTCTGCTGCACGCCCAGCAACTTTGGCGTCGCCTGCCAGAGGACGGATTGCCTGCTCCAGAACATCCCGAACGAGGTGACAATGTCGTACTGATCCTCTTCGACCTCCTCCTGCGCCTCGACTGGGGTGGCTGCGACCGGCGATGCGCCGACCTCAACTGCCGCGCCCGCCTTCAGCATGAAGCTGCCTTTATCCACCCGGACATAGGGCGACTTGTCCCCATCCTTCTTGATCGAGGCACTGATCTGCGCATTGACCGTCGCTGCCGGCGTTGCACCAAGGCTCGTGCGCAAGCCCTGGACAATGATCCTCTCGGTGATCTCCTGGTAGTGCAGTGCGTTCGGCGATGCGGAGAGCACGAAGTCGATCGCGTCGCGCCAGGTCATTTCCTTCTTAGCCACGCTTATCCCTTTCAGTCAGCGCGCTCTTGAGCACCTTCAGATCGCGTTCGCGCCCCGTGGCGTTGATTGTCATCTTTATCAGCCCTGCCGCCTCCTCGGACGTCACCCAGCAGATCGACTGGGTCTCGGGATCGGTTGCCGGCACGCTGCCGCTGCCGGCCGGTGCCTGCATGAGGTAGTAGCGATTGATGGTCGTCCCGCCGACGAACTCGCCGGGAATCGGGCATACGATCGTGGCGGCTACACCTGTTTCTTCGCACGTTTCCCTCAAGGCAGTCGATTCGGGCGACTCCCCGGGATCGGGACGTCCCTTCGGGAAGGTCCAGACATATCCGTCGAAGTGGTTCTTGGGCTCTCGCAGCAGCACCCGGCCCTGCGGGTCGAAAACCACGCCCCCATACGCGACCTTCTTGCCGCCAGTGATCGCCTTCGCCCATGGGTTTGCCTGCTCGGTGGAGGGACCCTCATCCTCCATGTCGTACAGCGCCGACCATACCTTGTGATAGCGAAGTGCTCTTGCCTTGCCCTGCTGCTTGGAAACTTCGTCCTTGAAGTTGGCGTACTGCACGTCGCACGCTATCTTCACCAGGGCGGCGGCAAACTGCGGGTGCGTTGCGGTCGCTCGCCAAGGATAGTCGCTGCCGACATGGCCGACGCTGGGTGACAACTCGGGTAAATACTTCTCCCTGAGTTGGTCGAGGTCCGCCTTGACACGGGCGCGGATGGTCAGGAAATTCGTTCCAGGCTTCTGAACGGCGCTGAAGAAGCCGATGCTTGTGAAGATCCACATGGTTTTTGTCGGGCGCAGGTCGTGAAAGATTCCGGGAACGTTTCCGGCATCAAGATATCCCTTAGGGCTAGCCGATCGCAACCCCTCATCACCCTTTATCATCAGCATGCGACGGCAGGGAAAGCGTGATGCCCTTTCGTGAGCGGCACGCCCGCTACTGCAAGCTCCCAGCCTCTAGACAAGCGCCCGCGTCTTCGGTAATATCTCGCGCTTCCGGACATTCAACCGGTTACACAATTCCTCGATAGCTCAGTCGGTAGAGCGCCGGACTGTTAATCCGTAGGTCCCTGGTTCGAGCCCAGGTCGGGGAGCCAAAATTCAAGCAGAAAGCCCATTCTCCGGAATGGGCTTTCTGCTTTGTAGCCTGAGAGAACACATGAGCGCCCTCCCCCCCTGCCCGCAGTGCAACTCCGAATTCACCTACGAAGACGGCGACAACTACGTCTGCCCCGAATGTGCGCACGAGTGGCCGCAGGCCGCTGCCGAGACGGTCGAGGAAAAGCGCGTCGTCAAGGACGCCAACGGCAACGTCCTGCAGGACGGCGACACCGTGACCGTGATCAAGGACCTCAAGGTCAAGGGTTCCTCCCTGGTGGTCAAGGTCGGCACCAAGGTCAAGAACATCCGCCTCGTCGACGGCGACCACGACATCGACTGCAAGATCGACGGCATCGGGCAGATGGGACTCAAGTCGGAGTTCGTGAAGAAGGCGTAAGCCTGATCGGTGCCTGGCGATGCAGGCGAAGATCCTCCACGCGGAGACGGCGTACTGCGGCTTCTTCGAACTGCGCCGCCTGAAGCTCGAGCACGATCGCTTCGCCGGCGGCAGCAGCGGGCCGCTGGTGCGCGAAGTCCTGCAGCGCAGCGACGTCGCCGCCGCGCTGCTCCACGACCCCGCCGCCGACAAGGTGGTGCTGGTCGAACAGTATCGCGCCGGCGCCCACCTCGCCGGGGTCGATCCCTGGCTGATCGACATCGTCGCCGGTCGCATCGAGGGCGGGCAGTCCGCGCTGGAGACCGTCATTCGCGAAATAAGCGAGGAATCCGGGCTGACGCCAACGTCGATCGAGCCGATCGGCGTCTATCTGACGGCACCGCACCTGTCGAGCGAGCAGGTCCATCTCTATTGCGCCACGGTCGACTCGGCACAGGTCGCCGGCCTGCATGGCCTGGCACACGAGGGCGAAGACATCCGCCCGCGGGTGATGACGCGCGCCGAGGCACTCGCCTTGCGGGGGATGCAACCGCTGTCGCTGTGGGCAGGTCTGGCGCTCGGCTGGCTGGAGCATGCGCCGCGATCAGCCGCCGGCCCTGCCTGAAGACCCGCGCTACCTGCACGGAACTGAACGCGCCATTCGCGGCTGCCGCCGCTCCCACGACCATCCCTCCCGGCAGCATCGCCCTCTCGCGAGAGGGCCGGAAGGCCCGAGCCAAGTATTATTTTTCAATAATTTAAACTACCAAGCTCATGACGAACTTCAGCTACGATCGCAGCGAACCTGCCGCTGCCAACTGCTTTCAAGCCGACAGCGCCCGTCTCATTCTGGCGACTCACCAGCGCCTGCTGCAGCGTCCCTTGCTCGCTGCAGAGGCCAGCGGGATCGACTTCGCAGAGCAGCTGTACTTCGCACCGATCGCCGTCCTCGCGCACGACGGCGCTACCGACCCGGTGTTCTTCTACGCCAACCTGGCGGCGCAGCGGGCGTTTGCGATGAACTGGGAAGAGATCACGCGCTTGCCCTCGCGCTTTTCTGCGGAGCCGGTGGCACGCGCCGAAAGGCAGACGCTGCTCGAAAGAGTGACGCAGCACGGCTACATCGACGATTACTCGGGAATCCGGATCGCGGCAGATGGCACGCGCTTTCGTATCGAGCGGGCGACGGTGTGGAACCTCGTCGATGACGCAGGCCGGCGGCTCGGCCAGGCGGCCGCATTCGCGCGACCGGAAGCGCTCTGACGCCTGAACGCCTCATTCGCGGCTGCCGCCACTCCCACGAAAAACCTTGCGCGGCATCGTGCTCTCGTGAGCGTGCCTGAAGGCCCGTATCAGGGACTCCCAGGCCTGGCCCTGGCGCTCACGGCAGCGCTGAAAACGATCATTTTTCAGTCTATTGCGCACCACACCTCATTCGGTTTGTGAGCCTGAATTCCGGGGTCATCGGCCGGCGCGCACGATGGCTTCACGGATGCGCAGGAGGGTTTCCTCGACCAGCGCCTTGCGAGAAACCTCGAGTCCGATGTCGCGCGCGATCGCGTTCACCCTGGCCGGGTTGAGCGGGATGCCGCCGCGGTCGATCGCCTTGATCAGCTCGCGCGCCCTTGCGATCTCCGGCGCCTCCGGCGGGCGTGCTCTGAGCAGGCGGGAGAGCCAGTGCCAGCGCTTTACAGTCATTGAAATCCTATCCTGAGCAGGTCCAAGCCGTGACGGTGATTGCCAGAGATGGCAGCGCAGGCTGTGCTGCTGTAGTCGGGCCTCACGGCCCTCCCGCGACAGCCTGCCCGTGATTAGTCCTTCGCCAGCAGGCGTTCGAGCATGTCGCGCAGCGCCTTCACCTCGCCCTCCAGCGCCGCGACCCGGGCGCTCAGGTCGCTCCGTTCGCCGGCAGCTTCCGGCTGTGCCGCCGCGTTTTCACCCTCTCCGTCGGGCTCGCCCAGCGTGTGCGCCCAGCGGTTCTCGCGCGTCCCCGGCAGCCGCGGCAGCTCGCGCACCAGCGCAGCCGGCCCGCCCTCGTCTTGCCGCGCCGCCATCTCTTCCAGGTAGGCCTCGACCGAGGAGATGTCGGCAAAGCCGTGCATGCGCTCGCAGTTGAGGCGCAACTCGCCGGCTGTCTGCAGCCCGCGCAGGATCAGCACCGTGAGCAGGGCCGCCGCCGGCCGCGAAAGAGCGAGCGCCTTGTCCAGACGGTGCGCATAGCGGACGACCCGGCCGCCGCTCACTTCGCTGACGAATCCCGATTCCTTGAGCGACTCTATCGCGCGCAGCGCGTCGCTCTCGGAAACCTCCATCACCGGATTGCGGCTGGTCTTCTGGTTGCAGCCGGCGAGCAGGGCATTGAGCGAGAGCGGATAGGTGTCGGGAACCGTGCGCTCCTTCTCGCTCAGCGTTCCCAGGATCCTCAACTCCGTCGCCGACAACTTGCTGCCCATGATCTCGATCCCCCAGTGCTGAATATGACGATTGACGTTCCGGACAAACGCAAAAACCCACGACGAAACGCTTGACCGGCGCCGCGATCATAGTCAACCTTGGCATTTCGATCCACCCGCGAGGACCACGATGAGCTTCAAGGCGCTGTCGCAGAGCAACGACAAGAAGACCCATGCCGAACTGGTCGACATGGAAGATTCCGCGCTGCCCGAGCGCGTGGTGACCGTGGACGTCGCCTACTCGACGCTCAACTTCAAGGATGCGCTGGCGATCACCGGGCGTGGCGCCATCGCCCGTCCCCGGATCGCGCGCTGAATCCGATCGACAGGAGGAAAAGGGTGCACACCAGCAGGATCAACGAAGCGACGGGCTGGCTGCTCGCCTTTCGCGGCAGCGAGCTGCTGCTGACCGAGTCGGGCGAGCTTCCCGAGATCGAGTCCTTGCGGCATTTCTCGCGCTGGTTCAAGCAGGTGCAGCGCGTCGGCGACTACCGCGGCAGGCCCTGCTACTGCGCGGTGCTCGCCACCGACACCCCTGTCTTCCCGGGAACCTGCTTGCGCCACCTCAAGAAGCTGCTCGACGAACTGCCGCAGGACCTCGGCCACCTCGCCGGGCGCGCGCTCGAACTCATCGAGTGGGACCATACGCACCGCTACTGCGGCGTCTGCGGCGCCCCGACCACGCAGCGGGACGACGCCATCGTCCGCGTCTGCACCAACCAGATGTGCCGGCGCGAGCACTACCCGCGCATCTCGCCGGTGGTCATCGTCGCCGTCGAGCGCGGCCCGGAGATCCTGCTCGGACGCTCGCCGCGCTTCCCGCCCGGCATGTACAGCGCGCTCGCCGGTTTCGTCGACGCCGGCGAATCGGTCGAGGCCGCGGTGCATCGGGAGATCCACGAGGAAAGCGGCCTCTTCGTGCGCAACCTCCGCTACTTCTCCAGCCAGCCGTGGCCCTTCCCGCATTCGCTGATGCTCGGCTTCCACGCCGACTACGCCGACGGGGACATCGTGGTCCAGGCCGACGAACTCGAGGACGTCGCCTTCTTCCACGTCGACCGCCTGCCCCCTAACCTGCCCGGGCCGTCGACCATCGCCCACTGGCTGATCCGCGACTTCTGCCGACGCCAGGACCGACGCTTCGGACCGGGACCGGAGCTGATCAAGAGCGCGTAGCCTGCCGACACCAAGCGGCTTGCCAAGCTCAACGCAGCATTCGCGGCTGCCGCCGCTCCCGCGAAAAGCGCTCCCCCAGCATCAGCCTCTCGTGGAAGGGCCGGCAGGCCCGAACGATGCGGCCGCGGAAGCAACTTCCGGCAATCTCGGACTTTACCCTTAACGATCATGGCGAGTCGTGCCACCCCTGAGTATGAAATGCAGCCATTCGCTTCGATGCCGTCATTGCGAGGCGCGTAGCGCCGTGGCAATCCAGTTCGTTCTTCCAGTTTCGCGGCCTCGCCATTTCGGGCGACCGGATAACAGCCCTATGCACTGGATCGCCACGCCCTTCGGGCTCGCGATGACGGGCTGTTGATTGCGACGGCTTCCGCAGATCAGGTCTGCCGATGGTTCACGACATCGTTCCACGTTTCACGTTAACCCCTAAACCTGATTCCAGCTTCAAGGCGCGTCGGGCACGAACCTCAGCACCTTGCCGTTGATGCAGTAGCGCTTGTAGGTCGGTGGCGGGCCGTCGTCGAAGACATGGCCCAGGTGGATTCCCGAACTCGCGCTGCGCACCTCGACCCGGCGCATGCCGAGGCTCCGGTCCTCGTGCAGCGTGATCGCGCCCTCGACCGGGGTGAAGAAGCTCGGCCAGCCGGTACCGCTCTCGAACTTGCTGTCGCTGCGGAATAGCGGCGCGCCACTGACCGGATCGACGAAGGTCCCGGCTCGCTTCTCGTCGAGGTGCGAGCCGGTGAACGCCCGCTCGGTCCCCTGGGCGAAGGCGATCCGCTGTTGTTCCGGGGTGAGCAGCTGGTAGCCCAGCCACTGCCAGAAGCGCTGCGTATCGCCATCGTAGCCCGTGTAGCGCGACACCTCCCTGCCCTTGGCGAAGAGCACGATCGTCGGTGTCGCGAACAGCGGCTTTTCGAGCGACCAGCCCGCCGGCGGAAGCGAAGAAAGGCTGCGCGCGACGGCGACCGGCGACTGCCAGTGGTCGAGCACATCGGCCTTGAACTTGCGGCAATACGCGCAATCCTCAGCCTCGAAGACGATCAGTTGCCGCGCGAAGTCGAGTCGCGCGGCATCGAGCGGCGCTGCCTTGGCGGCGGCAGGCGCGATCGCCGACGCAGCGCCCTGCCCGCCGGGATACTTCACCCCGGTGCCGCCCAATCCGCAGTAACCCTTCGGGTTCTTCTGCAGATAATCCTGATGGTAAGCCTCGGCTGCTTGGTAGTTGTGCAGCGGCGCGATCTCGGTGGTGATGCTGCCGAACCCCTTGGCCGACAGCGCCTGCTGGTAGATCGCCCGCGTACGCAGCGCGACCGCCTGCTGTGCCTCGCCGTGCGTGTAGATTGCACTGCGGTAATTGCTGCCGACGTCGTTGCCCTGGCGGTCGCCCTGCGTCGGGTCGTGGTTCTCCCAGAACTGGATCAGCACCTTCTCCAGGTCGACCACCGCCGGGTCGAAGGTCACCCTGACTACCTCGGCATGGTTGCGCTGGCTCGCCTTCCCGGCACGCAGCGCCTTCTCGTGCGCCAGGATCGCCTCGTAGGTCGCAGGAATCTCGCCGTTGGCGTAGCCGCTCTCGACGTCGAGCACGCCCGGCAGTGCCGCCATGCGCTTCTCGGCCCCCCAGAAGCAGCCCATGCCGAGCACGATCGATTCGGCATTGTCGGGAATCTCCACCGGCTTGGCGACCGCGGCCGGCTTGTCGTCGGCGCAGGCGGCGAGCAGGAAGCAGGACAGGATCGACAGCATCGCCCGCTGCAAGCTTCGACCGAGACTCATGATGGGTCCTTTCGCTGATTGTGTCGGACTTTGGCCTGCGCAGGTGATCCCGGGTTCCCCCTGATCCCGGAATTGCCGAGAAAAACTTCCCTCAGAAATACGGAGGTACTATTATTTCAGCAGGAAAGGAGTTGGACGATGACCGCATCCCCGCACAAGTTCGCCGCAGCGCCGGACCAGGCCCGGGTGCTGAGCAAGGCCGTGGCACGGGCTGCCGAGCGCCTCGACATCTCGCGTGCCCTGCTCGCCAGGATCCTCGGCGTGAGCCCGCCGACGATCACCCGCCTCTACAACGGGGAATACACGCTCGACGAGCGGCGCAAGGAGTGGGAATTCGCCCTGCTCTTCGTCCGCGTCTTCCGCTCGCTCGACACCATCGTCGGCGACGAAAAGAGCGCACGCCAGTGGCTTACCAGCGAAAACCGGGCGCTCAACGGCCGTCCGCGCGATCTGATCCGGCAAACGGAGGGACTCGTCCGTGTCGTTCACTACCTGGACGCCTCCCGCGCTCTCGTCTGAGGCGTTCGCCTGGCGTGGCCAGGTCTGGCGCATGGTCGAATCGCAGCACATCGCTGCCACCATGAAACTGGTCGATAGCCGCGACGAGCAGGACCTGCTCGAGTCCTTGCTCGAATCGAGCAAGCCGGCCCTGCCGGACGCTACGGCCGGGCTCGACTACCTGCTGGCGACCCCGTTTCGCTATCCTCCCCGGCAGGGAGGCTCACGCTTCCGCGCAGCGACCGAGCCCGGCGTCTTCTACGCTGCGGAATCGGTGCGGACGGCTGCTGCCGAACTGGGCTACTGGCGCTGGAAGTTCCTGCGCGACGCGGTCGATCTCGAGCGCCTCGAACCGGTCGCCCACACCGCCTTCCGGACGGAGATCGCCACCGCCGTCATCGACCTGCAGCGCCCGCCGTTCGCCGCTGAGGCCGGGGCCTGGCAGCACCCGACGGACTACGGCCCGACGCAGCAGCTTGCGCGGATCGCCCGCGCGGCCGGGCTCTCCGGCATCCTCTACCGCTCGGTCCGCGATCCCCATCCCGCCTGGTGCCTCGCCCTGCTGACGCCGAGCGGCTTTGCCCAGGCCAGGCCCGATGCCGAGCGTCAGACCTGGTATCTCTCCGTCTCGCAACAGGCCGTGAGCTTGCGCCGCGACAGCGAATCGATGCAGTTTTCTGCCGAGGAATTCGGGGGACGTTGAATCAAGCATAACGCCCCCGAAATTCCGTCCCCGTAATTCAGCGCTTGCCGGCTGGCTGATAAACCGCGTTTCGCTCTCTTTTTCCCACAGCCACGACCACCACGACCAACTGACTGTCTCGTACCTCGTAAACAAGGCGGTAACCGATACTGCGCAACTTGACCTTGTAGCGGTCTGGATGACCGCTCAGTTTGGCTGAAGGCACTCGCGGGTTGTCCAAGCGCTCGGCGAGTTTTTTCTTGAACTGTTCTCGAATCGAGCCATCCAGCTTGCGCCACTCGCCCAAGGCTTCATCGAGGAAGCCGAGTTCATAACTCATCGAGCTTGACCTTGATCACTTTTTGATCAGCGCGCGCATCAGCGATGGCATTCAGTTCAATGTCATCGAGCCGATCCATCATGGCTTCGTACATCTTCGCCGGAACGCAATAGAAGGCTGGGGCATTCCTGTTCAGGATCGCGACAGGAAACCCATCGCCCGCTGCAACCGTGCCCATCGGGTTTTTTTTCAGTTCAGAGATGCTTGCCGCAGTTTCGGCCAGGATTTGATGAGTCATGACGATCTCCAGGAGCTGTTAATAGCACCAATGCTAGCACCCGCGATGGTGCCACTCTATCCCCGCAATTCCTCACTGCAATTCTTCGAGGATTTCCCGCAGACCCAGGGCGCTTTCGTAGCGGAAGGTGGCGCCGTTGTAGGGGCGTTCGCCGGCTTGCCAAGAGTCGAAGCTCAGGAACAGCGCCGCCTTCTGGCGGCCCTTGCGCTCCATGCTGACGATCAGGGTGTCCGATTTCGCTTCCTCGTCACCCCGCCCGAGCTTCACTCCAGTCCGATACAACTCGCCGCCGGCCTCGGCGTCGGAACCCAGTTGTCGCTCGGCCAGCTGATACTTGCGGATGGCCTCGATGAAGCCGGCGACCTGCTCGCGCGTCAGCGAGAACCGGTAGAGGTCGGTGTCAGCGCGGAGCTGGAAGGCTGCATGCTCTCCGCCCTTCGTCCGCGGCTGCCACACGGTGAGCATCGCCGTCTTGGTCCGCGCCGATTGTCCGAGAATCTTGACGACGCCGCCGACGTGGTCTGCGTTCGACGGCGGCGTCTGCGCACTCGCCAGCTCGGGAAGAAAGGCTGCAACGAGCAGCGCAAGGAGAAGTTTTTTAGCCATGCAGATCAGGGACCGTCATCCTCAGGCTTGAGTTCCGGAAAGGGGTAGCCGCGTGGCAATCGTACATCAACGCGAGCGATGAAGGCGGTGCCACCACCACGCCGGTGCCATCACCACCGCTACCCCGAGACAGTCGGCCAGCCAGTCGGCCCAGTCGCCAAAGCGCCAGCCTGTCGCCGACTGTGCCAGCTCGATCAGGCCGCCGAACGCCAGCAGACCTGCTGCCAGCTTGCCGAAATCGCGCGGATAGGCCGGTAGCCCGAGCAGCGCAAGCACGACGAAGGCCAACGCATGCTGGGCCTTGTCCCACCAGTTCAGCGCCTGCGGCGGCAGGTATTCCCCCGGTGACAGCGCCAGCACAGCCACCGCCAGCGCCGCCAGCCAGAAAACCGCGCGGAACAAGACACGCCAGCTCATGGAGTCTCCCGGATGTCGGGTGCGCCACATCCCATGTCAAAAGCATTGCTCAAGACGCGTCCCGGATTGTCCCGGAATTATAACGTCCCCGGAATTGATTGGTGTGGGAGCTTTCCCTGCGTCGCCGCAGCCACTCCGGAGAAACCCGGAAATCCTGTAAAATCAGCTGCCCGAGCGCAACACTCCCCTTCAGAGAGCCCCATTCCGATGAGCATCGTCGTCAACAAGAAAGCCTTCCACGATTACTTCATCGAGGAAAAGTTCGAGGCTGGCATCGTCCTCAGCGGCTGGGAAGTGAAGGCCATCCGCGCCGGTCGCGCCAACATCAAGGAAGCCTACGTCGTCATCCGCGGCGGCGAGTTGTTCGTCTTCGGCATGCACATCACCGCGCTGCCGACCGCCTCGACCCACGTCACGCCCGATCCGACGCGCACGCGCAAGCTCCTGCTGCATGCCAACGAGATCGACAAGCTGATCGGCAAGGTCGAACGCGCGGGCTACACCCTGCTGCCGCTCGACCTGCACTACACGCGCGGCCGCATCAAGGCCGAAATCGGCCTCGCCCGCGGCAAGAAGATGCACGACAAGCGCGAGGCCGAAAAGGAACGCGACTGGGAACGCGAGAAGCAGCGCCTCGTCCGCGTCAGCCGCTGAGCGGTTCCGGGGAGGTCATGTCGACTTCGGGCGCCAATCGCCCGCCCCCGTTGCTTTCCCGCGTCAGTGGATGCGACCCGGAACTGCCGCTCAGCCTGCCTGATCCTGAAGCCTTGCCCGACCGCGGCAGCGCGTGCTCCCGCCCGATCATGACGTCCGGAAGCCGAGGCGCCTGAGCGCATGCGCGCCCGCCCGCATACGCTTCCCTGCGCGCCAGCGACCCATATGCTGCGCCGCAGCAAAAGGTGTTATCCTGTCGCCTGCAAGTCAATTTACCGCGAGGCAGCACATGAGTGAAAGCGATCTCTACCGTTTCTTCCTTGAGCAGGTGCCCCTGTTCGAACACTTTTCGGCGACTCAGGTCGAGGAAATCGTCGGCAAGTCGCAACTGCTGACCTTCGAGGGTAACGAGGCGATGCTAGAACCCGGCGAGGAGACCCGTCGCTTCTGCGT
Source organism: Rhodocyclus purpureus (assembly GCF_016653115.1). GTDB lineage: Bacteria > Pseudomonadota > Gammaproteobacteria > Burkholderiales > Rhodocyclaceae > Rhodocyclus > Rhodocyclus purpureus. The sequence continues at coordinate 61,871 of NZ_NHRX01000059.1, forward strand.
GCTCGTCTCCGGCCTCGCGGAAATCTCGAACACCGACAACACCGGAACGCGCGTGGTGATCCAGCGCATGGGGCCCGGTGACGTCTTCGGCGTGATGTCGATGCTCACCGGCGAACGCAGCTACGCCGGGGTCGTTGCCACCACCCGTTGTCTGGTCCTGGGCATCCCCGAGGAAGTCTTCAACGCGCACGTCCTCAGCAATCCGAAGGCCTTCCGCCATCTCGCGCGGCTGCTCGCCGACCGCGCGCGCACGCTGACGCCCGAACCCGCGGCGGCACCGAGCGAAGCACCGACGGATCCGGACGACCAGAGCGTGCTGAGCGTGCTCAACGACCTGCCCGGCAAGATCCTTGCGCTCGACATCGGCATGCGCCAGATCCACTTCGGCATCTACGATACCGAAAAGGCCGGCAACGACGTGCGCGGCGTCTTCGACCAGCGCGAAGGCAACGTCGTCAGGGTCACGGTCAGCGCCGGCGGCATCGAGAAGCGCCTCGAGCGTGCGCCCTTCGAACTCGCCGACCTGTTCAAGGCGATGCGCGAGGCGAGCGCCTTGCTCGGCCCGGCCTTCACCTTCTACCCGGAAGAAGTCACCGCCATCGGCCACCGCGTCGTCCATGGCGGCAACAAGTTCACCAGCTCGGTCGTCATCACGCCGGCGGTGATCGCCGACATCGAGAAGCTCTCGGTGCTTGCGCCGCAGCACAACCCGATCAACGTCGCCGGCATCCGTGCCGCGCTGGCCGCTTTCCCCAACGTGCCGCAGGTGGCGGTGTTCGACACGGCCTTCCACCAGACGCTGCCACCCTACGCCTATCTCTACGGCCTGCCCTACGAGCTGTACAAGCAGGAGGGAATCCGCCGTTACGGTTTCCACGGCAACTCGCACCGCTACGTCGCGACCAAGTCGGCCGAGATCCTGAAGCGCCCGCTCGGAGAACTGGAGATCATTTCCTGTCACCTCGGCGTCGGCGCCTCGCTGTGCGCGATCGACCACGGCCGCTCGGTCGACACGAGCATGGGCCTGACGCCGAGCGACGGCCTGATCATGCCCACGCGTTGCGGCAGCATCGACCCGGCCGTGATGCTCCACCTGCGCGAGCAGCACCAGATGTCGTCCGAGCAACTGGCGACGCTGATCAACACGGAAAGCGGCCTCAAGGGAATCTCCGGCCTCTCCGGTGACATCCACGAGATCGAGGCCGCTGCGGCCGACGGCCATCATCGCGCACTGCTCGCGCACACGGCCTTCTGCTACCAGATCCGCAAGAACATCGGCGCCTACGTCGCGGCGATGGGCGGCGTCGACGTGCTCGCCTTCACCGGCGACATCGGCGAGACGAGCGCGCGCGTGCGCAGCTCGGCCTGCCAGGGCCTCGCCTACATGAACATCAAGCTCGACGAGGAGAAGAACCGCAACCTCGACCTGAGCGCAGGCTACGCGATCATTTCGGCCGACGACTCGCCGGTGACCATCCTCGTCATCGCCAACGACGACGAGCGCCTGGTCGCCTGGGAGACCCTGCACGCGATCGAGCGCAACCAGCTCCTGCTCTCCGCCGGCGCGCCGGAAGACCTGCCGATCCCGATCGAGATCTCGGCGCACCACGTGCATCTGAGCCAGGAGCACGTCGAGCAGTTGTTCGGACCGGGGCACCAGCTGACGCCGAAGTCCGAGCTGTCGCAGCCGGGCCAGTTCGCCTGCGAGGAACAGGTGCACCTGGTCGGACCGAAGGGGCGCATCGCCAAGGTGCGCGTGCTCGGCCCGCCGCGCAAGGAAACGCAGGTCGAGATCGCCATGACCGAGCAGTTCAAGCTCGGCGTGCACCCGCCGATCCGCCAGTCCGGCGACCTCGCCGGCACGCCGGGCGTGACCCTGGAAGGCCCGCACGGCAGCGTCAGCATCGAACGCGGCGTCGTCTGCGCGCAGCGCCACATCCACATGTCGCCCGAGGACGCGATGCGCTTCCACGTCCGCGACAAGTACGTCGTCCGCGTCCGCGTCGAAGGCGAGCGCGAGCTGATCTTCGGCGACGTCGTCGTGCGCGTCAATCCCGAATATCGGCTGGCGATGCACATCGACACCGACGAAGGCAACGCCGCCAACATCACGACCGGGATGCTCGGCTACATCGACGAGATCCAGAAGCGGGCGTAAGCAAGGAAAACGGCGGACAGCATGATTCATGCTGTCCGCCGATGGGAAAGGGGACAGCGAGGTTCATGCTGTCCCTTTTTTCTTGGTGTGCGGCGCTATAATTATGAATTACGATGTAAGCGACCGTCTTTTCCATACTGTCCCCCTCCCAGCATGAGCGAAATCGATCTGAACCGTTTCTTCCTCGAACAGGTGCCCCTGTTCGAAAACTTCCCGGCCAACCAGGTCGAGCAAATCGTAGCCGAGTCGCGCCTGGCGACCTACGAGGCCAACGAGGCGATCCTCGAGACGGGCGACGAGGCAAACGTCTTCGGCGTCATCATCGAGGGCAGCGCCGAGATCTCGACGACGGGCAAAACCGGCTCGCGCACGCTGATCAAGCAGCTTGGCCAGGGCGAGGTCTATGGCGTCGTTTCGCGCATGACCGGCGACCGCATCATGGCCGACGTCATCGCCAGCACGCGCTGCCGCGTCCTGTCGATTCCGCTCGAGGTGTTCAACAGCCACATCCTCGGCAACCCCAAGGCAGTCAGCTTCCTCGCGCGCGCGCTCGCCGAGATCGTCGGCAAGATCGCCGTCGACACGGCCGCGACGCAGCATATCGGAGCCGCCGGTGCCGACGAGCCCTACGCGCTTTCCCTCGCCAACAAGCAGGCCGGCAAGATCCTCGCGCTCGACGTCGGCCTGCGCCAGATCCACTTCGGCATTTACGACACCCAGGAGAGCAGCGCCGCGGTCCATGGCTGCATCGACCACTCCAATGCGCAGCAGACCCGGGTCACCGTGCAGGTCGGCGCGATCCAGAAGAGCCTCGACTTCCCGCCCTTCCCGCTGCCCGAGCTGTTCTCGGTGATGCGCGAGGCGACCGCCCTGCTCGGCCCCGACCACAAGTTCTATCCGGAAGACGTCATCGCCATTGGCCATCGCATCGTCCATGGCGGCAACAAGTTCGCCAGTTCGGTCGTGATCACGCCGCAGGTGATCGCCGACATCGAGGAACTGGCGATGTTCGCGCCCCTGCATAACCCGATCAACGTCGCCGGCATCCGCGCCGCGCTCGAGCACTTCCCCAAGGTGCCGCAGGTGGCGGTGTTCGACACGGCCTTCCACCAGACGCTGCCGCCCTACGCCTACCTCTACGGCCTGCCCTGGGAACTGTACGAGAAGGAAGGCATCCGCCGCTACGGCTTCCACGGCAATTCGCACCGTTACGTCGCCGCCAAGTCGGCCGAGGTCTTGAAGCGCCCGCTCGGCGAACTGGAAATCGTCTCCTGCCACCTCGGCGTCGGCGCCTCGCTGTGCGCAATCGACCACGGCCGCTCGATCGACACCAGCATGGGCGTGACGCCGAGCGACGGCCTGATCATGTCCGCGCGCTCGGGCAGCGTCGACCCGGCGGTGATGATCCACCTGATGGAAAAGCACGGGATGTCGCCCGAGCAACTGTCGGCGATGATCAACACCGAAAGCGGCCTCAAGGGGATCTCCGGCATCTCCGGCGACATCCACGAAATCGAGAGCGCCGCCGCCGATGGCCATCATCGCGCGCTGCTCGCACACAAGGCCTTCTGCTACCAGATTCGCAAGAACGTCGGCGCCTACGCCGCGGCGATGGGCGGCATCGAGGTACTCGCCTTCACCGGCGACATCGGCGAGACGAGCGCCCGCGTGCGCAGCTCGGTCTGCCAGGGCCTCGAGTACATGGGCATCAAGCTCGACGAGGAGAAGAACAGCAAGCTCGACCTGAGCCGCGGCTACGCGATCATCTCCGCCGACGACTCGCCGGTGACCATCCTCGTCATCACCAACGACGACGAGCGCCTGGTCGCCTGGGAAACCCTGCGCGCGATCGAGCGCAACCAGCTGCTGCTCGCCGCCGGCGCGCCGGAACAGCTGCCGATCCCGATCGAGATTTCGGCGCACCACGTGCATCTGTGCCAGGAAGACGTCGAGAAGCTGTTCGGACCGGGTCACCAGCTGACGCCGAAGTCGGAGCTGTCGCAGCCCGGGCAGTTCGCCTGCGAGGAACAGGTGCATCTGGTCGGGCCGAAGGGGCGCATCGCCAAGGTCCGCGTGCTCGGCCCGACGCGCAAGGAAACGCAGGTCGAGATCGCCATGACCGAGCAGTTCAAGCTCGGCGTGCAGCCACCGATCCGCCAGTCGGGCGAACTCGCCGGCACCCCCGGCTGCACGCTCGAAGGCCCGTACGGCAGCGTCACCATCGAGCGCGGCGTCATCTGCGCCTACCGCCACATCCACATGTCGCCCGAGGAAGCCATGCGCTTCCACGTGCGTGACAACTACATCGTCCGCGTCCGCGTCGAAGGCCAGCGCGAACTGATCTTCGGCGACGTCGTCGTGCGCGTGAACCCCGGCTACCGCCTGGCCATGCACATCGACACCGACGAAGGGAACGCCGCCAGCATCAAGACCGGAATGATCGGCTACATCGACGAGATCCAGAAGCGCGCGTGAAAACGGGGGGCGGCCTGATTCGTGCCGCCCCTTGAAAACCTAAGAACTGGGGACAGTATGATTCATACTGTCCCTCTGGTGTGCCAGAGTCGCAGCACGTAGAGGCTGAGATCGACGATCTCGTAGCGCATCTCGTAACGACCGACGAGAATTCGGCGGACCTCACGCGGCTCGAATTCATCGAGCCGTTCGCCGATGCGCGGGTTGTTCAGCAAGGTGGACGTCGCCGCCGTGATCGACTGTACGGTACGCGCAGCCGCAGCTTCATTCACGGGCGCCAGAAACTCGTACAGGCGTAGCAGATCGGAGAGCGCCTTGCTGGTCCATTTCAGTTCCATCAGCGGGGCACCGGCAAGGGCTTATCCGTTCCAAGGCTGTCGGCCCACGCCTGCACGGCCTGATGATCGATGACGCGCCCCGCATCCACATCGGCCAAACCCTCGCGGGTCAGGCGGCTGCGTTCTTCCTCCTGGTCGACCCAGGCAGACAGAGCCTGTTTCATGATCCAGCCGCGGGAGCGTTCAAGGCGAGCGGCCATTTGATCGACCCTCTCGGCGAGAAGAATCGGGACGTGTGCAGTCAGAACTTTGGTTTCGGTCTGTGCCATGAAAAATCTCCTTCAGAGAGCGCACCCTGGTTGATTCATTTCTAATCATAGTGATTCATTTTGAATCGATCAACAGATTCGGCGAGCGCTTCACCCCTTGCCTCCGAGTTCGAGCAGCACCCAAGCCAGCTTCCGCTTCAGCTCGCTGCGCTGCGCGCCCTCGGGCAAGGCGGCGATCTCCTTGCGCAAAGCCACTTCGGGCGGCGTGAAACCGGCGTTCTTGAGCACGCGATTGACCATCCGCTGCTCGGGGGAGACGAAGGGATCGTCATCGAATTCGAGCGGCTTGCCCGCACCCGGCAGGCCGTCCAGCTCGCCGCGCCGGATCGCGTCGGCGATGCGCTGCTCGGCGAGGATCTCGAAAATCGCGCTCATCGCAAACTCAGTAAGGGTTCAGGGCCCGAATTGTTGCATCCGGCCATCAATGCAACAATGCGGGCCCTGCATCCTGGCTCGCTGGCTTGGGAAAAGGAGCCGGCGAGAGCTCCCGGCTCCGCAAAGCTCCTTGCCGACGCGCCCTAGGGCGTGTGGGATTTGGCCGGGGTCAGGGCAAAGGCCCATTCGGTCTGCGCATCGAGGCCATGCAGGCGATCCCAGCCGTTGGTGGCCTTGGCATAGACTTCGAGCATTTCGGCGAATGCGGCCTGGCTGCACGAGCCCAGCAGGAAGCCCGTTGAGAGGCTGGCGGTGAAGTGGCCCGAGCCATCCCCGCTCAGGATCTGCTCGGCGGGCGTCGGTCCGCCCGGCACAATCGCAACGGAGGACGCGGCGACCTCGCCGCTGGACGAAAACAGGACGTTCGCGCCACGGCGTACCCAATGCCGGAAGCGCGCCCGATTCTCGGGGTGGACGGCATGCACGGACAAGCCGACGCTGTCTGCCGGATTGAACTGCAGGAAGCCGCAGTCCGGGTTGGCACCGAGCCCCCCTGCCGTGGGTGGGTCAATCGCGGCCGTGCAGGCCCGGTTGTCGATGGTCAGGCTGAACTCGAAACCACCGTCGACCAGTCCCTCGCCCGCCGTGACGACGTGGCTGTCGATTCCGCTCAGGTCCCTGAGGATGAACTGGAAGTCCGCAGGTGCAGGCGACACCTTGACGCCGGACTCGTTGTAGACTTCGAGCCGGAAGCTGTGCAGGCCATGATCGAGCTGGCTGGAGTCGACCATTGCCGAGTAGATTTCTCCGGCATAATCGCCGCCGGGCCACTCCCGGTGATGGCCAGGGATGGCGGGCGGTTCATGGGGGCGGAATTCATACAGCAGCATCGAGTTCACGCCCTTCGGCCCGAGAAAATACAGCGGGAACGAAGGCGGCTTGAGCGGAGCGCTCAGGTCGTAATCGACGTAGGTCTTGTAGATGCCGAGCGCCGCAGGCGCCGCCAGATCGACGAATGCCGTGGCCCCCGGTTTCTTAACGAGCCAGCGATAGTAGCGGATCTGCGCAGTCGGAATGCTGGCTGCGTGCCCGACGCGGAAGCCGAGCACGGCCCCCCAGGGGGCGTCGGTCGCGTCGAAGTCGAAGCCGTGATCGACCAGACCGGTGGCCTTGACCTTCTGCACCGGGATGCCGCCGATCGCATAGGGCATCACCCACTTGAGCACCCCTGCGGGTGGATCGACCTCGATCGACGGGGCGCATACCCTGGCCTGGGGATCCCTGGTCTCGAGGATCACGTCGCTGCCGCAGGCATGATTCCAATGCACATGGCACTTCAGTCCGGGATCGTACAACCAGTGCCAGGAACCATCGATGCACTGGCCGGCCGAGAAATAAAGGTCGGGGTGGTCGCCCGCACACGAGTAGTCGATGCTCGTGTCGAAGTAGCCGTCCTCGTCGGTGCACACGCACTTGAGGAGGTGCTTGTGGAGATGCGATACCAGCTCGCCGAGCGAGCAGAGGATGAAGGCGTGGGGCTTCCAGGCCACGGCCAGCGCGTTGCGGATCTGGACCGCCGAACTCGCGTAGGCGATCGCTTCGAGTTCCGACGAGGCTGGCAGCGGGCTCGCGAGCAACTCGCCGGCAGCGGAATTAGTGGCGCGAAGTCCGGCAGCAGCGCCGGCGGGCGCCGCCAACAAGGGCAGCGGGATCTTCGGCCTGGGGAGCGGCCGGCTCTTGAGCAGTTCGATCAACTCGTCGCGTATCCGGATGAGCGCCTCGTCCGGGATCCTCGCCAGGACGAGGGGGACTGCGTCAACCTCCCAGATCTGAACGCAGGCGTGACAAACGCCCCAGCTTGCCGTGGAGCCGTCCGCCATCTTGACGCGCTTGACCAGGCGTCCGCGCACCTGGCAGCTGCACTGGAGCCACTTCGTCCAGTCACCCCGGGCGACGGCGATATCAACGATTCCCTCCTTGGCGCCAACCCTGACCTTCCGCTCGACGCCGCCACGGCGCAGCAGGGTTTCGTAAAGGGCGGAACGCGGAAGCTGTCCGGCCTGTTCGAGCACCGGCTGCATCCACTGCGGAAGCTCGCCGGTCGTCGACTTTTCTGACATGGCAGGTGCAACCATGACGCGCAGGCGTCGAGCGCTGAAGTCTCCGGGGAGGGAGAGCTGCAGCTTGAACGTAGACGAGTCTCGACGGACAAGGTTCTCCGACACGAGCAGTCGGTCGGCTTCGTCAAAGACGTAAGCGGCAGCGTCGGGCAGGGATTCGTCCCCGAGCTGGTCGATCCTCACCCTGACTTCCAGCTGCTGTCCGGACGGTCTTGCGGCTGTGGTTTCCATTGTTTCCTCCTGGATCGATGCTCCGGCAGGCATGCCGGAGTGAGCTTGAGCGCTCCCTTCGCTTGCACCCGAGTCGGCGCAGCCATTCAAACAGCATAGACAACGGGTTCGCCACAGTCATTGCGGTTTTTCTTCCGCAGCTTGCAATATCATGCAGGCTTGCCGGCACTTTCTCAGGAGGAACTCGCATGTCCGACTCCGCTGCTTACACCCCGCCCAAGGTCTGGACCTGGAACAAGGCCAGCGGCGGCGCCTTTGCCCACATCAACCGGCCGATCGCCGGTCCCACGCACGAGCAGGCGCTGCCGCGTGGCAGGCACCCGCTGCAGCTCTATTCGCTGGCCACCCCGAACGGCGTCAAGGTCACGGTGCTGCTCGAGGAATTGCTCGCGCTCGGTCATGCCGGCGCCGAATACGACGCCTGGCTGATCCGCATCGGCGAGGGCGATCAGTTCGGCAGCGGCTTCGTCGAGGTGAACCCCAACTCCAAGATTCCGGCGCTGCTCGACTGCAGCGGTCCCGCCCCGGTCCGGGTGTTCGAATCGGGCGCGATCCTCCTTTACCTAGCCGAGAAGTTCGGCGCCTTCGTGCCGGGCAAGCCGGCGCGCCGTGCCGAATGCCTGTCCTGGCTGTTCTGGCAGATGGGCAGCGCGCCCTTTCTGGGCGGCGGCTTCGGCCACTTCTACGCCTACGCACCGACCAAGATCGAATACGCGATCGACCGCTTCGCCATGGAGGTCAAGCGCCAGCTCGACGTGCTCGAGCGCAGGCTGGCCGACAATCCGTACGTCGCCGGTGACGAGTACACGATCGCCGACATCGCCATCTGGCCGTGGTACGGCGCGCTGGTCAGGGGAGAGCTCTACGACGCGGGTGAATTCCTTCAGGTGCACGAATACGGGAACGTGATCCGCTGGGCCGACGAGATCGCCAGCCGCCCGGCGGTGCAGCGTGGCCGTAGGGTCAACCGCGTGAACGGGCCGCTGGAGAGCCAGCTGCGCGAGCGCCACGACGCCAGCGACTTCGACACGCGCACGCAGGACAAGCTGGAAGCGCGATCGTGATCACCCTCTACGACTGCGCGACCGCGCCCAGCCCGCGCCGCGCGCGCATCCTGCTCGCCGAGAAGAGCATCGCCCACGAGACGGTGCAGATCGACCTGCGCGCGGGCGAGCAGCTCGGTGCGGCCTACCGCCAGATCAACCCGCAGTGCACCGTACCGGCGCTGCGCACCGACGAGGGCGTGATCCTCAGCGACAACGCGGCGATCGCCGCCTGGCTGGAGGCGCGCTGGCCGGAGCCGCCGTTGCTGGGCGTGACGCCGCTGGACAAGGCCGAGATCGCGAGCTGGAACTGGAAGATCGAGTTCGACGGCCTGCTGGCGATTGCCGAGGTGCTGCGCAACAGTTCGCCGACGATGGTCGGGCGCGCGCTGCCGGGGCCGGTCGACTACGCGCAGATCCCCGAGCTGGCCGAGCGGGGTCGGGCACGCGTGCAGCAGTTCTTCGCAGACCTCGACGCCAAGCTCGCCGACCGCGAATTCATCGCGGCCGGGCAGTTCAGCATCGCCGACATCAGCGCGGTCGTCGCGGTGGACTTCGCGCGCGTGGTCAGACTCAGGCCCGACCAGCGCCACCCGCAACTGTTGCGCTGGCGCGCGGAGATGGGAAAGCGGCCGTCGCTGAGCCTCTAGCGCGCGGCGCGCAGCGGCCGGGGCGTCACCTACGCCGCCGCTGCGCCCAGCTTCTCCAGTTCCGCGAGCAGGGCCTCCAGCTGCAAGGGCTTCGTCAGCATCGCGCTGATCGGCGGCAGGTAGCTCGCCTCCTCGTTGAGCGAGAAGCGGAAATGGGTGACCTCGTGGATCGCCGAGACGATGATCACCGGCGTGTTCCTGATTTCCCGGTAGCGCGAGTCGGCGCGCCCGGCACGCAGCTGGTAGATGAATTCGAAACCGGCCGTGTCGGTTTCCAGGATGGCTTCGAGGACGATCACGTCGGGCCGCCAGGCGAGCGCCTTCTTCAGGCCCTCGACCCTGCTGTGCGCGAGTTCGACCGCGTAGCCCTTCCCTTCGAGCAGCCGTGCCAGATCGCGCAGGTAATCCTCATCGACGTCGACCAGCAATATCTTCTTCATCCCTTGCCCCTCTCCGGCGGCGCTCACTTGAGCAGCTCGTAGATCACGTTGCGCTTCTCCCACGCCTCCCTGCGCTCGTAGATGTCGATCGGGAACTCCATCTGCTTCAGTTCGACCGGCGCGGCTTCCTTCTCGACCAGGCCCAGGGCCAGCGCGATGCCGAAGAGAATCGCCTCGGGGCGCGACGGGCAGCCGGGGATGAAGTAGTCGACCGGGAGCACCTTGTCCACACCGCCGGTGACGTTGTAGGTGTCGAACCAGGCGCCGCCACCGGTCGCGCAGGAGCCGATGGCGAAGACCAGTTTCGGCGACGGGATCGCCTCGTAGGCACGCTTGACCAGCGGCAGCGTCGGCCGCGTCACCGCGCCGGAGATCAGCATGGCGTCGGCGTGGCGCGGCGAGGCGACGAGCTTGATGCCGAAGCGCTCGACGTCGTAATAAGGCGTCAGGATGTTGAGGATCTCGATGTCGCAGCCGTTGCAGGCACCGGTATTGCAGTGGTACACCCAGACCGACTTGGCGAACATCTTCTTGCACAGGCTTCTCAGCATCTTGCGCTCCTATCTGCGCGGTCGTTGGTAGCCCTCGGTCTCGGCGAGGAGATCCGGCGCGAAGGTTTCCGAGGACTTGCGGAGCAGCGCGCGCTGTTCGAGGTTGTCGTAGCGGAAGCCCTTGAGGTCGAGGCGGTCGATGGCGTTGCTGTTTTCCATCTCGTAGCAGCGGCCGCAACGCTGGCAGGTCATCATGAACAGTTCCATGCGCGTGGTGACGTCGTCCTTGTCGTCGCTCGCGGTCTGGAAGGTGTTGCTCATCTTGATCGCGTCTTCGGGGCAGACGTCGGCGCAGCGCCCGCAGTAGGTGCAGCGCGTCCCGTCGTAGAGCATCACGCGCAGTTCCTGGCACACGTCGCGCGTCAGGATGCAGCGCGCCGGGCAGTGGTTGGCGCAGCCGCCGCAGCCGATGCACTTGTGGTGGTCCCAGGTCGGCTGGCCGCGGAAGGTCTGCGGCGCCGGTGCCGGCTGCAGCGGGTAGTCGAGCGTCACCACGCCGGGCTTGGCGACGAGCATCAGTTGCTTGATCTTGCTGGTGAGCCACATGGTCTTTCTCCCTCTCAAGCGAACAGCGCGCCGCCGATCGCGAAGAGCGCGACGACGAAGAGGCCCGCGAAGTACTTCAGCGCCTGGTCGATGCGGAAGCGCGGGTGCGTCGCCGACAGCAGACCGATCAGCAGGAAGACGAGCGCCGTCAGCATCAGCTGGATGACGAGGTCGAAGCCGACGTGCCTGGCGCCGAGCAGCGGGACGAACACCGCGACCGGCAGGTAGGCATAGAACATCTGCTTCACCATCAGGTAGTACTTGAACAGGGCGTAGTTCGGCCCGCTGTACTCCATGAACGGTCCGCCCATGATCTCCTGCTCGGCCTCGGCGATGTCGAAGGGCTGGCGACCGACGAAGGCCTGCAGCGCGAACAGGGAAACGACGAGCATGACGATCCCCGGCCAGCCGTACTCGCGCGCCGGCGTTCCGTAGATCACGGTGGTCAGGTCGAGGCTGCCGGTCTTCAGGACGCCGAGCAGCAGGATCATGAACAGGATCGGCTCGACCATGATCATCGTCGTCATCTCGCGGCTGGCGCCGATCAGCGCATAGATGTTACGGCTGGCGAAGGCGCCCATGAGCACCGCGACGCCACCGAGGGTCAGGAGGTAGATCAGAGAGATCGCGTCGGCGTAGGGCGTCAGCGCCGTCGGCCGGCCGGCGACCGGCAGGATGGCGACGACGCAGAGGATCGAGGCGAACGCGACCAGCGGCGCCAGGCGGTAGGGGGCGGTGCCGGCGGAATCGACGTTCTCCTTGCCGAGCAGCTTGAACAGGTCGTAGAAGGACTGCAGCAGCGGCGGCCCGACGCGGTTCTGCACGCGCGCGGCGACGCGGCGGATGATCCCATCGAAGAGCGGCGCGAAGAGCAGGAAGACGAGCAGGTTGCCGAAGACGAGCAAGAGGCCCGGCGGGTTGTCGAACATCGGCTGCATCAGAGGCCTCCCTTCCGCGACATGCGCTCCAGTTCGCTCTTCGTCAGCGAACTGGCCTTGCCCGACCTGAGGTCGACCACCGCGACGCGGTCGGTGCACGAGAAGCAGGGGTCGATGCTGCCGAGGATGATCGGAAAGTCGCCGAACTGCTCGTCGAGCAGCATCAGCGGCACCGCCTGCAGGTTCGGGTAGGTCGGCGCCCTCACCCGCCAGCGCTCGGGGCGGTTGTCCTCGCCGGTGATCACGTAGTGCGTCGATTCGCCGCGCGGCGCCTCGACCACGGTGATCGCGTGGCGCAAGGGCGGGATGTCGTCCTTCAGCTCGACGAAGTATTCCCCTGACGGCATGCGGTCGAGCACCTGGTGGATGATGCGGATCGCCTCATAGACCTCGAGCACGCGGATGACCAGCGTCGCCCAGACGTCGCAGTCGTCGAGCACCGGCACGTCGAACTTCATCTCGTCGTAGGCCGCGTAGGGATGGTCGCGGCGCGCGTCGATGTCGACGCCGCGCGCGCGCGCGACGGGGCCGACCAGGCCCCAGTCGATCGCTTCCTGCTTGGTGATGGTGCCGACGCCCTTGGTGCGCTTGTGGATCGAGCTGTCCTTCTCGATCGCCTTGTGGATCACGCGCAGTTCCTGCTCGATCTTGGTGACCACCGCGCGGATGTCGTCGGCGATCTCGGGGGTGATGTCGCGGCGCACGCCGCCGATCAGGATCATGCCGTAGGTCTTGCGGTTGCCGGTCAGGCGTTCGGCGAGCCACATCAGCTGCTCGCGCACGCGCCAGGCCTGCATGAACACCGTGTCGAAGCCGATCAGGTGGCCGGCGACGCCGAGCCACAGGAGGTTCGAGTGGATGCGCTCGATCTCGAGCATCAGCGTGCGGATGTACTCCGCGCGGCGCGGAATCCGGATGCCGCCCGCAGCCTCGACCGCCTGCGAGTAGGCGGTGGCATGCACCGACCCGCAGATGCCGCAGATGCGCTCGGCGATGAACGGGATCTCGTTGTAGCTGACCTGGGTCTGGCACAGCTTCTCGATGCCGCGGTGGGTCATGAAGCCGCGGTAGTCGCAACCCTTGATCGTCTCGCCGTCGACATAGACGGCGAAGTGCTCGGGCTCGTGCAGGCTCGGGTGGAAGGGGCCGATCGGCACGATCTTGGTGCCTGGCGGCGCCTCGTCCAACTGGTAGGCGACGTCCTCGGCGCCCTGCGGCACCAGGTCGTGCGGCACTTCCTTGCGCATCGGGTAGATGCCCGGCGGCCAGTCGTCGCAGACGATCAGCTTCTTCGGCTTCGGGTGGTTCGGAAACTTGAAGCCCAGAAGGTCCATGTACTCACGCTCCGACCAGCCGGCCGAGGGCAGGTCGGGCGTGATCGACTCCACCTCGGGGTCGTCTGCCGGCGCCTTGGTGCGCAGGCAGACGAAGCGGTCCTCGCTGTCCACCGAATACGTATGCACGAGGCCGAGACTGCCGTCGCGCGCGATCTCGTCGTAGCCGACGCTGCACATGTAGCGCCCGCCCTGCGCGACGATGATCCGGCTGGCGGCGCGGATCGCCTCGCGCCTGACATCGACGAAGACCGTGCGCCGGTCGGTCTTCTCGACGCAGATCACCGCGTCACCCAGTTGCGCGGTCAATGCCGCTTCAAGCTCTTTTCTCATCCTGCACCCCTGCTCTGCCCGGCCATCAGGCACCGTGGACGTTGCCGCCCGTCCACCTCATGAACTTCTTGAACGCCGCGTAGATGTGGCTGCTGACGTAGCTGTTGTCCTGGTTGCGCGTCTGGTAGCCGCACAGCCACACCGGTGCGCTGCGCCGCGCGCTGCTGCCCGAGGTGCGCAGCCAGTCGGCCAGCACCATGGCGACGACGAGGGCGGCGAGGACGACCAGCGGCATGACGAAGGCGACGCCACCGGCACCGAGGTCGAGGCGGACGCCCGCCCACGAGGTGGCGAGCGCCGCCTGCGTCGCCGGGTCGGCGAACAGTGCCTGCGCGATCGAACCGTCGGCGTTGGCGAAGATGCCGACGAAGAGATCGACGAAGAAGGCCGGAAAGAAGCCCTGGACGAGGCAGGCCGCCGCCAGCAGCAGCATCGGCAGCAGCATCCAAAAGTCGACCTCGCGGATATCCTTCTTCTCGTTCCACTCGACCCCGGCCGAGGCGAAGGCCATGCCGAAGAACTTGACGTAGGAAGCGAGCGTGATCGCGCTGGTCATCAGCGCGATCACGGCGAAGAGGACGATGACCCCGGCGGCCTTGCCGCCGAGCAGGCCACTGCCGATGATCGCCCACTTGCTGACGAAGCCGCTGAAGGCCGGGATCCCGGCAATCGACGCCGAGGCGATCGCGGCGGCAAAGGCGGTCAGCGGCATCAGTGTCAAGAGGCCGCCGAGCTTGTCGAGGTCCTTCGTCCCGGTCGCGTACTGGACGCTGCCGGTGGTCAGGAAGAGCAGGCCCTTGAACAGCGCGTGGTTGGCCAGGTGGTAGATGCCGCCGACCAGCGCCAACACCGCGAGCGTGCCGAGCAGCGGGTTGCCGGAGAGCAGGAAATACTGCGCGCTGCCGATCGCCAGCAGGATGTAGCCCATCTGGCCGATCGAGTGGTAGGCGTGCAGGCGCTTGGCGTCGTGCTGCTTGAGTGCCTGCACCGTACCGATGAACAGGGTGACGACACCGAAACAGGCGAGGACCAGGCCGAGATTGCGTCCTTCGTGCACTTGGACCTCGGGCGGGACCATCCAGAACAGCGTGCGCACGATGCCGTAGACGCCGGTCTTGATCATCACCCCGGAGAGCAGCGCGCTGATCGGCGACGGCGCCGAGGAGTGCGCGTCGGGCAGCCAGAGCTGGCCGAGCGGGAACATGCCGGCCTTGATGCCGAAGCCGAGCAGCAGGAGCGCGTAGATCGCCGCCCGCCGCGGCGACTCGGCGGCGCCGAGTCCTTCGGCGAGCGCGTGCAGCGGCGTTCCGGGGCCGCTCTCGGGGATGGCCGCCGCGGCGACGACGACGCAGCCCCAGGCGACCTGCATCAGCAGCAGGTACTTGTTGGCGCTGCGCACGATCTCCGGATTCCGGTCGTCGAAGCGGATCAGGAAGTACGAGGCGAGCGTCATCGTCTGCCAGGCGACGGTGAAACCGATGCTCAGGTCGTCGACGGTGACGATGCCGACCATGCCGGCAAGGAAGAGCGGAAAGGCGAGGTAGAAGCCGCGCAAGGGGTAGTCGCGGTAATGCGCCATCTCCATGTAGCCGATGCAGTAGAAGGCCGCCAGCGCGCCCATGAACGAGATCAGTGCGAGGAAGAGCGCCGAGAAGCCGTCGATCAGGAAGGGGACGGCGATCTCGCCGAGATGCAGGACGAAACTCTCGCCGGGAACGCTGCCCGAGAGGATGGCGAAGGCAAGCAGGCCGAAGCTCGTCCCGGCGGCCAGGGTGAACAGGAAGTTCGCTGCGCCGGCGACTCGCCGCTGCGTGGCGAGGAGCGGCGTGATCAGCGCCGACCCGAGCAGCAGCGCGAGTCCGGCCAACAAGGTGCTTTGCATTTCCATCTTCTCACTCCCCGTGGAGCGCGGGAACGGGCGTCCGCCCCTGCGTCCGGATCATGTCGATCACGGCCTCGGCGCTGTCGAGGATTTCCCGGCCGACCTCATTGCCGTAATCGGTGTCTCCGGCGACGATGCCGAGCAGCCAGACTGACTTGCCGTGATGCTTCAATACGGCAGCCGCGGTGGACAGCGCGAGCTTGTGCGTCGACCAGCCGCCGGCCGCGTCTTCCAGGTCCTCGATCGGGCCGAGCAACAAGGTGCCCGGTTGTGCATGATCGCCGCCAGCGCCGCGGACGGCGTCGATGATGAGGACGTTCTGCGCCGGCCCGTCGGCGATCGTAAACACGTGGTTCTCGATCACGTCCTCGGCGTTGACGACGCCGAGCTGCCCGGAGGCCGGAAGCTCGTCCTGGAGACGCTCGGCGATCAGCGCGCCGACGGCGTCGTCCTTGCGCCAGGGATTGCCGACGCCGACGATGCAGGTCGGCTGCGCCAGAATCTGCCGCAGGCGAGACACGAGATCGTTCCCGGCAGCCGGGCCGCGCGGCAGCGTGCTCATATCACCTCGCCCAGGGTCTTGATCTGGTGGTAGGTGTAGACGGGCCCGTCGGTACAGACGAGGGTGCGGCCGATCGAGCAGTGCTGGCACTTGCCGATGCCGCACTTCATCTGCCGCTCCAGCGTCGACACGATGTCGTGCTCGCTCATCCCGCGCCGCAGCAGTTCGTCGATCACGCTGTTGAACATCACCGGCGGTCCGCAGACGAAGGCCACCGTGTTATCGACCGGGACGCCAGCGGCTTCGATCAGCTTGTTCACGAAGCCGACGTGGCCTGACCAGCCGGCTTCGGGACGGTCGATGGTGATGAAGGTCTCGAAGCCTTCGTTCTTCTTCCACTCGACGATGTCTTCCTGGTAGAGCAGGTCGCGCGCGCTACGCGCACCGTAGAGGAGGATGATCCGGCCGAACTCCTCGCGGTGCTGCAAGGCGTGCACGATCGAACTGCGCAGGGGGATGAGGCCGATGCCGCCGGCGACGTAGATGATGTTCCTGCCCTTGATCTCGTCGAACGGGAAACCGTTGCCGAAGGGGCCGCGCACGCCGAGCTTGTCGCCGGGACGCAGCGCGTGCAGCGCGTGGGTCACCTTGCCGACCGCACGCACGGTGATGTGGAAGCGGTCGTTCTCGGGGCTCGGCGGCAGGGACACCGCGAACTCGCCGGCGCCAAAGACGGTGCACATGATGAACTGCCCGGACTTCAGCGTGAACTGCGCTGCGAGCTCGGGGTCGAGGAAGGACAGGTAGAAGGTCTTCACCTCAGGCGCCTCGTCGCGGATCTCGTCGATATTGACGACCTCCGGGAAGGCGACGATCGGGCAGACGCCGGTTTCTTGGCACGAGCCCGGACGGTGCCGCGCTTGAGCATTCGCTTGAGCCATGATCCTCGCCTATGCGCTGGTTTCGCGACGGATGTACTGGACGACGTTGGGCAGGCCGATGTCGCCGGGACAGACCCACTGGCAACGGCCGCAGCCGACGCAGCCGGGACGCAGGTATTTCTTCGACTGCGAGTACGAGAGCTTGCAGAAGAAACGCTTGTTGCGGCGGTCCTCGACCGGCTTGCGCGGGTTGTGGTCGCCGGCCATGCGCGCGTAGCCTTCGAAGGAGCACGAGTCGCGCGTGCGCAGGCGCTCGCAATCGCCGCCGCACTGCTGCGCGTCCTCGATGTTGAAGCAACTGCAGGTCGGGCAGACGAAGGCGCAGGCACCGCATTCGAGGCACTGGTTGCCGATGTACTCCCAGATCTCGTGCTTGATGAAGCCGGTGGTCATCCGGTTCATCGCGCGTGAAATCCACGCCTTGTTGTCCTTGGCCAGTTCCGGGAACGAGGCGATCGAGCGCTCGATCACGGCCTTCTTCGCGGCGAGGTGCTCTTCACCGGCCGGCTGCCAGCCCTGCGCGTCGGCGATCGCCTGCCCCTTCGCGCTGCCGACCTGCACCAGGTAGCCGTCGTCCAGGCGAGTGAGGTCGAGGTCGAAGCCCTCCTCGGCCGCCGGGCCGCTGTGCGTGCACACGCAGAGACATTGATCCCAGGGGGCGCTGCAGGTGTTCGAGATGAGGATGCTCTGCCGGCGATGGACGAGGTAGACGTCGTCGACGAATTCCTGGCCGAGGAAGAAGCGGTCGAGGCAGAGGATGCCGTTGAGGTCGCAGGGACGCAGGCCGAACAGCACCTTCGGCTTCTCGGCGTACTGCTTTTCGATCTCGACCTGCTGCGCCTCGGGATCGTAACGGTACTTGAGGATGCGCTCCATCTGCGGGAACAGGATTTCCTTGACCGGCATCGACGGAATCGCCGCGTCGAGGTCGGGGACTTCGCCGGCAGCGAGCAGGTCGAAGAAGACCTGTCCGCCCGGAGGTTTGAGCTGCGGGCCATAGACCTCGTGCGTTTTCTGCAGATCCAGCGCCAGTGCCTTGATTTCCTCGGAACTCACCAGATAGATGGACATCACCTACTCCTTTTCCTCGATCCTGACCGGAATGATGCTCTCCTCGCCGGCAGCGAAGGCATTGTCGTAGTGGATGAGGAAGTCGGAAATCATGTTCTTGATGAAATAGGGGATGTAAGCGGTCCCCGTCTGCACGTCCGCGGAGATCTTGACCGCGATGTGCATGCTGGTGCCGGTGCTCGACGTCACCCGCACCAGCCACTTGTCCTTGACCTTGAGCCTGTTCGCGTCTTCGGGGCTGATTTCGACGTAGCCCTGCGGGTAGAGCAGCAGGGTCTGGTCGTACTCGCGCCGCGGGATCAGGGTCTTGCGCATCAGGTTGTTCTGGTGCCAGAAGTGCTGCGCCTTGCCGACCATCAGCGCGAACGGAAATTCGTCGCTGGTCGGCGGTGTCGGGTAGTCGATGCGGACTTCGTGGAAGCGCTTCCTGCCAGCATTGGCGAAGGCACCGACGTCCCAATGCTGCCCGAAGCCCTTGGCCAGCTGCGCGTGCGAGAGCTCGTGGTAGCCGGGAATCGAGCGGGCGATGTCGGCGAAGACCTCGGCAGCGTCGCGGTAGCCCCAGGGACGGCCGGCCGGCACGGCAACCGGCCGGGACCGTGCAGCCTGCCCGGCGATTGCCTGGTAGAGCGCCCAACCCGGCAGGCAGTCGTTGGCGTTGGCGGTGTTCTTGCGCGTGAGTTGCACGCGCCGGTCGGAGGCCGTGTAGGTCCCGTCCGCCTCGTTGAACGCGGTCAGCGGGAAGACCACGTCGGCAAGCTCCATGAACGGATTCCTGAAGGCGCCGCAGTAGGCGACGAAATCGAGCGCCTCGATGCGCTCGCGGTCGCGGATGATCCCGTCGTCGTGGTCGACGACGAACAGCGCGCGCAGCGGCGATTGGGGCTCGGCGAGGCGCCTGAAGACGCTGTTGCCGAATTCGCCGGACAAGCCCATGTCGAAGCTGCCCTGCAGGTTGCTGATCCCGGCGACCGGAATCAGCGCCGAGTTCTCGTCGTCCATCTTGTCGGTGAGCACCGCGAGGTTGGTGATCGCCTGGATGGTCCACTGGTCGAGGCCCGAAATCCCGGAGGAGAAGAGGATCACCACCGACTTCGCCCGGTCGAGGCGTTCGGCCTCGGCCTCGATCTCCTCGTAGCGGATGCCGCTCGCCGCCTCGAGCGCGACCGACGAGATGCTGCGCAGCGCGTCGATGTACCGGGCGTAGCCCGGCAGCTTGCCGACATCGACGCGGCGCGTGTTGTTGACCGTACGCAAGGCATGCAGCGCCTTCGCCAGCGCGTTGAGCAGCAGGCCCTTGGTCCCCGGCTTCTGCTGGAAATGCTTGGTCGACAGCTTGGCGATCTGCGTGCGCGAACTGCACATCGTCACCACCCGCGCCCCGCGGCGGGCGGCGTAGTGGATGTTGCCGCCGATGATCGGATTCTGGCGGGTGATGTCGCTGCCGACGACCAGGATGTAATCGGCCTTGTCGATCGCGGTCAGGCTGCCGACGGCGCCGGGATAACCGAAGGCATGGCTGATGCAGGCCATGCTGTTGCGGTGCCCGGCCTCGGCACCGACGCCGACGACGTGCGTGTGGAAGACCTCGTCGACCAGCCTGCGCAGGGCGAACAGGTCCTCGTTGCTGGAACGCGCCGAAGCCAACACACCGATCTCGCCGGCGGGCCCGTCGAACTCGCCCATCCGCCGCACAAGCAGCTCGATCGCCTCCGCATAGCTGGCGGTGCGCCAGGCACCGTCCTCGCGGATCAGCGGCGTCGTGATCCGCTCATTGCTGTTGAGCAACTCGTTCGCATGCCAGCCACGAACGCAGAGCTTGCCCTTGCTCACCGGATGCGCGATGACGGGGGCCACGCCGAGCACCTTCCTGCCGTCGGTCTTCAGGAACTGCCCGCAGCCGGTGCCGCAAAGATTGCATACGCACGCCTGATAGCTCATAGCCAGCCGATGCCTCCGGGTTTCGTCAGCGCCCCATGGAGAAGGCTGAACGCTGCTGCCCGGCCCTCGCCTTTGCTGATGCAGTTTTAGCAGAAAACGGCCGCTTGCGGAAGCAGGAACGCTACCCGGCACGCAGCGTAAATTTCCCCAACCGCATTCCCGAAGCAGATGGCATTCGTGCAAACGTCGTAATTTGCCGGATCACTTAATATGATGAAATAATAGACGGAGGGCAACGCGACGTCATCCCGTGATGACCGACCGCTGGCCTGCGCTGCCAGGCGAGCCCGGTAGGCGGCAGCACGCACCCGGGCGCATGCCTTTGAAGTTACAAGTTAATGAGCGACGGAGATTTCAGTGAGTAAACCTCTTGCCTTGCGCGCACTTGTCCTCCTGTCGGCCGCCCTGCTGCTTGCCGCCTGTGGCGCAGCGCCACCCAAACCGGCCGTCGTCGTCGCTGCACTGCAGGTGACGAACACGCTCAACCCCGACAGCCGGGGCCGAGCCTCGCCGGTCGTGCTCAGGTTGTTCGAGTTGAAGTCGGCCGCCGCATTCAACGGTGCCGATTTCTTCACTCTGTGGGACCACGAGAGCCAGGCCCTGGGCGCCGACGCGGTGGCGCGCGAGGAGTTCCTGTTGCGCCCCGGAGAGGAACGGAATTTCGAGCGCACGCTTCAGCCCGACACGCGACACCTGGGCGTCGTCGCTGCCTTTCGCGACCTGGAGCACGCACGGTGGCGCGACAGTCTGGACGTCGTGCCGCACGAGAGTCAGCCGATCAGCATCCGTGTCGAATCGCGCTCCGTGAACATCTCCGGCGAATGAACGGTCGGGCCGGAATTTCACGCCAGGGCTTTTGAAAAAGCGCAAACCTGAAGGGCGAGCCCCATGTCCCGGAACAGCAAGACTCTCTGGTCGGAAGGCATGTTCCTGCAGCCGCAGCACCTGCAGCAGCATGACCGCCATCTCGAACGCCTCATCGAAGGACGCACCCGCCCGATCGCCGGCCATGCCTGGGGCTTCGTCAGTCTCGTCATCGACGAAGCCGCCTTGGCGCTCGGCAAGGTCGCGCTCACGCGGGCGCAAGGCCTTTTCCCCGACGGCACGCCCTTCGATTTTCCGGCCGACGATCTCGCCCCCCTGCCGCTCGAGCTCGGCGCCGATGTCCGGGACGAACTCGTCGTGCTCGGCGTCCCCCTGCGCCGGCCGGGAAATCTTGAAGCCGATGTGGCGGGCGAAGACGCCAGCGGCCTCACCCGCTATGTGGTCGGCGAGCTGCGGGTCCCGGACAACACCCTCGCCAATGCGCAGGAGGCGCTGGTCCAGGTCGGCGACCTGCGCCTGAAACTGATGCGCCAACGGGACGCCACCGACGCCTGGGCGACGCTCGGCGTCGTCAGGGTGCGCGAGCGTCGCGCCGACAAGCAGCTGCTGCTCGACAATGCCTTCATCCCGCCAAGCCTCGCCTGCCGCGGCAACGAGCGCCTGGCCGGCTACATCCGTGAGTTGCAGGGCCTCCTGCATCAGCGTGGCGAGGCGATCGCCGCACGCCTGTCGCAACCTGGCCGCGGCGGCGTCGCCGAAATCGCCGATTTCCTGCTGCTGCAGACGGTCAACCGCCACGAACCCGTGTTCAGGCAGTTCGGCGAGAGCACGCTGCTGCATCCCCTGACCCTGTACCTGCACTGCCTGTCGCTGGCCGGCGAGCTGTGCAGCTTCTCGCGCGAGGGACGGCGCCCGCCCGACTACCCGCTCTACCAGCACGACGACGCCGAGGCCTGTTTCGGGCCGCTCATCGCCGACCTGCGCCGATCGCTGTCGATGGTGCTAGAGCAGGGCGCGATCCCGATCGAACTGCAGGAGCGCAAGTACGGTGTGCGGGTCGCGATCATTCCCGACCTGGAATTGCTGCGTACGGCTTCCTTCGTGCTGGCGGTCAACGCGCAGGTCGCCGGCGAAATCCTGCGCACGCGTTTTCCCACCCAGGTCAAGATCGGGCCGGTCGAACGCATCCGCGATCTGGTGAACCTGGCCCTGCCCGGAATTGCCCTGCGTGCGCTGCCGGTGGCGCCACGGCAGATCCCCTACCACGCCGGCTTCACCTACTTCGAGCTCGAACGCAGCGGCGACTTGTGGAAGCAGCTGCAGCAGTCCGGTGGCATGGCCATGCACATCGCCGGCGAATTCCCCGGGCTCGAACTGGAATTCTGGGCCATCCGCGAATGAGAGGCTTGCGATGAGCAACGAAGACCCCTTTGCCTCGTTCGAGTCGGACCGTACCTTCGTCATGCCCTCGCCGGGAGCGGGCGGGCCACGGCGAGCTGTGCAGCAGCCGGCGGAGACAGCGCGCGCCGAGCCCCCCCTCGCGCTCGAAGCCCTGATCCCCGCGCATGGCCTCAACCCGATCGTCACTGCCGCCAGCCCGCTGCTGAACGCCGTGCCGCCGCTGCGCATCTCGCCGAGCCAGTCCGACCCGGCGCAGTTGCGCGACACGCTGGCCGAAGGCGTGCGCGCCTTCGAGCGCAAGGCGGGACAGCTCGGCGTCGACCCGCGCCACATCCTGGCGGCCCGCTACATCCTGTGCACCTTCATCGACGAGGCGGCAGCGAGTACCCCCTGGGGCGGTTCCGGCGTTTGGGGACGGCAGAGCCTGCTGGTGATGTTCCACAACGAGACCTGGGGCGGCGAGAAGGTCTTCCAGCTGATGGCGAAGCTCGCCGAGAACCCCGCGGCCAACCTCGACCTGCTCGAACTGCTGCACGTGGTCCTCGCGCTCGGCTTCGAGGGACGCTACCGCGTCATCGACGGCGGGCTGCAACAGCTCGCGCAGGTGCGCGAGCGGCTCTACGCCATGTTGCGCGAACAGCTGGGCGAGCACGAGCGCGAGCTGTCGCCGCGCGCCAAGGGAATCGACACCCGGCGCACGACCATGGCGCAGTTGCCGGCGTGGGTCGCGCTGACCGTGGCCGTGCTGCTCGCCGGCATGCTTTATCTGACGCTGTCGCTGAAGCTGAACGCTGCTTCCGACCCGGTATTCGCCGAGATCCAGGCACTGCGCATGCAGGTGCCGACCCCGCCCCCGGCTGCGCCCGCTGCAAAGCCGCGCCTGTCCGCCTTCCTCAAACCCGAGATCGACGCCGGACTCGTCGCCGTGCAGGATCTGGCCGACCGCTCGGTCATCACCCTCCGCGGCGACGGCTTCTTCAAGCCGGCCAGCGCGAGCGTGGACGACGCGGTGCTGCCCTTGCTCGCGCGGATCGGTGAAGCACTCAACTCGGTCAATGGCTCGGTGCTGATCACCGGCCATACCGACAACCAGGCGATCCGCAGCGGACGCTTCCCGTCGAACTGGCACCTGTCGCAGGAACGCGCGCTGGCGGTGCGCGACATCCTCGCCGGCGCGGTGCAGGCGGAACGCCTGCGCGCCGAAGGACGCGCCGATGCGGAACCGGTCGCCGGCAACGCCACGCCGGCGGAGCGGGCGAGGAACCGGCGCGTCGAGATCACGCTTTTCGTCGCCAACGGTGTCCGTTGAGCGGAGCGACATCATGAAAAAGATCCTTGCCTTGCTGACGCATCCCGTCCTGCTGGCGATCGTCGGCCTGCTGGCGCTTGCCGCGCTCATCTGGTTCGTCGGCCCGCTGGTCGCGATCGATCGCTTCCGCCCGCTCGAGTCGGCGACCGTGCGCTGGCTACTCATCGCGCTGATCTTCGCCGCCTGGCTGCTGAAGAAGCTGTGGGACCTGATCAAGGCCAGGCAGCTGAACACGAAGCTGCTCGAAGGTCTGCGCGCCAAGCCGGAACCGGCGCCGGCGACGCCGAGCGCCTCGGAAGAGGAAGTCGCCAGACTGAACCAGCGCTTCGACGAAGCGATCGGGCTCTTGAAGGAGGTGCGTATCTCGGCTGCCGGCAGGAAGCCCGGATTCGCCGACCTCGTCTCGCTCGCGGGCAGGCAATATCTCTATCAACTGCCCTGGTACATCTTCATCGGCGCCCCCGGCTCGGGCAAGACCACCGCGCTGATCAACTCAGGCCTGCAGTTCCCGCTCGCCGACAAGTTCGGCACCGCGTCGATCAAGGGTGTCGGCGGCACCCGCAACTGCGACTGGTGGTTCACCGACGAGGCGATCCTGCTCGATACCGCCGGCCGCTACACGACGCAGGAGTCCGATCGCGAGGTCGACCGCGCCGCCTGGCAGGGATTCCTGGACCTGCTCAAGCGCTCGCGACCGCGGCAGCCGATCAACGGCGTCATGCTGACAGTCAGCGTCTCAGACCTCCTGCTGCTCAGCCCCGATCAGCGGCAGGCGCAGGCCGACGCGGTCAGGCAGCGCCTGCAGGAACTGCACGAACGCTTCCGGATCCGCTTCCCGATCTACGTCCTCGTCACCAAGACCGACCTGCTCGCCGGTTTCACCGAGTTCTTCGCCGACCTCGGCAAGGAAGAACGCGCGCAGGTCTGGGGGAGCACCTTTGCCTGGGCCGAGAAGGCGCCGCCCTCCTCGCCACCCTCGCCGGAGTCCTTCGCCGGCGAATTCGATGCGCTCGAGCAGCGGCTGCTGACGCGCGTGAATGCCCGCCTGCACGAGGAGAGCGACCCCGCGCGGCGCGCGCAGATCTTCGCCTTCCCGCAGCAGTTCTCCAGTCTCCGCCCCCTGCTGCTCGATTTCCTGGGCCGGGTCTTCTCTGCTTCGAAGTTCGAGGAAGCGCCGCTCCTGCGCGGCGTCTATTTCACCAGCGGCACGCAGGAAGGCAGCCCGATCGACCGCGTGCTCGGCAGCCTCGCCCGCGCCTTCCGCGTCGAGCGCAAGAGCCTGCCGCCGCAGGCCTCCAGCGGACGCAGCTACTTCATCACCCGTGTCCTGCGCGACCTGGTCTTCCACGAACAGGGGCTCGCCGGCCGCAACCTGCGCGTCGAACGCCAGCGCCGGCTGTTGCAGCTTGCGAGCTACGGCGCAGCCGGATTGCTGCTGCTGGGCGCCGCGCTGACCTGGCTCGCCGGCTACGCGCAGAACGGCGATTACGTCGCTGCCGTCGAAGCGAAGCTTCCGGCCGTCAGACAACAGATCGCAGCGCTGCCGCAGGCGGGACGCTCGGCCGAGTTGATCGAGGTGATGCCGGTCCTCGACGCGGTGCGCCGGATCGCCGTCACCCCGGCGATCGAGGCGGGCGTGCCGACGACGATGGGCTTCGGCCTCTATCAGGGCGAGAAGCTCGACGCTGCCGCCGGGCAGGCCTACGCGCGACTGCTCGAACAGGCTTTCCTGCCGCGGCTGGCACTGCGCGTCGAGGAGCAGTTGCGCAGCGCCAACGCCAACAACCTCGAATTCGCCTACGAAGCCTTGAAGGCCTACCTGATGCTGCACGAGAGCGGGCACTTCGACGCCGAGGCCTTGAAAGCCTGGATCCGCTTCGACTGGGAGCGCAGCCTGCCGCGCGAGATCACCCTGGAACAACGGCAGGCGCTCGCTGCGCACCTCGACGTCCTCTTCGCGCGTGGCCCGGTGACGAACCAGATCGCCGCCGACCAGAACCTGGTCGCCTCCGTGCGCAACATGCTCGCCCGCTACCCGCTGGCCGACCGTGTCTACAGCCGCCTGAAGCGCCAGGGGGTCGGCAGCGACATCCCCGAATTCACGCTGGTCAAGGCCGGCGGCCCGTCGGCCTCGCTGGTGTTCACCCGTCCGTCGGGAAAACCACTGACCAGCGGCGTCCCCGGCCTGTTCACCTACGACGGCTATCACAAGGCGTTCAAGGGCGCGGCGGAAAAGGTCGCCAATCAGCTGGCCGACGAGGAAGCCTGGGTGCTCGGAACCAAGGACGGGGGAATGATCGCGCGGATCCAGGATCCCGCCGTCCGCGCCCGCCTCGACGACGAGGTGCGCCGCCTCTACCTCGAAGACTACGCGCGCACCTGGGAGGCCTTCCTCGGCGACGTGAAGCTCGTGCGCACCACCAACCTGCAGCAGGCGATGGACGTCGCCCGCCTGCTCTCGGCGATCGACAACCCGCTCGCGCCCTTCCTGCGTGCCGCATCACACGAGACGACGCTGCAGAAGACCGCCGCAGAAAAGACCGTCGTCGACCAGGCCAGCGAGCGGCTGGCGGAGGAGACCCGTCGCCTGTCGAGCCTCTTCGGCGGCGCAGCGAAGCCGGTCGCCGAAGCGGGCGGAACGGTCGAGGACATCGTCGACCGACGCTTCGAAGACTTGCGCCGCTACGTGACTGCCGCGGCGCCGGGACAGCCGGCACCGGTGGATGGCGCCGTCGCGCTCGTCGGCGAGCTGTACACGATGTTGAGCGCCGCCGATACCGCGATCAAGGCTAAAACGCAACCGCCGCCCTCCGACGTACCGAACAAGGTCAAGGCACAGGCACCGAGCATGCCGGAGCCCTTGCGCGCGGTGATGCAGAACCTGGCCGAGAGCAGCGCACGTCAGGCCGGCGGCGCGATCATCGGCAATGTCGCCGAGGCAATGCAGGTGCAGGTCGGCGACTTCTGCCGCCAGGCGATCGCCGGACGCTACCCGCTCGTGCGCAGTTCGAACCGCGACGCGACGCAGGACGACTTCGCCACGCTGTTCGCCCCCGGCGGCAAGATGGACCAGTTCTTCCAGCAGAACCTGGCCCCGCTGGTCGACACGACGACGCGTCCGTGGAGCTACCGGAAGATCAACGACATCGCCTTCGGTGGTTCGGCGGCGCTCGTCCAGTTCCAGCGCGCGCAGAAGATCCGCGAGGTCTTCTTTCCCTCGGGCGGACGCACGCCGGGGCTGAAGCTGGAATTCAAGCCGGTCGAAATGGACGCGACCATCAACCAGTTCATCCTCGATGTGGACGGGCAACTGGTTCGCTACAGCCATGGCCCGCAGGTACGGCAGACGGTGGTCTGGCCGGGACCGGCCGGCAGCAGCGCGGTGCGCGTGCAGATCCAGCCGCCCGGACCCACCGGAGTTTCCGGGATGAGCAGCGAAGGACCGTGGGCGCTGTTCCGCCTGTTCGACAAGCTGTCGGTGACGCCGACCGCACAGCCCGAGCGCGTCTTCGTCAGCTTCAACGTCGACGGCCGCAAGGCGCAGTTCGAAGTCATCGCCAACAGCGTGCAGAACCCGTTCCGCCTGCGCGAACTCGAGCAGTTCCGGTGCCCATGAACGGCGTCGCCGGCTGGTACGGCAAGATCGCGAGCCTCGGCGACTTCGCCTCGCGCCGGCTGCCTGCTGCCTTCGTCGAGCGCTGGGATGGCTGGTTGCAGCAGGTGATCGTCGCCTCGCGCGAGCAACTCGGCCCGGCCTGGCTGGACGCCTACCTCAACGCACCCGTCTGGCGCTTCGTGCTCTTCCCGGGGGTCTGCGCGCCGGGGATCTGGAGCGGCGTGATCATGCCGAGCGTGGACAAGGTCGGGCGTTATTTTCCGGTCACGCTCGCCTGCGAGCTGGAGGCCTTCGCCACCACCGAGCGCGAGTTCGACGCGATGGCCGACTGGTTCGACCGGCTCGAAGCCCTGGCGCGCTCGACGCTCGATCTGAATTGCGATATCGACCGGTTCGACCGCTCGCTCACCGCACTACGGCCGCCCTCGCTCGCCGCGCCGCGGATGAGGGGCGCGCAGAAGATCATCGGCACGCTGCGCAACGGTGATTCAGCGCTGCTCAGCCTGCCATCCGGCAACGAGTTGGCGCCGACGCTGATGGGCGCAGGCGCCGTGCTGCTCGCCGAAGCCGCTCGCGGCTGTTCGCTGTGGTGGACGGCGGGAGAGGCAGGTACTGCTGCGTCGCTGCTCGCCTGCCGCGGACTGCCGGACGGCAAGTGCTTCGCGGCGATGCTCTGACCGGACCGGCACCTGCCACGGAACGAAGCTCATGGCCGAACTGAACAAGCATCCTGGCGCAATCGACGAGACGCGCGGGACGGAAAGGACGCTGGCACCTGAGGAGGCCGTGGCGACGGCCGAGGACAGGACGGTCGTCCTTCCCCCCGTTGCGCCGGAAAAGTCGCCACCTGCCGACGGCGAAGGCAAGGCGCTGCCCAAGGGCACGCGGCTCGATGAGTTCGAGATCATCGACCTGATCGGGATCGGCGGCTTTGGCATCGTCTATCTGGTGCAGGACCATTCGCTCGGCCGGCGCGTCGCCTTGAAGGAATACATGCCCTCGTCGCTCGCCGCACGCGGCAGCGGGCTGCAGGTGAGCGTCAAGTCGCAGCGCGAGGTGGAGACCTTCGAGGCCGGTCGGCGCAGCTTCGTCAATGAGGCGAGGCTGCTCGCCCAGTTCGACCATCCGGCGCTGCTCAAGGTGTACCGTTTCTGGGAGGCGAACGGCACCGCCTACATGGTCATGCCCTACTACGAGGGCAAGACGCTGAAACAGGCGCTGCAGGCGATGGGCACCCCGCCGGACGAAGCCTGGCTCAAGCGCCTGCTGGCGCCCCTGCTCGATGCGCTGGAGGTGATGCACGCCGCCCGCGTCTATCACCGCGACGTCGCCCCCGACAACATCATGCTGCTCGGCGGCGAGCGTCCGCTGCTGCTCGATTTCGGAGCCGCCCGCCACGTCATCAGCGACATGACCCAGGCGCTCACCGTGATCCTGAAGCCCGGCTATGCGCCCGTCGAGCAGTACGCCGAAATGCCCGAACTGAAGCAGGGACCATGGACCGACATCTACGCGCTCGCCGCCGTGGTGCATCTGGCGATCATGGGCAGGACGCCGCCGCCGTCGGTCGGGCGCATGCTGAACGACTCGATGCCGCCACTCGCGCAAGCCGCTGCCGGGCGCTACTCGGCGGCCTTCCTGCGCGCGCTCGACCGTGCCCTGGCCGTGAAGCCTGCCGACCGACCGCAGAGCATCGCCGAATTCCGCGCCCTGCTCGAGCTCGAACACGGCACCGAGCGCACGACATCACCGGAGACGGTCGTCCTCTTGCCGACGCCGACTGCAAGACCTGCGGCCGGGCGCAAGCCGCCCTTGCTCGCCGGAGGCGTGGCGCTCGCTGTCATCCTCGCTGCGGCCGCTTATCTACTGATCCCCTCCGCAACGCCGCCGAGCTCCGCCCCGGTCGCGCCCGGAACTGGCACGGGGCCGGGCCCGGTCGCCCTTCCTCCCGCCCCGCCAGCCCGCGTCGACGCTGCAGGCGTCCCCGCCCCTTTCAGCGCCCTGGACGAAATCGACCGTATCTTCGAAGGTCGCAACCGCGAGCACAGCGTGACGGTGGCGATCGACCGGCCACAGGTGCGCATCGGCAAGGACAGGCTGAGCTTCCGGGTGCGTTCGTCCAAGCCCGGCTATCTCTATGTGCTGATGGTCGGCACCGACCGCCAGCACTTCTACAGGCTGTTTCCGAATGCGGTCGATGCGCGCAACCGCATCGAAGCCGGGCAGACGCTGTCCCTGCCGCGCAGCGGCTGGACCATGGTCGCGGGAGGGCCGGCGGGCGCCAACCAGTTCGTCACCGTCGTCAGCGAACTGCCGCGTGACTTCAGCGAAAGCGGCCTGGTCGCGGTCGATCCCTTCGCCGAATTCCCGCTGAGCATCGCCGCCGGCATTGCGGCGGCGCATCGCGACGGCCAGTCGCCCTTCCTCGGCAGGCCGGTCTGCCCGGAGGGCAAGGCCACGTGTCCGGATGCTTACGGCGCAGCGACCTTCACCATCGTCGAAGTCGATTAGGCGGGCCTGAAGATCTCTCTTCAGCCACGAAAAACACGAAAGTGGCGAAATAGAGCATAAGCTCGCCGTCGTCTGGCGTCCGACCCACCGGGCCACATCCAAGCGGCGTCGAAGGCGACGAGTGCTTTTTCGTGCATTTCGTGGCCGACTGCTTTTTCCAGGATCACTCGCGGATCGTGACGATGGTCACCCGCCGGTTTTCCGGGGCTGCGGGTTGCGTGGTATTGACCGGTTCCGCATCGCCCTTGCCGACCGGCTTCAGGCGATCGCGCTCGATCCCGTGGCGGGTCGCCAGGTAATCGACCACGTTCTCGGCCCGCAGCTGGGACAGGCGCAGGTTGTGCTCATGGAGACCGCGCGGGTCGGCGTGGCCCTCGACCGAGAAGCTGAAGCCGGCCAGCCGGTCGGCCTTCAGTGCGCGGCCGACGACGTCGAGCTTGGCCTGAGCGTCCGGCGTGAGTTCGGCAGAGTTGGTGACGAAGGTGATCAGCAGCGACGCCGCCGGCTTGGCTGCGGGTTTTTCGTCGCGCTGGACCTGGATGCTGCGCGTGCGGACCCCCGGCTGCCCGGGGGTCAGCGCCTGGATCAGCTTTTCTTCGGTGATGTCCTCGCCGCTGAAGATCTGCTGCGCCTGTGCGCCGGCGCACAGCGCTGCGAGGAGCAGTGAAGCCATCATGGGTGCCCTGACCATCCTTGCTTTCATCGTCTCTCTCCTTCTCGTTCATCGGATTACGAACTGGGTTGTTTCCGCACGGTCGCCGAGCCAGATGGCGATCGCGCTGTAGTTGTCGTGTCCCCGCTCGGCGCGTGCCAGCACCTCGGCTTCGAGCGCGGCCAGCCAGCTCTCGGCGGTGACGCTGGCGGCGAGCGTGGCTTCCATGACCGACTCGTCGACGTACTCCCAGAGTCCGTCGCTGCAGAGCAGGAAGACATCGCCCTCATGCACCGTTTCAGCCTGCAGCGGGACCTCCGGCTGCACGCCGTCGAGCGAGCCGAGCGCGGCGAGCAGCACGCTCCTCTGCGGGTGGGTGCGCAGCAGCGCAGCGTCGCCGAGACCGGCATCGATCATGCGCTGCAGCACGCTGTGGTCGCGCGACTGGAAGCGCACGTGACCGCTGCGCAAGCCGTAGATGCGCGAATCGCCGACATGGCCCCAGCAGGCCTTCTGCCGGGCGTGGTCGAAGGCCAGCACGACGACCGTCGCGCGCATGTCGCGCAGCCGATATTCTTCGTGCTGCTCGCGCAGCAGGACCTCGTTCGCATGCACGATCAGCGAGGCAACAGCGTCGGGCGTCGCCTGCGGCGCCGCTGCGAACTCGCGCACGATCGTGGCGACCACCGAGCGCGAGGCGACATCACCGCCCGCGTGCCCGCCGGCACCGTCGGACAATACCCAGCAACAGGAGCCATCCGAAGTCCAGTAGCCACAGGCATCCTCGTTGCGCAGGCGACCGCCGGGCTTGGACAGTACCGCCACTTCCATCTTCATCGATTTCTCATCCTCGTCGGGGCGCTCATTCGTCAGCAGCGTGCAGGCGCCTGACCTGCTCTTCGTAGGCGCGCACGAACTCGCGGCCGAACAGCGCGTGGAAGTCGTCCTCGGCCTCGCGCGCGATTTCCCTGTACAGGGAAATGTACAGTTCCCACAGGTGGGCGCGGCGATTCATCGGCAGCAGGCTGTCGAGCAGCGATTTCGCACTCAGGCGCTGCTCCAGCGTCGCGGGATCGAAGCGTTGCAGCACGCCGGCCAGCGCCGCGCGCATTCCAGCCATGAAACCGAGCTGGTGCGCGCGCAGGTCGTCCCAGGCGTCGCGCATCGCTGCCAGCGGCGGCAGGAAGCCCCTGCCCTGCGGCGCCAGCAGATGCATGAGCGCCACCTCGACGCTGGGTGAAAACTTGAGCGGATTGTTGTCGCGACTGACGATCATCGTCACCTCGGCCCTGACCTCGCGCTTGGTCGTCGCCCGCGCCAGGAGGAGATCGAGGGTTCCCTGGGTCGCCTCGCGCAGCAGCTGGCCGATGGTCTGCATCGCCTCCGGCGTTAGCCCCTGTTCCAGCTTCAGCCCCGGCAGCCCGAGACCTTGCAGGAAGGCCTGCAGGAGTGCGTCGGATTCGCCGGCAGGGGGCGCGACTGGCGTTGGGGGCGGCTCGGGGACAGCTTCGGCTCCCGGCAAGCGTTCGCTCCCCTTCGCCGTCTCAGCGCCCGACGATGGCGCAATCTCGACGTCCGCGCGTGGCCTGGGGGAAGGTGCTTCAGCGGGCTCGGCACTTTCCGCAGCCTTGCCCGCCCCTGCCTGCTCCCAGGACAGGAAGGCATCGTCGGGCAGCTTCGCTGCCGGCGGACGATAGGCAGCGCGGATCTCGGGCACCTGGTCCGGAACGGCAGCCTGCTTGGGCTCGGCCGGAGCTGCGCCTGACAGCGCCGCCAGCGGATCGAGGAGTGCGCCCTTCTCGTCCTTGCCGGGCGCGGGGGCTGCCAGCGGGGTTCCGGCAAGGAGGTCTGCTGCCGTGCCCGCTCGCGCGCCGCGCTCGAGACCGAAGATCGTGCTGATCCCCGGCCCCGACACGGACTCGCCGCTCGCGCCGAAGCCGAGGTCGTCGAGATTGTCGGAGGCAAGCTTCGCAGCGGGAGCCTGCGCAAACGGGTCTGCGAAGGGGTCGAAATCCTCGGGAATGACGGGTGCCGAAGCGCTCGCGCCCGCAACCGACGGGGCCGACGCAGGCCGCTCCGCGGGCGCGGGCACCGGGGAACGCGCGGGCGCTTCCGTCGCCATCGGCGGCACCGCAGCGCCCACGGCCCCGGCAAGAATGCTGGCAAAGGGATCCTCGTCAGGCCCCCCCTGCGCCAGTCCGCCGAACAGACCGAGCGGATCGTCCTTCGCAGCGGACGGTCCCGCACCTTCCGCGGCGGGGCTTGGCGCAGGACCGCTGCCGCCGGCGGAGACTTCGAGCAGGTAGCCGCCCACCGTGATGCGATCGCCGGGCTCAATCGTGGTGCTGGCGCCGTTGGCGATGCTCTGCCCGGCGACGTCGAGCGGATTGGCGCCGACGTTGGCGATCTCGAAGCTGCCGTTGCGCCAGGCGACGCGCGCCTGCAGGCGCGAGATGTGACGTTCCGGATCGGGCAATACCAGTTGATTCATCTCGGCGCGACCGATCGTGCCGCCGAGTTCGTCGAACTCGACCGCGAGCGGCCTTGCCGGAGCTTCGCCGTTGCAGGAAACGACCCGGATCGTGATCATGACTCCGTCTCCGCTGACTTTGGCATCGCCCTGGCCGGGCGATCGATCCGGCATTATGGCATATGAATCATCATGACAAGCTGCCGGCAGGAAAATCTCCCGGTACCGGCCATGGCGAGGGCAGCAAAAGTTCGCGGGGTCGGGCAAGCTTCGCCCAAGAAGCATCGGCGACCATTGAACACCAAAAATTCACTCATCATCAACTTGCAATCGTTGGCATAATCTCGTGACGCGAACCAGAGCATCTTATCGGCATTACAGGCGGCCAACCGGGGGCACAAGCCGTCCTTGGCGGCGCCCTCAGGACGAAGACCATGAATTCAAGTTCCCTGCACGAATCAGGCGGGCCGTCGTCGGCCCTGCATCGCCTCCAGGGCTGCTGCGCAATGCTCCTCGTCTACACCCTTTTCCCGGCAACAACGGCCTTCGGCCAGCAGTCCGTCCAGCCCACGAGCTTCCCGGTGAAGTCCGTGCGTCTCGAAGGCAACACGCTGTTGCCGGAAGCAAGCGTCGCTGAGCTGCTCGCGGGTCTGGCTGGCGAAGGCCGCAGCCTTGCCGAACTCAAGCAGCGTGCCGCAAGGGTGCAGGAGGCTTATCGTGACGCAGGTTACGGAGGAGTCGTCACCTATCTGCCGGAGCAGTCACTGTCCGGAGGCGATGTCGCCATCCGCGTCGTCGAAGGGAAGCTGGCCGAGGTGCGGGTCAAGGGCGAAGGTGCGCACTTCACGCCCGAAAATGTCCGTGCCGGCCTGCCGCATCTGCGCGAAGGCGAGACACCGTTCGTCCGGGCGATCGATCGCGACATCCAGTTGTCCAACGAAAATCCTGCCAAGGAACTGCGGGTCACCCTCCTCGCCGGCCGCAAGCCCGGCGACATCGACGCCGACATCGAAGTCGCCGAGAAGAACCCGCTGATTTTCCTGGCCAACGTCGACAACACGGGTAACGAGCGCACCGGAAATTATCGGATCGGCGTCGGTATCCAGCACGCCAACCTGTTCAACTCGGATCATGTCGGCACCGCCCAGTTCCAGAGCTCACCTGAAGAACCCGATCGGGTCAGGATCTACAGCCTGGGTTATCGCATGCCGCTTTATGGCTGGGCATCGTCGATCGATGCTTTCTACGCCCACTCGACCGTCGATACAGGGACCACGGCGACCACCGCGGGGCCGTTGAGCTTCAGCGGCAAGGGAACGGTCGTCGGCCTGCGCGCGAACCGTTACCTCGATCGTCTCGGGGAATACGACCATCGCCTGACGCTCGGCATGGACTGGCGCAAATACGACAACAGCTGCTCGCTCGGGGATTTCGGCGCGATCGGCTGCGGCCCGGCCGCTGCCGACATCAGGATAGCGCCACTGAGCATGACCTATGTCGGTCAGCAGCAGACGGCAAGGAGTGCCTGGGGTTTCAACGTCACATTGCTGAACAACATCGGCGGCAGTTCGCAGGAAGAATTTGCGGCGGCCAGACCCGGCGCCGCGCGTGACTACCTAATCGGCAAGCTGTCGGCCTTCGCCGAGATTCCATTCGGCGACGGTTACGCCCTGCATGGCCGGGTTTCGGCCCAGTACAGCGCGGACGCCCTGGTTCCCGGCGAACAGTTCGGCCTCGGCGGCGCGGCAAGCGTGCGCGGCTACAGCGAAAGGGAACTCGCCGGCGATCATGGCCACTTCCTCAGTCTTGAAGCCTTGGGGCCGGATTTCGCCATGGCGCCTGGCACCGGTGGCCTGCGCTTGCGACCGCTCGTCTTCCTGGATCAGGGCAGCGTTGCGAACCATCAGGACAAGCCCTGCCGCGGAGTCGATGAGCAATCCTGCAGCCTCAGCAGCATCGGTTTCGGCTTCCGCCTGACTGCCGGCAAAAGTACATCGGCGCGCCTCGACATCGGCAGAGCCCTCGAGGACGGGATCATCCATAGCGCCGGCCGTACGCGCGGGCATCTCTCCGTCAATATCGCTTACTGAGCCTCCGGAGGCCCTGGAAGCGCAGCCGCTCGCGACCGTCGCATCCCTGCCAACGCGGGGCGCATCGCTCCTCGGAGAAGTGCCACTGTCGGAAAAGTTTCCACTGCGGCCCACCGTACCGGGGTAATCAAACGCACCCCTTTGTTTTTCCTAGATAAAGCCGGGACGGCCTGCTAATTGCGTGCCAAAGCAAGTGAAGCAGGCCGAACCAGGGGGGCCATCAAGCCTGAGCGTGTGCAATGGGGAAGCGGACGGAAAGAGTTGCTGGCAAGCACCGTCAAGTCATTCGAACGCTCCCACGCTCAAGCACCTGCCACGAGAGCAGAGTTCTCTCGCCAGCAACGCGCTCGAAGATCGAGCCCCGGATCGACACCGATTCAGGCCTGACCTGTCGCTGCGCCGGCATTGTGTGCAGAGGAGATCGATCATGGCATCGACTGCGTCAGTCACAAGCGTCCCCAGGACCTCCTTCAGTTCTTCCCGCAGACTGACGACGCTCGCAGCAGCTGTGGCCCTGCTGGCGATTGCAACAACAAGCGAGGCACAGTTGCCGGTCGCTCCGACGGTCATCAACGGCAATGCGACGATCGCCACGGTCGGCAATGCGATGACGATCACCAACAGCCCGAATGCGATCCTGAACTGGCAGGGCTTTTCGATCGGCGCCAGGAACAGCGTCTATTTCCAGCAGCAGGACGCCAGCAGCCAGGTGCTGAACCGCGTCGTCGGCAATGATCCCTCGCGGATCCTCGGCAGCCTCGCTTCGAACGGCCGCGTCTGGCTGGTGAACCCGCACGGCGTCCTGTTCGGCCAGAACGCGCGCATCGACGTCGCCGGACTGGTGGCCACCTCGCTCAACATCTCGAATGCTGACTTCCTCGGCGGGCGCTATGCCTTTGCGCGCCCGGATTCACTGCCCGCGGCAGGAGTCTTGAACCAGGGCGAAATCCGCACCTCCTTCGGCGGTCGGGTCTGGCTGATCGGCGACAGCGTACGCAACGAAGGAGTCGTCGAAACCCCCGGAGGAAGGATCGTCCTTGCCGCCGGCCGCAGTCTGGAACTGGTCGACTCGGGCCTCCCCAATCTGGTCGTCAGGGTCAGCGCAGCGGAGAGCGCGGCCATCAACCTCGGATCGCTGCTCGCCAGCGATGGCGGCAAGGTCGACGTCTACGGCAGCATCGTCAACCAGCAGGGAATCATCCGGGCCGACAGCCTCGGCGTCGACGCGGCGGGAATGATCACGCTGCGCGCGCAGGACGAACTGACGCTCGGAGACGGTAGCCAGACCAGCGCCAGCGCGCTCGGCAGCGGTTCGGGCGGAATGGTCGTCGCGCAATCGGAAAGCGGCACCACCTTGCTGAGCGGCGAAATCAGCGCCACCAGCGCAGAGGGGAAAGGCGGCAAGATCCATCTGCTCGGCGAAAACGTCGGCGTCTTTCGCCAAGCGAGCGTGGATGCTTCCGGAGCGACCGGCGGCGGCGAAGTGCTGGTGGGCGGCGACTACCAGGGCGGCAATCCAGCCATCGACAACGCGACTGCGACCTACCTGGGGAGCACCGCGCAACTGAAGGCCAACGCGACTGCATCCGGCGACGGCGGTCGCGTCATCGTCTGGAGTGAAAATGCGACGCGTGCCTTCGGCCGCATCGAAGCCAAGGGTGGCCCGCTCGGCGGCGACGGCGGGCTGATCGAGACCTCGGGGAAGTTTCTCGATACCGCCGGAATCAGGGTTTCGGCAGGCGCCACGAAGGGATCGCCGGGACGGTGGCTGCTCGATCCCTCGGACATCTACATCATGAGTGCCCAAGCCCAGTGTGGCTCTGGCGAATTCACCGCCTCGTGCACTACGGTCAACGTCGTCAATACCGGAACGGAAAGCGCACCAGTCTTCGAGGCCTCTGGGACGCCAGCGGTGGTTCTGGACAGCGATATCTCGGCTGCGCTGAACAGCAGCACAAACGTGACCATCCGGACCGGATTCGATCCGGGAGACGGAAGCGAGGAAGGCGGCGACCTCTTCGTGTGGAGCGACTTCGACAATCAACCCGGGATCGCCGCATCCATCGTCTATGAAGGGACGGAACCCGCCCAACTGACCCTGGAGGCCTACCGGCACATCCACATGGAAGCCGGAACGAGTATCAGATCGACGGGTATTGAAGCGCCTTCTGCTCCGCTCACCGTGAGCTTGATCGCGAACAAGGGTGGTAGCGGCGTGGGCAGGATAATCATGCATTCGGGCTCTGCAATCGTTACCCAAGGCGGCAACATCAATCTTGGAGGAGGAGTTTCGGGTGCCGCCGTCGGGGGACCGGGCGAGCCCGGAATAGAGATCGACAACGGAACACTCGATGCAGGATCCAGCGGCACGATTTCACTCAAGGGCACCGGTCCAAGCGTCGGTGGTGATGGCGTCCTCATTGGCGGCAATTCCAGGCTCTCGGCCGAGACGATCAGCATCCATGGCAGCACGACATCAAGAGGAAAACTCGGCATTGAACTCGCAGGCGACTCGAACGTAAGCGGGCGCAGCATCCTCATCGAGAGCCTGAATGGATCGGTGCGAATCAGCGACGATTCGCAAATTGTCGCCGACCGTGGCGTGATAACCGTAGCGACGGGAATTTTCGACAACCGTGCGGGCGCGAGCGCCCTGTCTGCTCCGGACGGGCGCTGGCTGATCTATGCCGGCGCTCCGTCGAAAAACACGTTGGACGGTCTACCCTACGACTTCGTTCAGTATGACGCGCCCTACCCCACCCCGCCCGCGCAATCTGGAAACGGGATTCTCTATGCCACACCAGGCGACGAGGTGAAGCCGCAAGCGGACCCATCCCAATTCATCAACAGCCTCAATGTGGCGGTAAATCTGGCCACGAGTTACGGTACTGCCCTTGGCAGCGGCAGCTTGATCGACACCTTGGGTTCAGCCATCCCGATGGGGTTCGGAAGGGTCGACATCGGCTCGATGAGCATGGATCAACTGTCGCGTTTCCTGGAAGAACGCCAGGAATTCAAGAGGAAGCTTTTTGCCGATGCGATCTTCAGGCTCAAACTGGATCCAAGCCTGGCGGACGTAAGGCCTTGTCTGACGCAGGCGGATGTCGCTACGGGACTGTGCCGCGTCACCGAAGCCCAGATCGGCGCAATGGCGAAGACGTCGGGCCTCGGGTTGTGGAAGCAACGGAAGGTCAGGATTGCAGAACTGCCCAGGATCGAGCGGAAGATGGCGATTTTCTTCGGCGTCGACGACTATTCGGACAAGAAGATCCCGCCACTGGAGAACGCGCTCGCCGATGCCGATGCCATGGCCGCGCTGTTTGCCGAACGTATGGGCTACGAGGTTCGGGTGCTGCGCAACCCGACGAAGGCGGCGATCATCCAGACCCTGAATCAGCTCGCCATCGAGACCTCGGACAAGGACAGCGTCCTCATTTACTATGCAGGCCACGGCCTTTCGCTCGACAAGGACGGCGAAGGATACTGGATCCCGGCTGACGGTCCGGTCGATGATCCGTCCCGCTGGGTTTCGAACCGGGACATCACGAAGTACCTTGCCGCGATTCGTGCCAACCAGATCACGATGATCTCGGACAGCTGCTATTCGGGTGCTTTCGCGCGTGAAGGACGGGTCCTGGTGGCGGCCGATCTGAAGCCGGATGAGGTCCTGCAGAAGCGCTCGGTCGTCGTCGTCTCCTCCGGCGGCGACGAGCCGGTTGCCGACGCCGGCCGGGAGGGACACTCGATTTTCGCCTGGTACCTGCTGGATACGCTAGCCCGGGTGCAGAACTGGCAACCCGGCAATACCGTATTCAGCACGGTCCAGAGCGAGGTCGTCCACGCTTTCCCGCAAACGCCCCGCTATGGAGCGATGACTTCCGCCGGCCACCAGCAGGGTGGCGACTACCTGTTTGAATTCCGCCAACTCGAGGCTGCCGAAGCGGCTTCACCGGCGCTGAAATGAGGTTAGGCTACCGGGCAATCGGACTCATTGACGGCCAGGCCGGGAAATTTTTCGTCATATTCGAGATATTCTATTTGCGTACTTGCAGCGCCGGAATTTTGTAGCCAAGATGAGGTCTGGTATTCCTCGCTCGGCTACCTGACGTGATCGACTCCAACGCAGACCAGACCGTGGTGTTCGGCGGCCCTACCGAGGGCGCAGGACGGGATTCGCGCACCTCCGGGAACGCGCTGCCCATCGGAACGCGACTTTCCGAATTCGAGATCGTCGGTCTGGTCGGCGAAGGTGGTTTCGGTATCGTCTATCTGGCCGATGACCACTCGCTGCATCGACGGGTCGCGGTGAAGGAATACATGCCGGCCTCGCTGGCGACCCGGGCGCTCGATTCGACGGTAATGCTCCGTTCGGAACAATTCGCCGAAACCTTCGCCATCGGTTTGCGCAGCTTCGTGAATGAGGCGCGGCTCCTCGCGCAATTCGACCATCCTTCCCTGGTCAAGGTCCACCGTTTCTGGGAAGCCAACGGCACGGCCTACATGGCGATGCCCTACTTTTCCGGAAAGACGCTCAAGCAGGCACTCAAGGACAGGTCGGAAGCCCCCGACGAGGCATGGATCCGCAATCTGCTGTCGCCGCTGATGGACGCACTTGAACTGATCCACCACGAAAACTGCTTCCACCGCGACATCGCCCCCGACAACATCATGCTGCTTGCCGACGGGCGCCCGGTGTTGCTCGACTTCGGCGCCGCCCGCCGCGTCATCGGCGACATGACGCAAGCGCTGACCGTGATCCTGAAACCGGGTTACGCACCGATCGAACAGTACGCCGAGATACCCGGCGCCAGACAGGGCGCCTGGACCGACATCTACGCGCTGGCAGCGGTCGTGTACCTGATGATCACCGGACACACTCCGCCGCCCTCTGTCGGCCGCATGATGCAGGACGACTACCAGCCGCTCGCTCACCTGGTAGCCGGGCGCTATTCCGAGGTTTTCCTGCGCGGCATCGACCGTTGCCTGTCCGTGAAGGGGGGCGATCGCCCGCAATCGATCGCCGAGATGCGCGAACTGATCGGCTTCGATTCGACGATCGTCGCTGGAGCGTCGCCAGTACAGCGTGAGCTTGGGTCCGGACTGGCGCCCCGGCCCGTCGCCACGCGCGCGGACGGGGGCACGTCGGCTCCTCCCTTCGCCGACGTGCCCCCCGACGCAGCGGCAGACCTCACCGTTGCCGCGGCATCACCCGCAACGACAAAGCTGGCGCCGGAGTCCCCGCCGAACTCGCCCGCTCCGGCAACCGAGGGCAAGGGCCTGGGTCTGCCGCAATACATGGTCGGGGCGGTCCTCATCCTCGCGCTCGCTGTCGGCCTCACCTTCTACCTGCGTGAGCCATCAGTTCCCTCAACCACTGCGCAGCAAGAGGGCCCTCCTGCTGTGCAGCCGCTGACGTCGTCGCCCCCCACGACAAGAGCGCGCGTATCCCTCGACGATGCGTTTGCCGAAGCCCTGGCGGGATCGGACAGCGCTTTTGCGCTCAAGCTTTCCGGGGTCAAGAGCCCGCTGAGGATCGGACACGACCGGCTCAGCTTCGCCTTGCGCAGCGAGCGTGGCGGCTACCTGAACGTCCTGCTCTGGGACAAGGCAGGCGGCCACGTCAGCCTCATCTTCCCGAACGACCTCGATCGTGACAATCACATCGGCGCCGGAGAGACGCTCTCCTTCCCGCGACCCGAGTGGAGCTACGAGGCCGATGCGCCTGCGGGTGACTGGGACATCCTCACCATCGTCTCCGCTTCGCCACGTGATTTCACCTCCCTCGGCTTCAGCAACAAGGGCGGCACGCTGGACGCCAGCCAGGACGGTGTCGAAGCAGCACTCAATCGGTCCGACGCGTCCAGCCGGAGCATCACCGGCAGTCCGCGCTGCGCGTCGGGCGCGCCCTGCCCGGCGAACTATGCCGCACTGCGCTTCCTGGTGCAGGAAACTGAAAAGCGCAGATAGGCTATCCGGCTCCATTCTCTCGGCCGAGCTGTCCCGCTTGCGCAGCTGCGCCCGAAAGCGGCTCAATTCGCGCAACTCATGCCTGATGCGGAAACGGTGCCGGTGCAACGTGCCGGAAGTGCCACGCCCTCGAACTCGTCAACGGCCGGACTGCCCAGACCGGTTTCCATCACAACACCGGTGCGAAGGCGCGCCGGTATGCTCTCGTTGGCGTAACCGCGTTCGAGTTGCTCACGACGGATATCGCTGAGCAACTGCACGAGCGAGGCCTCGAAGCCGGCAAACTGGGCGCTCGATATGATCTCGCCGTTATAGATCACCGGAAGCGAGTAGCTACGATAGCTGACCGATGACGAACCGGTCTGGATGGGTTTGAGTTCCTTGGGCCCTCCCAGAAACAACGAGCTAGCCTCCCTGCCAGCATCGCGGGGGGGCAAGAAGACGACCAGGCCTTGCTGCCGGGCGTCCACACCCAGTTCCACGGGTATCCACGAGTCCTTATCTGCGCCACCGTAATAGTAAGGCTGGGATGCACCTATCCTCCCGTCGTCGACGGGAAGCATGGTCAGCGCCGGCACGTAAGGGTGGTGCGCGACGGCCTCCGCCGGTAGCGATGCCGTCGCCTTGACGATGCCGTTATCGACCATGCCATCCAGCCGGCTTATCGGCAATGCGCGAGTCATCAAGAGGACCGAATCAGCAAGAACACCGATATCGGCACGCTCGTCGTAGCCGCCGAACTTCGCGATTTCTATTTTCGGGGCGGCGATGCCGACCAGATGCTGCGCGTCCGAGGAATGCGCTCCCCCATTGGCTACATCGGTGATCACGGTCACCTCTCCCTGCAAGTCGTTGCGCGTCGTCCAGCCAATCAAGCCGGCAAATGCTGTCGAAGAGGGATCCAGGGTTTCCGCAGCCTTGGTGACGAGTTCGGCGAGCGACGGCGTGGTGCTGCTCCCGTCCTTCGGCTTCAGACCGAGCAGATCGACCGACCCCGGCCCATCAACGACGACCTTGAGCCGGGAGCCGGACTGGTTCGTGATTGATCCGCCCTCCCTCAATTCGACTGCATTGTCGTAGTAGGCAAGGGAAAATCCATCTTCCCCTTTGACCGTGAGGATCCGTGCATCGCTAGCGCTTACATGCAGGGTCGTATCGCCCCCGAGTTCCACGCGATCAGCGTAGGACTGCCTCCCGGTCGTGCGGACCAAGCCGCCATTGATCAGCAGCTTTCCGCCCGCATCGGTGGTCAGGCTCGCCAAGGGCGTATCGGCATGGACTGCATCGTTGAAACCACCGACTGCATCGTTGAAAGTAACGGTTCCCTGGCTGTTCAAGCTCAGGCTGCTGGGGCCAAAAACCTTGCCATGGAATGTCACGTCGCCCGCGCCGCTACTGAGCGTCGTCGCCCCGGCGATAGTCGCATCGCCCAAATACTCCTGCTTCCCGGAACTAGTCACCGTCCTGCCCGTGATCGTCGTCGATTTGCTCACCGTCAACGTAGTCAGCCCGCTCAGCGTTCCACCTAAAACCGCATCGCCGAAGATCGACAGCGCGTGCTCTACCCCCGTCCCCCCTTTCAGCATCTTCACGGTGCTCCCGGTCAGGGTCGTATCGGTGCCAAGTGTCACACCGCCACCGTAGCTTTGCTCGCCAACGGTCACCAGGTTTCCGATATCAAGCTTCGTCGTCCCCGTCACGGTCAGGCTGTTCAGATCACTCACCGTGTTACCCAACACCGCATTACCCTCGATCGTCAGAGACTTGCTGCCCCCTGCAAGCGTGCCCTTGCTCCTGACCGTGCTGCCCTTCAAGGTAGTGTCGACACTGAGCGTCACCGCATCACCGTAGCTTTGCTCGCCGCTGGTCTTGACAGAGCCACCTTCGATCAGCGTCTGCCCAAGGGCATCGGTCGTCAGGCTGGCCAACGCCGTGCCTGCACCCACCGCCTGGCTGAAGGTCGTGATCCCGCTGCTATTCACCTCCAACTCGCCGGGGCCATCGATACGGCCGCTGAAACTCACGTCGCCCGCCCCGCTGCTGACCGTCAGTCGCTTGCTCAGCGTCGTCGCCCCGGCGACCATCACCGCTCCACCCAGGGTACTGAGCGACGCATCCGCGTTATGGATGACGAGATTGTCGC
The DNA here is from genome assembly GCF_016653115.1 of Rhodocyclus purpureus. Lineage (GTDB taxonomy): Bacteria > Pseudomonadota > Gammaproteobacteria > Burkholderiales > Rhodocyclaceae > Rhodocyclus > Rhodocyclus purpureus. The sequence continues at coordinate 104,993 of NZ_NHRX01000059.1, forward strand.
CGTAGGTCTGCGCGCCCGTGCTCCTGACCTCTCCGCCCGTAATCGTCGTCGATTTGCTGACCGTCAAAGTCGTCAGCCCACTCGACGTTCCACCTAAAACCGCATCGCCGACGATCGACAGAGGGTGCTCTCGACCCGTCACCCCTCCCAGCATCTTCACGGTACTCCCGGCCAGGGTGGTATCGGCACCAAGCGTCACCGCGCCACCATAGCTTTGCTCACCAACGGTCACGAGGTTTCCGATATCAAGCTTCGTCGTCCCCGTCACGGTCAGGCTGTTCAGATCACTCACCGTGTTACCCAACACCGCATTACCCTCGATCGTCAGAGACTTGCTGCCCCCTGCAAGCGTGCCCTTGCTCCTGACCGTGCTGCCCTTCAAGGTGGTG
>NZ_NHRX01000059.1:105476-113235 GCF_016653115.1 Rhodocyclus purpureus
GTCCCCGTCACGGTCAGGCTGTTCAGATCACTCACCGTGTTACCCAACACCGCATTACCCTCGATCGTCAGAGACTTGCTGCCCCCTGCAAGCGTGCCCTTGCTCCTGACCGTGCTGCCCTTCAAGGTGGTGTCGACACTGAGCGTCACCTCGTCACCGTAGCTTTGCTCGCCGCTGGTCCTGACCGCTCCGCCATTGATCACTGTCGATCCGCCTGCATCGGTCGTCAGGCTCGCCAGCCTTGTCTGATCAGTACTTCCACTCACCGCCTTGCTGAAGATCGTCTTGCCGCCGCTGTTCACCACCAGCGTGCCGGGGCCATCAACGATCCCGTTGAACGTGGCGTCGCCCGCACCGCTGCTGACCTTCAGTCCCTTGCTGAGCGTCAACGCCCCGTCGATTGTCACCGCGTTATCCTTGGTGTTCAACTGCGCACCAGTGCCTTCGATAGTCACATCACCCAAATACTTCTGCATCCCGGAACTAGTCACCGTCCCGCTCTGTATCGTCGTCGATTTGCTCACCGTCAGCGTATTCAGCCCGCTCAGCGTGCCACCTAAAACCGCATCGCCGTCGATCGTCAGAGACTTGTTACTGCCCTCAAGCGTGCCCTTTGTCGTGACCGTGCTGCCCTTCAAGGTGGTGTCGACACTGAGCTTCACCTCGTCACCGTAGCTTTGCTCGCCGCTGGTCGTGACAGAGCCACCTTCGATCAGCGTCTGTCCAAGCGCATCGGTCGTCAGGCTCGCCAGCCTGGTCTGATCAGTACTTCCACCCACCGCCTTGCTGAAGGTCGTAGTGCCGCTGCTGTTCACCGCCAGCGCGCCGGGGCCATCAACGGTCCCGTTGAACGTCGCGTCGCCCGCACCGCTGCTGACCGTCAGTCCCTTGCTCAGGGTCGTCGCCCCTGCGACCGTCACCGCGCCACCCAGGGTGCTCAGCCTCGCATACGCGTTAGCGATGGCGAGATTGTCGCCGTAGGTCTGCGCGCCCGTGCTCCTGACCTCTCCGCCTTTGATCACGGTGGTCCCGCCCGCGTTCGTGCTCAGGCTCGCCAAGGCTGTCGTGCCACCGACAACTCCGCCAAAGGTCGTCGTCCCGCCATCATTGATCGTCAGCGAATAGGCCCCATCGACCGTACTGCGCAGGCTCACGTTCGTACCGCTCAGGGTCGTGTCGGCGCCAAGCGTCACCGGGCCATCGTAGATCAGTGAGCCGCCCCCCGTGTTGGTGATGGAAGCATTGATGTTGATCTTTCCGCCGTCGGCAGTTTCAAGTGTCAGCGAACGACCGGATTGGAGATCGCCCGAAGACTCGGCAACGGTGATGTCTCCACTCTGCGCCCCGTTGCTGCGAGCGGTAGTCACGATGACATCGGATGTCTCGAGCACCGTCTTGAGCCTTTGCCAGGGCAGGACTGAAGAGTCTCCAGAGGGTACGAATGCTCCGTCCTCTTCATCCTGTTCGACATTGTTCATTTCAGCATTACTGATCGTGATGTCCAGCGGGTCGAGCAGCAGCATCCCGGCCTTCCCCTGCGGTGCCGACGCCGAGAATGTTCCCCGGAAATCGAGGTACCCCTTGCCGGAGATTTCGCCACGACCACCGTCGCCCCCCTGCGGACCACCTTGAGCCTGTGCATGGCCGAAGAAACGCGTGCTCTCGTTCGACCAGACCACGACCTCGCCGCCATTGCCCGATTCGATCGCGTCGGCTTCGAGACGCGCGCCGGCGGCGACTTGGGTCATGCTGGCGTTGTGCAGCGGGCCGCTGCCTTGCCAGTCGCCGCCGACATGGATGCTGCCGCCGCCGCTGGCACCGGAGGCGATGAGCCTGGCGCCCGCGTCGAGCAGGACCTTGTCACCCGTGACCTCGATCAGGCCACCGGCGGTGCGGCTGCCGCTGGCGTCGAGCTGAGCACCGATACGTACGACGCCGCTGTCGCCGCCGTCAATGTGAATCGTTCCGTTTCTTTCGACGAGGCGGTTCGCGCGGACCACGCCTTCGACGTTGAGCACGGTGTCGAGCAGTGCGTCGCGCGCGCGCACCTCGAACACGGCATCACCGCCCTCAGCCTCGATGCGCCCGCTGTGCTGGATGCTCGCCCTGGCCAGCGCGGGGTCTACCTCGAAGCTCAGGAGCTTGTCACCAGCGAAATCGAGCGTGACCCTGGCTGCCACCACGAGTGCCGTGGTGCCTCCGGGCGTCAGGATGCTGCCGCTATTGACGACCTGGCCGCCGATCAGGGCCACGACGCCACCATGTGCTGCGCTGAGCCGGCCCTGATTCTCGATCCGCCCTGGGTGATCGGTCGTCGTCACCAGGCTGAAGCGGTCCGGATTGGCCGGGTCGAGCCGCACATCGAGCGCGGTGGCGACGAGGCTACCGGTATCGACAACCGCGGTCGGGCCGAAGATGACGCCGGCAGGGTTGATCAGGAAGACGCGGCCGTTGGCGGAAATCGTGCCGAAGATGCTGCTCGGATCGGACGAGAGGACCTTGTTGAAGATGACGGAGTTGGCGTTCGGCTGCACGAACTGGACCCGTTCGCCATCGGCAACATCGAAGCTGCGCCAGTCGATCCGGGCGCTCTGGCTGGATTGATTCACCAGCAGCGCGTTCGCCCGGGGCTGGCTGATCGTGGCGCTGCCGGCGACGAGAGTGGGATCGACAGGCAGACTCCAGGCCGGCGTCGTGGTGAGCACCATCAGGCCGAGCGCCATGGGAGCCAGACGCCAACGCGGGGCGATCGTTGCCTTGAGATTCTTGTCCTCGGCCTTCATCGGATGCGAAGTGCGGCGATCAATCATGATCAATCCTCTCTTGTCCAATGCGTCGTCGGAGGGCTATCAGAAGAAGGTGGTGAACTGGAGGTAAGCCCTGGGTTGATGGTTCTGCTTGTCGTTGACCAGATCTCCGCGGTCGCGAAAAGCCAAAGCTGCCTGCAGCGCCCAGTCGGCGGCGGCCCAGTTGATGCCTAGGCCGTAGCCGCTCAGGTAACGCCAGTTCGGCACCTCGGGGGCGAGGGGCTGCCTGATCGGCTCCTTGTCGAGACGCGCCGCGCCGTAGTCGTAAAAGGCGGTGAGCACCATCTGTCCCGGGTACTCATCGTCCTGCTTCCTGACCCTGAAGCGGAACTCGGTCGTCAGCAGATGCGCATCGTCGCCCGGCGCCTCACCGGGCGCGTAGGCGCGAACACCCGCGGGGCCACCCAGCGCAAATTTCTCCGAGCTGTCGAGACGATCGAAAGCATGTTGCCCTTGGTAGCGCAGCAGGAGGGTGACATCGGAACCGATAATGGCTTGCATGCGCGTGAAGCTCGGCTGCAGCTTGGCGTAGGGGCCGACCACCGTGTACTGAGGGTCGTTTACCGAGGAAGCCAGGTTGCCCCAGGCGTAGGACAGGCCGAACGCGGTGATGCCGCCACCGCCGAAGTTGTCGCGAAAATCACCAGCGAGCGCCAGCGTGGTCGCGCGGGTGAACTTGCTGTTTTCCAGATCCTGCTCTTCCAGGCGATTCGTGTTCTTCTTGTAATCAAGTCCCAACTGGCCGAACAGGTTGAGGTTGCGGCTGCGGACGAAGGGATGAATCGCAAAAAGGCTGCTGACCTCGGCCTCGCCCGACTGCAGGAGTCCGTCTACCGTGGAGGGGATCAGTTCGTACTCGAGATAGGAATAGCTGCCCCCGACACGTGTGCCGGCGCCGCCGACCGGCAAGGTGTAGGTCAGGTTGCCGTACTGCATCCCCGAGTGATCGGAAAGCATGCCGCGCAGCGTCAGTGAATCACCGAGCCCGGTCGGAGAATTCAGTGACACCAGGGCGCCGGCACGGTATGAGCCGCTGTAGCGCGATCCGTAGTTGTCGACATCGATGCGTCCCTCGATGCGCGGATCGGGGCGCACGCTGACGACGAGATCCGCCGTTCCGGTGCGTCTTCCGGGGCGCAGTCTGGACTTGGCGTGCACGCCCTGCAGGTCGTTCACCAGAAAAAGCGCACGCTCCAGGTCTCCCGTATCGAGCAATTGGTCCGCCCGCAGACGCGCCAGATAGCGCTCGACGACAGCCCGCTCCACCTTTACATCGTCTTCCCATTCGATAAGGACCTCGCCCAACCTGCCCTCGATGATGCGGATTTCGACGATCCCGTCCTTCAGGGTCTGCGGCGGAATGTAGGCCTGTGCGAGCAACAGTCCTTTCTTCTCGACGATGCGGCGGACAGCCTCGGCGGCATCGACGAGGGTCTGGAAGTTGCGCCCCGGACCGACAAAGCGCGTGACCGCAGCCTGCAGTTCCTCGTCGCTGACGACGGTGGCGCCCGAAAAGCGAAAGCCTTTGACGTCGACCAGGACACCGGGAACATCGTGAATCGCTGATTCGGCAGCTTCAGGCCCCTCGATGAGGTCCCTGGGCACGCTCTCGGGCTGCGGCTTGGGTGCGGTGCGTTCGGTTTCACGCAGGATGGAACCGGCATCGGGGACTGCGGGATCTGCGGCCTGAGCACCGGAACCCGCAAGCAGCAGTGCAAGGGACAAACCAACACGGGGAAAAGTGGCGGACATGAAGCGGCATCTCCGGGAATGAAGTTGCTGATACGTGTCGCGACGGTATTGGAGCGAAGGACAACCGGGCCGGGCGCACCCCGGGGTGCACCTGTCTGACGGCCACGGAAGCTTCTTCCCTGTTTCAGCGTACAACCATTCCACATGAAAATGACATTGTCAATATCGGCAAGCGGACTTAAGATGCATCATCATGAACAAGCGCAAATTCCTGGCTCTGGCCTCGGCGGGCATGCTCCTCGGCCTGCTCCCGGAATGTCACGCCGCCGACGCGGAGGCGCACCAGCCCTCATCGACCGGGAACGGTTTCGTCGGCGGGGAGAAGCAGGCGCGCCTGGCGCTGCTGATCGCCAACGCCGACTACCCGCGGGATCAACGCATCTTCCCGGCGCGGAAGAATGCCTTCGACCTCGAACGGCGCCTGCGGCAGGTCGGCTTCGACGATGTCAGCATCCTGCTCGATGCCGACCGTCCCAGCATTCTCGCCGGCGTGGAAAAGCTGCGCGCACTTGCGACCGGCTACCCCGCCGCATCGGCGCCGATGGTTCTGGTCTATTTTTGCGGCCACGGCTTCCAGAGACAGGGGCAGAACCTCCTGGTACCGGCGCGTCTCGACCTGTCTGACCAGGATATCGTCGAAAAATCGGTGGCCTTGCAGGACGAGGTCATCAACCGGCTGCCGCAGCACTATCCGGGGCTGAGCGTGGTGATTGTCGACGCCTGCCGCTCGGCGATGGGCGAGAGCCGGGCCGAGACCTTCAACTACACCGACGCTCCCGTCGGTTGCATGGTGGCGTTCTCGGCCAGCGCCGGTCAGGTTTCGCTGGCGCCCCGGGACGAATCACAGAACACCTTCTACACGGCGGCACTGCTGCAGAGCATCGACGAAGCGAACGAATTCACACCGATCAGCGATGTCTTCGTCAAGGCACAGTTGCGCACCCAGTCCGTAATGGAAAACCATCCGCTCGCCTTCGTCAGGGCGCGCGCCCAGCGACCTCACCTGGCCACCGGTCAGGTCGGCCGCTTCGCCATCGTCAAGACCTCGCAGGCAGAACGAGCTCACGCGCGTGAAAACGTCAGCGACACTGAACTCGCCGACTGGCGTGCCGTCGAGATTGCCCTCTTCCCTGACGAAGTCGAAAGGGCTGCGTCTGGCATGCTGCGCGCTCATCCTGCAAGCGTGTTCCGCAGCCAGGCCGAAGTCGCGCTGAGCGGAGCACGGGACGCCAGGAAGGCGCTGTTCGATCGGAACGTGTTCTTGCGTCTGTCAGGGATCAGGATCGAGGCCGGCGACGCACGCTACCGGGAAGACTTGCGCAAGGCGCTGCGTGGGGAAAAGGATGCCGCCGCCCGTATCGGCGCCATGTATCGTGATGGCAGCAATGAGCTCGAACGCAATCTCGACCGTTGGGAACAGTGGCTCCAGTACGCGGCCGCGCTGGGCAACGCCCTCTCCTGCGCCGAGTTGTATCGCAAGTACCGTGACGAGCGACTGGACGGCGCTGCCACTTATTACCGACAGTTGGCCACCCGACTTGGCCTGACCTGGCCCGGCGAACTGGGCGCCGACCGTTCTGGCATAAGATGATGCCAATGATCTATAGTTGATCTCTGGAAATCTTTGCTGAGGACTCGTTCTCGGCGCTGGCACACGATAGCACTGGCTTTCACGCCTGCCGGCGAGGGCTTTACCTTGCATGGGGAGACCGACATGAACAGGAAATTCTGCTCCTTGATCTTCGTTGCCGGCCTGACGGCCACCGCCGCATTCGCTGACGAAACCATCGACATGGACAAGCAGCCGAACCTGAGCGCCGATGAAATCCGGGCATCCTTGTTCCCGCACGACGACACCGGCTGCGATCCGATCGAGGCCGCCAAGGCGAAAATGACCTGCATGGGCTTCATGCCGACGCCAAAGGTGTTTTCCCTACCCTCGAAGATCGTCTTCAAGTTGGGGTCGGCCGAACTTTCGGAGGAAGCCAAACGCTACCTGAACAAGTTCGGGCCGACCGTGAGCGTGCTTGAGGGTACCGATCTCAAGGTCCTCATCACCGGCCACACCGATGCAACGGGCCCCCATGCCTTGAACGAGCGCCTCTCGCAGCAACGCGCCGAGTCGGTCAAGACCTACTTCGTCCGGAACTTCGGTGCGCCATCGGCCAACCTCGTCACCGTCGGGGTGGCATCTTCGAGGCTCAAGCTTCCCGACCAGCCCGCTGCCGCGGAAAACCGGCGGGTCGAGATCGGTCGGAAGTAGATTCGGGGCAGACGCTCAATCGCAACTGCCACGGCGGAGCGCCGTGCTCAGCGAAAGTAGCTCAGCCGTAACCAAACCAGCCCGAAGGGCAAACGGGCTACGCACGGGATTCCGTTCGTCCCGAACAACCTGAAAACGAATCGTTTTCCGGCAGCACCTTGCTCCACGTTATGGCTCATCCACGGAAAAATTCATCTGGCTCGCTGTCGTCGAGAGAAACCTTGTAGCTGTTTTCCTTGTAAGGCTTGTCGTCGACCATCAAAGTCGTCTTCACCGTGTATGCTTTGCCCTTTTCTGCGGCGGGCACCTTGAATTTCGAATTCGTCTGGTAACGCCCCGCGCCGTCGACCGCTGCGATCCTTTCGGTCTTCTCTTCGACGAGTTGGTTCTTCTCGTCGTAGATCGCGTATTTCTGGGTCACCTCCGGCGTCTTGTCGCCGTAACCGATCATGTCCGTATTCGAGCTCACCTGAATTTCCTTCTTTCCAGCGGAATCGGTGGCTTTCTGCCTGACCCGCGTACTGAAGGCAGCCGGCCTGATCTCGCCCTTGGGAGGCACGACGCCTTTCCTTTGATATTCGACGTTCACCTGATTGGCGCCAACGATCTTCTTGGACTCGAAATACCAACCGATCAGGAAGCCCGCGGCGGCGCCGATCGCAGCCCCGGTCGCGCACTTCTTGTCGGCAGCCGCTGCTGCAGTGCAACCGACGACAGCACCGATCAGGGCGCCGGTGGCACGGTCATCGAACTTCAACGAGCCGTCGGGATGGGTGGCGCAGGCCGTCAGCAGGGAAAGACCGGCAAGCGCATAGCGTTACACACAACTCGTTCAGCATGAACCGTGCGTGATGCCAGTCGCAAATCCTGCCCCCAGATTGAATCTTCCGGGCCACTTCTTGCATACTGATCGCCGACTTTGCGAAAGGATGGCGAT
>NZ_NHRX01000060.1 GCF_016653115.1 Rhodocyclus purpureus
AAGAGCAGATCCGCGGCCTCCCGGGACCCCTCCCGGAAGGCGAGCGGATCCTCTGGCAGGGCGCACCGCACTGGCCGAGCTTCGCCCGCAGCGCGTTCCACCTGAACAAGGTCGCCGTCTACTTCGGCCTCCTGCTCGTCTGGCGGTTGCTCGCCGCCCATTACGACGGCAACCCGCTCGCTTCCGCGCTGTGGCCGCTGCCGCTGGCCGCCGTCGGCCTCGGCATCATCGCCTTCCTCGCCTGGCTGGTCGAGCGCACCAGCGTCTACACCCTGACCAACCGGCGCATCGTCATGAAGGTCGGCATCGCGCTGCCGGTGACGATGAACTTCCCGTTGCGCCTGATCGGCAACGTGGACCTGATGACCCGGCGCAACGGCACCGGAGACATCCCCTTCGTGCTCGGCAGCGACGACAAGATCGCCTACCTGCACCTGTGGCCGCACGCGCGCCCGTGGCGTTTCGCCAAGGCCGAGCCGATGCTGCGCGCGATCCCCGACGCCGCCCGCGTTGCCGAACTCCTCGCCGGCGCGCTGCAGGACATCCACTCGCGCGCGAACCCGGCGCCGACGGCGCTGTCCACTGCAGCCGGCACGTCCCGCGCCGGCAGTGAAGGTGGGAGCGGCGGTAGCCGCGAAGTTTCGGCGGCGACGACGACCGGTTGAGTACCGGCTGCCCGGACTTCAGACAGCCTTTCTCTCAACCCTTAACCTCTGTTCTGCCACGAAAAACACGAAAACAGGCTTGCAGTCGTCAGGTATTTGACCCGTTGGGTTATTGTCGCGCGGGGTCGAAGCGCTGGAGTGTTTTCGTGCATTTCGTGGCAATTGCTTCTCAAGGTTAACTCGCGCCGACTGGCGCGACCCACGTAGGCGAATCGACAAGTGCATCACGACGAACCCGAATTCGGCTCGCAGCCGTTCCCGCGCGCACCGCTGATCGGCGCCGGCATCCTCATTGCCGTCGTCGTCACCGGCGTCGCCATCGCCCGCCTCAGCGGCTTCGACCCGCGCGTCGCGCCGCCGGCGCCGGCGGTCGAGACGCGCGCGCTCTCCTTCTCGACCCAGCCCGACGGCGCCTTCGTCGTCGTCGATGCCGACACGCGCGAGCAGTTGCTGACGCTGGCACCCGGCGAGGACGGCTTCCTGCGCGCGTCGATCCGCTCGATCAACCGCGAACGCAAGCGCCAGGGCATCCCCGAGGACACCCCCTACCAGCTCGTCGTTCATCAGGACGGCCACCTGAGCCTCGAGGACACCCCGACCGGCCGCAGCTTCGATCTCGGCGGCTTCGGCGCGACCAACACCGCCGTCTACGCCAAGCTGCTGAGGGCCGCGCCCGCGCAGGCCGCGGGAGAGGGCAGCGGACGATAGCCGGGTGCAGAGCGCCCCCCCGTTCGGGCCTGACGGCCCTCCCACGAGAGCGCCGTTGTGGCAGGGCCGTCAGGCCCGAACAGGTGTCGATCCGCGGCCACGTCTCCCTCGCACTGAACGCCTAGCCCCTCGCTCCTGATACCTCGCCCCTAACCCCTAACGCCTAGCTCCTGCCCCCCCTCGATGTCCGACTTCGCCAGCTACGCCATCCCGGCTGCGTTCGCCGCGTTCGTGTGGTGGTCGTCGACCGGGGTCATCTTCTACCTCGACGGCTTGCCACGGCAGACCTTCCGCTGGTCGATGGCCGGTGCGACGATCCTGCTCGTCGGCGCCTTGGTCGGGCTCGCGGCGAGTTCGCAGGAGACGAGTGTCGCAGCCGCCCACCAGTCCTTCTTCTGCGCGATCGTCATCTGGGCGTGGTTCGAGATGAGCTTCCTGATGGGCTTCATCATCGGCCCGCGGCGCGCGCTCGACCGGCCGCCGACCGAGGGCTTCCAGCGCTTCGTGAACGCGACCGAAGCCATCCTCTACCACGAGATCGCGCTCGTCTTCGGCGCCGTGCTGGTCTGGGCCCTGACCGCCGACGCGCCCAACCTGGTCGGTGCCTGGACCTTCGCCGTGCTCTGGGTGATGCGCCTCTCGGCCAAGCTCAACCTCTTCCTCGGCGTCCGCAACCTCTCCGCCGAACTGCTCCCCGAACACCTCTCGCACCTGCGCCAGTACCTGACGCAGCGGCCGATGAACGTGCTCTTCCCGATCGCGGTTTCGGCAGCAGGCGTCGTCACGGTCTTCCTCATCCGCGAGATCCTCTCCTTCCCGCCCGATTCCTTCGAGGCCAGCGGCCTCACCCTCGTCACCACCCTGCTCGGTCTGGCCATCGTCGAGCACTGGCTGATGGTGATCCCGATCAACGGCGCCCGGCTGTGGGAGTGGTCGCTGGACGAGCGACGGCGGGACAAGCTGGCGCAGACCGCGGACACCGAGTCCCCGGTGGAGGCTCAGGGCGCCGCGCAGCCGACGCTTCAGTCGAGATAGCTGCGCGCGGCTTCGAAGCGCTCGGCGTAGTAGCGGCTGTCGAGGCGATCGATGCGCACGCGCCCGTTGCTCGACGGTGCATGCACGAAGCGCTCTTCGCCGATGAAGACGCCGACGTGCGAGAACGGCGTGTTGCGCGTGTTGAAGAAGATCAGGTCGCCGGGCCTTAATTGTTCGCGTTCGACCGGGCGACCGAGACGGGCGATGTCGGCAGCACTACCGCTGAGCCGCAGTCCTGCGGCGCGCTCGAAGATGTAGGACACCATGCCGCTGCAGTCGAGGCCGGCTTCGGGGTTGCGGCCGCCGAAGCGATAGCCCGTGTCGATCAGCGCCAAAGCGTAGATGGCCACGTCCTGGCCGGAGGCGCCTTGCGCCGTCGCCGCGCTCCGCTGGCCGCGTTCGGACGCAGGCAGGGGTGAAGTCTTCGGCGTGCCGCAAGCCGCAAGCAGGCACAGCGCGAGCAGCGCGCAGCAGCGGCGAACGGGCAGCGTGGTTGGCGACATGGGCAGGGTGGTGACGGTTCCTGATGGCGCAAAGTATAGCGACTTGCCGGCTGCCGTGAGCAATCGGCCGCCCCGCCGCCGCTGTCGATGCGGAATTGTCACCGGCTGCGTCTATACTCGCAGTCTGGCGCGCAGGCTGTGCGCGGCTCCGGATTTCAAACCCACCCACCCTCAGCGAGGAAATGCGATGACCTACACCATTGAAACCCTGCAACCCGGGATGAGCGCGTCGACTGCGAAGACTGTCACCGAAGCCGACATCATCCTGTTCTCCGGCGTCTCGACCGACGTCAACCCCGTGCATATCGACGAGGCCTTCGCGGCGACGACGCCCTTCGGCGGCCGCATTGCACACGGCATGTTGTCGGCCAGCTTCATCTCGGCCGTGCTCGCCAACAAGTTGCCCGGACCCGGCACCATCTATCTCGGCCAGACCCTGCGCTTCAAGGCACCGGTCAAGCCTGGCGACACGGTGACGGCGACGGTGACGATCAAGGAAGTGGTCGCCGCCAAGAAGCGCATCATCCTCGACACCGTATGCACGGTGAACGGCAAGGTCGTCATCGAGGGCGAAGCGACGACGATGCTGCCTTAATCGGAAGGGGACAGTATTTTCATACTGTCCCTTTTTCCACCAAAGACGCGCATTCTCCCAATTCGGTCATTGCGAGGCACGCAGCGCCGCGGCAATCCAGTTCGTACTTTTTGCGTCGTCACCCGATGTCCGCGGGCAACCCGATACCAGTCCTGCTCACTGGATCGCCACGCTCTGCGGGCTCGCGGATGACGGTTACACTCTCAGCCCCTCTCCATGTACTCCTGGCACTGTCGTTCATTGCGAGGCGCGTAGCGCCGTGGCAATCCAGTTCGTTCTTCTGTCTCTGCGCCCTTCACGATGCGAGACCTACGAACTGGATCGCCACGCCCTGCGGGCTCGCGATGACGGTTAGGGTCACAGCCCCTCTCCATGTACGCCTGGCACTGCCGTCATTGCGAGGCGCGTAGCGCCGTGGCAGCACCGACGTCATTGCGAGGCGCGTAGCGCCGTGGCAATCCAGTTCGTTCTTCTGTCTCTGCGCCCTTCACGATGCGAGACCTACGAACTGGATCGTCACGCCCTGCGGGCTCGCGATGACGGTTAGGGTCACAGCCCGCTCCATGCGCTCCTGAAATACGTCTATTCCGGGGAGGCAGATCAAGCATAGGATGAACGGCTGCTGCTCCGGGCCTGTGCCTTGGCTCGATCCCGTCGCAGTTTCATGTCAAAGAAGGACGATGTCGTACTGCTCCTGCGCGTAGCTCGGTTCGGCCTGCAGCGAGATCGGCTTGCCGATGAAGTCGGAGAGCATCGCCAGCGAGTGTGATTCCTCTTCCTGGAACAGGTCGATCACCGACGGTCCGGCGAGGACGCGGAATTCGCGCGCGTTGAACTGGCGCGCCTCGCGCAGGAGTTCGCGCAGGATCTCGTAGCAGACCGTGCGCGAGGTCTTCACCTCGCCGCGTCCCTGGCAGGTCGGACAGGGCTCGCAGAGCACGTGCGCGAGCGACTCGCGCGTGCGCTTCCTGGTCATCTCGACCAGGCCGAGCGCGGTGAAGCCATTGACCGTCAGTCGCGTGTGGTCGCGCGCCAGCGCCTTGTTGAACTCGGCGAGCACCGCGTCGCGATGTTCGGCGGTGTCCATGTCGATGAAGTCGATGATGATGATGCCGCCCAGGTTGCGCAGGCGTAGCTGGCGGGCGATCGTCAGCGCCGCTTCGAGGTTGGTCTTGAAGATCGTGTCGTCGAAGCTCCGGACGCCGACGAAGCCGCCGGTGTTGACGTCGATCGTCGTCATCGCCTCGGTCTGGTCGAAGATCAGGTAGCCGCCCGACTTGAGATCGACGCGGCGCGCCAGCGCCTTCTGGATCTCCTCCTCGACGCCGTAGAGGTCGAACAGCGGCCGCTCGCCGGTGTAATGGTCGAGCAGCGGCAGCACCGCCGGCGTGTATTCGGCGGCGAAGCCCGAGAGCTTCTGGAAGTTCTCGCGCGAATCGATGGCAATGCGCGAGGTCTCCGGGTTGACGAAGTCGCGCAGCACGCGCTGCGCCAGCGACAGTTCCTGGTAGAGCAGTGCCGGCGGCGCCGCCGTCTTCGACTGCGTCACGATGTCGCGCCAGATCATGCGCAGGAAGCTGATGTCGTTGGCCAGATCGGTCTCGCTGGCGTTCTCGGCCATGGTGCGCACGATGAAGCCACCCGGCTCCTCGGGCGGCACCAGCCGCGTGATCTTCTCGCGCAAGGAGTCGCGTTCGGCGACGTTCTCGATCCGCTGCGAGATGCCGATGTGCTTGTCCTGCGGAAGGTGCACGAGCATGCGGCCGGCGATCGAGATCTGCGTCGACAGGCGCGCCCCCTTGCTGCCGATCGGATCCTTGATCACCTGCACCAGAATGCTCTGCCCCTCGTGCAGCAGGCGCTCGATCGGCTTCGGCGCTTCGCCCGGCGGCCGGGCCTCGCGGATGTCGCCGACGTGCAGGAAGGCCGTGCGCTCGAGGCCGACGTCGACGAAGGCCGACTGCATGCCGGGGAGGATGCGGCAGATGCGCCCGAGATAGACGTTGCCGACCAGCCCGCGGCTGGCATTGCGCTCGATGTGCAACTCCTGGACCGCGCCCTGATAGACAACGGCGACGCGGGTTTCCTGCGGGGTGAAATTGATCAGTATCTCTTCGGGCATGGGCAAGCTCTGCGAGGCGGTGTGGCAGGGGACAGTGAGGGCAGGGGGGCAGGGCATGCGCACGCTCGCCGCTTGCGCGGCAGGGGCAGCGGTTAGAATGGCGAACCCTGCGCTCCACGGCGCCGTCCTGCGTGGCATGTCTGCCCGGCAGCGCCGCTCCCGTTTCCTGAATCCGCCGCATTTTAACCGTAAGCGCCCATGTCCGCCGTTCCCGAACTCCTCGCCCCCGCCGGCTCGCTGGCGATGGCCCGCGCCGCACTCGCCTTTGGCGCCGACGCCCTCTACGCCGGCCCGCCGCGCTACAGCCTGCGCGTGCGCAACAACGAATTCGGCGACCCCGAGCGCCTGGCGCAGGCGATCGACGAGACGCACGCGCTTGGCCGGCGCTTCTACATGGTCGTCAATGCGCTGCCTCACAACAGCAAGCTGAAGAGCTTCCACGCCGACTTGGCGCCGCTGGTCGCGCTCGCTCCCGACGCACTGATCATGGCCGACCCCGGCCTGATCGACCTCACGCGTGAAGCCTGGCCGCAAATGCCGATCCACCTCTCGGTGCAGGCCAATACCATGAACTGGGCGGCGGTGCGCTTCTGGCACAAGCAGGGAATCGAGCGCGTGATCCTCTCGCGCGAACTGTCGCTCGACGAGATCGCCGAGATCCGCCAGCGCTGCCCCGAAGTCGAACTCGAAGTCTTTGTCCATGGTGCCTTGTGCATCGCCCATTCGGGGCGCTGCCTGCTGTCCGGCTACTTCAACCGGCGCGACGCCAACCAGGGCAGTTGCACCAACGCCTGCCGCTGGCAGTACCAGGTGCACGCGGCGGACGCCGACGGCAACCCGCTGTCGGCAGCTGCCCCCGCGCCAGCGGACGGCCAGGGCGGCTGCGCCTTTCCCGGCGGCAGCCAGTGGCTGATCGAGGAGCGCGAGCGCCCGGGCGAACTGATGCCGATCGAGGAGGACGAGCACGGCACCTACATCCTCAACTCTAAGGACCTGCGCGCGATCGAGCACGTCGAGCGCCTCGTCGCCATCGGCGTCGATTCGCTGAAGATCGAGGGGCGCACCAAGTCGGCGTACTACGCCGCGCGCACCACGCAGGCCTACCGGCGCGCGCTCGACGACGCCCGCGCCGGGCGTCCCTTCGACCCGGGACTGCTCACGACGCTCGACGCGCTGGCCAGCCGTGGCTATACGGAAGGCTTCTATCGGCGCCACCTGCCGGCAGCGACGCAGAACTACGCGAGCGGCGCCTCGGCCGGCGGGCTGAGCCGCTACGTCGGCGACGTCGTCGTGCACGACGCTGCGCGCGGGCTGTGCGAGGTCGCGGTCAGGAACCGCTTCGCCGTCGGCGACCGCGTCGAGATCGTGCAGCCGGCCGGCAATCGCGAGTGCGTCGTCGAGCGCATGGAGGACGCCGCCGGCAGGCCGGTCGGCGTCGCACCGGGCGACGGCCACCGCGTCTGGATCGCCCTGCCTGCCGACTGCGTCGGCGCCTATCTGGCGCGCTTCGAGCCCCCAGCAGAGATAGCCTGAGGGCGCTCCTTCGCGGCTGCCGCCGTTCCCACGAAAAACGCGCACCGCATCGCCCCGTCGTGGGAGGGCCGGCAGGCCCGAATCGAGGACAAGGCACGCCCCGTTTGAGAGTCATGGCGAGTCGCGCCACCTCAAGGCATGAACGCGCCCGTTCGCTTCCGTGCCGTCATTGCGAGGCGCGCAGCGGCGTGGCAGCACCGACGTCATTGCGAGGCGCGTAGCGCCGTGGCAATCCAGTTCGTTCTTCCGTCTCCTCGCCCTGCACGATGCGAGACCTACGCACTGGATCGCCACGCCCTGCGGGCTCGCGATGACGATTACGGTCTCAGGGCCTCTCCATGCGCTCCTGGCACTGCCGTCATTGCGAGGCGCCCAGCGGAGTGGCAGCACCGACGTCATTGCGAGGCGCCCAGCGGCGTGGCAGCACCAACGTCATTGCGAGGCGCGTAGCGCCGTGGCAATCCAGTTCGTTCTTCCGTCTCCTCGCCCTGCACGATGCGAGACCTACGCACTGGATCGCCACGTCCTGCGGGCTCGCGATGACGATCACGCTCTCGCCCCCTCTCCATGCGCTCCTGGCACTGCCGTCATTGCGAGGCGCCCAGCGGCGTGGCAGCACCGACGTCATTGCGAGGCGCGTAGCGCCGTGGCAATCCAGTTCGTTCTTCCGTCTCCTCGACCTTCGCGATGCGAGACCTACGTACTGGATCGCCACACCCTGCGGGCTCGCGATGACGATCACGCTCTCAGCCCCTCTCCATGCGCTCCTGGCACTGCCGTCATTGCGAGGCGCCCAGCGGCGTGGCAGCACCGACGTCATTGCGAGGCGCGTAGCGCCGTGGCAATCCAGTCCGTTCTTCCGTCTCCTCGCCCTGCACGATGCGAGACCTACGTACTGGATCGCCACGCCCTGCGGGCTCGCGATGACGGTTACGGTCTCAGGCCCTCTCCATGCACTCACGGCACTGCCATCATTGCGAGGCGCGTAGCGGAGTGGCAGCACCGACGTCATTGCGAGGCGCCCAGCGGCGTGGCAGCACCGACGTCATTGCGAGGCGCGTAGCGCCGTGGCAATCCAGTCCGTTCTTCTGTCTCTGCGACCTTCGCGATGCGAGACCTACGCACTGGATCGCCACACCCTGCGGGCTCGCGATGACGATCACGCTCTCAGCCCCTCTCCATGCGCTCCTGGCACTGCCGTCATTGCGAGGCGCCCAGCGGCGTGGCAGCACCGACGTCATTGCGAGGCGCCCAGCGGCGTGGCAGCACCGACGTCATTGCGAGGCGCGCAGCGCCGTGGCAATCCAGTTCGTTCTTCCGTCTCCTCGCCCTGCACGATGCGAGACCTACGCACTGGATCGCCACGCCCTGCGGGCTCGCGATGACGATTACGGTCTCAGGGCCTCTCCATGCGCTCCTGGCACTGCCGTCATTGCGAGGCGCCCAGCGGCGTGGCAGCACCGACGTTGCGAGGCGCGTAGCGCCGTGGCAATCCAGTTCGTTCTTCTGTCTCTGCGACCTTCGCGATACGAGCCCTACGCACTGGATCGCCACGCCCTGCGGGCTCGCGATGACGGTTACGGTCTCAGGCCCTCTCCATGCACTCCTCGCAATGCCGTCATTGCGAGGCGCGCAGCGGAGTGGCAGCACCGACGTCATTGCGAGGCGCGTAGCGCCGTGGCAATCCAGTTCGTTCTTCTGTCTCTGCGACCTTCGCGATGCGAGACCTACGTACTGGATCGCCACGCCCTGCGGGCTCGCGATGACGGTTACGGTCTCAGGGCCTCTCCATGCACTCACGGCACTGCCGTCATTGCGAGGCGCGCAGCGGAGTGGCAGCACCGACGTCATTGCGAGGCGCGTAGCGCCGTGGCAATCCAGTTCGTTCTTCCGTCTCCTCGCCCTTCGCGATACGAGCCCTACGTACTGGATCGCCACGCCCTGCGGGCTCGCGATGACGATCACGCTCTCAGGCCCTCTCCATGCGCGCCTCGCACTGCCGTCATTGCGAGGCGCGCAGCGGAGTGGCAGCACCGACGTCATTGCGAGGCGCGTAGCGCCGTGGCAATCCAGTCCGTTCTTCTGTCTCTGCGACCTTCGCGATGCGAGACCTACGCACTGGATCGCCACACCCTGCGGGCTCGCGATGACGGTTACGCTCTCAGCCCCTCTCCATGCACGCCTCGCACTGCCGTCATTGCGAGGCGCGTAGCGCCGTGGCAGCACCGACGTCATTGCGAGGCGCGCAGCGCCGTGGCAATCCAGTTCGTTCTTCCGTATCTGCGACCTTCGCGATACGAGACCTACGCACTGGATCGCCACGCCCTGCGGGCTCGCGATGACGATCACGCTCTCAGGCCCTCTCCATGCACTCCTCGCACTGCCGTCATTGCGAGGCGCGCAGCGGCGTGGCCGCACCGACGTCATTGCGAGGCGCGCAGCGCCGTGGCCGCACCGACGTCATTGCGAGGCGCGTAGCGCCGTGGCAATCCAGTTCGTTCTTCCGTCTCTGCGACCTTCGCGATGCGAGCCCTACGCACTGGATCGCCACGCCCTGCGGGCTCGCGATGACGGTTACGCTCTCGGCCCCTCTCCATGCACTTCCGGCACTGCCGTCATTGCGAGGCGCGTAGCGCCGTGGCAGCACCGACGTCATTGCGAGGCGCGCAGCGCCGTGGCAATCCAGTTCGTTCTTCCGTCTCTGCGACCTTCGCGATGCGAGACCTACGCACTGGATCGCCACGCCCTGCGGGCTCGCGATGACGGCTACGCTCTCGGCCTCTCTCCATGCACTTCCGGCACCGCCGTCATTGCGAGGCGCGCAGCGCCGTGGCCGCACCGACGTCATTGCGAGGCGCGTAGCGCCGTGGCAATCCAGTTCGTTCTTCTGTCTCTGCGACCTTCGCGATACGAGACCTACGCACTGGATCGCCACGCCCTGCGGGCTCGCGATGACGGCTACGCTCTCGGCCCCTCTCCATGCACTCCTGGCACCGCCGTCATTGCGAGGCGCGCAGCGCCGTGGCAATCCAGTTCGTTCTTCCGTCTCCTCGACCTTCGCGATGCGAGACCTACGCACTGGATCGCCACGCCCTGCGGGCTCGCGATGACGGTTACGCTCTCAGCCCCTCTCCATGCACGCCTCGCACTGCCGTCATTGCGAGGCGCGTAGCGCCGTGGCAGCACCGACGTCATTGCGAGGCGCGTAGCGCCGTGGCAATCCAGTTCGTTCTTCCGTCTCTGCGACCTTCGCGATGCGAGACCTACGTACTGGATCGCCACACCCTGCGGGCTCGCGATGACGATCACGCTCTCAACCCCTCTCCATGCACTCCTCGCACTGCCGTTCATTGCGAGGCGCGCAGCGCCGTGGCCGCACTGCCGTCATTGCGAGGCGCGTAGCGCCGTGGCAATCCAGTTCGTTCTTCTGTCTCTGCGACCTTCGCGATGCGAGACCTACGCACTGGATCGCCACGCCCTGCGGGCTCGCGATGACGGTTACGCTCTCGCCCCCTCTCCATGCACTCCTCGCACTGCCGTCATTGCGAGGCGCGTAGCGCCGTGGCAATCCAGTTCGTACCTCCATCTCTGCGACCTTCACGATGCGAGACCTAAGCACTGGATCGCCACGCCCTGCGGGCTCGCGATGACGATCACGCTCTCAGGCCCTCTCCATGCACTCCTGGCACTGCCGTCATCGCGAGGCGCGCAGCGCCGTGGCAGCACCGACGTCATTGCGAGGCGCGTAGCGCCGTGGCAATCCAGTTCGTTCTTCCGTCTCCTCGCCCTGCACGATGCGAGACCTACGTACTGGATCGCCACGCCCTGCGGGCTCGCGATGACGATCACGCTCTCAGCCCCTCTCCATGCACTCACGGCACTGCCGTCATTGCGAGGCGCCCAGCGGCGTGGCAGCACCGACGTCATTGCGAGGCGCGTGGCGCCGTGGCAATCCAGTCCGTTCTTCCGTCTCCTCGCCCTGCACGATGCGAGACCTACGTACTGGATCGCCACGCCCTGCGGGCTCGCGATGACGGTTACGGTCTCAGGCCCTCTCCATGCACTCCTGGCACTGCCATCATTGCGAGGCGCGTAGCGGAGTGGCAGCACCGACGTCATTGCGAGGCGCGTAGCGCCGTGGCAATCCAGTTCGTTCTTCCGTCTCCTCGCCCTGCACGATGCGAGACCTACGCACTGGATCGCCACGCCCTGCGGGCTCGCGATGACGATTACGGTCTCAGGGCCTCTCCATGCACTCTTCGCACTGCCGTCATTGCGAGGCGCGTAGCGGAGTGGCAGCACCGACGTCATTGCGAGGCGCGTAGCGCCGTGGCAATCCAGTTCGTTATTCCGTCTCCTCGCCCTGCACGATGCGAGACCTACGTACTGGATCGCCACGCCCTGCGGGCTCGCGATGACGATTACGCCAGTCACGCCTCCCCTAAAACTGGCACCGGCGACATCGCCACGCCCTGCGGGCTCGCGATGACCGGCTACTGCTTCAGGGTCGGGTTGATAACCCGGGCTTACAGCGTGATGCCGCGTTCGGCCGCGGCTTCCTTCAGCAGCGTCAGCGCGATGGCGAAATCGTAGTTGCCGATGGTGCGCGCGAGCGATGCGAAGCGCTCGCCGAGCGCCGCGCGCAGCAGTGGCTCGTTCTCGTCGAAAAGCTGGCCGACCGCGAAGTCGTCGTCGGCGAGCCCGCGTCCCAGCTTCACGAACACGGCGCTCACTTGCTCGTCGTCGACGCTGGCCGGGCGCTCCGGAGCCGCCTCGACCGGCAGGTAGGCGACGATGGCCTCGATCTGCGCCGCCAGCCGTTCGCTGGTCGCGTCGAGCAGCGCCGCCAGTTCCGCGGCGGACTGGCGTTGGCGCACTGCCCGTTCGAGTCCTTCGGCAAGGCTGCGCACTTCAGTGGCGCCGATCTGCGCCGAGACGCCCTTCAGCGTATGTGCCAGCCGTTCGCCCGTCGCCCAGTCCTCGTCGGCGAGTGCCGCCGACATCCGTGCGGCAAAATCGGCTTGCCCCGCGACATACTTGCGCAGCAGCGACAGGTACAGCGTTTCGCGTCCCATCGCCTGGCGTAGCCCGGTGCGCAGGTCGACTCCGGGAATCTCGTCCAGCGCGGCGCCCGCCGCAGTGTCGGGCGCCGCGGTGGGGGCTTCCTCAGGGGGGCGCTCGCTCGCGGCAGCCTCGACCACGCTGCCGGCCGGCAGGGGTTTCACCCACTGCAGCAGCTTGCCCCACAGCGCGTCGGTGTCGATCGGCTTGGCCAGGTAGTCGTTCATGCCGGCGTCGAGACAGCGCTGGCGGTCGCTGGCCATGGCGTTGGCGGTCATGGCGACGATCGGCAGGTCGGCGTGCGTCTTGCGGATCTCCTGCGTTGCGCTGACGCCGTCCATCACCGGCATCTGCATGTCCATCAACACCAGTGCATAGTCGTTGCCGCGTACCTTGTCGACCGCGATGGCGCCGTTTTCGGCAAGATCGACGCGTAAGCCGGCCTCGCGCAGCAATTCGGTCGCCACTTCCTGATTGAGTTCGTTGTCCTCGACCAGCAGGATGCGGGCGCCGGCGATCGCCGACATATCGGTCGCTGGAACCGGCGCTGGCGGCGTGCCGGGCGTCGGCTCGCCGCCAGCGCGACCGAGGGTGTGCATCACCGCGTCGAACAGCACCGAGGCCATCACCGGCTTGACCAGGACATCCTCGATGCCGGCAGCCCGTGCCGTCTTCAACAACTCGTCGCGACCATAGGCGGTGACCATCAGCATGTGCGGTGCCTTGTCCAGCGGCAGGCGCGAGATTTCCCGCGCGGTGGCGATCCCGTCCTGTTCCGGCATCTGCCAGTCGAGGAGGACCAGCTCGTAGGGGGCCCCGGCCGCGGCAGCGCGCACGATTTCGGCGACCCCGGCGCGGCCCGAGGAGGCGCTGCCGACGCGGAAGGTCATGCTCTGCAGCAGGTCGCCGAGGATCGCGCGCGAGTTCTCGTTGTCGTCGATCACCAGCACGCGCCGGCCACGCAGGTCGGGGTTGGGGACCAGGTTAGCCGCCGCCGCCTCGCCACGGCCGAGCCGTGCCGTGAACCAGAAGCTCGAGCCGACGCCGGGCTCGCTGTCGACGCCGACTTCGCCGCCCATCAGTTCGGCCAGGCGCTTCGAGATGGAGAGCCCGAGCCCGGTGCCGCCGTACTTGCGCGTGGTCGTCGTGTCGGCCTGCTCGAAGCTCCGGAACAGGCGATCGCGTTGTTCGGCGGAGAGGCCGATGCCGGTGTCGCGGACCGTGAAGCGCAGGACGACCTCGTCGGCGAAACTCTCGACCACGGTAATGCGGATCGTCACTTCGCCCTTCTCGGTGAACTTCACCGCGTTGGTCCCGAAGTTGACCAGGATCTGCCCGATGCGCAGCG
This sequence comes from Rhodocyclus purpureus, assembly GCF_016653115.1. Classification (GTDB taxonomy): domain Bacteria; phylum Pseudomonadota; class Gammaproteobacteria; order Burkholderiales; family Rhodocyclaceae; genus Rhodocyclus; species Rhodocyclus purpureus. Next base: position 13,571 of record NZ_NHRX01000060.1, read on the forward strand.
GGTCGCCGACGAGGTTGGCGGGAACGTCTTCGGCGACATCGATCATCAGTTCGAGTCCCTTCGCCGCCGTCGCCTCGGCGATCAGTCCGGTGACGTTGTCGAGCACCCGTTCCAGCGTGAAGCCGATATGCTCGACCGCCATCTTCCCGGCTTCGAGCTTCGAGACGTCGAGGATGTCGTTGATGATGCCGAGCAGGTGCTTGCTGGAGAGCTGGATCTTCTTCAGGTAGCCGCGCTGCCGCGTTGTCAGTTCGGTCTTCAGCGCCAGATGCGAGATGCCGATGATCGCGTTCATCGGCGTGCGGATCTCGTGGCTCATGTTGGCGAGGAAGTTCGACTTCGCCTGCGCCGCCTCTTCCGAGAGCGCCTGCGCGCGGCGCAATTCGTCGACCAGCGCGCGTTCTGCGCTGATGTCCTCGATGATCCAGACCGATCCGCGTTCCGGCTCGTTCGCGTCGACCGCGCGCGCGCTCAGCCGCGCCCAGAACAGGCTGCCGTCGCGGCGAAGCAGTTGCTGCTCGCGCCGGTGCGTCGCGCCGCGCCAGATCTGCGCGTAGACTTCGTCGCCGCCCGCCTGCCAGGCGGCTTCATCGGCATACCAGGCCCGCGTCGTCTGACCGAGCAACTCGCCCGGCGGACGGCCGAAGATCTCGTGCAGTTTCTGGTTGCCGCGCAGCACGACGCGATCCTTGAGCAGGCAGATTCCCGAAGTCGCTGAATCGAAGATCGCCTGCTGTTCGGCGTAAGCGAGACGTAGCGCGTCGGCGGCCGCGCGCTCCCTGGTGATATCCTCGATGACGCAGACCGTGCCCTTGCCCGGATCGGTGACGTCGAGAGCGTGCGAGGAGATGCGCACCCAGACACGGCTGCCGTCCTTGCGCACCGCCTCCTCCTCGCGCACGTCGATTTCGCCGCGCTCGATGATGGCGTAGGCCTCGCGCCCGACGCGGTTGAAGGCCTCGTCGTCGGGGTACCAGGTACGCACCGAACGGCCGATCTGCTCGCCGGGCGCGTAGCCGAAGATCTCGTCGAGTCTCCGGTTGTTGCTCTGGATGCGTCGATCCTTGAGCAGCACGATGCCGGCGCTCACCGCTTCGAACAGGGATTGCTGCTCGTGCATGGCCAGCGCGAGTTCGGCAGTGCGTCGCTCGACCTCGCTTTCGAGGCGGTCGCGGTACTGCTCGAGCGCGATCCGGCTCTCCTGGCGTTCGCTCACGTCGCGCGACAGGACCAGGAAATGCGGTTCGGCACCGCTACCCGACTGCTTGCGCGTCACCGACAGTTCGAACCAGTGCTCCTGGTCCGGCAGCGGCAGTTTCAGTACCCGGCCGTAGTCGGAACCGTGTTCGTGGGCGGCGGCGAGCGCGGCGAGGCAGACCGCTGCCGCCTCCGCCGGCAGCACCTCGCTGACGGTTCGGCCGAGCAGGCTGTCCCTCGGCGCCGCCAGCAGTCCCTCGCGGGCCGTATGTATTTCGAGATAGCGGCCGTGCACATCGACCTCGAAGAGCAGGTCGGGGATCGCATCGATCGTCTCGGCCAGGCGGACGCGCGCCTCCTCGCTTTCCTGACGCGCCTGCTGCAGCTGGGCGAGGGTGCTCTCCAGTTCCTCCGTCTGCGCACGCACGTTGCGGCGCAACTGACGGTTCCAGGTCAGCAGCGCGCCGAGGGCGAGGAGCAGCGCGAGCAGCGCGTAGCCCGCGTAGCGGACATACGCCGGTAGCGTGCGTTCGACCAGCGAACCGAGCCAATGCCGCTCGATCGCCGCGAGTTCCCCCGGCGGGATCGCGGCGAAGCCGGCGGCGATCAGTTGTTGCAACTCGCCCTGGCCCTTGCCCACGGCCCAGTGGAAGTGGCTCGTGTACATCGGCGGCGTGTGCCGGAAACTGTCCTCGACGCCGAGGAGGTTGAGGAAATATGCGGCCGGGAGCTGGTTCATGCAGAAGACCCGCACTTCCTCGGCGGCAGCGGCCTTGGCCAGCGCCTCGTAGGAGGGGTACTGCCGGAAGTTGTACGAGCCACGCGCGCGCAGCCAGTCCATGCAGATGTCGCCGTCCTTGACGCCGATCATGAAGCCGCGGCTCGACTCCGCATCGACGATTCCGGAGATGCTCTTGTGGAAGAACAGCATCACGTCGAGATCGGCGTAGGAGGCCGAGAAATCGTAGCGCTTCTCTCGTTCCGGCGAGCGCGAGTAAGTGTCGATCACGTCCGCTTCGCCGTCGCGCATCATCTGTTGCGCCCTCGCCCAGTCCATCGCGCGCAATTCGACCGCGATGCCGGTCTGCCGCTGCCAGGCCTGCCAGCGATCCTTGACGATTCCCTGCAGCTTTCCTGCTGCGTCGCGCATCGCGTAAGGCGGGAAGTTGTCGTCGAAGACGACGGTGATCGAGCGCGGCGGCGTGCTCGCGCTGTCGGCAGGCGCCGCAACAGAGGCAGCTGCGCCGGTGAAAAAGAGCAGCAGGAGCGCGCCAGCGAGCCGTAGTCCTGCGAACTTGCCGCTCAGGACACGCACCCCCGGCCTCCTTGGCTGACGATCATGGCAAGTTCCGCTACTCATTGCGTTGAAGCGCGTTCATGCGCATCAGTTCCGTCAGCGATCCGCGGGTGACCCGATTCCAGCCCTACGCACTGGATCGCCACGCCCTGCGGGCTCGCGATGACGTCTGTCGTTACGGCCGGCACCTTGGCATCGGCACGCTGCAGTTTCACGTTAACGCCCGCTTTCCTATACTTCCGGGTCGGCCAGACGCGCTGCGACTTCGGCGAACTCGTCGCGGCAGGCGAGGAAGGCAGCGACGACGTCGGGGTCGAAGTGGCTGCCGCTGCCGTCGACGATGATCTCGGTGGTCGTCTCCAGGCTCATCGCGGCCTTGTAAACGCGGCGGCTCATCAGCGCGTCGAAGACGTCGGCGAGCGCCATCAGTCGGCCCGATACCGGGATCGCGTCGCCTGCCAGGCGCTTGGGGTAGCCTTCGCCGTTCCACTTCTCGTGGTGGGTGAGCGAGATTTCCTGCGCGACGCGCAGGAAGGCGAAGGCCCCGTTGGCCTGTTCGGCGGTGGTCGTGTCGGCGCCGGAGAGCGCCTGCTCCATCGCGCGGGCGATGGCGTCGGCACCGATCGCCGGGTGCGTCTTCATGATCTCGAATTCCTCGGCGGTCAGCTTGCCCTGCTTGAGCAGGATTGCGTCGGGGATGCCGACCTTGCCGATGTCGTGCAGCGGCGCCGCCTTGACCACCATCTGCAGGCGCCCGCCGCCGAGCGAGTCGCGAAAACGCTCGTGGCCGGCCAGCTGGCGAGCGAGCAGATCGACGTAGGTTTGCGTGCGCAGGATATGATGGCCGGTCTCCAGGTCGCGTGCCTCGGCGAGGCATGCGAGCGCACGCACCGAGAGGTTCTGGATCAGGATGTTTTCGCGCATGCGCCGATCGACCTCGCGTTCCAGCCAGTCGTTCTCCTGCGACAGCCGGTCGCGTGCCATCTTCAGTTCGAGCTGGGTGCGCACGCGCGCCAGCATGATCGGTGGGTTTATCGGCTTGGTGATGTAATCGACCGCGCCCAGTTCGAGCCCGCGTTCCTCGTCCTCGGTGGCATTCATCGCGGTGATGAAGATGACCGGGATCTCGCGCGTGGTCGGGTCCTCGCGCAGGTGCTGCAGTACCTCGTAGCCGTCCATCTCGGGCATCATCACGTCGAGCAGGATCAGGTCGGGACGCGGGTCGGTCACCGCCGCGCGCAGTGCCCGCGCGCCGGAATTGGCGGCGCGGACGCGATACTGCGGCTGCAGCAGTTCGCCGAGAACGGTCAGGTTTTGTGGCGTGTCATCGACGATCAGGATGGTGCGTGTCGGTGCTTCGTCGAATAGTGACTTCGTGCTCGGGTTTGCGCTCATCGCGGGGTTCTCTCGACGTTGGCTTACAGGTGCGGCTGTCTCTTCACATCAGTCATGGTAGCCCGAAATGCCTTCTGCTTGCCGTCGCGGCGGCCTTTCTTCAGCAGTCGACAGCGAAGCTGCGCAGCAGTTGCGTCGTTTCGTGCAGCGGCAGCCCCATCACGCCCGTATAGCTGCCGGAGAGGTGGGTGACGAAGGCCCCGGCGCGGCCCTGGATGCCGTAGGCGCCGGCCTTGTCGAAGGCTTCGCCGCTGGCGACGTAGCGCGCGATCTCGTCCGCGTCGAGGGCCGAGAAAGTGACCTCGCTCACCGACAGCACGCTGTCGAGCCGCCCGGCGGCAGCGACGGCGACTGCGGTCAGCACCCGGTGCGTGTTGCCCGACAGGCGGGCGAGGATCTCGCGCGCGTGCTCGGCGTCGTCGGGCTTGCCGATGATCTCGCCGGCGAACTCGAGCGTCGTGTCGGCAGCGAGGACCGGCCACGGCGCCAGCTTGCGCCAGCCGACGATGCGCTGCCCGTGGGCGGCCTTGGCGCGGGCGACGCGGACGACGTAGTCGATCGCGGCTTCGCCCGGATGCGGCGTCTCATCGATCTCCGCATCCTCGCGCGGCGGGCCGCGGAAGGCGATCAGGTCGAAGGCGATGCCGGCCTGCGCCAGCAACTCGCGCCGGCGCGGGCTGCGCGAGGCGAGGTGGATGCGTCCGCTCATGGTTTCAGCCCTCGCGGTGGTAAGGATGATTGCGCACGACGCTCATCGCCCGGTACAGCTGCTCGCAGAGGAGCAGGCGGGCCAGCGCGTGCGGCAGCGTCAGGCTGGAAAGGCGGATGCGCCGCTCGGCGGACCGCTTGATACCCTCGTCGATGCCGTCGGCGCCGCCGACGACGAAGGCCGTGTCGCGACCGTCCTGCATCCACTCGCGCAGCGCCTGCGCCAGCGCCAGCGTCGTCAGGTCCTCGCCGCGCTCGTCGAGGACGACGACGCGCGGGAAGGCGGCAAGCGCGGCGCGCAGGCGCACCGACTCGGCGGCCAGCAACTGCTCGCGACTCTTGCCGTGGCGTGGCTCAGGCTTGATTTCGACGATGCCGAGCGGCAGCTCGCGCGGCATCCGCTTCACGTATTCCTCGCAGCCGGCGGCCACCCAGTCGGGCATCTTGTGCCCGACGGCGACGATGCCGAGCTTCATGCCGCGTCGGCTTGGCCGCCCTGCTCGCCGCTGCGTACCGGGCGGCGCAAGGGGGCCGGCAGCTCGCCGCCCCACAGCTCCTCGAGCCGGTAGTAGGCGCGCACCGCCGGCTGCAGCACGTGCACGACGATGGTCCCGAGGTCGACCAGCACCCACTCGCCGTGTTCTTCGCCTTCGCTCGACAGGACGGTGCCGCCGGCCTCGCGCACCTTGTCGGCGACGTTCTGCGCCAGCGACCTGACCTGCCGGTTGGAGTCGCCGCTGGCAACGATCACGCGCTCGAAGAGCGGACTCAGGCGCTGCGTGTCGAGCACCACGATGTCGCGTCCCTTGATGTCCTCGAGCGCGTCGACGACGATCTTTTCCAGCGTGCTGATGTCCATGCTGTGCATTGTCGGCTTCAATTCCTGCAATAAAGGTGTTCGCGGCGAATATAGTCGAGAACCGAGTCGGGCAGCAAATAGCGCGCGCTGCGTCCTTCGCCGAGCAGTGCGCGGATCTGCGTCGCTGAAATGGCCAGCGGCGTCATCGCGAAACTGACGATGCTGCCGGCGGGCGCGCTGGCGAGCGTGGCGGGCGACGGCGAGAAGCGTTCGCGGAAGATTTCGGCCAGCGGCTGCGGCAGCTGCCCGGGGTCGATCGGGAAGCCGGGCCGGTGCGCGACGGCGATGTGTGCGAGCTCGAACAGCCGCTGCCAGTCGTGCCAGCCCGGCAGGCCGGCGAAGGCGTCGGCGCCGACCAGGAGGACCAGCGGCCGCTCTGCTGCCGCTTCGCCTGCACCCTCGCCGCGCAGCCGTTCGAGCGTCGGCACCGTGTAGCTCGGCTCTGTGCTCGCGACTTCGGCGTCGTCTAGCGAGAAGCGCGGGTTGCCGGCGATCGCCAGGCGCACCATCGCCAGCCGGCTGGCGGCCGCGACCGAGGGCGGCCCGCGGTGCGCCGGCCGGCCGGCTGGAATCCAGCGCACCCCGGCCAGGCCGAGGTGCTCGGCCGCTTCCTCGGCGAGGCGCAGGTGCCCCAGATGCACCGGGTCGAAGGTGCCGCCGAAGATGCCGAGCGGTGCTGTGCTCAAGGGCGCCGCCACGTCGCCCTGCTCAGTCACCGTTCGCGTCGGTCATGATTTTCGGCGCATCGCTGTTCCCCACCTCGACGAAGACATCGCGGTAGCTCACGTAGAAGCTGGCGAACAGCGTCGGCGCGAAGAGCATCAGGTAGGGCAGGGTCAGCACGCGCGCGATGCCGTTCGCGCCTTCGGGGAGCAGGCCCGCGAGCAGTCCGAGGACGACGCCGGGCAGGAGCGCGCCGAAGGCAGCCGTTGCCGCACCGTAGCCGAGGAAGGCGCGCCAGTTGCGCAGCCCTGCGAAGAAGCTGAAGAAGAGCGCCTTGCCGGCCGGCAGCCCCTGCCAGGCGGCAAGCATCGGCGCGTACCAGTAGGCCATGGTCAGCGGCAGGAGCAGCAGGAGGGCGATCTGCGCGGCACCGAGCAGTTCGCCGCTCTCGATCGCTTCCTCGGCGGGCGGTTCGCCGGCAAGCATCCAGCGCAGCAGGATGCCGTCGTCGGCGAGCGAGGCGATGGCGAGGATCGCCGTCATCGCCGCCAGGTAGATCGCGCCGAGCACGAGCAGCGTGCGCAGTTCGCCGCGGAAGGCCGAGAACAGGATCAGCGGCTTGACCGGCCGGCCATGGTCGATCTCGCGGCAGGCGTTCATCAGCCCGACCGAGAACAGCGGCAGCAGGACGGTCGCCAGCGCCGGGCCGAGCCACGGGATGCCGTTCAGGATCGCCATCAGCACCCAGTAGGAAAAGACGAGGAAGACGAGCAAGGCCGGGTTGCGGCGGAAGATGCGGAAGCCTTCGCGCAGCCAGTCGAAGCCCTGGCGCAGGGTGAGGGTCAGCGCTTGCATGGGAGGGGTCGGAGTGGAGCGTTCATGAGCAGGGCGGTTTCTTCGGGCCTACCGGCCCTCCCACGAGAGGCTGACGCGGCGGGCGGGTTTTTGTGGGAGCGGCGGCAGCCGCGAATTGGCGCGGTTCATGGCTTGAGATGGCGGAGACCGCCGCGATCGTCAGGGCAAGCCGCCGCCCTTTCAGTCGTTTCTCGTGGCGATCCAGGGTTGCCGGTCGGCAGCGACGATGTGGCGGCGCAGGATCTCGCGGTACTCGGCGGGGTCGTGCCGGGTGACGATCTCGCCCTCGCGCGGCTGGTGCTGGTCGGCGAGACGCGACAGCCAGAACCTCAGCGCCGCCGCGCGCAGCATCGCCGGCCAGGCTGCGCGCTCGCGTTCGTTGAGCGGGCGCACTGCGTGATAGGCGCCGAGCAGCGCACCGGTACGCGCCGGGTCGAGTTCGCCGGCGCGGTTCAGGCACCAGTCGTTGGCCGCGACGGCGAGGTCGAAGAGCAGATCGTCGACGCCGGCGAAGTAGAAGTCGAGGAGGCCGCTGATGCGCTTGCCGTCGAAGAGGACGTTGTCGCGGAAGAGGTCGGCGTGGATGATCCCGCGCGGCAGGTCGCCGATCTCGCCGCGGCCGTTGCCGCGTTGCTGCGCCTCGAAGCGGATCTCCTCGCGCAGCAGCGTCGCGTCCTCGGCATCGAGCAGCGGCAGCAGTTGGGTCGCCGTCGTCCGCCGCCAGGTGGCGCCGCGCGGGTGGTTCTGGCGGCCGCCGCAGGACTGGGCGGCGACATGCAGGTCGCCGAGCAGCGCGCCGAGCGCGGCGCAGTGCGCGACACCGGGCTCCTTGAGCGAGCGGCCGGACAGCCGCGTGACGATCAATGCCGGCTTGCCGGCGATCTCGCCGATCGTCTCGTTGTCGCGGTTGGCGATCGGCGCCGGGCAGGGCAGGCCGTGGCGCGCGAGATGGGCCATCAGGTTCACGAAGAACGGCAGCTCGTCGCGAGCGAACTGCTCGAACACCGTCAGCACGTAGCGGCCGTTGGCGGTGTCGAGGAAGAAGTTGGAGTTCTGCACGCCCTCGGCGACGCCTTCCAGGCGCTCGATCGCGCCGAGGGAATAGCGCTTCAGCCAGGCGGCGACCTGCTCGTGGGTGAGGGGAGTGAATACGGACATGGTCAATCGTGGGGGAGCTGTGCTCCCCTGACAGGGTTCAGAAGGTGCGGATCACCCATTGCGGGACGCGCACGCCGCCGTCCATCGTTTCCATGCGCATGAAGTTGCCGTTGCCCTGCTGGTCGACCAGGTAATAGGGCGGCGCGCCGTTGGCCGGCGTCACCTTGATCATGTACAGCTGGCCGTCGACGCGGTATTCCTCGACCGTGTCGCTGTCGCGCTTCTTGATCGTCACCTGCGGTTCGAGCGCGGCGTCGAACGGAATCATTTCCGGTGGCGGCGGCGGGACGGCCGGCAGCGGCTGCAGCTCGCCGGGATTCTGGGCGAACGCGGCACCGGCGCAGGCCAGCAGCAGGAGAGAGGAAAGGAGTCGGCGCATGATTGGCTTTCGCGAAAATGAGGCGGCGGGCGAGCGGGATTGTATTACAGGTTGAGCAGCATCTCCCGCTCGGCGGGAAGCGGCGCGAAGCCGCGTCGGGCGTAGTGCGTGAAGATCGCCTCGACGACGGCGTCGGGGTCGTCGATCACCTGCACCAGATTCATGTCCTCGGCGTCGATCATTCCCTCGCTGACCAGGCGCTCGCGCAGCCAGTCGAGCAGCCCGCGCCAGAACGGCCCATGGACGAGGATGAGCGGAATCTTGTGGCTCTTGCCGGTCTGGATCAGCGTCAGCGCTTCGAGCAGTTCGTCGAGCGTGCCGAAGCCGCCCGGCAGGACGACGTAGGCGCTGGCGAAGCGGACGAACATGAACTTGCGCGCGAAGAAGTGGCGGAAGCTCTGCGAGATGTCCTGGTACTTGTTCTTGCGCTGCTCGTGCGGAAGCTGGATGTTGAGGCCGATGCTCGGCGACTTGCCGTAGAAGGCGCCCTTGTTGGCGGCCTCCATGATCCCCGGGCCGCCGCCCGAGATGACCGAGAAGCCGGCGTCGGACAGCTTGCGCGCGATCGTCTCGGCGAGCACGTAGTAGGGGGAATCCTCGGCGATGCGCGCGCTGCCGAAGATCGACACGGCCGGCCGGATCGCCGCCAGGCGCTCAGTGCCTTCGACGAACTCTGACATAATGCCGAACACGCGCCAGGATTCCCGCGCCGAGAGTGTCTGTGCGGATACTTCTGCCTCTATCTCCGCCGAACAGGGGATCTTGTCCTTTTCGCTCATTGCGCCTCGCTCTCCACCATCCCATTTCTACCGATGCCTACCCTGCTGCTGGTCGACGGTTCGTCCTACCTCTATCGTGCCTTCCACGCCCTGCCCGACCTGCGCAACCGCGCCGGCGAGCCGACCGGGGCCATCTACGGCGTCCTCGGCATGCTACGACGCCTCGAAGCCGACCACAAGACGCATGACGTCGCCTTCAAGGCCTGTGTTTTCGATGCCAAGGGCAAGACCTTCCGCGACGAATGGTACTCCGAGTACAAGGCGCACCGGCCGCCGATGCCGGCCGACCTGGCCGCCCAGATCGAACCCCTGCACGCGGCGATCGCCGCTGCCGGCTGGCCGCTGATCATGGAGGCGGGGGTCGAGGCCGACGACGTGATCGGTACGCTGGCGCGGCAGGCCGCCGCAGCCGGGATCGACGTCGTCGTCTCGACCGGCGACAAGGACCTCGCGCAGATCGTCGGCCCGCGCGTGCGTCTGGTGAACACCATGAGCAACGAGACGCTCGACGAGGCCGCCGTGCTCGCCAAGTTCGGCGTCCCGCCCGAGCGCATCGTCGATTACCTGACGCTGGTCGGCGATGCGGTCGACAACGTCCCCGGCGTCGCCAAGTGCGGCCCGAAGACCGCGGTGAAGTGGCTGACCCAGTACGGCTCCCTCGACGGCGTCATCGCTGCCGCCAACGAGATCAAGGGCGTCGTCGGCGACAACCTGCGGCGCGCGCTCGACTTCCTGCCGCTCGGCCGCAAGCTGGTGACGGTGCGCTGTGACCTCGAACTGCCGCTGGCGCCGCAGCAGCTGCTGCCGCTGCCGGCGGACAGGGAGCGCCTGGCCGAACTCTACGCGCGCTACGAGCTGAAGAGCTGGCTGCGCGAACTGGGCGCCGAGGCAGGGGGCGAAGCGGGGGGCGGAGAAGGCG
>NZ_NHRX01000061.1 GCF_016653115.1 Rhodocyclus purpureus
GCGCTGTACTCAAGTTCGGAGAAGGTGGCTTGCATGGTCGGTCACGAGCGTGAGGCAGGGCGTCATTATCTCAAAGAGCGGCTGCCGACGGCAGGCGTCGGCTGGTTTCGATTAAATCAGTGCTTCCCTAGGTCTTATTTCGTGGCTTTCGTGTTTTTCGTGGCTGAAAAGAAGTTTTGAGGATAAAGGAGATAGGGAAAATGGGAGCGAATCCGGGATCAGTGCTGAGTTCGGAAATCAAGTGGTGGAAAGCCAGCCTGCCGCCCGGTGCGGACGCCTTCGGCAGCACGGTGCAGCTGACGATCGACGGCAAGCAGGTCGACGCACCGGCCGGCTCGTCGTTGCTCAACGCCGCCACCGCGGCCGGCCTCTACATCCCGGCGCTGTGCGCGCACCCCGACCTGCCGCCCGCATCTTCGCGCAGCAGCGCAGGAGTCAACACAAATGCGTGTGCCGACGGCGGCTGCAACCTCTGCCTGGTCGCGATCGAAGGGCGGGACGGACTGCACAAGGCGTGCTCGACGCCGGTCGACGCGGGCATGGTCGTGAAGAGCGACACGCCGGCAGTGACGAAGGCACGCCAGGAGAATCTGGCGAAGATCCTCGCCACGCACCCGCACGTCTGCCTCACCTGCCCGAACCGCGAAGGTTGCTCGCGCTCGCAGTGCTCGTTCGGCAACCCGCCCGAGGCGCGCTGCTGCAGCAACTTCCCGAGCTGCGAGCTGCGCAAGATATCCGACTACATCGGCATCCCGAACAGCACGCCGGCGTACCGGCCGGCCGGGCTGCCGGTCGTCACCGACGAGCCCTTCTTCGACCGCAACTACAACCTGTGCATCGACTGCCGCCGCTGCCTCGTCGCCTGCAACGAGGTGCGCGGCGTCGGCTGCCTCGAAGTCAAGGAAGTCGACACGCCCCAAGGCAAGCGCCGCTACGTCGGTACCATCGCGCCGACCCTGCTCGAATCCGGCTGCAAGTATTGCCAGGCCTGCGTCACCGTCTGCCCGACCGGCGCGCTGACCGACCGCACGCTCGACCCCGCGCGCGTCGAGCAAAGCCAGGTGCCGTGCAAGTCGGCGTGCCCGGCCGGGATCGACGTCCCGCGCTACGTGCAGCTTGCCGCCGACGGCCGCTACGGCGAGGCGATCGCGGTCGTGCGCGAGAAGCTGCCTTTCCCCGGCATCGTCAGCCGCGCCTGCTTCGCGATGTGCGAGTCGGCCTGCCGCCGTGGCCAGCTCGATGACCCGCTGTCGATCCGTTCGCTGAAGCGCATCGCCGCCGACAACGACACCGGGCTGTGGCGCGCGCATTCGAAGCAGCTGCCGCCGACCGGCAGGAAGGCCGCGGTGATCGGTGCCGGTCCGGCCGGTCTCACCGTCGCCTGGTACCTCGCCAAGAAGGGCCACCAGGTCACCGTCTTCGACGCGCAGCCGGCGGCCGGCGGCATGGCGCGCTACGGGATCCCGTCGTACCGCGTGCCGACCGCGGTGATCGACGACGAGGTCGGCGAGGTGGCGAAGCTCGGCGTCGAGTTCCGCTACAACATCCCGGTCGAGGACATCGACACGCTGTTTTCCGACGGCTACGAGGCGGTCTTCATCGGCATCGGCTGCCAAGGCGGCGACAAGCTCGGCATCCCCGGTGACGACCTGCCCGGCGTCGTCGACAGCCCGACCTACCTGCGCGCGGTCACCATGGGGCTGGTCAACACTCCCGACGGCATCCAGACCGGCAGCAAGGTCGTCGTCATCGGCGGCGGCAACGTTGCCACCGACAACGCGCGTTCGTCGCGGCGGATGGGCGCCGAGGTGGACATGGTCTATCGCCGCACGCGCGAGGAAATGCCCGCGCGCGCCGAGGAGTTCGAAGGCTGCGTCGACGAAGGCGTCAACATCCGCTACCTGCTTGCGCCGACGAAGATCGCGCCGGGCACGAACGGCCATCGCGTAGACATCACCTGGGCCGAGATGGAACTCGGCGAGGCCGACGCCTCGGGCCGTCGCCGTCCCATCGAGACCGGCCGCGAGATCACCGAGGGCGCCGATCTCGTCATCGCCGCGATCGGCCAGCACCCGCGCAAGTTCGACGGCTTCGGCGTCGCCACCGACAGGAAGGGGCGCATCACGGTGCGCGAGGACACGCTGCTCACCAGCCGGCCGCGCGTCTATGCGGGTGGCGACTGCGTGCTCGGACCTTCGACCCTGATCGAGTCGATCGCTCAGGGACGCATCGCCGCGGCGGCGATCGACCGCCAGCTGGGTGGCGACGGCGACATCGAGGAAACGCTGCTGCCGGGCGGCTGGAGCACGTCGCCGCATCTTGGTCGCGACGAAGCCTTCAACCGCCGGCGCAAGTACCACCCGATCCTGCTCGCACCGGCGGCACGCAAGAACTGGGACGAGGTCGAGAAAGGCTTCGACGATGCTTCGGCACGCGCTGAAGCGGCGCGCTGCTTCAAGTGCAACCTGGCGCCGCAGATCGCGCAGGCGGTGCTGCCGCCCGAGTCCTGGCTCGAGTTCTCGGCAGCGGTGGTGGCCGGGGTGAGCAGCGAAGCTGGCGTCTTCCAGTTGCTCGACGCCGACAAGAACGTGCTCATGATCAAGGGCGTCGAGAATCTGCGTGAGGGCCTCGAGGAACAACTCGAACGGGGTAGCGATGCGGCATACTTCGTGTGCGAGGAAGCCGCGCTCTACACCTCGCGCGAGAGCCAGATGATCCAGGCCTACCTGCAGCAGTACGGCAAGATGCCGGGCGGCGGTGGCGACGAACTCGACGACCTGTTCTGAGGTGGAAGTGCGAAGGGTGAAGCCGCTGTCAATAGCAACAGATCGTCATCGCGAGCTGGCACGTCCGCGAATGCTCCGTCATCGCGAGGGCCGCAGACCTGTGGCGATCCAGTGCGTAGGGCTAGTTAGAAGAAGGAACTGGATTGCCACGGCGCTACGCGCCTCGCAATGACGGGAACTGGCATGTCGCTGAATGCTCCGTCATCGCGAGGGCCGCAGGCCCGTGGCGATCCAGTGCGTAGGGCTAGTTAGAAGAAGGAACTGGATTGCCACGGCGCTACGCGCCTCGCAATGACGGGAACTGGCATGTCGCTGAATGTCCCGTCATCGCGAGGGCCGCAGGCCTGTGGCGATCCAGTACGTAGGGCTAGCTATAAGAACGAACTGGATTGCCACGGCGCCATGCGCCTCGCAATGACGGCAGGCTGAGCGGGTGCGTGCCGTCAGGAAGTCTCTTTTCACGAACTGTCGAAAGGTAATCAATTGAAAGCTGTTTTCATCACCGGTCATGGCGGCAACGAGGTGGTCGAGGTCAGGGAGTGCGAGCGACCGACGCGTAAATCCGGCGAGGTGCTGCTGCGCGTGCAGGCAGCGACCCTGAACCAGGTCGACCTGTACATGCGCAACAGCGGCGCCGGCATCACCCACCGGCTGCCGCAGATCATGGGGCTCGACGCGGCCGGCGTGGTCGAGGAGGTCGACGCCGGCGAGAGCGTGCTCAAACCCGGGCAGTGCGTCGTCGTCCATCCCGGCATCAGCTGCGGCCGCTGCGAGTTCTGCCAGCGCGGCGAGGGCGTCCTCTGCGTCAGGATGCAGTTCCTCGGCGAGCACCGCGACGGCAGCTTCGCGCAATGGATCAGCGTCCCGGCGCAGAACGTGTTCCCGATGCCGGCGGGCTTGAGCTTCGTCGAGGCCGCCGCGCTCGGCGTCAATCACCTGACCGCCTGGCGCATGCTGTTCACCAAGGCGCAGGTCAAGCCCTGGGAGACCGTCCTCGTCTTCGGCATCGGCGGCGGCGTCTCGCTCGCCGCCATGCAGCTGGCGAAGGCGATCGGCGCCCGGGTCATCGTCACCTCGCGCGATGACGCGAAGCTCGAGCGTGCGCTGGCGCTGGGCGCCGATCACGGGATCAACAGCAAGACCGAGGACGTGGCCAAGGCCGTGCTCGCGCACACGGGTGGCCGCGGCGTCGATGTGGTGATCGAGAACGTCGGCGAGTCGGCCTGGTCGGCGGCGATGAAGTCGCTGGTACGCGGCGGCCGTCTCGTCACCTGCGGCGCCACCACCGGCGACCAGCCGCCGGCGGACATCCGCCGCATCTTCATCCGCCAGCTGCAGATCCTCGGCTCGACGCACGGCGACCTGTCCGAGTTCGCCGACCTGCTCTCCTTCGTCGAGCGGCAGCGCATCGTGCCGGTGATCGACAGCGTCCACCCCATCGACGAGGTGCATGCGGCGCTGGCGCGGCTGGAGGCAGGACAGCAGTTCGGCAAGATCGGGCTGCAGCTGGGCGAGGCTTGATCCACGCACGCAGACAAACCACGACCGACCAGGAGGAGACAATGGTCCAGTTGAGCCAAGTCAAGCGCGGGACGACCCCGCCCGAGGTGATCGTACCGCGCGAATACAACGCCGCCCACGACCTGATCGAGCGCAACCTCGTCGCCGGCCGCGGCGGCAAGCTCGCCTTCATCGACGATGAGGGCAGCTACACCTACGACGAGCTGGCACGACGGGTGAACCGCTTCGCCAACGTCCTCTCGGGGCTCGGCGTGCAGCGCGAGGAGCGCGTGCTGCTCTGCCTGCTCGACACGATCGACTTTCCGACCGCCTTCCTCGGCGCGATCAAGATGGGCGCCGTTCCGATCGCGACCAACACCCTGCTCACGGCGAACGACTACGACTACATGCTGCGCGACAGCCGGGCGAGCACCGTGGTCGTCTCGCAGCCGCTCTGGCCCCACTTCGCCGGCATCGTCGACCGGATCCCGAGCCTGAAGCAGGTGATCGTCTCCGGGGGCAATGTCCCCGGAAGGCTGGAAATGGCGACGCTGATGGCCACGGCCAGCGAAGAATTCAGCGCGGTCGACACGAGCTGCGACGATCCGTGTTTCTGGCTCTATTCGTCGGGATCCACCGGCAAGCCGAAGGGGACGGTGCACATCCAGTCGAGCCTGATCCACACCGCCGAGCTGTACGCGGTGCCGACGCTCGGCATCAACGAGAAGGATGTCGTCTTCTCGGCAGCCAAGCTTTTCTTTGCCTACGGGCTCGGCAACGGACTGACTTTCCCGCTCGCGGTTGGCGCCACCGCGGTGCTGATGCAGGAGCGGCCGACCCCCGAGGCGGTGTTCAAGCGCCTGCGCCAGCATCGCCCCGACATCTTCTACGGCGTGCCGACGCTCTACGCCTCGATGCTGGTCCACCCCGACTGTCCGACGCGTGAGGAAATGAAATTCCGCTGCTGCACCTCGGCCGGGGAGGCCTTGCCCGACGAGATCGGCCGGCGCTGGTCGGCGCGCTTCGGCGTCGACATCCTCGACGGCATCGGCTCGACCGAGATGCTGCACATCTTCCTTTCCAACCGCGCCGGCGAGGTCCGCTACGGCACCACCGGCAAGCCTGTTCCCGGCTACCGCGTGCGACTCGTCGACGACGAGGGCCAGGAGGTCGGCGTCGGCGAGATCGGCGAACTGCAGGTGAGCGGGCCTTCGTCGGCGGTGCAGTACTGGAACAACCGGGAGAAGACGCGCGCGACCTTTCAGGGCGAGTGGACCGTCAGCGGCGACAAGTACTCGCGCACCGAGGACGGCTACTACATCTACGCGGGGCGCGGCGACGACATGCTCAAGGTCGGCGGCATCTACGTCTCGCCGACCGAGGTCGAATCGGCGCTGATGAACCACGAGGCGGTGCTCGAGGTCGCGGTGGTCGGCCACCAGGACGAGGAGAAGCTCGTCAAGCCGATCGCCTACGTCGTCCCCAAGTCCGGCTGGGAACCGACCCCGCAGCTTGCCGACGAACTGAAGAAGTTCGTCAAGACGCATCTCGCGCCGTACAAGTACCCGCGCTGGATCGTCTTCCGCGACGCGCTGCCGCGCACCGCCACCGGCAAGATCCAGCGCTACCAGTTGCGCTGAATTACGGGGACGTTAGACTTGATTCGAGCATGACGTCACCGTAATTGGAGGAGGCAACATGAGACAGGTCCGCACAGCGTTTCGACCGTACCCTTCCCCGGTCCGAGCGCGGCTGCTCGCACTGGCGCTGGCCGGCGCCGGCCTGATCGCCGCTGGCCCGGCGCTGGCCGCTCCTGACGGCAAGGTCCGCGTCGGGCTGATGTTGCCCTACACCGGCAACTACGCCTCGCTCAGCAAGGCCATCAGCAACGGCTTCAAGCTCTACGTCGCCGAGAACGGCGGCAAGCTCGGCGGGCGCGAGGTCGAGTACTTCAGCGTCGACGACGAGTCCGACCCGGCCAAGGCCACCGAGAATGCCAGCAAGCTGATCAAGGAGGACAAGGTCGACGTGCTGGTCGGTACCGTTCATTCCGGGGTTGCCCTGGAAATGGCCAGGGTCGCGCGCGAGCACAAGGTCCTCCTGATCGACCCGAACGCGGGTGCCGACGAACTGACCGGATCGCTCTGTCATCCAACCTTTTTCCGCACCTCGTTCAGCCTGTGGCAACCCGCCTACGCGATGGGCAAGGTCGTCGCCGGGAAGGGGCACAAGCGCGTGGTGACGCTGACCTGGAAGTACGCCGGCGGCCAGCAGTCGGTCGACGGGTTCAAGGAAGGCTTCGAGCAGGGCGGCGGCAAGGTGATCAAGGAGCTGAGCCTGCCCTTCCCGGGAGTCGAGTTCCGGCCCTTCCTGACCGAGCTCGCCTCGCTCAAGCCCGACGCGGTGTTCGTCTTCTTCGCGGGCGCAGGCGCCGCCAAGTTCGTCAAGGATTACGCTGCATCCGGCCTCAAGAAATCGATCCCGCTCTACGCATCGGGCTTCCTCACCGACGGCACGCTGCCGGCGATGGGCGAAGCCGGCAGCGGCGTGCTGACCACCCTGCACTACGCCGACGGACTCGACAACCGGAAGGACACGGCCTTCCGCAGTGCCTACGCCAGGAGCTACGGCCAGCAGCCCGACGTCTATGCGGTGCAGGGCTACGATACGGCACAGCTCTACCAGGCGGGCCTTGCCGCCGCCGGCGGCAACGCGAGCAGGCAGGAGGTGATCATCAAGGCGATGGAAGCCGCGAAGATCGACAGCCCGCGCGGCCCATTCACGCTGTCGAAAGCGCACAACCCGGTCCAGGATATCTACCTGCGCCAGGTCGAGGGCGGCCGGAACAAGGTGATCGCCACTCCGATCAAGGCGCTCGCCGACCCCGCGCGCGGCTGTAAGATGTAAGGCCTAGGGGGCCAAGGCAGCAGCGCCGGGCCAGTTCACGCGCAGCATGAAAAAAATGGCGACAGCCGCCAGCGACCGTCGCTAGAGGAAGGACCAGGTTGCCCGTCTTACAGCGTCCGCCGCTTGCGATCCATCAGCTGCAGCAGCATCGACGTGAAAATGAGCTGCATGGCCAGGCCCATCTTGCCGCCGGGGCAGACGATGGTGTTCGGCCGGAAAGTCGTGGAAGGCCAGTCCATGTTGCCCTGCTTGACCCTTGTTTGTATCCTTCATGACGGCGCGCTCGTGGAGTTGCTGGGAGTCAATCTCGACAATCGATTTTCAGCATGGTGCGTCGCTCTTCAACGCCCGGCCACCGTGCCGGCCGGGTACACCTCTTTCGACCTTGGCATCCGTATCCAGTATCAATTCGAAGCTGATCAATCTGCTGAGCAGCGCATGCCACCCAGGATTGAAAAATGACCGGAAAAACCCCCGTTTTTTTCGGACATTCATGACCGGAACCCGGTCTGCTCCATCAATGTTAATAATCTGATTGGTATGGGTTTTTCTGAAAAAACAAGACGGACATTTTTCAGGACATGATCGGCGCCGACATCCCCGAGATCAGCATCCGCGTCGATACCGACCGCAGCGGTCCCTTCCTCTTTCAGGTCGGCGTCGACACGCAGAGCCTGGTGCTTCCCATGCAGCGAGTTGAAGACGCTCATGTGCGCTTTATTGCCTCGCCGCTGGCTCAGGTGGCGAACCTGCTCGAACGCGAGGTGATCGCTAGCAGCATCTACGGCACCAATACCATCGAAGGAGGTGCCCTCAGCGAGGATGAGACGCAGGCTGCGCTGGATCTCGACCCGGCACAAGTACAGCAGATCGAGCAGCGGCGTGTGCTCAACATCAAGGCCGCTTACGCGCGGGCCAGGGAATCTGCCCTCGATCCGGACTGGAAGCTGTCGATCGATTTCATGACCCAGGTTCACGGTCTGATCACCCGTGACATCCCGCACGCCGACAACCGTCCCGGCCTCCTCCGGAACAATCCCAAAGCGCGCATCACCCGGGTCGGCAGTCAGCAGCACGGCGGGCGCTACAAGCCCCCGCAATACGAGCGCGACATCTGGCGTCTGCTCGAAGCCTTGGTGGCCTGGCATGGCCAACTGACCCACGCCGGCGTCCACCCGCTGATCCGTGCTCCGCTGGTGCACTACTACTACGAACTGATCCATCCCTTCTGGGATGGCAACGGCCGGGTTGGGCGCGTCATCGAAGCGACCTTGTTGCAGGCCGCCGGCTACGAATACGCACCGTTCGCGCTAGCGCGTTACTACCTCGACCACATAGACAGCTACTTCACGCTGTTCAACACCTGTCGCAAGGCGGCTGAAAAGCATCAAGCCCATCCGAACACTCCCTTCGTCCTGTTTCATCAGGAGGGCATGCTCAAGACCATCAACGCGCTGCACGACCGGGTCAATCGCCTCGTCGGCGTCCTGCTCTTCCAGAGCCGCTGCCGCGAGCTGCTCGACAACAAGACCCTCAATGCACGCCAATACACCATTGTGTCGCAACTGCTGGCACAGGGACGCCCAAGGGGAATGGACGAAGTGCGTCAAGCCCCGTGGTACGCGAGCCTGTATCTCAAGCTCAACGACAAGACCCGCAGCCGTGATCTGAAGAAGCTGCGCGAACTCGAACTCGTCTTTGTCGACACGGAGAACCGGCTGTGGCCGGGGTGCGTGCGACCATCGAAAGTCAAGGCTAGCTGACGTGAAAGGCATCAGAACCCATCGTCAGCTCACCGAACCGCTTGGCTGGCGTGCAAGCACGCGCGCCTGGGCAAGATCACACCGAGCAACTTGCTTTTCCTCGCTGGAGATCGAGCTCCATCCTGAACTGTGTGCGGAAAATTGCAGAAGTTGACAGCACACGAAAAAACAGCAGCGCCGGCCACGGCGCTCCGGGAGCGCGGCGGCCGGGATTGACTGCTGGCTGAGGCGGCGGTGTGCCGGCTACAGCGCCCGCCGCTTCCGATCCATCAGCTGCAGCAGCATCGGCGTGAAGATGAGCTGCATGGCCAGGCCCATCTTGCCGCCGGGGCAGACGATGGTGTTCGGGCGCGACATGAAGGAGTCGTGCAGCATGCTGAGCAGGTAGGGGAAGTCGATCCCGCGCGGGTTGGCGAAGCGGATCACCAGGAAGCTCTCGTCGGGGCTCGGGATGTCGCGCGAGATGAAGGGGTTGGAGGTGTCGACGGTCGGCACGCGCTGGAAGTTGACGTGGGTTTCCGCGAACTGCGGCGTGATGATGTTCACGTAGTCGGGCATCCGGCGCAGGATGGTATCGACGACGGCCTCGGTCGAGTAGCCGCGCATCGCCTTGTCGCGGTGCAGCTTCTGGATCCATTCGAGGTTGATGATCGGGACGACGCCGATGCGCAGGTCGGCGTGGCGGGCGACGTCGATCTTTTCGGTTTTCACCGCGCCGTGCAGGCCCTCGTAGAAGAGCAGGTCGGTGTTCTCGGGCAGGTCTTCCCATTCCGAGAAGGTTCCCGGCGGCGAGCCGTAGCGCTGCGCCTCGCCTTCGTCGTGGATGTAGTGCCGCGCCTTGCCGCGGCCGGTCTCACCGTAGCCGCGGAAGAGGGCTTCGAGTTCTTCGAGCAGGTTGGCTTCGAGGCCGAAATGGCTGAAGTGGTTGTTCCCGGACGCGGCCGCTTCGGCCATCTTGGCCTTCATCGCGGCGCGGTCGTAGCGGTGGAAGGAATCGCCCTCGATGATCGCGGCGTTGATCTTCTCGCGGCGGAAGATGTTCTCGAAGGTGCGCGTGACCGAGGTGGTGCCGGCGCCGGACGAACCGGTGATGGCGATGACCGGGTGCTTGACGGACATGGGATGCTCTCCTGAACTTGGCGGAAACGGTTGGGTGGCAGTCGTGGACGGGCGTGGCGACGGGGCTCAGTCACCGCCCGCGAACAGCGAGCGCTCGGCGAACAGCGGGGAAGTGAAGGGCTTGTCCTCGCCGCGGTCGTATTCGTCGTGGTAGCGGATCAGCCGTTCGACTTCGCTGCGCGAGCCCAAGATCACCGGCACGCGCTGGTGCAGCGCGTCGGGCTTGATCTTGAGGAGGTCGGTGCGGCCGGTCGAGGCACGGCCGCCGGCCTGCTCGATGATCATCGCCATCGGGCTCGCTTCGTACATCAGGCGCAGGCGGCCGGGCTTGCTCGGGTCCTTGCTGTCGCGCGGGTACATGAAGACGCCGCCGCGCATCAGGATGCGATGCACCTCGGCGACCATCGACGCGATCCAGCGCATGTTGAAGTCCTTGCCGCGCTCGCCGGTCTTGCCGGCCAGGCATTCCTCGACGTAGCGGCGCACCGGCGGTTCCCAGAAGCGCTCGTTCGAGGTGTTGATCGCGAATTCCTTCGTTTCCGGCGCGATCTTCAGGTCGGGGTGGGTGAGCAGGAATTCGCCGATCTCGTCGTCGAGGGTGAAGCCATGGACGCCGTTGCCGACGGTGAGCACCAGCATCGTCGCCGGTCCATAGATCGCGTAGCCGGCGGCGACCTGCTGCGTTCCCGGCTGCAGGAAGTCCTCGACCGTCGGCTTGGCGATGTCGCCCGGACAGCGCAGGATCGAGAAGATGCTGCCGACCGAGAGGTTCACGTCGATGTTCGACGAGCCGTCGAGCGGGTCGAAGACGAGCAGGTAGTCGCCGCGCGGGTTGCCGGCGGGGATCGGGTAGATGTCGTCCATCTCCTCGGACGCCATCGCGGCGAGGTGGCCGCCCCACTCGCAGTGGTGCAGGAAGGCATCGTTGGCGAGCACGTCGAGCTTCTTCTGCGCTTCGCCCTGGACGTTGTCGCTGCCCGCGTCGCCGAGGACGCCGGCGAGCGCGCCGCGCGAGACGCCGTGCGAGATCGCCTTGCACGAGCGGACGATGTCGCTGACCAGCATCGAGAAGTCGCCGGCGAGCGCCGGGTTGCGCCGCTGTTCCTCGACCAGGAACTTGTTGACGTTGGTGCGTCCGAATAACATTCTTCTATCTCCCCTCTGTGCCGCGCCAGGCCGGCGTGGCTGAACGAGTCAAATCCAGCGCGACCCGTGTTCGCGTTGGCCGCAAATCCTTTTTAGCAGCGCCCGCAGGCGCCGCCCTCCGCTCCGGAACTTGCCGGAAAGGCCCTCCATGCGCAACCCGAGCCTTCGTCACGCCACCCTGCGCCAGCTGCAGATCTTCTCCGTCGCCGCCAGGCGGCTGTCCTTCGCGCGCGCCGCCGAGGAACTGCACCTCACGCAGGCGGCGATCTCGCTGCAGATCCGCCAGCTCGAGGAAGTCGCCGGCAGCGAGCTGTTCGAACGCATCGGCAAGCGCGTCTTCCTCACCGAGGCCGGCGAAGTGCTGGTCGAACAGGTCGCCCGCATCCAGCGCGCGCTCGACGAAGCCGACGAGGCGCTGGCCGCATTGCGTGGCGGCGGTCGCGTTGCCGTCGCCGCGGTGAGCACCGCCGAGTACTTCGCGCCGGCGCTCCTGTCGCAGTTCCGCACGGTGAACCCGGAAGTCCGCCTGCGCCTTTTGATCGACAACCGCGAAGCCGTGCTTCGGCTGCTCGCCGGCAACGCGGTCGACCTCGCCATCATGGGCCGGCCGCCAGCCGACCTCGACGTCGAGGCGACGGTGCTGGCGCCGAACCCGCTGGTCTTCATCGCCAGCGCCGCGCATCCGCTCGCTTCCCGGCGCGGCATCGGCGTCGACGAATTGGCGGCCGAGCCGCTGATCGCGCGCGAGTCCGGATCGGGAACGCGTTCGGCGATGGAGGAATTCTTCGCCGCGCACGCGCAGCGTCCATCGATCGGCATGGAGATGGGCAGCAACGATGCGATCAAGCAGGCGGTGGTCGCGGGACTGGGCCTGGGCTTCGTCTCGCGCCACACGCTCGGCCTCGAACTCTCCGCCGGCCGGCTGGCGATCCTCGACGTCGCCGACACGCCGGTCCTGCGCCACTGGCACCTCGTCCGCCTGCGCAGCAAGCGGCAGACGGCCGTGCTGGCCGCGTTCTGGGATTTCATCCGCGAACGCGCGCCGGGCTACCTCGCCGGGGAGCTTTAGCCCGGCGACGGCATGGCTCATGCCCGGATCCCAGCATGCGCAGTGCCCGATTCGGACCTGCCGGCCCTCCCACGAGGGCGCCAGACCCTTGCTCGTGGGAGCGGCGGCAGCCGCGAAGCTGCGCCTGAGCACGCAGTCCTCGCCGCTGCCGTCACGCTGCCCGTTCATCGCCGTCGCCTGCCTCGCTCAGCCCTTGAAGCCGAGCTGTTCGCGCCAGCCCGGGTAGAGCTTGTCGGCGTCGAACCAGAACGACTCGAAGGCGCCCTTGAGCTCGGGGTGGTCCTTGGCGTAGTCGATGAGGTTGATCCCCTTCTGCCAGGCGTCGTGCGCCTGGCGCAGCGAGCGCGCACCCGCGGCACCGCCGTCCTTGTGCCCGAAGGCGCCGCCGCCGGAGGTCTGGATCACGTTCGAGTGGCCGAGGTTGTCGAAGAAGCCGGGCAGGCGCAGCGCGTTCATGCCGCCGGAGATGATCGCGGTGGTCGACTTCATGCCCTGCCATTCCTGGCGGAAGTAGGGGCCTTCGGCGACGTCCTGATCGAGCATGTAGGCGATGGCGCGGTCGGAGGCTTCGCCTTCCATCTTGCCGAAGCCCATGGTCCCCGTGTGGATGCCGGAAGCGCCCTGCAGGCGCGACATCTTGCAGTGCACGAAGGCGGTGTAGCCGCGCTTCGACTGCGGGCTGGTGACGGCGCCGTGGCCGGCACGGTGGTAGTGCAGGAACTGGCTCGGGAAGTAGCGGCGGCAGGTGGTCACCGCGGTGGCACCGGCGACGTAGCCGTCGACCAGGAAGGCGACGTGGTGCGCGTTCTCGGCGAAGGTCTCGAGGATGTACTCGCCGCGCGCGATCATCTCGAAGGGGTCGTCGGCGGTGATGTTGGCCGAGAACAGCTTGGCTTCGCCGGTCGTGTCCTGCGCGCGGCGCATCGCGTCGGCGACGAGGCGGATCGTCTCCTTCAACGGGGCGAAGGTCTGGTTGCCCTGAGGCTCGTCGTTCTTGATGAAGTCGCCGCCGAGCCAGAATTCGTGACAGGCGTCGGCGAAGGGCTGCGGGCGCAGGCCGAGCTTGGGCTTGATGATGGTGCCGACGACCATGCCGCCGTTCTCCTGCGGGCGGCCGAGCACGCGCCACATGTCGCGGATGTTCACCGAGGGACCGTCGAACAGCTGCAGGTAGGCGGGCGGCACCCAGAAGTCGTGCATCTTGGCGTACTCGACGTCGCCCATGCCCTGGTTGTTGCCGATCGTCAGCGTCAGGAACGAGGCGATCATGGCGCGACCGTCGGTGATGTTGCGGTCGAACAGCGCCACCGGGTAGGCGATCTTCATCAGGAAGTCGCCGTCGGGACGTTCCTTGACCTCATAGACCAGCGCATCGACGCCGCGCGTGAAGTCATCGGTAGTGGACACTTCGACGTTGGTGCCGGTCGAGGACTCGGCGGCGAAGTGCGCGGCGGTCGCCACCGGCTCGTAGCCGGCCTTCGGCTTGAAGTGGTAGGCACAGAGGACGTGGCCACCATTCCTGATCAGGTCTTCTTCCTTGAGGGAGAGGTTCGCGTAGCGGTTCGACTGGTCCATGCTTCTGGTCTCCGTGATGGGTGTTCTGAAAGCCCTTGCGGGCATCGTGGCCATTATGGCCGAAAGGGCGGAAATAATGTCAAGGTATTGATGGAAAATTAGTGGCTGGCGGCGGCGTGCCAGGCGACGAGGTCGGCGAGGCTGACGCGGTCGCCGGCGGCGACCATGCCGGCGAGCGGGCGCGCCGGCTGCCCTTCGTCACCCAATCCATCGACGACGGCGAGGGCGCCGCTGAAGTCCTCGCCGCGGGTGCCGGCGTGCGCGGTGACGACGAAGGGAATGCCGGCTGCGCGCGCTGCGGCGCTGCCGACTGCCGAGTCCTCGATCGCCAGGCATTCGCCGGCGGCAAGGCCCAGTGCTTCGAGCACGTGCAGGTAGATGTCGGGCGCCGGCTTCTTGCTCGAGACGACGTCGCCGGCGCCGATGAACGCGAAGCGGGCCGGACCGTCCTCACCCAGCTGCCCGACGAGGAGCGCACGCACGCTGTCCGGCGAGGTGGTGGTCGCGATTGCCGCGACGAGGCCGGCGGCGGTAATCTCGTCGAGCAGGCGGCGGATTCCGGGGCGCAGCGCGATCGCCCCGGCGGCGGCACGTTCGGCGTAGAGCTCGGTCTTGCGCCGGTGCAGGCGGGCGACCGCGTCGGCGAAATCCGGACGCTGGACGAATTCCGGCGCGCTGTTGCGTGCATAATGCGCGATCCTCTCCTTGCCGCCGGTCACCGCGAGCAGTCCCAGGTACTCTTCCGCCGACCAGTGCCAGTCGAGACCGGCTTCGGCGAAGGCCTGATTGAAGGCCGGCAGGTGTCCGCCGAGTTCGGTTTCGGCGAGCGTGCCATCGACGTCGAAGATCACCGCACGCAGCGGCATCTGCGGCCTGTGATTGCTGGCGGTCTGACGGGGAAGGCTCATCGTGCTTGTCCTCGGGTACTGTTGCTGCGATCGATGGCGAGAGTCTAGGAGAGATTGTTGTTTATTTAAAGTTAATGTTTTTTTGTGTTTTGATAAGCTTTATTTTGTGTATTGGCGGTGAATTCGAGCATGACACGATCGATTGAGACGGCGCTCGACGCCGTCGCCGAGAAACTGGGCCGCGCCCGCAGCCTGCTCTTCATCACCGGCGCCGGCATCTCCGCCGACTCCGGCCTGCCCACCTACCGCGGCGTCAGCGGCCTCTACAACGAAGGGACGACCGAGGAGGGCCTGGCGATCGAGGAGGTGCTCTCGGGCGAGGTCTTTGCGCTGCGTCCCGATCTCACCTGGAAGTACCTCGCGCATATCGAGGAGGCGTGTCGCGGCGCCGCACCGAACGAGGCGCACCGGGCGATCGCCGCGCTCGAGCAACGCGTTCCGCGCACGCTGGTATTCACGCAGAACGTCGATGGTCTGCACCGCCAGGCCGGCAGCCGCAACGTGATCGAGGTGCACGGCAGCGTCCATGAGTTGCAGTGCACTGCCTGCAGCTGGGAGGAGTCCATCGAGAGCCTCGAGGGCCGTCCGCTGCCGCCGCCTTGTCCGCGCTGTGGCGCGGTGCTGCGGCCGAAGGTCGTCCTTTTCGGCGAGGCCTTGCCCGAGGGCGCGATCGAGCGCCTGGTCGGCGAGATCCAGCGCGGTTTCGACATGGTGTTCACCATCGGCACCTCGAGTGTCTTCCCGTACATCAAGGAGCCTGTCCTGTGGGCGATCCGGGCCGGCGTGCCGACCGTCGAGATCAACCCGCACGTAACGCCCTTGTCGCGGCGCGTCGACTATCATCTGCCGCTCGGCGCGGCGGCGGCGATGCAGGCGCTGATGGCCCGGCTGCGCTGATGTACGTCCCCGATTCGGGTCTGCCTCGGGCCTGCCGGCCCGCCCACGGCAGGCCGACGGCGCGTGAGCAATCCCGGTGGGAGCGGCGGCAGCCGCGAACGAGGGTGGGAGAGGTTCCGGAGATTTTTCGTGATGGATGAAAGACAGTTTGGCCCGAGTGCGCCGGTGCCGCGTGGGCGCAGCCGCCGCTTCCTGCACCTCGGTCGCGCCGTCGGCGAGATGGCGGCGGCTGCCGCCGCCGACGGCCTGGCGCAGCTCGCGCGCGGGCAGAAGCCGCAGCTCTCGCAACTGATGCTGACCCCCGACAACGCGCGTCGCCTGGCCGAGCGGCTGTCGAAGATGCGCGGTGCGGTGATGAAGGTCGGCCAGCTGATGTCGATGGACGGCAAGGACGTGCTGCCGCCGGAATTCGCGCAGCTGCTCGCCAGCCTGCGCGACAGCGCGCACACGATGCCGCTGCCGCAGCTCGCCGGGGTGCTCGACGAGGAGTGGGGAGCGGGCTGGCAGGAGCGCTTCCGGCGCTTCTCGTTCAACCCGATCGCTGCCGCGTCGATCGGCCAGGTGCATCGTGCCGAGACGCACGACGGGCGCACGCTGGCGGTCAAGATCCAGTACCCCGGTGTGCGTGACAGCATCGACAGCGACATCGCCAACGTCGCGCTGATCGCCAGGCTGCCCGGGCTGGTCCCCGCCGGCTGGGATCCGGCGCCGATCCTCGAGCGCGCGCGCCAGCAACTGCACGAGGAAACCGACTACGTCGCCGAGGCGCGCCTGCTGACCGCCTACCGCGACTGCATCGGCGACGACCCGCTGCTCAGCGTGCCCAGGCTGCAGGCGGACCTGTCGACGCCGCGCATCCTCGTCACCGAGTTCGCCGCCGGCATCTCGATCGACCAGCTGGCGCAGGGCGCGCATCCGCAGGCCCTGCGCGACCGCATCGCGGAAGCGCTGGCGCGGCTGGCGCTGCGCGAGCTGTTCGAGTTCCGCCTGATGCAGACTGATCCGAATTTCGCCAATTACCTCTACGACGCGGCCAGCGACCGCATCGCGCTGCTCGATTTCGGTGCGACGCAGCCGGTCGACCCGGAACTCGTCGAGATCCTGCGCGAGCTCGGTCGCGGCCTGCGCGACCGCGACCGCAAGCGCCTGCGCGAGACCGGCATGCGCGTCGGTTTCATCGGCGAGCGCGACTCGCCGGCACAGGTCGAGGGCGTCATCGACATCATGCTGCTGTCGAGCGAACCGATGCGCCATGTCGGTCCCTACGACTTCGGCAACTCCGACCTGTTCGGGCGCGCCTACCGCAGCGGTCGCGACCAGTACGTCGAGAACGGCTTCGCCAGCCCGCCGCCGACCGAGATGCTGCTGATGCAGCGCAAGCTCGCCGGCGTCTTCATGCTCGCCTCGCGCCTGCGTGCGCGCATCGATGTCGGCCGCCTGTTCGCGCCCTACCTCTGAACACCCGCATCGCTGCCGCCGGCCTTCTCCATCCACGGCGGGGGCGGGGTTCCTGCGCCCGCCGTGCGAGAATTTGTAACGAATATATGCTATACGTGAGTGGGCGAAGGGGTTTTATGATTTTGTAATAACTGCCAAGTTGCTCCCGTTTCCCTTCGCAATGTTCTCTTCCGGCCGATCGGCCTTCAACCTGGATTGGAGATCAAAGTGAGACCTGAGGGAAAACAGCGCGACGAGAAGAAACCGGCGGATGACTTCACCCGTGGTCATCCGCTGTCCGGCGGGGTCATGATCCGGCGCAGTGCGGGGAGGCTGCAATGACCCCATCGTTCCTGTCTTCGCCCGCTCCGGCGCGCCGCAGCGCTTCCGTACCCGGCCTTCTGACCAGCGAGGAAAGGTCGGAGGCAGCCTTCCTGACGCTCGATGGTGACGGCTTCATCCGCGATTGCGATGCTGCCGCCGAAGAACTCTTCAAGTACCGGCGCAGCGAACTGGTCGGTCAGCAGATCGCCTTGCTGCTGCCGGAACTGGCAGGATCCAGGCTGCTGGAGAAGGGGCAGCCGAATCCGCACCTGCGTCATCGCTGCCGCATCGGTCGCGAGTTTCGGGCGCTCGCCAAGGACGGCGAAGCCTTCGTCGGCAAGCTGTTCCTCAACCTTCTCGACGGCTCCGGCCACGCGCGGCTGACGCTCGTCTTCTGCCCGACCGCACTGGCTGGAGAATACGATCGTTCCGGGCAGGAGAGGGCGCATTGAGCGCCTGGCCCGACTTCGCCCGCCGCGCGCACCCTGCCGGCCTTGCGCTGCGCGCGGGCGCGCTCCCGCAGGCGCTCCGCATCCGCGGGCGCGCCTGCGGGAGCCTGCAGCCTGCCGCCGGGCGCAATCCCATTGACCGAGATCCAGGGAGATGATGATGGCACGCAATCCGATCGATACCGCGCAGCGCGTCAGCACGCGCCTGGCGGAGTTCATCGAAAGCCAGTGCAACGACCCGGAGGTCGAACAGCCGATCACCCTCCGCCAGTTGCGCCAGCTGCTGGGCAGCCTGCTTCCCGAGTCGGCAGGCGCTGGCGAAGGCATGCAGGGCTTCGATGCCATGGAAGCCGACGTCCACGAACTCGACGCGCTGATCGAAGAGTACGGCGAGGATGCGCTCGCCGTCGACTTCCTGCCCGTCAGCGCCAGCGAACCGCTCTCGCGGGTGATCGAGAGCGTGATGAACGACGAAAACCGCGAGTACGTCGCAACCCTGGGCACGGTGCGGGAAGCGATGAGCAACGGCCTGCTGACCCGCCTGGTCGGTGACGGAGTGCTCGACGAAGACGAGGACGACTCGCTCTGCGAGGAGATCGACGGCCTGATCGAACGTGCCGGCGCCGACGCGCTGGCCGAGCATTTCCTGCGCTACGAGTGAACTGGCGCTCGCGGCGCGCCATCGCCGCCGCGCTCCGGGCTGGAACGGCGCGGCGGGGAGGCGGGGCCTCTCGGTTTCAGCCCTCCGCTTCGGGAAAGCCGAACCTGCCCTCGGCGACGAAGGCGGCGAGCGGCTTGCGCGGGCTCGGCAGCTCGCGTTCGCGCAGCACCGGCGGCAGCGTGTCGCGCTCACCGAGCTTGCCGATGGCGATCACCGACTCGAGCGCAAAGCCTTCCGGAACGCCGAGAGCCACACGCGCCTGGTCCCGGTCGAAGCCGCCCATCGTGTGCGCGTGCCAGCCGGCGAGGCTCGCCTGCAGCGACAGGTAGGCCGCGGCCGCTCCCGTATCGTAGGAATGGCTCGCATTCGGTACCGCTTCCGCCTGACCGGGCGGAACGAGTTGCGTCGCCGAAACGACGACGACCAGGGCCGACGCATGTTGCGCCCAAGAGCGGTTGAAGTCGACCAGCAGTCCGAGGAAGGTCGCCCACTCGGCGCTGTCCCGACGCGCGTAGATGAAGCGCCAGGGTTGTGCATTGTAGGCCGAGGGCGCCCAGCGCGCCGCCTCGAACAAGGTCGACAACTGCGCATCGTCGATCGGCGCGTCGGCAAAGGCGCGCGGCGACCAGCGCTCGACGAAGAGGGGGGAGACTCCGTTGTCCACGGGGCGAGGGTTTGTCATGATGATCCTCCTGCTGGGTTGATGACGTGCGGCTTGGGGCGACCTCGATCGCCAGCACATAGCGTAGCGCATGCGGGCCTGCTCAGAGCTCATGTCCCGCTGCCGGGTGACGCCACCGATCACCGGGCGAGAATGTCGATAGAATCGGAAAAGAGCATTGTCATTATTTTTTCTGGTGCTATCATCGGCTTCGCCCGGCTCGCCGGGGCAGCCATCGGCTAGCCGTTTTCGTGCAGCCACGAGGACCGAGGATTTTCCGCCAACCCTTTCTCCGGAGTCGACATCATGACGAAGCAGACCAACTCTCCCGCGAAGACCGCGTCCAGGGCCAGCAGCGAAGTCAAACCGACACGCGTGCGCAAGCGCAGTGCGACGGCGCAGTCGGATTGTGAATCGGCGCAGTCCGCAGGGTGCAGCGCAGCCTCCCTTGCCGACGATGAGATCCTCCGTCACGTCGCCGAAGCGGCGTACTACATCGCCGAGCGGCGTGGCTTTCAGGGCGGATCACCCGAAGAAGACTGGCTGGCCGCCGAGGCACAGATCCGTCAGTCTCTGTCCGGCAACGCTGCGCGCAGCTGAAGCTGCCTGCAGGCATCGGCTCGATCCCGTGCAGCGCGGCCGACCGACGCGCGCCTTGTCAGGCATGCAGGCACGCGCTTCCTGAACGAGTCCCGCCGGGTGCGCGACGAAGAAGCCTGGCGCAGGGCGGGCAACATGCGAAGGGGACATGATGAAGCTACCCACCCAGATCGTATTCCGGGACCTGGCCCGCTCGGAGGCCATCGAATCCGCCATCCGGGAGAAAGTGGACAGACTCGACACCTATTGCGAGAACATCATGGCTTGCCGCGTCACTGCGGCGGTCATCAGCAGACACAAGCATCAGGGCAAGCTGTACAACGTGCGTGTCGACCTCACCGTTCCCGGCAGCGAGATCGTCGTCAATCGCGACAACGCCGAGGACATCTACGTGGCGATCCGCGATGCCTTCGATCACGCGCGGCGCAAGCTCGAGGATTTCGTCCGCCGCCAGCGCGGTGACGTCAAGAGCCACGAGCAGGAAGCACACGGGCGCATCGCCCGCCTCTTTGCCGACGCGGGCTACGGCTTCATCGAGGATGCCGACGGTGCCGAGTATTATTTCCACCGCTACAATGTCGTCCATCCGGACTTCGACGCGCTCGCGATCGGCGACGAGGTCGTTTTCCTGGCTGAGGCGGGCGGCGAGGGCGCGCAGGCCAACCGTGTCCATGTCCGCAAGTAGCGCGCCAGGCAACCCATGCCCGACACCGCGAACGCGCCGGCGTGGCGCTCCGGGTTCCGGCGCCTGGTGACCTTTTGCCTGTCGGGCATCGTGTCCGCCTTTGCCCACGCCAGTGAGGAGCGCATGACACTCAGCATCAGTTCGACTGCCTTTGCCGATCACGGGGAGATTCCCGGGCGCTACACCTGCCAGGGCATGAACGTCTCGCCGCCGCTCGCCTGGGCAGGCATCCCAGCCAAGGCCAGGAGCCTCGTCCTCATCGTCGACGATCCCGATGCTCCCGATCCTGCCGCGCCGCAAAGGACCTGGGTCCATTGGCTGCTCTACAACCTTCCCGTCGGCAGCGACGGTCTGCCCGAGGCTGTCCACTCGCTGCCCGCCGCCACCCTCGAGGGCAGCAACGACTGGCAGCGCACCGGCTACGGCGGTCCCTGTCCGCCGATCGGCCGGCATCGTTATTTCCACAAGCTCTACGCGCTCGACCTCGTGCTGCCCGACCTGAACCGGCCGACCAAGGCACAGCTCGAACATGCGATGCGCGGCCACATCCTCGCCGAAGCCCAGCTCGTCGGCACCTACCAGAAGACGCCTTGAGCCCGGTACGGCACCGGCCTCTCGTGGGAGGGCCGGCAGGCCCGAATGCGGAACCGCCCCACTGCTGCTTCACGTCAATGAAGACGCGCTCCCCGCTGCGACGGCCCGTGCCGGTCAGCGCGGGGCTTCGGGCTCCGGAAGATCGGTGCGCCCGGTCAGCGGGACGAAGATGACCGGCAGCACCGAGCGGTCCTCGATGTGGCCGGACTCGTCCTTCCTGATCACGCGCAGGTCCTGTCCCCAGAAGCGGTCGCCCACCGGAATCACCAGCTTGCCCCCCGGTTTGAGTTGTTCGAGGAGCGCCGCCGGGACCCGGGTCGCGGCCGCCGTGACGATGATGCCGTCGTAGGGCGCGTGCTCGGCCCAGCCAAGATTCCCGTCGCCGATGCCGACCGTGACGTTGGCGTAGCCGAGGCCTTGCAGCCGCCTACGCGCATTGCGCGCGAGTTCCTCGATGATCTCCAGCGAGTACACCTGTTTCACCAGCCGCGACAGGACGGCGGCCTGGTAGCCCGAGCCGGTGCCGATTTCGAGGATCACGTCGTCTGCCTGTGGATCGAGCAGGTCGCTCATCAGCGCGACGATGAATGGCTGCGAGATCGTCTGGCTGTGGCCGATCGGCAGCGGCCTGTTCTGATGGGCGGCCCATTGCAGTCCGTCGGGAACGAAGGCCTGCCGCGGTACCTGACGGAAAGCATCGAGCACGCGCGGCGCCAGCGTACTCCTGCCGGTCAGGTGCCGGGTGCTGCGCACCTCTTCCCTGATCTCGTCGAGCAGGGCAAGGAATTCCGGGTCGATCGCGTGCTTCATCATCGTCCTCCACTGACTTCCATATATGACAATCTAGAGCACGCGGGGAAGGCAGGCCTCATTCCTTATGCGCAAGCCATGACTTCAACCTGGCTTTTGCGGTAGCATCAGAGTTTTCTTATTCACCAGGTGCGCGATGAAGTTCAAATCCCTTGTTCTGCTCTGTTCCCTGCTCGCAGCGGCCGATCTTGCGCTCGCGCAGGATATCGACGCGGTGCTCGCCGACACGAAGAAGACCGCGCTGCCCTTGCTGCCGAAGGTCGTCGGTGCGATGCAGTCGGCGGTTGCCGCCAAGGGGACTGCCGGCGCGATTCCGGTTTGTCGTGTCGAGGCGCCGGCGCTGCTGCACGAGATGCGCCAGCAGACCGGCTGGAACATCAAGCGTGTCAGCCTGAAGACGCGCAATGCGGTGACGGGTACGCCCGATGCGTGGGAAGCGAAGCAGCTCGCGCTGTTCAACGTCCGCGCCGCGAACGGCGAGAAGCCCGAGCAGATGGAAGTGTCGGAAGTGGTCAGCGACGGCGACGGCAAGCGCTCGCTGCGCTACATGAAGGCGCTGCCGGTCGCGCCGGTGTGCGTGCAGTGCCACGGCCCCGCGGCGACGCTCTCCGACGAACTTAAGGCGGCGCTGGCGCGCGATTATCCCGACGACCGGGCCACCGGCTATCACGCCGGCGAGGTGCGCGGCGCGCTGTCGGTCAGGCGGCCGCTGTAGTCGGGTAGCGCAGCGGGCTGTCCGCGGACGGCCCGTGTCGGCTCACAGCTCGATGCCGTGGACGCTTGCTGCCGCGCGCAGCTGTTCCAGTGCGGTGGAAAAGTCGAAGTTTTCGATCGCGGCGGCGATGCGCCGGAACGCGTCGCCCAGTGCCGGGCGCAGGGACTGCTGTTCATCGCGGAGGAACTTCCCGGCGCTGAAGTCGTCGTCGCGCAGCAGTTGCGCCAGGCGCGTGCAGCTTTCGCGCAAGCGCGGCAGGGCCGGTGCCGCCGGCGTGGCGTCTGCGGGCGCGAGCGCCGCGGCGATCGCGGCGATCAGCGGCAGCAGTTCGGCGAGCACTTGCGCGCGCAGTTCCTCGAGGATTGCCACGGGCAGGCGGTTGCGGATGGCGTGCTCGAGCTGTTCGGCCAGCGAACGGACCGTGCCGGCGGCGATCTGGGCGGCAGCGCCCTTGAGCGTGTGCGCGCCGCGTTCGGCCAGGGCCCAGTCGGCGGCGCCGATCGCGTCGCCGATGCGCGTCGCCGCGTCGGCCTCGGCATCCACGAATTTCGCCAGCAGCGAGAGATAGAGCTGCTCGCGTCCCAGGCATTGGCGCAGTCCGGCGTGCACGTCGAGTCCGCCGAACCCGGCCAGCCGTTCGAGTGCGCCGGCCGGCGGCGCCGGCAGTGGCGCCCTGTCCACGGCCGTGCCGGCCCCTGCTGCGGGCGGGCGCCTGATCCATTGCAGCAGCTTGCTGGCCAGAACGCCGGGGTCGATCGGCTTGGCGAGATGATCGTTCATCCCTGCTTCGAGGCAGCGTTCGCGGTCGCCGGGCAGTGCGTTGGCCGTCATCGCAACGATCGGCAATGCCTGCAGGCCAGGCAGCTTGCGCATGGCGCGCGTCGCAGCGAGTCCATCCAGCACGGGCATCTGCATGTCCATGAGCACGATGTCATGACTGCCCTGCTGCACCATGGCCAGCGCGACGGATCCGTTCTCGGCGAGATCGACGACCATGCCGAGTTCCTGCAGCAGTTCGATCGCGACCTGCTGGTTGAGCTCGTTGTCCTCGACCAGCAGGGCACGGGCGCCGACCAGGACTGAGCTGTCGCTGGGCGTGGCGGTGAACTCCTCGCGCCGCTGCCGTGATCCGGCGCCGAGCGCGCGCATGATCGTGTCGAGGAGCAGCGACGGGCTCATCGGCTTGAGCAGGATCTCGCGCACCCCGAGTGCTTCGGCGTCTTCGGCCAGTCCTTCCCGGCCATAAGCGGTCATCATCACCAGCGGCAGGTCCGGCCCCAGGCGACTGCGGATCGCGCGCGCGGTGGCAATGCCGTCCATCTCCGGCATCTGCCAGTCGATGAAGGCCAGCGCGTAGGCGTCGCCGGGAGCGCTCGCCTCCCGGGCCCGCGCCAGTTCGGCCAGCGCCTCGGCGCCGGAGGCGAGCGCGGTGACCCGGAAGCCCATGCAGCGCAACATCGCCGCGATGATGTTGCGCACGTGTTCGCAATCGTCGACGACCATGAGGCGGCGGCCGAGCAGGTCGGGAATCGGCTGCAGACGCGGCCGCGTTTCCTCGCCCTTGCCCAGAAGTGCGGTGAACCAGAAAGTCGATCCCTGCCCGGGAACGCTGTCCAATCCGACTTCGCCGCCCATCAGTTCGACCAGGCGCTTGGCGATGACTAGGCCGAGCCCGCTGCCACCGTAGCGGCGGGTGGTCGAGCTGTCGGCCTGCTGGAAACTCCGGAACAGCAGGCCGCGCCCTTCCTCGCTGATACCGATCCCGGTGTCGCGCACCGAGAAACGCAACAGCAGTTCGTCGTCGCGCTGCTCGGCGAGCCGGACCTCGATGTCGATCTCTCCGCGCTCGGTGAACTTGACCGCGTTGTTGGCGTAATTGGTCAGCACCTGCGCGATGTGCAGGGGATCGCCGAGCAGGCGGTTGGGGACGTCCTCGCCGACATCGATCACCAGTTCGAGTCCCTTGCTGCCGGCCTTTTCGGCGATCAGCGCGGCGACCCCGTCGAGGACCCGATCCAGTTCGAACTCGATGCGCTCGACGACCATCTTCTCGGCCTCGATCTTTGAAAAATCGAGGATGTCGTTGATGACGCCGAGCAGGTGCTTGCTCGATCCGTGGATCTTGCGCAGGTAATCGGACTGCTGCGGCGTCAGCGGAGTCTTCTGCAGGAGATGCGTCATTCCCATCACCGCGTTCAGCGGCGTGCGAATCTCGTGGCTCATGTTGGCGAGGAAATCGGCCTTGCTGCGCGCAGCGTCTTCGGCCAGCGTGCGCGCCCTCGCCATCTCGGCGATCGCCGCCCGCTCGACGGAGATGTCCTCGATCGTCCCGACGACGCCCTTGCCGGGGTCGTCACGGTCGATGGCTTGTGCCATCACGCGCGCCCAGAAGCGGCTGCCGTCCTTGCGCAACAGTTCAAGTTCCTCGCGATACGGCTCCCGGGCGATACCCTCCGTGATTTTCCGGCCGGCCTCCCGGTAATCGCTTTGCTGCGCATAGAGCACGGCGGTCGATTGGCCGAGCAGTTCACCGGCCTGGTAGCCGAACAGTTCGTCCATCCTGCGGTTGCAACGCGTGATGAGCCGCTGCCGGACGAGGAGGATGCCTACCGTCGCCGTGTCGAGGATCACCTGTTGTTCCTCGTTCGCCTGCCGCAGCGACTCGGCCATGGCCAACCGGCGCTGGCCG
This sequence comes from Rhodocyclus purpureus, assembly GCF_016653115.1. Classification (GTDB taxonomy): domain Bacteria; phylum Pseudomonadota; class Gammaproteobacteria; order Burkholderiales; family Rhodocyclaceae; genus Rhodocyclus; species Rhodocyclus purpureus. The sequence continues at coordinate 25,296 of NZ_NHRX01000061.1, forward strand.
GCGTTGAAGAGCCGCCATGCCCCGGCCGCCACCAGCAGGGTGAGGGCAAGGCAGAGCGCAGCCCAGAGCGCGATGCTCGTCCTCGATTCGGCGAGGATGCTGCCGGTGGCGCGGCCGACGAGGACGTAGAAAGGATGCTTGCCCGCCTTGTGGTAGGCATTGAGCCGTTCGATGCCGTCGAGCGGCGAAATCGCCCGGTAGACGCCGCTTTGCGGGGAGCGCGCGATCAGTTCGCGCAACTGCGGCGACACCGAGCGGTTTCCCGTGCCCTGGGTCTCGTCTGCCAGCGCCGGGAAGCGCGCGATCAGGGCCATGTCCGCGCTGCGCAGGGCGGCCATGCCGCCGCTGCCCAGTTCGAGCTGCGACAGCAACTCGCCGAGCTTCTCGGTTTCGAGGCTGGCGTAGACGACCCCGGCGAAGCTCCCGTCGGCATGCTCGAGCCGGCGCGCAAGGATCAACACCCACCTGGCGCTGATCCGGGAAAAGATCGGCCCGTTGATGATCAGACCGGCTGCGGGGTCGTCGCGGGCGGTGATGAAGTGCTCGCGATCGCTGAGATCGAGCAGGCTGATTTCTCCCCCCGAGCCGTAGCGCTGGATGCCCGCGGCGTCGAGGATGCGCAGGTTGAGGATCTCGGGGAACGGCGCCTGTTGGCGGTCGAGAAAGGCGTTGAGGCGCCTGGGGTCGATGCGGCCCTGCGCCTCCATATCCCGGTAGTAATATGCCGCCGACTGGACCAGCGCATCGCTGCGGGCGACGAGCGCATCGATCTGCTCGCTGAGCACCAGCGCCATGTTGTGCACCGCGGTTTCGGCGCGTCTTTCGTTGAGCCGAACTTCCTGCCAGACGGCGAGGGCAGCGACCGCCATGCTGATGACGGCAAAGAAGACGACCGCAGCGACGTAAGGCAGGTACGCCGCCGGGCCCGCTGGTCTTCTTTCTGCGTTCATGGCGCCTTTCGTCGGGGCCGTTGGTCTTCCTGGGCAAGCGCCATGTACGGGTCGCCTGCGCCTCGGCATTCAGGATAGATGAGCGAGGCGGCTCCGGAGTTCCCTTCCCCCGCAGAAATCGGTGAGTTTTGCCGCCGGGGCGCGCCCGCCCCGGCGAATGCAGGCGACGACAGGCGCCAGGGGCAGGCTCAGGGCTTGCGCGCGACCATGCCGATCAGCGCCGAGCGGCCGCGGTGGCCACTGCCCTCGGCGATGTCGTCCTCGTAGTCGACGAGTTCCTCGATCTCCCAGTCGGCAAACGCCTCGCGCAGCAGTTCCGCCGTGTACAGGTTGTCGACCGTCGAGGGACCCCCGGTCTGGTAGTCGAGCTGCTTCGGCGTGTAGCCCTGGAGCAGGATGCGCCCGCCGGGCGCCGTCACCCGCTTCAGCGCGGCGAACTGCCGGTCCCGTCCCTCGGGGCCGACGAACTGGATGAAGATGCCGACCACCCAGTCGAAGGCGTCGTGCAGTTCGGCCGGCGGCCAGTCTTCGGCGAGGATGTCCGCCTTGACGAAGTCCACCTTGAGGCCGCGTCCTGCCGCCAGTCGTTTCGCCTTCTTCAGCGCCACCTCCGAAATCTCCACTGCAGTCACCTCCAGCCCCTGTTCGGCGAGCCAGACCGAGTTCCTGCCCTCGCCGTCGGCGATCGACAGCGCCGTGCGTCCGCCTTGCAGCAGTGCGGCGCGATGGGCGAGAAAGCGGTTCGGTTCGGTGCCGAACAGGTATTCGTCACCGGCGTTCTGGTAACGAGCGTTCCAGCGGATTTCCTGGCTCATGGGGTTCCCTTTCCTGGTTGAATGCAGCGCGATACGCGGTGGCGAAAGCAGGGTGGGCGTCGTGCTTCCCCGCCGGCCAAGCCCCGACCGCGTACGCTACATTCTGGCAGCAAAGCGTGCCACTTCAAACCGATCACTTCTTCGGCATAGACCGATGTGCTATCCTGAAGTGCCGGGAGGGCGCGCCCGGCGATCCCGATCTTCCGTCTCCGCTCGCGATCGTTCTCCGGCGCAGCCGGAATCAGATCCTCGAGCGGACACAGGTGACCCCATGGAACGGAAACAGCAGCTTGCCTTCCTGCTCTCGATGCTGGTGCTGTTCGTCATCCTGGTGGCGCAAAACTTCTCCATGAGGGGCGAACTGGATCGGCTGCCCTACGGCGAATTCAAGGCGCTGGTGAAGGCCGAAAAAGTGAAGAACGTCGTCCTTGGCGAACAGGTACTCTGGGGGACGCTGCTCGGCGAAGAGGTTGAGGGGCTGGTGTCAAAGCAGACGGCCGAGCGCCTCAGGCAGCTGGGGCCGGGAGAACATCCCTTCTCGACCATCCGGGTGAACGACCCGACGCTGGTGCAGGATCTGGAGGCAGCGAAGATCCCCTTCTCCGGCGTCGTCGAGAGCAAGTGGTTCGCGACGCTGCTCTCGTGGATCCTGCCGGCGCTCATCTTCGTCGCGATCTGGCAATTCGTCATGAGACGCATGGGCGGCGGCGCCGGGCTGATGGCGATCGGCAAGAGCCACGCCAGGATCTACATGGAGAAGGGAACCGGGGTCTGCTTCGACGACGTCGCCGGCATCGACGAGGCCAAGGAGGAACTCATGCAGGTGGTCGAGTTCCTCAAGGCTCCCGAACGCTACCGCAAGCTGGGTGGCAAGATTCCCAAGGGGGTGCTGATCGTCGGCGCGCCGGGTACCGGCAAGACGCTGCTGGCCAAAGCGGTTGCCGGGGAGGCCGGCGTTCCCTTCTTTTCGCTGAGCGGCTCCGAGTTCGTCGAGATGTTCGTCGGGGTCGGTGCCGCGCGCATCCGCGACCTGTTCGAGCAGGCCGCACAGAAAGCCCCCTGCATCATCTTCATCGACGAACTCGACGCGCTCGGCAAGGCGCGCGGGATGGGGGTCATGGGCGGCAACGACGAGCGTGAGCAGACGCTCAATCAGCTCCTCGTCCAGATGGACGGTTTCGACACCAGCAGCGGCGTCATCATCATGGCGGCGACCAACCGCCCGGAAATCCTCGATCCGGCGCTGCTGCGTCCCGGACGCTTCGACCGTCACGTCGCGATCGACCGTCCCGACTTGCCGGGGCGCCAGCAGATTCTCAGGGTGCACAGCAAGGCGGTCACGCTGGCGCCCGGTGTCGACCTCGCGCTGATCGCCGCGCGCACGCCGGGCTTCGCGGGCGCCGACCTCGCCAACCTGGTCAACGAGGCGGCGCTGCACGCCGCCCGGATAGGCAAGGACGCGGTCGACATGCAGGACTTCGACGAGGCCATCGACCGCGTGATCGGCGGTCTGGAGAAGAAGAACCGGCTGATCAATCCGATGGAAAAGCAGACGGTCGCCTATCACGAAGCCGGGCATGCGCTGGTCGCCGAGGCGCGCCCCAATGCCGACCGCGTCGGCAAGATATCGATCGTCCCGCGCGGCATCGCCGCCCTCGGTTACACGCAGCAGATCCCGACCGAGGATCGCTACCTGATGAAGAAGAGCGAGCTGCTCGACCGCATCGATGTCCTGCTCGGCGGTCGCGTCGCCGAAGAGATCGTCTTCGGCGACGTCTCCACCGGCGCACAGAACGACCTGCAACGGGCGACGGACATGGCCCGGCACATGATCACGCACTACGGGATGAGCGAGACGCTGGGGCTCGCCACCTTCGAAGAACCGCGCACTTCGCTGTTTCTCAACGTTCCCGTGCCGCAGCAACAGGCCACTTACAGCGAACGCACCGCACAGGCGATCGACGACGAAACCAGGAAGATCCTGGATGACGCCCACGCCCGCGTGGTGAAGACGCTGGAGGCGAGCCGCGGCACCCTGGAGGTTCTGGCCAAGCTCCTCCTGGAGAAGGAAGTCGTCGATCGGGCCAGCCTCGACGAGATCCTTGCCGACCAGTCACGCCAGAGCTAGCGACCGGGGGCTGCCATTGCAGCGCGACGACGAGTGCCGCTCGCTGCCAGTCGCTGTCCGCGCCGCCACGGCTGCATTGCGGAATTTCCGAATGGCATATATTCTACAGCGGGTGAGGCGGATCCATGCACATGGTGTCTGCCTCCATGGGCAAGGCGTGGGACGACCCGCTACCCGATGCCCCGGGGCAAGGACTGAAAAATCACCGAGAGGATGAAGACATGAACGCCATTCGACGCACTTTCCACAAACTGATGCTGGTGGCTGCGGCCTCGCTGTCCCTGGCCGCCTTCGCCAGCAATGCCGTCGCGGCAACAGCCGAAGAGCTGAACGAGGACGCGGCACAGGCGCTGCGCGTCCTCTACAAGGGCAATTCGTTGGCCGAAGACCTCGGCAAGCGCGCACGCGCGGTCCTGGTGTTTCCCAAGATCATCAAGGCCGGACTGATCCTCGGCGGCAGTTACGGCGAAGGCGTGCTCAAGAAGGACGGCAAGAGCGTCGCTTATTACAACTCTGTCTCCGCCTCATGGGGCTGGCAGGCCGGTGCCGAGTCCTACGGCTACGTCGTCTTCCTGATGTCCGACAAGGCAGTGCAATACCTCGACGAGTCGAAGGGATGGGAAATCGGTGTCGGGCCGAGCGTGGTCGTCGTCAATGAAGGCGTCGCCAAGAACCTGTCGACCTCGACACTGAAGGAAGATGCCTATGCCTTCATCTTCGACCAGCAGGGACTGATGGCCAGCCTCTCGATCGAAGGAACGAAGATCAGCCGCATCAATCGTTGACCCCGAGTCCTCCCCGGACCGTGGTCACGGGGAGTCTTGCGCAAACCCCCGTTTGAGAGAGGTGACCCCATGAAGACGACACAACGATTCAGCGCGAGCATCCTGGCCGCAGCCATGCTGCTTGGTCTGGGAGCGTGTTCCGGAATGACGAAGAAGCAACAGAATACTGCCATCGGTGCAGGCGTCGGTGCCGTCGGCGGTGCGATCCTGACCGGCGGCAGCACAGGCGGAACCGTCGGCGGTGCGATTGTCGGCGGCGTCATCGGTCACGAAACCAGCAAGTGAGGCGTGATCTGAGAGACGCCGGCGCTCAGTGTCGTCGGCGTCTCGTGACCAGGCCGCCGCGATGAGGCCTGGAGGGAATGGGAAGGATAGTTCGGGTTAGGCTGCGCCATCGCACCTGCCAAGCCAGTGCCCCAAAAAGCGCAGTCGTGATCCATCTTGCCATGGCTCGGCTCTGGTTGATTTGTAGTTACAAAAAATTATTGATCGCCTGATTTATTGTAACTACAGTGAGCCAGAATACGGATAGAGTTCGACCCTGACAAGCCCAGCAAGAACCTTGCCGAGCGGGGGCTTGATTTCGCCCGCGCTGGCGAGGTTTTCGCGGGGGTCACTGTGACGGCGGAAGATGCTCGCTTCGATTACGGCGAACCGCGATTTACCACTGTCGGCATTCTGGATGGCCGGATGGTCATCATGGTCTGGACACCGCGCGGCGAGGCTCGCCGCATCATCAGCATGAGTAAAGCCAATGAACGGGAAATCGCCAAATTCTCCCCAGCCATGGATTGACCCTGACGACGCGCCGGAACTGACGGACGCCTTCTTCGAGCAGGGGGAGTGGAAAATCGGCGAGCAGCCGGTGTCGGCTGCTGACGGCGCTGCTACGCTGCGAAAGGCCCTTTCCCGCGGTCGCCCGAAAGCCGAAACGACCAAGCAGGCACTGACCGTGCGTTACGACGCCGATGTAGTGGCAGCCTTCAAGGCTACCGGCAAAGGCTGGCAAACGCGCATGAACGCCGCCCTGCGCGATTGGCTCAAGACGCACTCCCCGGCATAGCCCCGGAATCCCGCCGGAAGAGGCCCGCCCCGAGCGGGCTTTTTTTCGATCCCACATCGCCACCATGCGCGTCATGGTGTCAGGGAAGCGCACCGCCGGACGCCTTACGTGTCGAGCGAGCTTTGCGTGCATGCTTAGCCTGCGAGCCGATAGGCGGCTTCTTCGCGGCGCACCATCCCGAGTTTTTCGAGCGCGTCGAGCACGTGCACCGCGCACAGGTCGCGGTGGAAGGCGCGGATTTCGGCGAGCGCTTCACGGAGCTTGCCCTGCTGCTCGTAGGTGAGCGCGGCGGCCTGCACTTCGCGCCACTCGCTGCGCAGCGGTTCGACGACGGTTGGCAGCACCAGGCGTTCGACGTAGGCGCGCGGCGTGTAGTGCGCGCCGAGCTTGTGCCGCTCGCGCGGGTCGAGCGCGCGTTCGAGCAGGGTGCCGAAGATCGCCGGTTCGACGTAGCGCCAGTCGGCCGCGGACGCGTCGATCAGCAGCGCGAGCTGGTCGCGGTCGAGCGCGTTGGGGCTGGCGTCGGCGAAGAGCCCGCCGTTGAAGCGCAGCACCCGGCCTTCGAGGATCGGCGAGAAGCCGCCGACGTTCATCGTGTACCAGAGGTTTTCGAGCATCGGCGCGAAGTTCTCGGGCTTGTTCCTGAGACGCTGCAGGAGTTCGGTGAAGGTGCGCGCGGGCAGGTGGCCGACGGCTTCGAGCGAAGGGGCCAGCGTCGCGAGGCTGGTCCGCGATGACGCGGGTGACGCGCGCCGACCGCCGTGATGGGTCGAGGCTCATCGGGTCGAGCCAGACCGCGCGCAGGCGCTCGCGGATGTCGGCGCGGCGCAGGTCTTCGAGGCGGAGGCGGTGGCTGCGCGCGTCCGGGAAGGGCGTGTAGGTCGCGCCGGAGCGGCTGAATTCTGCGTAGAGCTCGATGTTGCGGCCGACGTCGACGATCAGCAGGAAAGGCGGCCGGCCTTCGTCGGCAGGCAGCGCACGCGCGTACTGGTCGGCCTGGTTGTGCGCGCGCAGCATCGCCTTGTCCCAGCCGCTGCTGTCGAGCGCCTTGCCGGTCTGCTTCGTCTCGGCCACAAAACAGCCGCGCCGGTAGAGGTCGATGAAGCCGTTGCTGACGCTGCCATAGGGCGCGCACATGACGACGCGGCGCTCGAAGACGCAGGCGTTGTCGCGCGTGTCGTCGCCGGCGGGCTCGGGCTGTGGCAGGTCGAGCAGCGTGCAGAGTTCGGTGAGAAAGAGCTGGTAGTTGGCGCGCTCGCTACCGCCGGCTTTGCTCCAGCGCTGGATGAAGGATTCGATGGCGGCGTCGGCGGGTACTCGCTGCTCCGGGTTGCGAAAAGACGAAACCGTAACCCGAGGGCATGGGCGAGGGCGAGTTGCAAAGGTTGTTGCCAAGAACCCTGTAGCACCGGGACGGCGTCAGGAAAAGAGGCATTCTTCTCTGCACCGCGCAGGTTCGCGGCGGCAAAGCCAGTATCTGTGCCTCTTCCCCGATGCCGATCCTTCAAGCCAGCCGTATCGGCCCCGGATAGCGCGCGACCAGAGCATCCGCCGTCAGCAGGATGATGCCCTCAACCATAGCCTGGGCGATCAGAATACGGTCGAATGGGTCTTTGTGGATCAGCGGCAGGGAATCGATGGCAAGGGCGTGCTCGCTGCTGATCGGCAACTCGCTGTAAGCGTTGTCGCGCAAACCTCGCCGCAGGACGCGCGCGTCGACCTGAAAATCGCTCCTGCCGAGTCCGCGCTTGATGGCAATTTCCCAAAGGCTCGCGGCACTGTAGAACAGTTCGTTTTCCGGGGCTTCGATCAGCGTCCGCGTCGCCGCCGAGAGCCGTTCGGGAGTTCCGGCAGCCCAGAGCAAGAGATGGGTATCAAGCAGCAGTTTCACGCCTCATCCCCAAAGAGCCGCTCGATCTCCTCGCCACCCATCTGGTCGAAATCGTCCGGCACCAGAATCTGGCCGGCCATGAAGCCGACTCGCCTGATCTGCGCCGAAGCCGGAGCATCCAGACGGGATACCTTGACCAGCGGTTTGCCCGCCCTGGCAATGATGAATGGCTCTCCTGCAACAGCCTGTTCGATCAGACGCGAGAGATTGGTTTTTGCCTCATGGATGTTGACTGTCTGCATGGAAACTCCGGATCGGCTCTGACTTAGTCATTTTAGCTTAGTCCCATTTGGATCTGGCAGACAACAATTTTTCAAACGCGAATCAAGTGCCGCCGGTTCGTGGTGCTGGCGCGCATCCTCCGGGTCGCTGGTCTGACGCGCGCTTCGCCGAGGTGCGTGCGCTGCTCGATCAGATCATTCAGCTCGACGACGGTTCTTGCTGCGCTGACCTTTCAGTCGCTTTGTAGTAGCCTTGCCCCCCTTTCGCCGTTGGATTTCGATTTCCTTCATGACGAAAGCTTCGTCGCCCGCCAGTTTTCATAGTCCCCCGCTCATTCGCGTCCTCGCCGGTCTGGCGGTGACGAATGTCGCCGAAGCAAGACAATCCGGCGTCGAGAGGATGTGCCAGTGGCTGGACTTCACCGATGCCATCGCGCTCTTCTCAGTGCTCAACGGCGGCGCGGCGACTGCTTCGGCTTCTCCGGATAGCGCTCTGTCGCCGACGTTCGCCGCCTTGCACGAGGATCTGGCGCGCGTGCGTGCGGCACTGGCGGGTTCGATAAGCAAGGATGCCGTGCTCAGCCCGCTCAGCCCGGTGGCCTCGCTCCAGACGGCGATCGAATTGCCCGGTCAGGAGCGGAGCGCTGAGGGCGCGTCCGACTTCCTGGCTTATCAGAGCGCTTACTTCGCCCAGCAACGAAAGATGATCGCGGCGATTGCCCCCTTGCGCGCCAGGGTGCGCGCTGCGCTGGCCAGCGCCTCGCCGGCGCTGCGGCGACTGGCTGCCCTCGATGCGGTGCTGGAGCAGGCCCTGGCGGCTCGCCAGCAGCAGTTGCTGGCGAAGCCGCCGTTGTTCCTCGCCAAGCGCTTCGCGCAGTTGCAGCGCGAGCAGAAGGAAGAGTCGGCGGCGACGCCGGCAGCCTGGCTTGGCGAATTCAGCAAGGACATGCAGTCGGTGCTGCTGGCCGAACTCGATCTGCGCCTGCAGCCGGTCGAGGGGCTGCTTGCAGCCCTGGGCAAGGAGCTGACGAAGAGGTGAGTAAGTAGCGATGAACAGAACGATTTCCCTGAGCGCCTTTGCCCTGGGCTTGCTCGCGGTGGCCTGGGTCGGCAGCGGCTATATCGGTTCCAGTCCGCTGGCCCTCGGCATGACCGCGATCATCGGCGCGGTCTATGTCGCCGGCGCGCTCGAACTGCTGCGCTTCAGCCAGGCGACTTCCGCGCTGGCGCGGGCGCTGGCCGCGATCCCCGACGATCTGTCGAATCTTGCCGACTGGCTTGGCCAGCTGCCGCCCTCGCTGCAGAACTCAGTGCGCCTGCGCATCGACGGTGAGCGCGTCGGTCTGCCCGGGCCGGCGCTGACGCCTTACCTGGTCGGATTGCTGGTGCTGCTCGGGATGCTCGGTACCTTCCTCGGCATGGTGCTCACCCTCAACGGGGCGGTCATCGCGCTGGAAAGCAGCACGGACCTGCAGGCCATCCGCGCCTCGCTGGCGGCTCCGGTCAAGGGCCTGGGGGTGGCCTTCGGTACCTCGGTCGCCGGGGTGGCCGCTTCGGCGATGCTCGGGCTGATCTCGGCCCTGTGCCGGCGCGAAAGACAGCAGGCGGCGCAAGTGCTCGACATGCGCATCGCCAGGGACTTGCGCGGCTTTTCGCTGAGCCACCAGCGTGCCGAAGCCTACAGGGCGCTGCAGATGCAGGCGCAGGGTTTGCCCGAGGTGGTCAATCAATTGCAGGCGATGATGGCGCAGATGGAAGCGCAGGGCCGGCAGTTGAACGATCGCCTGCTCGCCAATCAGGAGAGCCATTACCTCGATGCGAAGGGCCTTTACTCGGATCTGGCGTCCGCGGTCGGCCGGTCGCTGCAGGAGAGCCTGAGCGAAAGCGCGCGCATCGCCGGCGCGACGATCCAGCCGGCGGTCGAGGCGGCGCTGGACGGGATCGCCCGGGAGACGAATTCGCTGCAGGAGAAGCTGGCCGACACGGTGAGGACACAGCTCGACGGGCTCGCCGAGCGTTTCGGGACCACCGTCGGCGCGGTGTCGGAGACCTGGACACGGGCGCTCGAGCAGCAGGAACGCAGCAACCAAAACCTGAACCGGCGCCTGCAGGACGCGCTGGCAGCCTTCACCGATACGTTCGCGCAGCGCAGCGAATCGCTCCTGGCGACGCTCAGGGATGCGCATGCCGGATGGCAGTCGGAGTCGGCGGCGCAGGATCGACAGCGCTTGCAGGCGATGAGCGAAGCGCTGGCAGCGACGGCGGCGATGCTGCAGCGACAGTGGCAGGAGGTGGAGGCGCAGACGCGTGAGCAGCACGAGCATCTGCTGCAGACGCTGGCGCAAACCGCGCGCGACATCGGTGCCGAAGCGCAGGCGCGGAGCAGCCGGACCATCGACGAAGTCGCCCGGCTGCTGCAGACCGTCGCCGAAGCACCGCGCGCCGCGGCCGCAGTCATCGGCGAACTGCGGCAGGAACTCGGCGCCAGCATCGTCCGCGACCAGGAGCAGCTGGCCGAGCGTGCGCGCATCATGGCGACGCTCTCCGGCCTGCTCGATGCGATCAATCGCGGTACCGGCGAACAGCAGGCGGCGATCGAGGCGCTGGTGGCGAGTTCCAGCGAGCTGCTCGACCGCGTCGGCGCGCGCCATGCCGAGACGCTGGCGGCCGAATCGGCGCGCCTGTCCGGCGTCGCCGCGCAGCTCGGTGGCAGCGCCGTCGAGGTGGCGAGCCTGAGCGAGGCCTTCGCGCTCTCCGTGCAGCTGTTCAGCGAGGCGAACGAGCGCTTGACGACGACGCTGCAGCGCATCGAAGGCACGCTCGACAAGTCGATGGCGAGAAGCGACGATCAGCTCGCGTATTACGTCGCGCAGGCGCGCGAGATCATCGACCTCTGCATCATGTCGCAGCAGCGGATCGTCGACGACCGGCAGCGCCTGTCGGCGCCAACGGCGTCGACGGCCGGCGAGGTCTGAGCATGGAGCGCGACGATTCCAGCATCGAACACAACGCGCCGGTATGGGCCGTCTTCGGCGACCTGATGTCGGGGCTGCTCGGCGCCTTCGTCCTCATCCTGGTCGGCGTGCTCGGCGTTCAGCTGCAGCTGGCGACCACGCTGGAAGCCGAGGTGCACAAGCGCGAGATCGAGGAGCAGAAGCGTCTCTCGCTCGAAAAGGCACTGGCCGGCCCGCTGGCGGCGGGCAGGGTGACGCTCGCCGACGGGCGCATCGGCATCAGCGGCAGCGTGCTGTTCGCGATGAGTTCGGACGAGTTGCAGCCCGAGGGCCGGCAGCTGCTCAAGGGCCTGGCCGGACCGCTGCGCGCCTATCTCGCCAGCCGCGACGAAATGCTGATGGTCAGCGGCTTCACGGACGATCGGACGACGCGCGAAGGCAATCGCAAGTTCGCCGACAACTGGGAATTGTCGGCGCGTCGGGCCTTGACGGTGACGCGTGCGCTGATCGACGCAGGCGTCCCCTCAGCCTCGATCTTCGCCGCGGCCTTCGGTGCCGAGCAGCCGTTGGCTTCCAATGCCTCGGCCGAGGGAAGGTCGCGCAACCGGCGCGTGGAGATCGCGCCGGTGCCGAGGTCCGCGCGGGAGAAGGCCGGTTCCGATGCGTGAAGCGGGCGTGGCGGCGGCGACCGAACTGCCGGCGGGCGCGAGCGGCGATCCGCGGGCGGCGCTGGCAGCCTGGCGCGCGCAGCACGCGCCAGGCTTCGATCCGGTCGGCTTTCGCTTCATCGAGGCGCTGGCCGACCGCGCCGCGGCTGCGCAGGGCGAGCTCCGGCGCATCCTCGAGGCGAAGCTGGCCGACGCGCTATGCGCGTACGGCGAGCGCTTCGCGAGGGCGCGGGACGAGGCGAGGCAGATACTGGCGCGGACGATGGAGCGCTTTCCCGCTGCCTGCGACGAACTGGAGGGGGCGTTTTCGCGCGGAGAGTTCGCCGGCTTGCGTCGGATCGCCGTGCGCCTGGAAAGCGGGCAGCGCGCTCCTGCCTTGGCAGAGTTGCTCGCCCATGCGCGATCCAGTGCAGAGGCAGCCGGCGCCCCGGGCGCGGGTCCTGCGGGCAAGGCCGTCGCTCAGGGGGAGCTGAAGTCGCTCGCGTATTTCCGGGAAACCTGGTCGACGCTGCATGTCGAGCGCCAGCTCGCACGGGCGCTGGCCGAGGCCCCGGACAATGCCGGTCCGCTCAATTCACAGCGGCTCATGCTGCAGGCGCTGCAGCTGATGCGCGAGACCTCCCCGGAATACCTTGCGCGCTTCATGGCCCATGCCGAAGCCCTGTTGTGGCTGGAGCAGGCTGACCTCGGCAGCCGCCCGGCGCGCGCGGATTCACGCCTGCGCGGGAATCCGCGCTGACGGCTGGCCCCGGCTAGGCATCCGCATCGACGACGACTGACGGCGCCGGCTGGCGCTGGACCAGTTCGCGCAGGAAGAAGGCCTGCGTGAACAGCGGCCAGGGTTCGGCCAGCGGGTCGGCGATCTCGACGATGCCTTGGTGACCATCCTCGGCGGTTTCACCGTCGGCGACAGGGTCGCCGAAGAAGGTCGGCAGGTTGCCGAGGGCGCTCTCGTAGGCAGAGTAATCGTCGTCGGCCTCGATGATGATGAAGGGGTAGGGGCACTCCCACTCCTCGCTGTCGTGCATCGGTACTCTGAAAAACGCCATGGGCTTGCTCCTGCAGGTTTCCGGAAACGCATAGTTTAAGGCTTGAATGCTCCATGCCGTCGTCGCTTGTGGTACAAGCGTCCGTTGCGCTTGCGTGAGGAGGACCATCATGAAACTGGCCGAACGGATGAAGAGGGTGCTGCTGAGCTGCGCGCTCGCATCGCTGGCCCTGCCGGCGGCGAGGGCAGAGGCGCCGCTGCCGGTCAGTTTCGGCTCCGGTTTCGTGGTCAGCGAGGATGGGTACGTGGTGACCGCCTTTCACGTCATCCGCGACCAGCCCCAGATCCTGGTCGGGCCGCTGGAAAGGAATCTCTGGCGCGTGGCCCAGGTCGTGAAAGTCGACGAGAAGAAGGATCTGGCACTGCTCAAGCTGCGGCTGGCACGACCGGCCTTGCCCGTTGCCGAGTGGAAGGACGTGCCGATCGGCCTGGAGGCGCTGGTGATCGGTTACCCGCAACCGCGCATCCAGGGAATGTCGAAGAAGATCACCGACGGCATCGTGAACGGCGACCGGACCGAGAGCGGCGACGAGGGCTTCTTTCAGTTCAGCGCCGAAGTACAGAAGGGCAATTCCGGGGGGCCGGTGCTCGCTCCGGATGGATCGGTCATCGGCGTCGTGCGCGCCAAGCTCAACGCGCTGGCCGTCGCCGAGAAGACCCGGGACCTGCCGCAGAACGTGAACTACGCGCTCAAGTCGGCGAGCCTGAAGCAGTTCCTCGAAGCGGCAGGCGTTCCCTTCGTCAGCCGCTCGCCCGACCTCGGCGCATGCTACCGGCCCTTCGAGACATTCCAGCAGGCGCAGGCGTCGATCGTCGCGGTGGTCGGGCGCAAGTCCCCGGAAGTCAAGGCGCAGATCAGTCACGACCAGCAGGGCGACAGCTTCAGAAACGTGTCGATCGAGTAAGCTGCCGCAGCGCCTGCCATCGCCCCAGCACCATGCCGAAGAACACAGCTTCCCTCCCGCCGTCTGCCGGAGAACCGAACAGCGCCGGCGCGTTGCGCCCCGGCGTGCGCCCGCGCGAGGTCTGGGCCTGGGCGATGTACGACTTTGCCAACTCGGGCTACACGACGGTCGTCATCACCGCGATCTTCAGCGCCTACTTCGTCGGCGTCGTCGCCGGCAAGAGCGCCTGGGCGACCTTCGCCTGGACCGCGGCCTTGTCCTTGTCCTACCTCTTCAACCTGCTCTCGGCGCCGCTGCTCGGTGCCTGGGCCGACGCGCATCGCGGCAAGAAGAAGCTGCTGGCGCTGTCCACCGCCGGCTGCGTGCTCGGCACCGCCGGCCTCGCGCTGTCCGGACCCGGCGATGTCGCGCTGGCGATCGTCTTCATCGTGATCTCCAACTTCTGCTTTGCCACCGGCGAGAACCTGATCGCAGCCTTCCTGCCCGAACTCGCCGACGAGGACAACCTGGGCAAGGTCTCGGGCTGGGGCTGGAGCCTCGGCTACGTCGGCGGCCTCGTCAGCCTCGGCGCCTGCCTCGCCTGGGTCACCTGGGCAGAGGCGCGCGGCGACACGGCGGCGCAATTCGTCCCGGTGTGCATGCTGATCACCGCGCTGCTGTTCGCGCTGTCGTCGGCACCGACCTTCCTCTTCCTGCGCGAGCGTTCGACGCTGAAGCCGCTGGCCGAAGGCAGGGCCTGGCGCCGCCTGCGCGCCACCCTGCAGCATGCGCGGCAGTATCGGGACATGCGCCGCTTCATGCTCTGCATCGTCTTCTACCAGGCAGGCATCCAGGCGGTGATCGCGCTGGCCGCCATCTACGCCGAGCAGGCGATGGGCTTCTCGACGACCGAGTCGATCATGCTGATCTTCCTGGTGAACATCACCGCCGCGCTCGGTGCCTTCGGCTTCGGTTACTGGCAGGACCGCCTGGGTTACGTGCGTGCGATCGCGCTCACGCTCGCCGGCTGGATCGCGATGATCGTGCTCGCCTGGGCGGCGACCACGCCGCCGCTGTTCTGGGTCGCCGCCAACATCGCCGGCCTCTGCCTCGGTGCCAGCCAGTCCGCCGGCCGGGCGCTGGTCGGCTACCTGGCGCCCGCGGAGCGCCACGCCGAGTTCTTCGGACTGTGGGGGCTGGCGGTGAAGTTCTCGTCGATCCTGGGCCCGCTGACCTACGGTGTGGTCACCTGGGCGACCGACGGCAACCATCGGCTGGCGATCCTCGCCACCGGGACCTACTTCGTCGTCGGCCTCTTGGTCCTCTCGGGGGTCGATGCAGCGAGAGGTCGGCGCGCGGCGCTGGCGAACGGGGCCGCCAGCGACTGAGTCCGGACTGCCGGCGGCTTCGCGGGCATGAATCGGCGACAATATCGCCTTCCGGGCAGCAGCCCCATCAACTCACGCCGCGCTCAGGCCGTTCAGGACCGAACATCATGACATCGACTGCATTTTCTTCCCTCGAACCCGCGTCCGTCTGGGCGCACTTCGCGATGCTGTGCGCGATCCCTCGTCCATCGAAGGGCGAAGAGCATTTGCGTGACTATCTGCGGTACTGGGCGCGCGACCGCGGTCTCGCGGCGAAGGTCGACCGCGCCGGCAATCTGCTGATCCGCAAGCCGGCGAGCGCCGGGCTGGAAGACGCGCCGGGTGTCGCGCTGCAGGCGCACCTCGACATGGTCTGCCAGAAGAACGCGGGCACCGACCACGATTTTGCGCTTGATCCGATCCGGCCGCTCCTGCGTGACGGCTGGATCGTCGCCGAAGAGACGACGCTCGGCGCCGACAACGGCATCGGTGTCGCGCTGATCCTCGCGGCGCTCGAGGACGAGTCGCTCGTGCACGGGCCGCTCGAAGCACTGCTCACGGTCGACGAGGAGGCCGGCATGGGCGGCGCCCACGGGCTCGCAGCCGGCGAACTCGCGAGCCGGCTGCTGCTCAACCTCGATACCGAGGAGTGGGGCGAGCTCTACCTCGGCTGCGCGGGCGGACTCGACGTCAATGTCGAACGCGCCGGCCAGCCCGAGCCCCTGCCGCCCGGGCACACGTGCTGGCGAATCGAGCTCGGCGGCCTGCGCGGCGGGCATTCGGGCATCGACATCCACGAGCAGCGCGGCAATGCGATCAAGCTCCTGGTGCGCGTCCTGCGTGACCTGGAGCAGCGCCTGCCGCTGCGCCTCGCCGAACTGCACGGTGGCTCGGCGCGCAACGCACTGCCGCGCGAGTCCTTCGCGATCGTCGCGCTGCCGGCGGCAAGTGCCGACGCGCTCAAGGCCTGCATCGGCTCCTGGCAGGCTCAGCTCTCCGAGGAACTGGAGGGCGTCGATGCGGGTGTCCGCCTCGGCCTCGCGCCCGCTGCCACCGCTTCCGTGCTGGGTACTGCCGATCAGGCGCTCTGGCTCGCTTCGCTGCACGCGGCCCCGCACGGCGTCCGGCGCTGGAGCCGTGCCTTTCCCGGCGTCGTCGAGACCTCGAACAACCTCGGCGTGGTCGCGCTGTCGCCGGCAGGCGGCCGCTGCAACTTCATGGTCCGCTCGCTCGTAGACAGCGGCAGCGCGGCGCTCGCCGACGAGATCGTCAGCCTGTTCGCGCTGTCGGGAACGACGGCCGAAAAGTCGGGCCAGTATCCGGGATGGGCGCCGAACCCCGGTTCACGCCTGCTCGCGCTGTGCCAGTCGGTCTACCGGCGCGAGTTCGGCGGCGAGGCCAAGGTGCAGGTGATCCACGCCGGCCTCGAATGCGGGATCATCGGCGCCAAGCATCCGCGAATCGACATCGTCTCTTTCGGGCCGAGCATCCGCGGCGCGCACGCGCCGGGCGAGCGCGTCGAGGTCGAGTCGGTGGGAAAGGCCTGGCGGCTGCTGACCGCGATCCTCGCCGAAGTCGCCGCTGGAGCCGAAAGTCGATGAACGGCGAGGCGACGAACGGCAAGGAACTGGCTGCTCTGCTGACGACGAAGATGCCTTTCGGCAAGTACGAGGGGCGCGCCATTGCCGACCTGCCGGGCAATTACCTCAACTGGTTCGCGCGCGAGGGTTTCCCGCCGGGCCGGCTCGGGGAACTGCTGGCGCTGATGCACGAGCTCGACCACAACGGGCTGTCGTCGCTGCTGGAACCGCTGCGGCGGCGCTGAATTCAGCCGGCTGTATCGGGCCTGGACGCAGCCGAAGTGTGGCGATCGAGAAGAACGAACTGGATCGCCACGGCGCTGTGCGCCTCGCAATGATGCGGGTTGCGCATGACGTTCCGCCTTCACGGCCGCGATCATGCCGACCATCCCGGCTATTGGACGGGGCGACCGGACTCGCCGTGACGCGGCCCGCTCGCTGCCCTTGAATTCGGCGCGCAGCGCCCCATCTGCAAGGCATTCGAACACTCCCGCGGAGAATGCACCATGCGTCTCGACAAACTGACCACCAAGTTCCAGCAGGCGCTGGCCGACGCGCAGAGTCTCGCGCTCGGCAACGACCAGCAGATGATCGATCCCCTGCACCTCCTGGCAGCGCTCCTGCGCCAGGAAGACGGCGGCGTCGTTTCGCTCCTGGCGCGCGCCGGCGTGAACACGCAGGCGCTGCAGAATGCCGTCGGCCAGGCGATCGAGCGCCTGCCGAAGGTCGAGGGCCACGGCGGCGAGGTGCAGGTCGGTCGCGACCTCAACAACCTCCTCAACCTCACCGACCGCGAGGCGCAGAAGCGCGGCGACGAGTTCATCGCCAGCGAACTGTTCCTGCTCGCGCTCTGCGAGGACAAGGGCGAGGCCGGGCGGCTGGCGCGCCAGCACGGCCTGGCGCGCGCGCCGCTGGAGCAGGCGATCGCTGCGGTGCGCGGCGGGCAGAAGGTGGATAGCCAGGAAGCCGAAGGCAGCCGCGAGTCGCTGAAGAAGTACTGCCTCGACCTGACCGAGCGCGCGCGCGCCGGAAAACTCGACCCGGTGATCGGCCGCGACGACGAGATCCGCCGCGCGATCCAGATCCTGCAGCGGCGCACCAAGAACAACCCGGTGCTGATCGGCGAGCCCGGCGTCGGCAAGACGGCGATCGTCGAGGGGCTGGCGCAGCGCATCGTCAATGGCGAGGTTCCCGAGACGCTGAAGGGCAAGCGCGTGCTCTCGCTCGACATGGCGGCGCTCCTGGCCGGTGCCAAGTACCGCGGCGAGTTCGAGGAGCGGCTGAAGTCGGTGCTGAAGGAGATCGCCCAGGACGAGGGCCGGATCATCGTCTTCATCGACGAACTGCACACGATGGTCGGCGCCGGCAAGGCCGAGGGCGCGATCGACGCGGGCAACATGCTGAAGCCGGCGCTGGCGCGCGGCGAACTGCACTGCATCGGCGCGACCACGCTCGACGAGTACCGCAAGTACATCGAGAAGGACGCTGCGCTCGAACGCCGCTTCCAGAAGGTGATGGTCGACGAGCCTTCGGTCGAGTCGACGATCGCGATCCTGCGCGGCCTGCAGGAGAAGTACGAGCTGCACCATGGCGTGCAGATCACCGACCCGGCGATCGTCGCCGCCGCCGAGCTGAGCCACCGCTACGTCACCGACCGTTTCCTGCCGGACAAGGCGATCGACCTGATCGACGAGGCGGCCGCGCGCATCCGCATGGAAATCGACTCGAAGCCCGAGGTGATGGACAAGCTCGACCGCCGGCTGATCCAGCTGAAGATCGAGCGCGAGGCGGTGAAGAAGGAGAAGGACGAGGGCAGCCGCAAGCGCCTGGCGCTGATCGAGGAGGAGATCGCGCGCCTGGCCAAGGAGTACTCGGACCTCGAGGAGATCTGGAAGGCCGAGAAGGCGCAGGTGCAGGGCAGCGCGCAGCTGAAGGAGGAGATCGACCGCATCCGCGCCGAGATCGTCCGCCTGCAGCGCGAGGGCAAGCTGGACCGCGTCGCCGAACTGCAGTACGGCAAGCTGCCGCAGCTCGATGCGCAACTGAAGGCGGCCGAGAGCCGCGGCAACGGTAGCGAAACGAAGAACCGGCTCCTGCGCAACCAGGTCGGCGCCGAGGAGATCGCCGAGGTCGTCTCGCGCGCGACCGGAATCCCCGTGTCGAAGATGATGCAGGGCGAGCGCGAGAAGCTGCTGTCGATGGAGGAACGCCTGCACCAGCGCGTCGTCGGCCAGGACGAGGCCGTGCGCCTGGTGTCCGACGCCATCCGCCGTTCGCGCGCGGGTCTCGGCGACCCGAACCGCCCCTACGGTTCCTTCCTCTTCCTCGGTCCGACCGGGGTCGGCAAGACCGAGCTGTGCAAGGCGCTCGCCGAATTCCTGTTCGATTCGGAAGAGCACATGATCCGCATCGACATGAGCGAGTTCATGGAGAAGCACTCGGTGGCAAGGCTGATCGGCGCGCCTCCCGGCTACGTCGGCTACGAGGAGGGCGGCTACCTGACCGAGGCCGTGCGCCGCAAGCCTTACAGCGTGATCCTGCTCGACGAGGTCGAGAAGGCGCATCCTGACGTCTTCAACGTTCTCCTGCAGGTGCTCGAGGACGGGCGCATGACCGACGGTCAGGGGCGCACCGTGGACTTCAAGAACACGGTGATCGTGATGACCTCCAACCTCGGCAGCCAGATGATCCAGCAGATGAGCGGCTCCGACTACGGCGTCGTCAAGCTCGCGGTGATGAGCGAGGTGAAGACCTACTTCCGTCCCGAGTTCATCAACCGCATCGACGAGGTGGTCGTCTTCCACGCGCTCGACGAGTCGCACATCAGGTCGATCGCGCGCGTGCAGCTGGGCCTGCTCGAAAAACGGCTGGCGCAGCTCGACATGAAGATCGAGGTCGACGACGACGCGCTGGCCGAGATCGCCAGCGCCGGCTTCGACCCGGTCTTCGGTGCGCGGCCGCTCAAGCGCGCGATCCAGGCGCAGATCGAGAACCCGCTGGCGAAGGCGATCCTGGAGGGGCGTTTCGTCGCCAAGGACTGCATCGGCGTCAGTTGCGTGGCCGGTTCGCTCCGCTTCGAGAAGCGCTGAAGCGCCCGCGGGCTCCATGGGGGACGGCTGCCGTCCCCCGGCGGGGCTTGAAGGATCCTGCGCCGCCCCCAGCTAGGGTGCTCAATCAGCTGTTTTCCGGCTTTTCCGTCCATTCGAGGAGTCGCCATGAACGTCGTCTATGCGAGCGAGCATTACCTGATCCTGGCCTATCCGTCGCACCAGGCTTACGAACTGGTCGAGCGCGAGCGCTCGCGCAGCCTGTTCCTCGCCGGTGAAGGTGCGAGCGGCTTTCGCGCCGCGATCGACAGGATACCCGCCGAGCAGCGCAGCTTCGCCGCGATCGACGCGCTGCTCGAGGAGTTCTGCGCCGGCAGCGCGCGCCCGATCGTTTTTCACTGAGTCGCTGCCGCACAAGCCGCGCGCAGCCGCTCGTTGCCGCGATCGGCTAGAATCCGGTCGTCGTGTCGGCGACGCCACGACCAATCCTGTCCGCTGATTCCTGCCGCCGGCGACGCCGCGGCACACTTGAGGAAGTCCCGATGGCTGCTCCCTACGTCTCCGACTACACCCTGTTCATGCGCGAGCTGCTCGCCAGCAACCCCGACTGGGTCGATGAGCAGCGGCGCGGGCGCGCGATCTGGTGGGAGCGCAAGACCCAGGACGACATCGAGACCTTCGCCAAGGCACGCAAGCAGGTCGGCTATCCCTACGATGTCAATTTCAAGCAGGACTGATTCGCTTCCCTGAAAAAACGGGCGCCGCCGGCGCCCGTTTTTTCGCCACGGCGGCCCAGAGGCCGCCGCTGGCAATCAGCCCTGCAGGGGCTTGATCACCCGCTTGACCGCCGGATCCTCGGGGTGCGGGTGGATGGTGAAGCCCAGACTCGTCATCAGCCGGAACATCTTGCCGTTGGCGGCGAGCACGTCGCCGACGATGCTGCGGTAACCCTTGGCGCGCGCGCAGTCGATCAGCGAGGTCATCAGCCGGCGGCCGATGCCGTGCTTCTGCCAGGCGTCGGCGACGGCGAGCGCGAACTCGACCGACTCGCCGTCCGGGTTGGTGACGTAGCGCGAGACGCCGAGCTCGATTTCCTTGCCGTCGTCGTCGCGCATGATCGCCACCAGCGCCATCTCGCGGTCGTAGTCGATCTGCGTGAAGCGTACCAGCATCGCCTGCGTCATCTCGCGCAGCGTGTCCATGAAGCGGAAGTAGCGGCTCTCGTCGGACATGTTCTTGAGGAATTCCTGCTCCATCTCGGCGTCCTCGGGACGGATCGGGCGGATGGTGACGATGCGTCCGTCGGGCAGGGGCCATTCGTCGATCAGATGCACCGGGTAGGGGTGGATCGCCATGTGCGAATAGCGGTCGCCGTTCGGCGGGACGTAGTCGATGACGATGCGCGCGTCGGCAGCGATCGCTCCGCTCTCGTCGACGATCAGCGGGTTGAGGTCGAGTTCCTGCAGCCAGGGCAGTTCGCAGACCATTTCCGAGATGTTGAGCAGCACTTCCTCGAGCGCCTCGCGGTTCGCCGGCGGCATGTTGCGGAACTCGTCGAGCAGTTTCGCAGCGCGCGTCGACTTGATCAGGTCCTTGGCCAGGAAGCGGTTGAGCGGGGGCAGCGCGACCTGCCGGTCGCTGAAGATCTCGACTTCGGAGCCACCGGCACCGAAGGTGATGATCGGCCCGAAGATCGGGTCGCGGACGACGCCGACCATCAGCTCGCGTCCGTGCGGACGGTCGAGGTAGGGCTCGATCGAGACGCCGTTGATGCGTGCCTGCGGGCGCTTGCGGCGCACGGTCTCGATGATGTCGTGGTAGGCGTTGCGCACCGCCAGCGCGCTGGTCAGGTTGAGGCGGACGCCGCCCGCGTCGCTCTTGGTGACGAGGTCCGGCGAATCGACCTTCATCGCGATCGGGAAGCCGAGCTGCTCGGCGAGCAGCAGCGCTTCGGTCGGCGTGCGCGCGACCATGGTCTGTGCCACCGGCACGCGGAAGGCGCGCAGGATGGCCTTCGATTCCATCTCCGAGAGCACCTTGCGCCGTTCCTGCAGCACGGCCTCGACCAGCATCTTGGCGCCTTCGGTCTCGGCGCGCTGCTTGCGCGAGCTCGGCTCCGGCGTCTGCAGCAGGAGCTTCTGGTTGCGGTAGTAGGTGGCGATGTGGAAGAACAGCTCGATCGCCGTTTCCGGCATGCGGAAGGCCGGGATCTGCGCTTCCTCGAGCAGTTGCCGCGCTTCCGCAACCTGCTCCTCGCCCATCCAGCAGGCGAGCATCGGCTTCGAGGTCTGCTCGCTGACCTCGATCACCGTCTTGGCCACCTCCATCGGATTGGTCATCGCCTGCGGCGCGAGCATGATCAGCATGCCGTCGACGCCGGGGTCCTGGGCGACGGCGAGGATCGCGTCGCGGTAACGTTCCGGCGTCGCGTCGCCGACGATGTCGATCGGGTTGGCATGCGACCAGTTCGCCGGCAGCGCGGCGTTCAAGGCCTGCATCGTCGGCAGCGCCAGCTCGGCGAGCGGGATGTTGAGGTCGCCGGCGCGGTCGGCGGCCATCGCGCCGGGGCCCCCGCCGTTGGTGATGATCGCCAGCCGCTTGCCCTGCGGGCGGAACTTCGATGCCAGTGCCTTCGATGCGTAGAAGAGCTGGCCGATGTTCTGCACGCGGACGACGCCGGCGCGGCGCACCGCGGCGTCGAAGACGACGTCGGAACCGGCGATCATCCCCGAGTGCGTCTGCACCGCCGCCGACCCGGCGGCGTGGCGACCGGCCTTGAGCAGGATGATCGGCTTGATGCGGGCCGCCGAACGCAGCGCGCTCATGAAGCGGCGCGAGTTGCGGATGCCCTCGACGTACATCAGGATGTAGTGCGTGCGGTTGTCGTGGATCAGGTAGTCGAGGATTTCGCCGAAATCGACGTCGGCGGTGCTGCCGAGCGAGATCACCGAGGAGAAGCCGACCTTGTTCGACCTGGCCCAGTCGAGTACCGCCGAGCACATCGCGCCGGATTGCGAGACCAGCGCCAGGTTGCCGGGCTCGGCATTGACGCTGGCGAAGGTGGCGTTGAGGCCGATGTCGGGGCGAATGACCCCGAGACAGTTCGGGCCGAGCACGCGCACGTTGTAGCTGCGCGCGATTTCCATCAGCTTGCGCTCGAGCGCGGCGCCGGAATGTCCGGACTCGGCGAAGCCCGAGCTGATGATGATCACGTTCTTGACGCCGCTGCGACCGCATTGTTCGACGATCGCCGGCACCAGTTGCGGACGCGTGGTGATCACCGCCAGTTCGACGCGTGCGCCGATTTCCTCGATCGACTTGTAAGCCTGGACGCCCTGTACCGTTTCGTGGCGCGGGTTGATCGCGTAGAGGCGACCCTTGTAGCCGGACTTGAGGATGTTGCGGAAGAGGATCCCGCCGAGCGAGGGGTCGCGGTCCGTCGCACCGATGACGGCGACTGATTTGGGCTCGAAGAGACTGGTCAGGTAGTGTTGCTCAAGCATCGGGATGCACCTTGAAGGCCGTGTCGATGAAAGGGTTTTTCAGGCGGTCAATCTAGCACAAAAGCTCGCTGCCGACTGTCCGCGCGGCGCCAGTCGGGCGCGAGCTGCGTCCGCGGAACGGACGGGCGGGCAGCGGGATTCAGTCGGCCTCGACGAGGCTGCTGTCGATCGCGAGCGGATTCGACAGGGCGCGGTGCAGCGGACACTTGTTGGCGATCTCCAGCAGCCGCGACCTCTGCCCGGCGGACAGCTCGCCGGCGAGCGTGATGCGGCGCACGATGCGCTGCTCGCCGCCCGGCCCCGCTTCGAGGCTCAGGGCGACGCTGACCTCGGTGAGCGGCCACTCCTTGCGTTCCGCGTACATGCGCACCGTCATCGAGGTGCAGGCGCCGAGCGCGGCGAGCAGGTAGTCGAAGGGCGCCGGCCCTGCGTCGCCGCCGCCGACGCTCACGGGCTCGTCGGCGATCAGGAGGTGTTCGCCGACGCGAACGTCCTGCTGGTAGCGACCGCGGTGGTTCTCGCTGACGACGACAGGCGCGGAGGCGATGGTTTCGCTCATGGGCAACTCCTTCAGCGCAGCAGTGGCGCGAGTCCCTTCCACACGTTGTCGAGCAGCCTCGGCTGCGCCGCTGCGGTCGGGTGCAGGTTGTCGGTCTGGAAGAATTGCGGGTCGCTGGCGACGCCTTCGAGCAGGAAGTCGACGAACGCGGTCTTGCGCGCGCGCGCGACTTCGCCGAAGACCGCGTGGAAGTCCGCCGCGTACTGGCCGTAGTTCGGCGGCAGGCGCTGGCCGACGATCAGCACGCGTGCCCGGCGCTTTTGCGCGGCGTCGGCGATGGCGCCGAGGTTGTCGCGCAGGGTCGCCACCGGCAGCCCGCGCAGCCCGTCGTTGCTGCCCAGCAGCACGATGACCACGGCCGGCTGGTGCCGATCGAGCAGCGCGCCGATGCGGGCGCGGCCGCCGCTGCTGGTTTCGCCGGAGATGCTGGCATTGACGACGTTATAATCGAACTGCGCTTCGCTCAGCCGCTTGCCGAGCAGTGCGGGCCAGGCAGCATCCTGGCGGATTCCGTAACCGGCGGAGAGCGAGTCGCCGACGACGAGGATGTTGCGCGCGGCGTGGGCTGCCGGCATCAGCAGGAACAGGGCGAGCATGAAGCCCAGGGCCGCCGGCCAGCGGCGGGCGAGGGCGCCTGAGCCGGGGGAGGTCGGTCCTGCCGTCAGGGAAAATCGCGAAAGGAACATGATGAGCGCAGGTGTCGAGGAAAATGCAGGGGCAGCCGGCAGCGGTGCCGGCGGAGCGTCGCCGGCGATCGTCGTCAGCGGGCTCGGCAAGGTGGTGGCGACCGGCGTCGGCCAGACGTTGACCATTCTGCACGAGATTTCGTTTTCGGTCGCTGCCGGCGAAACGGTCGCCATCGTCGGTGCTTCCGGATCGGGCAAGTCGACCCTGCTCGGGCTGATCGCCGGACTCGACCAGCCGAGTTCCGGTTCGGTGCAGCTCGCCGGCCAGGACCTCGGCGTACTCGACGAGGACGGGCGCGCGCTCCTGCGCGGGCGCCTGCTCGGCTTCGTCTTCCAGTCCTTCCAGTTGCTGCCGTCCCTGAGCGCGCTGGAAAACGTCATGCTGCCGCTCGAACTTGCCGGCTGCAAGGACGCCGAGGCGCAGGCCAGGTACTGGCTCGAACGCGTCGGTCTCGCGCATCGCCTCGGCCAGACGCCGCGTCAGCTCTCGGGCGGCGAGCAGCAGCGCGTCGCGCTGGCGCGCGCCTTCGCACCGAAACCGCAGCTGGTGCTCGCCGACGAGCCGACCGGCAACCTCGACGCCGCCACCGGCGCGCAGATCATCGAGCTGATGTTCGCGATCAACGCCGAGCGCGGGACGACGCTGATCCTCGTCACCCACGACGAGGAGATCGCCGCGCGCTGCGGCCGCATCCTGCGCGTGCACGCCGGGCGCATCGAGGCGGCCGGCTGATCGCCCGGCCGGAGTCGCCTCAGCGGCGCAGGATCTCGTGCGCCGCGGCGACGCCGCTGCGTACCGCCCCCTCCAGCGTCGACGGGTAGCCGGCCCAGACGAAGTCGCCGGCGAGCCACAGGCCGGGAATCCCGGTCCGGCAGCCCGGCCGCGCCAGTCCCGGCCGGCAGACGAAGGTCGCGCGCCGCTCGCGGATCAGTTGCCGCCACGTCGGCGTCGGCAGCGCGCGGCCGAGCGCGCTTTCCAGTTCGCGGTGCAGGCGACGCGCGAGCTCGTCGGCGTCGTGGGCTTCCCAGGCGCCGCTGCCGCTGAAGACGAAGGCAAGGACTCCGGCCGTCCCGCACAACTGGCCGCGATCGAAGACCCATTGCCCGAGCGCCGCCGCCTGCTCGAGGCCGAGCATCGGCAGCGGCAGGCGCACTTCCGGCGGATAGCCGAGATAGAGCGTGCCGATCGGCGCGTGCTCGAGCGCGGCGCAGGGGCCGGCGAGCGCCGGCCAGGGCGCGAGCAGGCGCGCGGCCGCCGGCGCCGCGGTGGCGACGACGACCTGGTCGAAGCGCTCGCGCTGATCGCCGCTGCCGTCGACGGTGACGAGCCACTGGCTGCCATCGGGTTCGATGGCGCGCACCCGTGAGGCAAGGCGGATCGCGCCGCCACGGGCGACGACGAAGGAGGCCGCCGGCGCCGCGAATACGCGGTCCAGGTCGGCCGCCGGCAGCAGCAGGTCGGTCGCATCGCTGGCGCCGGCCAGGCTGTCGCGCAGCACATTGACGAAGACCTGCGCCGAGGCGTCGGCCGCCGGCGTGTTCAGCGCCGAGAGGCAGAGCGGTTCCCAGAAGTACCGGCGCAGGCGCGGTCCCTGTCGCTCCCGCTGCAGCAGCGCGGCGACGCTCTCGTCCTCCGGCAGCGTCCATCGCCTGGCCTCGAGCCGGCGCATGAAGCGCGCGGCAGCGATCTTCTCGGCCAGGGACACACCGCGTGCCCCGAGCAGGCCGAGCGCGAGGTGCCAGGGCGCCGGCAGGCGCGGCAGGCGCAGCGAGAACGCCGGCGCCGCCGCGCTGCCCGGATGGTGGAGTTCGAGCGGTCGCCGCAGCAGCAGGCGCTCCGGGTCGGCGCCGACCTCGCGCATCAGGCGCAGCGTCTCGCAGTAGGCACCGATCAGGATGTGCTGGCCGTTGTCGACCCGCAGTGGCGCTGAGGCCGTGCCGACCTCGACGCTGCGCGCGCGGCCGCCGAGCTGGCGCGCGGACTCGAAGACGGTGACCTGCACGCCGGCGCTTGCGAGTTCGACCGCGGCGGCGAGTCCCGCCCAGCCGCCGCCGACGATCGCCACGCGCAGGCGCGCGTCGGACTGGACCTGGCCGTGCGCACTCATGCGCCGATCCAGGTGCGGGCGGCGATCCACAGCTTGCGCAGCGGTGGCAGCGAGACGCGCTGGGTCAGCGTCCTCACCCCGTCGCGACGGATCTCGTCGAGCAGGGTGCGGTAGATCGCCGCCATCATCAGTCCGGGGAGTTGCGCCTTGCGGTCGACGGCCGGCAGCGCCGCCAGCGCCTGCGCGTAGTAGCGTTCGGCGCGCTCGAGCTGGAAGTCCATCAGGCGGTGGAAGCCTTCCGAATAGCGGCCGGTGGCAAGGTCGGCTTCGGCGACGCCGAAGCGCGCGAGCTCGTCCTGCGGCAGGTAGACGCGCCCGCGGCGGGCGTCCTCGCCGACGTCGCGGATGATGTTGGTGAGCTGGAGGGCCATGCCGAGGTCGTGCGCGTACTTCTGCGTCTGCCGGTCCCGGTAGCCGAAGATTTCGGCCGAGAGCAGGCCGACGACGCTGGCGACGCGGTAGCAGTAGAGCGAGAGGGCGGCGAAGTCGGCATAGCGCGTATGCACGAGGTCCATCGCCATGCCTTCGATGATTTCCTCGAGCTGCTCCTGCGGCAGGTCGAAGTCGGCGAGCAGCACCTGCAGCGCGCGCGTCACCGGGTGCTGCGGCGTTCCATGGTAGAGGCGACCGACTTCCTCGCGCCACCAGGCGAGCTTGGCGGCAGCCACCGTCGGGTCGCGGCATTCATCGACGACGTCGTCGACCTCGCGGCAGAAGGCATAGAGCGCGGTGATGGCGCGCCGGCGCAGCGGCGGCAGGAACAGGAAGCTGTAGTAGAAACTCGAACCGCTGGCGGCGGCGCGCTGCTGGCAATACTGATCGGGGGTCATGGGGCGGAAACGAGGCTGATGCTGAAGACGAGGGGGAGGGCAGCGCAGGGGTACGGTGCCGCTGCCGGGGCGGGCCGGGCGTGTCGACTAGGGCAGCGACCCCGGCGCGCGCAGGACGCGGCCGGTGAATGGGGCGCGCAGGGCCATCACGGCCCAGTCCGCGGCGCCGAGGGTCGGACGTCGCCTGAAGACGTCGCCGCGCACACGCCTGGTCTTCTCGAGGATGCGCAGGCCGCCCTGGACGGTCAGGCGGATCTCCCAGCCGATCCGTCCTGGCAGCGAATGCACGAGCGGCGCACCCGCGCGCAGCAGGCCCTCGGCGCGGTCGATCTCGAAATCCATCAGCGCGGCCCAGGCCGGGCTCCAGCGCCCCTCGCCGATCTGCGCTTCGTCGATGCCGAAGCGCGCCAGATCGTCCTGCGGCAGATAGACGCGGCCCTTCTGCCAGTCGATGGCGACGTCCTGCCAGAAGTTGGCGAGCTGCAGACCGCTGCAGATCGCGTCCGAGCGGCGCAGATCCTCGCCCGTGCTGCAGCCGGCCAGATGCAGCAGCAGGCGCCCGACCGGATTGGCCGAGCGGCGGCAGTAGTCGAGGAGCTCCGCCTGGTCGGCGTAACGCTTCTTGACGATGTCCTGGGCGAAGGCGTCGAGCAGGTCGCGCAGCAGGGCGACCGGCAGCTGCCATTCGCGGACGACCGCGGCGAGTTCGGCGAAATCGCCGTAGTGCGGCGCCGCGGGCGCGACGCCGCCCTCGATCGCGGTCAGCGCCGCGTAGTAGAGCTCGAGCCCGGCACGGCGCTCGGTTGCGGGGAGTTCGCCCTCGTCGGCGACGTCGTCGGCGGCACGCGCGAAGCGGTAGATCGCCTCGATCGGACGACGCAGGCGGGCGGGAAGCAGCAGCGATGCGACCGGGAAGTTCTCGTAATGATCAACGGGCATCGGCGGCTGGACGGGTCGACAAAAGCGGTGGTTTTGATGACAATGGAGTTGAGGCGAGGGCGGGTGAATGCCGCGGGCCCGGCACTTGGCCGCGGCGGGAACGCACGAAGACCACGCCGGCGTGCGTGCAAGCGTCGCGGCTGACAGTATAGGGCGATCTCGGTTAGAATCGCAGGCCGTCCGCGAGAGTGGCGAAATTGGTAGACGCACTGGATTTAGGTTCCAGCGCCGCAAGGCGTGGGGGTTCGAGTCCCTTCTCTCGCACCAGAATGTCTGAATTCTACTCTTCTCTCATTGTCCGCATCACTAAGGATTTTCAATGGAAACGACCGCCGAAAACACTCCTGTAACCGACCAGCCCGCGGTGAATCCGCTGGAGCGGCGTATCGACCTGTCGGTGGCTTTGGCGGAATTCGAGCAGGATGTCGAGAAGCGTCTGCACAGCCTCGGTCGCAAGCTCAAGGTGGCGGGTTTCCGTCCCGGCAAGGCACCGAAGGCCATGGTCGAGCGCCAGTACGGCGACCAGGCGCGCCAGGAAGCGCTGACCGATGCGCTCGACCGCGCGCTCGGCGAGGCGCTGCAGTCACAGAAGCTGCGCATCGCCGGCTACCCGCGCATCGAGCCGAAGCAAAGCGAAAGCAAGACACATCTCGAATTTGCGGCCGTTTTCGAGGTCTATCCCGAGGTCAAGATCGGCGACCTGTCGTCGTCGTCGATCGAGCGCGCCGTCTTCGAAGTCACCCCGGCTGAAGTCGATAACACGATCGAAGTCCTGCGCCAGCAGCGCGTCCGCTACGAAGAAGCCGACCGTGCCGCCGCGTCCGGCGACCAGGTCGTCGTCGACTTCCTCGGCCGCAAGGACGGCGAACCGTTCGCCGGTGGCCAGGCGACCGACTACGGCTTCGTCCTCGGTCGCGGCATGATGCTGCCCGACTTCGAGACGGCGATCATCGGCCTCAAGGCTGGCGAGTCGAAGACCTTCGACCTCGCCTTCCCGGCCGACTACGGCGCCGCCGACCTGGCCGGCCAGACGGTCAGCTTCGAAGTGACGGTGAAGAAGGTTTCGGCGCCCGTGCTGCCGGAAGTCGACGCCGACTTCGCGCGTTCGCTCGGCGTCGCCGACGGCGACCTGGAGCGCATGCGCAGCGAGATCGAAGGCAACCTGCGTCGCGAAGTGACGCGCCGCCTGCGTGGCCGCGAGAAGGAGCAGGTCCTCGACGTACTGCTCCAGACGACGCCGGTGCAGGCACCGCAGGCGCTGGTCGACGGTGAGGTCGATCGTCTGGTCAAGCAGGCGCGTGCGGAAATGCAGCAGCGCGGCCTCAAGGGCGACGATTTCCCGGTGCAGCCCGAGTGGTTCACCGCACAGGCGACGCGCCGCATCCAGCTCGGCCTGATCCTGGCCGAGATCATCCGTGAGCAGGAACTGCGCGCCGACCCCGCCGCCGTGCGTGCGCTGGTCGACGAGGCCGCGCAGAGCTACGAAAACCCGGACGAAGTGGTGCAGTGGTACTACGGCCAGCCCGACCGCCTCGCCGAAATCGAGTCGGTGGCAATCGAAGCTGCTGCCGTCGAGTGGGCGCTCGGCAAGATTCAGGTCACCGACAAGCCGATCTCGTTCGACGAGCTGATGGGTCGCCAGGGCTGATTGCCGGCCGCAAGACACGGACCGACTGTCTGAATCCAAACAGAGGAGAAGGAATGAGCACGTACGAAGGAAGCTTTGAGCCGCAAATGCTCGGCATGGTGCCGATGGTCATCGAGCAGAGCGGTCGCGGCGAGCGCGCCTACGACATCTACTCGCGCCTCCTGCGCGAGCGGGTGGTCTTTCTCGTCGGTCCGGTCAACGACGTCACCGCCAACCTGGTGGTGGCGCAGCTCCTGTTCCTGGAAGCGGAGAATCCCGACAAGGACATCTTCTTCTACATCAACTCGCCCGGCGGCTCGGTGACCGCCGGCCTGTCGATCTACGACACGATGCAGTTCATCAAGCCCGACGTGTCCACGCTGTGCCTCGGGCAGGCCGCTTCGATGGGCGCTTTCCTGCTCGCCGCCGGCGCCAAGGGCAAGCGCTTCGCCCTGCCCAACTCGCGCGTGATGATCCACCAGCCGATGGGCGGCTTCCAGGGGCAGGCGTCCGACATCGCCATCCATGCCAAGGAGATCCTCTCCTTGCGCGCCAAGCTCAACGACATCATGGCCCTGCACACGGGCCAGCCGGTCGAGCGCATCGAACGCGACACCGATCGCGACAACTTCCTGTCGGCGCAGGAAGCGGCCGACTACGGCCTGATCGACAAGGTGCTGCACACCCGGCAGGCGGCCTGAGCGCCGTCGCTGCGCCGGCGCATTTAGAAGGAGGAATGGGAGAACATGGCGGACAAGAAAAGCGGCAGCGACAAACTGCTCTACTGCTCGTTCTGCGGCAAAAGCCAGCATGAGGTGAAGAAGCTCATCGCCGGACCGTCGGTGTTCATCTGTGACGAGTGCATCGATCTGTGCAACGACATCGTGCGCGACGAGATCGCCGGCGAGAACGGCGGCAAGGGGCTGCGCAGCGACCTGCCGATCCCCAAGGAAATCTGCGCGATCCTCGACCAGTACGTGATCGGCCAGGAGCAGGCCAAGCGCATCCTGTCGGTGGCGGTTTATAACCACTACAAGCGCCTGCGCCACCAGGGCCTGCCGACCGACGACGTCGAACTCGCCAAGAGCAACATCCTGCTCATCGGCCCGACCGGCTCGGGCAAGACCCTGCTTGCGCAGACGCTGGCGCGCCTGCTCAACGTGCCCTTCGTCATGGCCGATGCGACGACGCTTACCGAAGCCGGCTACGTCGGCGAGGACGTCGAGAACATCATCCAGAAGCTCCTGCAGAAGTGCGACTACGACGTCGAGAAGGCGCAGCACGGGATCGTCTATATCGACGAGATCGACAAGATCTCCCGCAAGTCGGACAACCCGTCGATCACCCGCGACGTTTCCGGCGAGGGCGTGCAGCAGGCCCTGCTCAAGCTGATCGAAGGCACGGTGGCTTCGGTGCCGCCGCAGGGCGGGCGCAAGCATCCGAACCAGGATTTCGTCCAGGTCGATACGACCAACATCCTGTTCATCTGCGGTGGCGCCTTCGACGGGCTGGAGAAGGTCATCCGCAACCGCTCCGAGAAGGGCGGCATCGGTTTCGGCGCGCAGGTGAAGAGCAAGGACGACCGCAAGGCGAGCGGCGAACTCCTGCGCGGCGTCGAGCCCGAAGACCTGATCAAGTTCGGCCTCATCCCCGAGCTGATCGGCCGGCTGCCGGTCGTGGCGACGCTCGAGGAACTGTCGGAAGACGCGCTGGTGCAGATCCTGATCGAGCCGAAGAACGCGCTGATCAAGCAGTACCAGAAGCTGTTCGCGATGGAGGGCGTCGAACTCGAGGTGAGGCCGGCGGCACTGGTCGCGATCGCGAAGAAGGCGCTCGAACGCAAGACCGGCGCGCGCGGGCTGCGCTCGATCCTCGAATCGGTGCTGCTCGACTCGATGTACGAACTTCCGGGGATGGAGAATGTCCTAAAGCTCGTCATCGACGACAACACGATCAACGGCGACGTGAAGCCGCTCCTGATCTATGCGGACCAGCCGAAGGTGTCCGGGTCGAACTGATCCGGAGCGACTGAAGCAGCGCCGCTTCATTTCTTCCGCAGCTTGTTATCTTCGTCGATGCCCCCATCTGGGAGCATCGACGTTCATTTTGTAAGGCGCCCTGATGTCATCCCACTCCCTTCTCCCTGCCGAGCTCGTCGACCTGCCGCTGTTGCCGCTGCGCGACGTGGTGGTCTTCCCGCACATGGTGATCCCCCTCTTCGTCGGTCGTCCGAAGTCGATCAAGGCGCTCGAGGTCGCGATGGAGTCGAACAAGAGCATCCTGCTCGTTGCGCAGAAATCCGCCGCCAAGGACGAGCCCGAGGTCGAGGATCTGTACGATGTCGGTTGCGTCGCCAACATCCTGCAGATGCTCAAGCTGCCCGACGGAACGGTCAAGGTCCTCGTCGAAGGCACGCAGCGTGCGGTGATCAAGTCGGTCGAGGTGCGCACCGACGTGTTCTTCGCCGGCGCGCTGCCGGTCGAGGCCGAAGACGGCGCCGAGTACGAGGTCGAGGCGCTGCGCCGTGCGGTGATCGCCCAGTTCGATCAGTACGTCAAGCTCAACAAGAAGATCCCGCAGGAGATCCTGAGTTCGATCGCCGGGATCGGCGACGCGGGCCAGCTCGCCGACACCATCGTCGCGCACCTGCCGCTGAAGCTCGAACAGAAGCAGGAAGTGCTCGAGCTGTTCGACATCCGCGTGCGCATCGAGCGCCTCCTGGCGCAGCTCGAAAGCGAGATCGACATCCTGCAGGTCGAGAAGCGCATCCGGGGCCGCGTCAAGCGGCAGATGGAGAAGACGCAGCGCGAGTACTACCTGAACGAGCAGGTCAAGGCGATCCAGAAGGAACTCGGCGAGGGCGAGGACGGCGCCGACCTCGAGGAACTCGACAAGAAGATCAACGAAGCCGGGATGAGCAAGGAAGCGACGGCGAAGGCGCAGGCGGAGCTGAAGAAGCTGCGCCTGATGTCGCCGATGTCGGCCGAGGCCACCGTCGTGCGCAACTTCATCGAGACGCTGACCGGCCTGCCCTGGCGCAAGAAGACGCGCATCAGCAAGGACCTCGGCGAAGCGCAGAAGGTGCTCGACAAGGACCACTGGGGGCTGGAGAAGGTCAAGGAACGCATCCTCGAATACCTCGCGGTGCAGCAGCGCGTCGACCGCCTGAAGGCGCCGATCCTCTGCCTGGTCGGACCTCCCGGCGTCGGCAAGACCTCGCTCGGCCAGTCGATCGCGCGCGCGACCAACCGCAAGTTCGTGCGCATGAGCCTCGGCGGCGTGCGCGACGAGGCCGAGATCCGCGGCCACCGCCGTACCTACATCGGTTCGATGCCGGGCAAGATCCTGCAGAACATGAGCAAGGTTGCGGTCAAGAACCCGCTCTTCCTGCTCGACGAGGTCGACAAGATGGGCCTCGACTTCCGCGGCGACCCGAGCTCGGCGTTGCTCGAAGTGCTCGACCCCGAGCAGAACTCGACCTTCGTCGACCACTACGTCGAGGTCGAGTACGACCTCTCCGAAGTGATGTTCGTGGCCACCGCCAACACGCTGAACATCCCGGCGCCGCTGCTCGATCGCATGGAAGTGATCCGCCTCTCGGGCTACACGGAGGACGAGAAGGTCAGCATCGCGCAGCGCTACCTGCTGCCGAAGCAGATGAAGAACAACGGTCTCAAGAAGACCGAGCTCACCGTCGCCGAGAGCGCGCTCAGGGACATCCTGCGCTACTACACGCGCGAAGCCGGCGTGCGCTCGCTCGAACGCGAGCTGTCGAAGATCTGCCGCAAGGTGGTGAAGACGCTGCTCCTGAAGAAGAGCCAGACCAAGGTCGCCGTCACCGCGCGCAACCTCGACAAGTTCCTCGGTGTCCGTCGCTACAGCTTCGGGATCGCCGAGAAGGAGAATCAGGTCGGCCAGGTCACCGGTCTCGCCTGGACCGAGGTCGGCGGCGAACTGCTGACCATCGAGTCGGTGGTGCTGCCCGGCAAGGGCAAGACGACGACCACCGGCAAGCTCGGCGAGGTGATGCAGGAGTCGATCCAGGCCGCGCTGTCGGTGGTGCGCAAGCGCGGGAAGTCGCTCGGCATCGCCGACGACTTCTACCAGAAGAGCGACATCCACATCCACCTGCCCGAAGGCGCGATCCCCAAGGATGGTCCGTCGGCCGGCATCGCCATCTGCACGGGCCTCGTCTCGGTGCTGACCGGCATTCCTGTGCGTTGCGACGTGGCGATGACCGGCGAGATCACGCTACGCGGCGAGGTGCTGGCGATCGGCGGTCTCAAGGAGAAGCTGCTCGCCGCGGTGCGCGGTGGCCTGCGCAAGGCACTGATCCCGCACGAGAACGTCAAGGACCTGGCCGAGATCCCCGACAGCATCAAGGGCAAGATCGAGATCGTGCCGGTGCGCTGGATCGACGAGGTGCTCGCGCACGCGCTCGAGCGTGCGCCGGAACCCGTCGCCGAGGCTGCCGTTCCCGTCGTGCCGGCAGCGGCCGAGCCGGCCGCTGCGCTGGTCACCCACTGATCGTAGATCCGTTCCCGTGCGGCTCCCGCACGGGAACGAGTAAACGATGGGCTGCCGAACTGGTGAAACGCTCGCGGATGCGTTAGAATGCGCGGCGTTTCGCAGCAGCGGGGGTGCTTAGCTCAGTTGGTAGAGCGCTAGCCTTACAAGCTGGATGTCGGCGGTTCGATCCCGTCAGCACCCACCACTCCGCAGCAGTCCGGAAAGACCGGCCAACCCGCCCCGTGCGGGTTTTTTTACGTCCGGCAGCCGCGTGCCTCCTCAGCGAGCTTTTCCGCGCTGAAGTTCCTCCCCGGGCTGTCCGATGCTCCCCGGTACAGCTGTATACACGCCGGGAGCGCGCAGGCGGACGTCCAGTGCAATGTCGGCACCGGGCTGCAGGGCATCGATGCTCGCGCGGTCGGCGGGTGAGGCGAGGACGACGAGGGTATCGCCGGCGCCCGCATGCACGAGGCTGGGGAGATCGCGCAAGCTGCTGCTCTCCCGCACCTCGACGGAGACGCGCAACCAGCCGGGCCGGGCCGGGTCGGCGCTGCTTTCAAGCAGGCGGGCTTTCAGCTGGGTGGCGTTTTCGATGACTTCCACGATTGGGTCCTCCGGCAAGATGGGTTACCAGCGAATCGGCCACGCCTTCTGCCGATTCGCGATCGAAACAGGTGTACGCCGGTGATGGGTTCACTTCGAAGCAGACGTATTCGCCGCCCGGGGTGCGCTTGAGGTCGATCCCCGCCAGCTCCAGCTCCATTCCGGCCGCCAGCGCCACGCAGCGGCGGGCGATTTCCGGCGGCAGGCGGTCGGCGCGCATCTCGGCCTCGACACCCTCGTGGCCGGCGTAGCGGTAGTCGGTGGCCTCCGACGCCACCCGCGTGCAGAAGACGCGCTGGCCGACCACATGCACGCGGTAGTTCACCCCCGGAACGAAGGCCTGGAACAGTGTCGGCAGCGCGCGCACGCGCTCCAGTTGCGCAGCATGGATCCCGTCCAGCGTCGTCACGATCGAACGCACGCCGCTGGCCGACTTGAACACCACCCGACCGTGGCGGCGGGCGAAAGCGCGCACGGCTTCCGGATCGTTGCTCAGCAGCGATACCGGGGTCGCGAAACCGGCCTTGCGGATCAGTTGCTCCTGCCACGGCTTCGACGCGTTGGACATCCCCGGTGCCATGCGGTTGGCCACCCGCAGCGGCGCCACCTCCAGCCAGGCGTTGAGCGCATCGACGAAGTAATGGTGATGCAGGACGCCGCGCGGATCGAGCGGTGGATCGCGCAGCAGGCTGGCCGGCATCAGCCGCGAGTAGGCGCCGGCATGGCGGGAAAGGTCAACGCTGACGCTGCCGCTCCACCAGCGCGCGAACAGGCGACCGCGACTGAGTCCGACTTCGATGTCCTGGTGGGCCAGCTGGCGCTGGTCGATGACCAGGCAGTCGACGTCCAGGCGTTCGGCTGCGGCGATGACCATAGCCAGCGGGGACTCGCTGGCGACGCCACAGACCAGCAGCGCCCCGTTCATGGTGTCAGTGCCCCATGCAACCAGGCGGCGCAGCGCTCGGCGAGTTCATCGTCGTCGAGTGCGGGACAGGGATCGAGCTCGACCAGGCGCAGCCCTGCCGCGGTGTCCATGAAGCCCAGCGCCGCGTAGTGCAGGCCCAGGGCACGCACGAAGGCCGGACACGCTGCTGCCACCCCTTCCTCCAGCCGCCCGAGCGATTGCTCGCCGAGCACCCACAGCCAGTGCAGCTCGCTTCCTGCCGGCGCCGGCCGGTACCAGCCGGCGAGGTCGCTGCCGCGCGGGTAGGGGCTGCCGCCGACCCGTTCGAGGCCGCTGCAGGCGCCACCGCGTAGCGATGAAACCACGCAAAAATCACCCACCGGCAGGCCATGCGCCGCTGCCAGCGCATGCCAGCCGAGGGGATGGCGCGCCGACGCCCAGGGGTTGTCGTCCGCCGGCGGGTTGGCGACCAGCACCTCCTGCACCGCCAGGCCATTCAGCCAGCTGGCGAGCAGGGCACCGAATTCGGCCAGGGCGTAGTCGCGGTCTGCTGCCGTCGCCTGCGCGAACTGGGGCAGTTGCGGCCCGTTCAGCCGGTTGAGCACGACCCCGATGCGCCGGTCGTCGAGCTCGACGCCATCGGGCAGGACGATGCGCGTGCCCTCGTCGTGCGGCGAGTGATGCCAATGCGCCAGGGCCAGATCAGCCGCGCTCGCCTGGACGACGCGGCAGTCCCGTCGACGCAGGGCAAGCCCGACCAGCGCGCACATCGGCTCGTCGGGCTCGCCCAGGATGAGGGCTACACGCTCGCTGCCGGACGGGGTCATCGGCAGGTTCCGCAGGCATCAGCCGCCGGCAGGACGATCGAGCAGGCGCTTCGCGGAAGCCTCGCAGCAGCCGGCATCCGCCTCGACCTCCTCGCCGGAATAGGCGCTTGCCGACAGGTCCGGACGCAGGTCGCCGGAGATGAAGGGCTGCGCTGCCTCGCCGCCGAGCAGCAGGGACTCGATGTGCGCGACGCGCGCCTCCAGCGAACCCTGCGTCGTGGAGCGCAGGCCGCCGCCGGGTTTGTCGACGAGCTTGCCGTCGGTCAGCTTGTCGGTGAGCTTGTCGGGCTTCTTGTCGGTCAGCTTGTCGTGAAGTGGCTTGTCGATCGCAACATCCTTCTTCAGCTCCTTGAGTTCCTTCTGGAACTCCTTCTTGACCTCCTTGATCTCCTTCACCTTGACGACGCACTTGACGCGCAGGTTGGCACTCATCACCGGCCCGGAGGCGCCGATGCCGGTCACCGCCACGCAGGTGTCGGCGCCTGCGTAGGACTTGGAGTTCGGCGTCGAGGCGCTGTTGAAGGTGGTGTTGTTGCTCGAACCCGGATACGGGTCGCCCGCGTCGCCGCGGTTGTGGTCGAGTTCCATGTCGCGCTTGCCGTCGGCCTGCTCCAGCGCCACCTTGTAGTGCGCCTCGTTGGTGTTGTTGGCGACGCTGTCGTCGATGTGCCAGATCAGCAGCCCGCCCGCCGGCAGCGAGGCATCGAAGCCCGTCTTCTGGCGGTTCTCGACCAGGAAGTATTCGCTGCTCGCGGCACCGTCCTTCCACAGGCGATAGACCGTTCCCGAGTCCTTCACGTCGGCGATGTTCCTGGCCCCGTTGCTGGTCACGTTGATCACACTGGCCCAGCCCTGGTTCACCTTGCACCAGGCCGAGGGGTGTGCGGGTGTATTGCCGCCGCCACCCCAGCTGCCGCCCGCCATCAGGCACCAGTTGCCGATGCCTTCGGAGGTGTAGTCGGTGTCGTAGAGATCGGGGAAGCCGAACAGCAGGTGCCCCAGTTCGTGGCAGCAGACGCCGATCTTCGAGTCTTCCGGAACGGTCAGGTAGGAATAGACCTTGGTGCCATCGATGTTCATCGCGCCACCGGCGATATTCCACTTGTGCGACCAGATGTCACCGGCACTGCCGGTTACCTCCGCCCCCGATCCCGCATGCACGACGATGAAGGCATCGACGTAGCCGTTGCCGTCGTTGTCGTACAGGCCGAAATTCACGCTGGCATTGGCGGCCAGCAAGGCATCGCGTGCCATCGTCTGCGCGTTGGGCTGGGCGCCGCCGATGCCCGAGGCACCGTGGGCGTACTGGGCCAGCGTCTGCGGCATGCGGAAGGGACCGACCACCTGGCCCTGGATATCCACGAGGCCGCGGCTGACCTCGCTGTAATACTCGCGCACGCTCCTGGTCGGGATGACGCCGGTCGAGAAGAACAGCTGATTGAAATGCGCCGCCGTCTGCACCATCGGCTTGTCGGAAAAGTCCACCAGTACAACGATCACGCGCACGACCCCGCGCAGCGGCGCACGCTCGGCGGCGGCGCCGCGGATCATGCTCGGCGAGGCACCGAGCGGGAAATCCTCCGGTGGAAAGATCGTTCCGTCGTTGAAGCCGTCATGACGAGGCTCGGAGGCGCGCAGCTGGAAGGAGGACAGGAATTCCTTGGCCTTGCCGCGCATCTGCGCCAGTTCCTTCTTCAGCTTGTCCGCCAGTTCCGGGCACGGCGCCACCATGCTCCGCTCGCCATCCGCGTTGGCCTGCGCTGTCCGGTAGATATGCGCCATCTCCCTCGCCAGGGACCGGTAACCATGTTCACTCATGACATTTCCCTCGTAGACGATGCGTGCAAGTCGGCCACCGGGCGGATGCCGATCGATTGATCGAGATCAGGGATGAGCCGAAGTCAGGGCGCTTCCTTCGCGGCGATGGGGCTTCCACCCGGACTGCCGGAAGGGCTCACCTGCACATGATCTTAGATTGCGGAAATGACAATGTAAATATGATTTTTGAATTTTCGAGGGGCGGTGCTGCCGGCACGGGTGCGTGCCGGCGCCGATCACGCGCGCGGCGCTCCGTGCTAGCGCAACTTGGCGACCGCGCGTACGTACGGGCGAGGGTTGGCGAGGGTGGCGGGCAACTGCGCCATCGCCGCCGCGGCTGCTGCCCTGTCCGGATAGTCGCCATAGATGATGCCGATGCGCTCGCGTCCGCTCAGACGCGAACGATAGGCCCGCACCTGTTGCGGATCGAGCGCAGCGAGGACCTCGGCGAGCCGGGCTTCTGCCGCCGGGCGCTGCCGGGCGTCGTTCGACCACAACTGGATGAAGCAGTGCTCGCCCGGCGCTTCCCTGATCCACCCGGCCGATGCGGCGATCAGGGAATCGAGCGTGTCGCCGGCAGCGCCCGACGGCTCGGGCGCGGCAGGTACCGCTGCGGTTCCGGCGTTCGCGGCAGCGGCAGATGCAAGCCGGGCCGCGGGTGGTGTTTCCGGTACCACGACGGGATCGGTCTGGCGATCACCGCGCAGCTGGTGCACCTGACGCAGCGTGGGGCGGCTCTTGCGCAGGGCCACCGGCAATTGCGCCAGCGCGGCGGCGGCACTTGCCCGGTCGGCGAAGTCGCCGTAGATGATGCCGATGCGATCGCGACCGCTGAGCGCCGAGCGATAGGCGCGCACCTGCTCGGGGTCGAGCAGGGCCAGGGCTTCGTCGAGCTTGTCTTCGGCAGCTGTCCGCTGGTCGGCGCGATTCGCCCACAACTGGATGAAATAGTGCCCGCCCGGGGTCCGCTGCACCCAGTCGCCGGAAGCGGCGATCCGTGCATCGAGCGCACTGCCCGCTGCCGGGCTTGTCGCCTGGCTGGTGACGGGAGGCGTTGCCGGCGTCGGCGCAGTTGCCATGAGCGTAGCCGGCCTCCCGCCTGCACTCGGCGCAGCAGCGCCGGCTGGCGTGAGCGAGCCCGCGGACAAGGGAGGCGCAGCGCGTAGCGCAGGCGCTGCCGTCGGTGCTGCCGTCAGTGCAGCCTGCTCCCGGGCGGTCGGCAGTCCCGCCGGCAAGTCCTGCCGATCCAGTTGCGCCAGGATTTCCGGTCGGTCGCCCTGGTCGGCATACATCGCCGCCAGGTTTTCCCTGACGGCCAGCGTGCTCGGATGGTCCTTGCCGAGGTTCCGGTCGAGAATCTCCAGGCTGCGCTCGTAGAGCGGCTTCGCTTCGGCGATCTGCCCGCGTGCCCGATACAGCTGGGCCAGATTGTTGAGGCTGACGGCGACATCGAGGTGCTCGGGGCCGAGCGTCTTTTCCCGGATGGCCAGGCTGCGGCGATAGAGCGGCGCAGCCTCGTCGTACTGGCCCAGGTTCTTGTACAGCATCGCCAGGTTGTTGAGCCCGATCGCGACGGCGGCGTGCTCCGCTCCCAACTCCCTCTCCAGGATCGCGATGCTCCGGCGATACAGGGGAACGGCCCGCGCGCTCTGCCCCTGCTGGTGATAGAGCGCCGCCAGATTGTTCAGCGCCTTCGCGGTCTGCGTGCTGCCCGGGCCGCTTTCCCTTTCCGAAATGGCCAGGGCTTCCTCGACCAGCGCGGTGGCACGCGGGTAGTCGCCCGCACGAAAGAGACGCGTTGCCTCCGCGTTGACCGAGTCGTAGCTCGAACCGGCGAAGGCACTCGCGGTGGCAAACAGGAGAGCAATGGCGGTGAGTCGTGATTTCATCGTCTGTGTTCCTTGAGTCGTGGCCCGGCGTATGGGGCGCACGCCGACATAATATGGTGCCATATCAACGCGGGAATGTTTAGCCTGTCAATGTGTGCCGGTCGAAGCGTTCATCATGCTGCAGACTGCCCGCTTTCCACGGGTATCGGAAAGTATGTTTTGATGCTAGTCCAAAGGCATTTTCAGGTGCGGCAGACGGCGAGGTCGGATAGTGTTGCTTGCGTCAGGGTATATATGTCCGACATTGATGATCAGGTGATTCAGCCGATATCTCCACGTTGTTTGTTTATGATGAATAACTTGTTTTTGGCATGTTCAGCCGCGCCCGGCGAATCATCCGCCTGTGATTCCAGAAAAGCGCCAACTTTCTGATTTCGATGAAGATAAATCCAGACAAGAAACCGGACAATCAGCGCTGTCCGGTATTTTTTTAACTGCAGGCAGGTATTTTCAGGTCTGCCTTTTTGCCGGCGGGAGAAATCGAGAAACGCGCCCAATTGTCCGGTGAATTTGCTGCACATTGGCCATCCATCGTCTCGCCTGATCGTCCGGATGGCAGGAGTCGAGCTCGGACGGGTCATGATTTTCCGATTCGCCAGCTGTTTCTTGCATTCCGGGTAGGCTATGCGTCACGCGCGAAGAAACATGAATCGCCGGGAATATTTCCCTGTTTTCGGAAATGCATGAAGATAATGAAATATGGTTATTCCTTATGGATGAAGTCCGGCGGTGCCGTATTT
The DNA here is from genome assembly GCF_016653115.1 of Rhodocyclus purpureus. GTDB lineage: Bacteria > Pseudomonadota > Gammaproteobacteria > Burkholderiales > Rhodocyclaceae > Rhodocyclus > Rhodocyclus purpureus. Next base: position 66,239 of record NZ_NHRX01000061.1, read on the forward strand.
GTGTCGAAGAAACCCGCTGACGATGAATCCTCGAATCCGTTCCGGTCGTGACGGGCTCTGGCAACCGGCCAGTTGCCCGCCCTTTGGCTGAAGCAGCCGTTTGCGCAGATGCCGGGCCCTCCGATCGCCGTGAGTTGCTGCACTAACTCGACATCCCCAGACTCGTCGCAAGACTCGGCGTCAGCGCGCCTGCTGGCCCGGGAAGCTCGGGGCATGCGGTTTTGACGCCGGCGGCACGGCATGCCCGCGCGCGTGGCCGAGCCTACGCCTGATGTTGTTGACGACGAGCGCCAGTTCAGGTTCCGAGACAGGTTTGCTCAGGTAGATGTCGGCACCGCTGACGTAGCCCCGAATCCGCTCTTCCGCATTGGCATGGGCGGTCAGCATGAGGATGTAGGTATCAGGGTGGGTGGTACGCATCCGCTTCGCGATGTTGTAGCCGTCCTCACCCGGCAACTTGAGGTCGAGTACCAGGAGGTCTGGTGTCGTGCAGGCCAGATAATCGTAGAACTCGTCGGCCAGGGCAAAACCGATGACGATATGCCCCATGCCGGAGAGGAAGTTGACGAGCAGATTACGCAAATCGGCATGATCCTCGACTATCGCGATTCTAAGCCCGAGTTCTTGATTTTCACTTCGCATGCCCCGCATTAAAGCACGTGGCATTATGCGGGGCCAGCGAATTCTTGCATTGCCGAAACCGGCGAGGCGCTGCAGCCCTTGACGCAAAAGCGCAAGTTCAGCAGCAGTGGCGTCTCCCTCTGCGCCCGTTCGGGTGGCGAGCGTCAGCAGGAGGGAGGGGAGCAGCTCAACAGCAGCGCAGGCTCAAGGCGCGTCCGCTGGTGAAGGCGTGAGGGCGCGCGCCGGTACACGGTCACGGATTGCGCATGGCTGCAGTCTCGCTGCGCATTCAGGAAGATCGGTTTCAGCGCAGTACTTCGCCGTGCTCGCGGGAGGCATGGAAGCCGACCTTGGTCCATTTCTCGCGGGTGACGTCGAGGTTGTAGCGCGTGCTGGCGAGATAGACGAGGTTGCCGTCGACGTCGCGGCCCATGCGGTGCTGCTGCTCGCGCTCGAAGTTGCGCCGCGTCGTCTCGTCGGGGAAGGTCAGCCAGCGTGCCGAGTAGATGTCGGCCGGCTCGAAGATCGCGTCGACCTTGTACTCGCTGCGCAGGCGCTCGGCGACGACTTCGAACTGCAGCTGCCCGATCGCGCCGAGCAGCAGCGCGCCGGTGGCGAGGTTCTCGAAGACCTGGATCGCGCCTTCCTCGCCGAGTTCCTGCAGGCCCTTCTGCAACTGCTTGCTCTTCAGCGGATCGCGCAGCCGCGCCTGGCGGAACAGTTCGGGCGAGAAGTAGGGGATGCCCTTGAAGCCCAGCGCCTCGCCCTCGGTCAGCGTGTCGCCGATGTGCAGCTGGCCGTGGTTGTGGATGCCGATGATGTCGCCGGCGACCGCGTCCTCCATCAGCACGCGCTCGTTGGCCATGAAGGTCAGCGCGTTGGCGAGCTTGATCTCGCGGTCGAGGCGAACGTGCTTCACCTTCATCCCCGACGAATAGCGGCCCGAGCAGACGCGGAAGAAGGCGATGCGGTCGCGGTGGCGCGGGTCCATGTTGGCCTGGATCTTGAAGACGAAGCCGGAGAACGCCGCTTCGGCCGGTTGCACCTCGCGCTTGCCGCCGTCGCGCGCCAGCGGCGCCGGCGCCCAGTCGAGCAGCGCCTGCAGGATTTCCTGGACGCCGAAGTTGTTGATGCCCGAGCCGAAGAATACCGGCGTCTGCTGGCCGGCGAGGAAGTCGACCAGGCTGAACGGGCTGCTCGCGTCGCGCAGGAGTTCGACGTCCTCGCGCAGCTTGCCGACCTCGAGCGGGAACTGCGCGTCGAGCAGCGGGTTGTCGATGCCGTCGAGCTTCTCCGCCTCGACGCGGCGCTCCTCGCCGGGCGAGAAGCGCAACAGCGAGTCTTCCTGCAGGTGGTAGACGCCGCGGAAGGTCTTGCCCATGCCGATCGGCCAGGTGATCGGCGCGCACTCGATGCCGAGCACCGACTCGATCTCCTCGAGCAGGTCGAAGGGCTCGCGCACCTCGCGGTCGAACTTGTTCACGAAGGTGATGATCGGCGTGTTGCGCATGCGGCAGACTTCGAGGAGCTTGATCGTCTGCGCCTCGACGCCCTTGGCCGCGTCGATCACCATCACCGCCGCGTCGACCGCGGTCAGCACGCGGTAGGTGTCTTCCGAGAAGTCCTCGTGACCCGGCGTGTCGAGCAGGTTGACGACGTGGTCCCGGTACTCGAACTGCATCACCGAGCTGGTGACCGAGATGCCGCGCTGCTTCTCGACTTCCATCCAGTCGGAGGTGGCGTGACGCGCGCTCTTGCGCGCCTTGACGGTACCGGCGAGCTGGATCGCGCCGCCGAAGAGCAGGAGCTTCTCGGTCAGTGTCGTCTTGCCCGCGTCGGGGTGGGAGATGATGGCGAAGGTGCGCCGGCGCGCGATGTCGCGCAGCAGTTCGGGCGGGTAGGGCAGCGAATTCATGAAGGTCTGGGCGGGGAATGGCCTGATGCCGACCCTCGTGAGGGGTCGGCGGGCAAAGGGTGGCGCCGGGGCGCAGCGAGGCCGAACTATAGCAGGACTGGCTCGCCGGCGGAATTTGCCGGCGCCGCCGCGCTCGCGCCGGTCGCGACGATGCGGCGCTTCAGATCAGGCCGCGACTCGCGAGCTCGTCCTTCAGCCAGGCGTAGCAGATCGGCGCGGCGACCAGTCCGGGGATGCCGAAGACGCTTTCCATCACCAGCATCGCGCTCAGCAGTTCCCAGGCGCGCGCCCTGATCTGCGTGCCGACGATGCGCGCGTTGAGGAAGTATTCGAGCTTGTGGATGACGACGAGGAAGAGCAGCGAGCCGACCGCCACCAGTGGCGAATTGGCGAAGCTGACGGTGACGATCACCGTATTCGAGATGATGTTGCCGACCACCGGCAGCAGGCCGGCGACGAAGGTGACGACGATCAGCGTCTTGACGAGCGGCAGCTCGACCCCGAGCATTGGCAGCAGCAGCGCCAGATAGATGCCGGTGAGCACGGTGTTGATCGCCGAGATGCGGACCTGCGCGAAAACGATGCGGCGGAAGGCGTCACCGAGGCGCGCCGCGCGTTCGCCGAGCGCGCGCGCGAGCGGGCCGACCTTCTCGCCGTCGACCACCTCGCGCAGCGAAACCAGACCGCCGATGATCATCCCGATCAAGAGCTGCGCGATCAGGCGACCCGTTTCGCCACCGACGCGGCGCAGGTCGGCGGCGTGCTCGCGCAGCCAGGCGATGATGTCCTCGCGCAACTCGGCAGCGTTTTCCGGCAGCGCACTCCCCAGCCAGCCGAGCCAGTCCGGCAAGGACGAGCGCGACTCCTCGATGATGTCGGCCATGCGCGAGAGCAGCGCCGAGAGGCTGCTTCCTTCGCGGTGCATCAGCACGAAGACGGCGAAGGCGAGCCCGCTCACCGCGGCGATCACGAGCAGCGATACCAGCCCGACCGCCAGCCCCTTGCCGCTACCGACGGGCAGGTGGCGCGCGAAGATCGGCGCCAGCACGCGCACCATCTCGTGCACCAGCAGGCCGGCGAGCAGCGCCGGCAAGAGCTGCGTCGAGATCACCAGCAGCATCGCCAGTCCGGCGAGCACCCAGGCCGCGTAGTCGTGGCGGCTGGCCGCCTGCATTGTCCGCGTCATCGGTAGCTTCATTCCGCGCTCCCCGGCGCCGGCGCCTCGCCCGCGCCGGCGCGCAGCCAGGCGGCAATCCCTGCGCCGGCCGCACGGCCGCTGGCGAAGCAGGCAGTGAGCAGGTAGCCGCCGGTCGGCGCCTCCCAGTCGAGCATCTCGCCGGCGCAGAAGACGCCGGGCAGCGCCTTCAGCATCAGGTGCTGGTCGAGCGCCGCGAAGCGCACGCCGCCGGCACTGCTGATTGCCTCGGCGAGCGGGCGCGGCGCATTCACGGTGATCGGCAGGGCCTTGATCGTCGCCGCCAGCGTCGGCGCGTCGTTGATCCGCGCCTTGCCGAGCACCTCGTGGAGCAGCGCGAGCTTTACGCCGGCGATGCCGACGCGGCTGGCGAGGTGGCTGGCCAGCGAGCGCGAGCCGCGCGGGTGCATGACCTCGGCCAGCACCCGTTCGGCGCTGCGACCCGGTGCCAGGTCGAGCGTGAAGCTGGCGCTGCCGCGGGCATTCACCGCCTCGCGCAGGCGCTGCGCGAAGGCGTAGATCAGGCTGCCCTCGACCCCGCGTGCGCTGATCGTCAGTTCGCCCTGCCGCGTCTCCGTGTTTCCCTCGGCGTCGGTGAAGCTGAGCGCCACCGACTTCAGCGGTGCGCCGGCAAATTTCTCGCGCAGGTAGGCACTCCACGCCACCTCGAAGCCGCAGTTGGCCGGCTGCCAGGGGGCGATGTCGACGCCGCGCTGTTCGAGCCAGGGCACCCAGGCGCCATCCGAACCGAGCCGTGGCCAGCTGGCGCCGCCGAGCGCGAGCAAGGTCGCCTGCGGCTGCAGCGAGAATTCGCCGTCGGGCGTCGCGAAGCGCAAGGCGCCCGTTGCAAGGTTCCAGCCGAGCCAGCGGTGGCGGACGTGGAAGTGCACGCCGGCCGCGCGCAGCCGCTGCAGCCACGCGCGCAGCAGCGGTGCCGCCTTCATCTCCTTCGGGAAGACGCGCCCGGAACTGCCGACGAAGGTGTCGACGCCGAGCCCGTGCACCCACTCGCGCAGCGCCTGTGGCGGAAACGCGTCGAGCCAGGGCTGCAGCTCCGCCCGGCGCGCGCCGTAGCGGCTGCAGAAGGATTCGTGATCCTCGCCGTGCGTGATGTTCAGCCCGCCGACGCCCGCCTGCAGGAACTTGCGCCCGAGCGACGGCATCGCGTCGAAGACGGCGACCGACAGGCCGCTGCCGGCGAGCACCTCGGCCGCCATCAGCCCGGCCGGACCGCCGCCGATGACGGCGACTTGCGCTGAACGTTGATCGGGAATTGACGGGAGCGGGGGAGATTTCATCGGGGACGCATTCCAGGCGCCGTTGCTGCGCGGCTCAGACGCGGACCTCCTGGGCCGGCCTCGACATGCGCCGCGCGAGCCAGTCGAGCCCGAGTGTCGGCAGCGCCGCCTGCAGCTGTTCCGGGTGCGCGCTGGCGAAGAGTTCGAGGCGACCGTCACCCTGCGCCTCGCTGCCGGCGAGGCGCACGCACTGGCGCGCGACCGCGTCGGCGACGTCGACGAGTTCGGCACGGCCATCGATCAGCGTGTTCAGGGTCGGCGCGAGGAAGGCGTAGTGGGTGCAGCCGAGGACGATGCGGTCCGCGCCGGCGGCGAGCAGGGGTTCGATGCGCGCACGCGCTTCGGCGACGAAGTCCGGGTGGTCGAGCTGCAGGGTTTCCACCCGCGTCGCCCAGCCCGGGCAGGGTTCGACGTCGACGCGGACACCGGTGGCGTGATCCTCGATCAACTGTGCCAAGCGCTCGCTGCGTGCGGTCGCCGGGGTGGCGAGGACGGCGATGTGCCGGCGCGCCGAGCTGGCGGCCGCCGGCTTGATTCCGGGCTCGATGCCGACCACCGGCACCTCCGGGAAGTGCTCGCGGCAGGCGGCGACCGCGGCGACCGTCGCCGTGTTGCAGGCGACGACGATCAGCGAGCAGCCGCGCCCTACGAGGTACTGGCTGATCGCCAGCGCGCGACCGCGGATGAATGCATCGTCGCGTTCGCCGTAGGGAACGTTGGCGCTGTCGGCGAGGTAGCAGAGGTCGGCGGCGGGCAGCGCACGCGCGATCGCCGCGAGTACCGAGAGTCCACCCAGGCCGCTGTCGAAGACGCCGATCATGATGATTGGGGAAGGGGGGGAGCGGCGGCCGCGACAGCCGCCGCGAAGGCCCCGCCAGGCATGGACATGCGCGGCTGCCGCCGCTCCCGCTGCTTCAGCCCGAGCCTCAGGCGGCGACCACCGGGATGTTGCCGATCTTCGCCTGCGCGATCTTTTCCTGCCACGCGCGCGGGCCGGTCTCGTGCACCGAGCTGCCGTTGGCGTCGACGGCGACGGTGACCGGCATGTCCTTGACCTCGAACTCGTAGATCGCTTCCATGCCGAGGTCGGCGAAGCCGACCACCCTGGCTGCCTTGATCGCCTTGGCGACCAGGTAGGCGGCGCCGCCGACGGCCATCAGGTAGGCCGAACGGTGCTTCCTGATCGCCTCGATCGCCGCCGGGCCGCGTTCGGCCTTGCCGACCATCGAGATCAGGCCGGTCTTGTCGAGCATCATCTCGGTGAACTTGTCCATGCGCGTCGCCGTGGTCGGGCCGGCCGGGCCGACCGCCTCGTCGCGCACCGGGTCGACCGGGCCGACGTAGTAGATGACGCGGTTGGTGAAGTCGACCGGCAGTTTCTCGCCGCGGGCCAGCATGTCCTGGATGCGCTTGTGTGCAGCGTCACGGCCGGTGAGGAGCTTGCCGTTCAGGAGCAGCGTCTGTCCCGGCGTCCATGAGGCGACTTCCTCGGGTGTCAGCGTGTCGAGGTCGATGCGCTTGGCGGTCTCCAGGTCGGGAACCCAGTTCACCTGCGGCCATTCGGACAGCGCCGGCGGTTCGAGCCTGGCCGGGCCGCTGCCGTCGAGGTGGAAATGCACGTGGCGGGTCGCCGCGCAGTTCGGGATCATCGCCACGGGCAGGCTGGCGGCGTGCGTCGGGTAATCCATGATCTTCACGTCGAGGACCGTGGTCAGACCACCGAGTCCCTGCGCGCCGATGCCGAGCGCGTTGACCTTCTCGTAGAGTTCGAGCCGGAGTTCCTCGACGCGGCTGAGCTGTTCGCCCGCCTGTTTCCTGGCGACCAGTTCGTGGATGTCGACCGGCGCCATCAGCGACTCCTTGGCCAGCAGCATCGCCTTCTCGGGCGTGCCGCCGATGCCGATGCCGAGGATGCCGGGCGGACACCAGCCGGCACCCATCTGCGGGACGGTCTTGATCACCCAGTCGACGATCGAGTCGGACGGATTGAGCGCGACGAACTTCGACTTGTTCTCGGAGCCGCCGCCCTTGGCCGCGCAGATCACCTCGACGTGGTCGCCGGGGACCACCTCGAAATGGACGATCGCCGGCGTGTTGTCCTTCGAGTTCTTGCGGCTGCCGGCCGGGTCGAGCAGCACCGAGGCGCGCAGCGGGTTGTCCGGGTTCATGTAGGCACGGCGCACGCCTTCGTCGACCATCTCCTGCACCGACAGCGTCGCGTCCCACTGCACGTTCATGCCGACCTTGAGGAAGACGACGGCGATCCCCGTGTCCTGGCAGATCGGCCGGCGGCCCTCGGCGCACAGGCGGCTGTTGGTCAGGATCTGTGCGATCGCGTCCTTCGCGGCAGGGCTTTCCTCACGCTCGAAGGCCTTGGCGAGCGCCTGCAGGTAGTCGAGCGGGTGGTAGCAGCTGATGTACTGGAAGGCATCGGCGATGCTGTCGATGAAGTCTTGCTGGCGGATGACGGTCATGGGATTTTCCTGCGTTGAGATGTCCGGCGCCGGAGTTCGCGCCTCAGTGGTGGTCCTTGGAGAGCAGCAGCGTCTGCGTCATCATCCTGTCGACCCAGACCATCGCCATCGCCGACAAGAGGAAGACGACGTGGATGATCACCTGCCACTGGATCGCATGCTCGCTCATGTTCTCGGCGTTGATGAAGGTCTTCAGGAGGTGGATCGACGAGATGCCGATGATCGCCGTCGACAGCTTGATCTTGAGCACGCCCGCATTGACGTGGGAGAGCCACTCGGGCTGGTCGGGGTGGCCTTCGAGGTCGAGCGGCGAGACGAAGGTCTCGTAGCCGCCGATGATGACCATGATCAGCAGGTTGGCGATCATCACCACGTCGATCAGGCCGAGGACCACGAGCATGATCGTGGTCTCTTCGACGTGGCCGGTTTTGAAGATGTCGCCGACGAGGTGCGACAACTCGACCATGAACAGGTAAACATACACGCACTGGGCGACGATCAGGCCGAGGTAGAGCGGCGCCTGCAGCCAGCGGCTCCAGAAGATCGTCTTTTCGAGGGTTTGTTCGAATGCTGTCTTCTTCATCATCGTGGAAGGGCTCGGGAGGGGGGGCGATGGGCGCTGCGCGGAGGCGGCGATTCTAGCACGGCCGGTGCTCGCCGCCCTTGCCGGACGCATGCTGCTGCCTGCCGCCGCGCCTGTAAGGCGCTTGTAAGATAGCTGTCGTCAAATGCGCTTCGGGCAAAGTTATGCCAACTACCGGGTCCAGGTGCCCGGACCGACTGTGCTTCCTGCGCAGCAGTCCGGCGCTGCGACCGCCCCGTCGGCATCGCCTTTGCATGCAGCTTGCCATACCCCGATTCGCTTCAAGTCATAAAAAACCCCTACAGGAGATACACGATGTCCGAGAGCCAGTCCGTCCAGGTTTTTCCGCCGCCCGCCGACTTCGCCGCACAGGCGACGATTTCCGGCATGGACGCCTATCGCGCCCTCTGTGCCGAGGCCGAGCAGGACTACGAAGGCTACTGGGCACGTCTCGCCCGCGAACACGTGACCTGGAAGCAGCCGTTCACGCAGACGCTCGACGAGTCGAACGCACCTTTCTTCAAGTGGTTCGCTGACGGCAAGCTGAACGTCTCGCACAACTGCATCGACCGCAACATCGAAGCCGGCCTCGGCGACAAGACCGCGATCATCTTCGAAGCCGACGGTGGTGAAGTCACCCACGTCAGCTACAAGGAACTGCTCGTCCGCGTCTCGCGCTTCGCCAACGCGCTCAAGGCGCAGGGCGTCAAGAAGGGCGACCGCGTCGTCATCTACCTGCCGATGTCGATCGAAGGCATCGTCGCCATGCAGGCCTGCGCGCGCATCGGCGCGACGCACTCGGTCGTCTTCGGCGGCTTCTCGGCGCAATCGCTGCGCGACCGCATCAACGACGCCGGCGCCGTCCTGCTGATCACCTCCGACGGCCAGTGCCGCGGCGGCAAGGCGCTGCCGCTGAAGCCGATCGCCGACGAGGCGCTGGCGATGGGCGGCTGCGAGTCGATCAAGAAGGTCGTCGTCTGGCAGCGCACCGGCGCCGCCTGCGCGATGACCGAAGGCCGCGACATCTTCTGGCAGGACTTCGTCGCCGGCCAGGCGGACTATTGCGAACCCGAGTGGGTCGAAGCCGAACACCCGCTGTTCCTGCTCTACACCTCGGGCTCGACCGGCAAGCCGAAGGGTGTCCAGCACTCGAGCGGTGGCTACCTGCTGCACGCCATCCTGACCATGAAGTGGACCTTCGACCTGAAGGCGAACGACGTCTTCTGGTGTACCGCCGATATCGGCTGGGTCACCGGCCACACCTACATCACCTACGGCCCGCTCGCCTGCGGCGGCACCGAGATCGTCTTCGAAGGCGTCCCGACCTACCCCGATGCCGGCCGCTTCTGGAAGATGATCCAGGACCACAAGGTCTCGATCTTCTACACCGCGCCGACCGCGATCCGTTCGCTGATCAAGGCTGCCGACACCAACGCCGCCGTGCATCCGAAGAGCTTCGACCTCTCTTCGCTGCGCCTCCTCGGCTCGGTCGGTGAGCCGATCAACCCGGCGGCCTGGTCGTGGTACCACGACAACGTCGGTGGCGGCCGTTGCCCGATCGTCGACACCTTCTGGCAGACCGAGACCGGCGGCCACATGATCACCCCGCTGCCGGGCGTCACGCCGTTGGTTCCGGGTTCGTGCACGCTGCCCTTCCCGGGCATCCAGGCGGCGATCGTCGATGAGACCGGTACCGAGCTCGACTGGGGCAAGGGCGGCATCCTCGTCGTCAAGCGTCCGTGGCCGTCGATGATCCGCACCATCTGGAACGATCCGGACCGTTTCCAGACCTCGTACTATCCGGCCGATTTCAACGGCAAGCTGTACCTGGCGGGTGACGGCGCGACGCGCGACGCGGAAACCGGCTACTTCACCATCACCGGCCGCATCGACGACGTGCTCAACGTTTCCGGCCACCGCATGGGCACGATGGAAATCGAGTCGGCGCTGGTCTCGCACCCGCTGGTCGCCGAAGCGGCCGTCGTCGGCCGTCCGGACGACCTGACCGGCGAAGCCATCTGCGCTTTCGTCGTCCTGAAGGGCGAGCGTCCCGAAGGCGACGCTGCGAAGAAGGTGATCAAGGAACTGCAGGATCACGTCGGCAAGCTGATCGGACCGATCGCCAAGCCGAAGGACATCCGCTTCGGCGAGAACCTGCCGAAGACGCGTTCGGGCAAGATCATGCGCCGCCTGCTGCGCTCGCTGGCCAAGGGCGAGGAAGTGACGCAGGACACCTCGACGCTGGAAAACCCGGCGATCCTGGCGCAGCTGTCGCACACCGCCGGCTGAGCATCGCCCGGCAGCGGCGTGGTCCCTGCGGCCACGCCGCCCGTATCGTGTTGGAGGAGACCGGCCGCGGCATTGTCGCGGCCATGAAACGAGGCAAAGCGGCGACCGAAGCCGCGCCCGGGCCGGCGGCGAACAACTGCCGGCCTTTTCATTGGTCCGCCAGTAAGCGCATGCCGGGACGAGGACTGGCGGGAAACGGGGAGGATCGGAAAGTGAGCGCTACGCAGATGCTGGTTGCAGCGACGGCGGAGTTCCTGCGCCGTCATCCGCCCTTCGACCGAATGGAAGCCGAGGCGCTGCAGTTCCTCGGCGAGCGCGTCAAGCTCGCCTACTACGCGAAGGATACGGCGATCATCACCCCCGAGATGGGGGTGATGCAGCGTTTCTACATCCTGCAGCGCGGCAAGGTGCTGGTGCGCCGCGAGGGCGAGGTCGGTGCCATCGACTACGCGACGATGACACTGTCGGCCGGCGAGTGTTTCCCGATCGGTTCGCTCACCGCGCGTCGGGCGTCGACCAACGTCTATTCGGCGCTCGAAGACGTCTTCTGCTATGAACTCGCGGTCGATGACTACTTTGCGCTGATGCGCATGAGTCCCGAGTTCAACTACTTCTGCACGCAGTACATCGCCAGCCTGCTCGGCCAGTCGCGGCAGCAACTGCAGGTCGAGTTCGCGCAGCGCGCCAGCGAACAGCAGACGATGAACTCGCCACTGTCGTCGATCATCAAGAAGCAGCCGGTGTGTGCGTCCGAGCAGACGACGATCCGCGAGGTGATCGCCGTCATGGCCGGCGGCCACATCGGCTCGATGATCGTCGTCGACGACGAAGAGCGGCCGATCGGCATCTTCACCCAGTCCGACGTCCTGAAGCGCGTCGTCCTGCCCGGCGTCCCGCTCGATGCGCCGATTGCCTCGGTGATGTCGCCCGACCCGCACACCCTGCCGCTGGCCTCGAGCGCCTACGATGCGGTGCTGGCGATGGCCTCGTTCGGCATCCGTCACGTGCTCGCTGTCGACGAGGGCGGACGCCTGAAGGGCGTCGTCTCCGAGCGCGACCTGTTCGCCCTGCAACGCGTCGGCCTGCGCCAGATCCGCCAGGAGATCGAGACGGCAGCCGACATCGAAGTGCTCGCGCAGGCGGCGGTCGATGTGCGCAAGCTGGCCCTGAACATGCTCGCGCAGGGTGTCGGCGCCGAGCAGCTGACCCAGTTCATCTCGGCGCTGAATGACACGCTGACCCGCCGCGTGATCCAGTTGAACCTCGACCGCCACGACCTCTACGGGATCGACTGGGCGTGGCTGTCCTTCGGTTCGGAAGGGCGCGACGAGCAGACCTTCAGTACCGACCAGGACAACGGCCTGATCTTCATCTGCACCGACATCATGGACCGCGAGCAGACGCAGTTGCGCATGCTCGAATTCGCCCGCGACGTGAACGACGACCTCGACCGCGTCGGCTTCCCGCTCTGCCCGGGCAAGATCATGGCCAGCAACCCCGAGTGGTGCCTGACGCTTGAAGAGTGGGAGGAGAAGTTCCTGAACTGGATCCGCACGCCGGAGCCGCAGGCACTCTTGAACGCCAGCATCTTCTTCGACTTCCGCCCGCTCTACGGGCAGTTCCACCTCGCGCACCGGCTGCGCCTGACCCTGCTCAGGGCGGCGCAGGACAACCGCCTGTTCCTGCGCATGATGGCGCAGAACGCGCTTTCGGTGCAGCCGCCGCTCGGCCGCATCCGCGATTTCGTCACCGACGCCGATCCCGAGCATCCGGGAACGATCGACCTGAAGAAATTCGGCACGCGCCTCTTCGTCGACGCCGCACGCGTGCTGGCGCTGGCGGCCGGCGTCGCGGCGACGAACACCGCGCAGCGCCTGCGCCTGGCAAGCGCAGCCTCGCGCGCTGCGGGCGAGGAGGCGGCGAGCACCATCGAGGGCTTCAACTTCCTCCAGTTGCTGCGCCTCAAGCGGCAGAATTTCGAACTCGAACAGGGTCGCGCTGGCGACAACCTGATCAATCCCGACGAACTCAACCAGGTCGAGCGGCGCGTGCTCAAGGAAGCTTTCCGCCAGGCGCGCAAGCTGCAGCAGCGCTTGAAGCTCGACTACCAGACATGAGCTGGCTGAAGCGAATCTTCGGCGGCAAGGCCGAGCCAGGCGTCGAACTCGGCGACGCGCAGCGCGACTCGCTCGCCGCCTGGCAGCGCTCGGCCGCCGCCGACCTTTCCCGCCCGCACTACCAGACCCGCTACGTCGTCGTCGATGTCGAGTCGAGCGGGCTCGACATGAACCGCGACCGGCTGATCGCGATCGGCGCGGTCGCCGTCGTCGACGGCCTCATCGACGCGCACGACAGCTTCGCGACGATCCTGCGCCAGGACGAGGTGAGCACCACCGAGAACATCCTGATCCACGGTATCGGCGGCTCGGCGCAGCGCGACGGCATCGACCCGCCGCAGGCGCTGCTCGACTTCCTGAACTACTGTGCCAAGGCGCCGCTGGTCGCCTACCATGCGCTGTTCGACCAGACGATGATCGAGCGCGCCTTGCGCCGCCACCTCGGCGTCAGGCTCGACGCCGAATGGATCGACCTCGCCTGGGTGCTCCCCGACCTCTTTCCTGAACGCATCGACGCGCAGGTGCAACTCGACGACTGGCTCGACCTCTTCTCGATCGAGAACATCCAGCGCCACAACGCCGTTTCCGATGCGCTGGCGACGGCGATGCTGCTGCAGGCGGCGATCGCGCGCGGCGCCGCCCGCAATGCGCGCACGCCGGCGAGTTTCATAGACATCCAGAAGTCGCGCCGCTGGCTGCGCCGCTCGACCTGATCAGCGCCATGCCCGACCTTCCCGCCCGCCTGCGCCGTTACTTCGTCGCCTACACCGGCGCCTTCGTTGCGCTCGTGCTGCTGCTCGGCACGCTCGAACAGCTGGGCCTGCCGCCGCGCTGGATCGGCTGGTCCTTCCTGTTCCTGACCATCATCCTCTACGCGACCATCGGCGTCCTCGCCCGTACCGCCAACATCACCGAGTATTACGTCGCCGGCAGGAGCATCCCGGCGCTCTACAACGGCATGGCGACCAGCGCCGACTGGATGAGCGCCGCGTCGTTCATGGGGCTCGCCGGGACGCTCTACCTGGCCGGCTACCAGGGCCTGGCCTACGTCATCGGCTGGACCGGCGGCTACGTGCTGGTCGCGCTGCTGCTCGCCCCCTACCTGCGCCGCTTCGGTCAATACACGATTCCCGACTTTCTCGGCGAGCGCTACGGTGGCGACTCCGCGCGCCTGATCGGCGTCGCCGCCGTGGTGCTCGCTTCCTTCGTCTATGTCGTCGCGCAGATCTACGGCGTCGGCCTGATCACCAGCCGCTTCGTCGGCTTGCAGTTCGAGGTCGGCGTCTTCGTCGGGCTCGCCGGCATCCTCGTCTGTTCCTTCCTCGGCGGCATGCGTGCGGTGACCTGGACGCAGGTCGCGCAGTACGTGATCCTGATCGCTGCCTACGTCGTTCCGGTGGCGATCCTGTCGTTCAAGGCGACCGGCTTGCCGCTGCCGCAGATCGCCTACGGCGAGGTGCTGCAGCGCGTCGAGGCGCTGGAGACGAAGATCTTCCAGCAGCCGGAGGAGGTCGAGGCGCGCCGCCTCTATCGCGAGCGCGCCGAAGAGACCGGCGAGCGCATCGCCCGCCTGCCCGAATCGCTGACCGAGGAAAGGCAGCGCCTGTCGGAGAAGATCGGCGAGCTGAAGGCGGGCGACGCGCGCATGCGCGACATCGTCGTCGTCGAGCGGCAGCGCCGCGAACTGCCGCAGAACGTCGACGCGGCGCGTGACTACTGGGAGGCGTCGATGGAGGCCGCCGCCGAGCGTGGTGCCGAGCCCGTGCATCACGCGACGGCGTTTCCGGGCGACGAGGGCAGGAGCGACAATGCGCGGCTCAACTTCCTCGCGCTCGTCTTCTGCCTGATGATCGGCACCGCCGCCCTGCCGCACATCCTGATGCGCTCGTATACGACGCCGACCGTGGCCGACGCGCGCACCTCGGTGTTCTGGTCGCTGCTCTTCATCTCGCTGCTCTACCTGACGGCGCCGGCCTACGCGGTTTTCGCCAAGTACGAGATCTACTCGGGGCTGATCGGCAGCAGCATCGCCGAGCTGCCGGGCTGGATCGCTTCTTGGGGCAAGGTCGGTCTGGTGTCGATCGATGACATCAACGGCGATGGCCGCCTGCAACTCGCCGAGCTGACACTCAATCCCGACCTGATCGTGCTGGCGACGCCGGAGATCGCCGGGCTTCCCTATGTCGTCTCCGGCCTCGTGGCCGCCGGTGCGCTGGCAGCTGCGCTGTCGACCGCCGACGGCCTCCTGCTGACGATCGCCGGCGCGCTGTCGCACGACCTCTACTACAAGATCCACCGCCCGCAGGCGTCGACGCAATGGCGCCTGCTGGTATCGAAGACGATGCTGCTCGTCGTCGCAGTACTCGGCGCGACGGTCGCCGCGCAGAAGCCGGCGAGCATCCTCTACATGGTTTCCTGGGCCTTCTCGATCGCCGCCGCCGCCTTCTTCCCGGCGCTGGTCTGCGGCATCTTCTGGAAACGCGCGAACCAGGCCGGCGCCGTCGCCGGCATGCTGGTCGGCATGCTGCTCACCCTCTATTACCTCGTCCGCGTGCAGTTCGATTCGATCCCCTGGCTCGGCATTCACGGCATCCGCATGCAGCCCTGGTTCGGCATCGAGTCGCTGTCGGCCGGGATCTGGGGCGTCGCCGCAGGATTCGTCACCATCGTCGTCGTCAGCCTGCTGACCTCGCCACCCTCTGCGGAACTGCAGCGCTTCGTCAGGAGCGTTCGCTACCCGCCGATGCAGGCCTGAGCGCTTTTCGGGGAAGTTCATTCCGATGCAGACATCCGACCGGCAGAAGCAGTACTGGCGGCGCAACATGCGCGTCACGCTGATCCTGCTCGCGATCTGGCTCCTGGCCACCTTCAGTGCCTGTTTCTTCGCGCGCGAACTGAACGGGCTCAGCGTGCTCGGCTTCCCGCTCGGCTTCTACATGGGGGCGCAGGGCCTGCTGCTCATCTACCTGGCCATCGTCGGCTTCTACGCCTTCTACATGAACCGGCTCGATCGCGAGTACGGGGTCGATGAGGGTGGCAGCCGCTGATGCCGCCATCCGCTGCCACGCTCGATCGCCGATGTCCGCGCTGCTCTTCCTGATCAGTCTCCTGCGCACGCTGGTCGAGGTCGCGCTGCTGTCGCTGCTGGCGCAGGGGATCGTCGGCCTGCTCAGCGGCGCCGCCCGGCAGGCGAATCCGGTCTATCGCGTCCTCGCGCTGGTGAGCGCGCCGGCACTGCGCGCCAGCCGCTTCGTCACCGGCGGCGTGTGCCCGGAAAGGCGCCTGCCCTTGCTAGCTTTCCTGCTTCTCTTTTCGCTCTGGATCGGTCTCGCCTGGCTGAAACTTTCCTTGTCCGCACCGGTCTGAGGCAGCTGCTGTTCGCATTTGTCATGATTTGTGCATTGCGGGACTTTCGCTGCCGCCTGCGTTAGAATCCCGCAGTCGCTCGTCTCCGGCTTCGCAACGGGCATTCTTGGGTATCTTATGCGCATATTGCTCAGTAATGACGACGGTTACTTCGCCCCCGGGATCGAGCATCTCGCCCGGGCGCTCGCCGGTCTCGCCGACATCACCGTCGTCGCACCTGAACGCGACCGCAGCGGCGCCAGCAATTCGCTGACGCTCGACCGTCCGCTCTCGCTGCGTCGCGCCGCCAACGGCTTCTACTTCGTCAATGGCACGCCGACCGACTGCGTCCATCTCGCGGTCACCGGCATGCTCGACGAGCAACCGGACATGGTCGTCTCCGGCATCAACCACGGTGCCAACATGGGCGACGACACGATTTACTCGGGTACCGTCGCTGCGGCGACCGAGGGCTTTCTGCTCGGCGTCCCCTCGCTGGCGATCTCTCTCGTCAGCCGCAGCGGTACGCATTTCGAGACCGCGGCGCGGGTCGCACGCGAGATGGTCGAGGAATTGCTGCATCGGCCGTTCCCGCAGCCGATGCTGCTCAACGTCAATGTCCCCGACGTCCCCTACGCCGAACTGCGCGGTCGCGTCGTCACGCGCCTGGGCAAGCGGCACAAGGCCGAGCCGGTGGTGGCCGCGCAGACGCCGCGCAACGAGACCGTCTATTGGGTTGGTGCCGCGGGCGCGGCGCAGGACGCCGGCGAGGGAACCGATTTCCACGCGCTACGCCAGAATCAGGTGTCGGTGACGCCCTTGCAGATCGATCTCACCCATACCGCACAACTGGGCCTGCTGCGCGAATGGATGGGCGGATGAATGTCGCCGCAGGCATCGGCATGACGTCGGCGCGCACGCGCGCACGCATGGTCGATCGCCTGCGCGAGCGCGGCATCCACGACGAGGAGGTGCTGGCGGCGCTCGGCGCCGTCCCGCGCCACCTGTTCGTCGAGGAGGCGCTGGCTTCGCGCGCCTACGAGGATACGGCGCTGCCGCTCGGTTGCTCGCAGACCATCTCGCAGCCTTACGTCGTCGCCCTGATGATCCAGGCGCTGCGTTGCGGCGGGCGCGCCTTGGGCAAGACGCTCGAAGTCGGCGCCGGCTGTGCCTACCAGGCCGTGGTGCTGGGCAGGCTCGCCAGCGAGGTCCATGCGCTCGAGCGCATCGGCACCCTGGCCGAACGGGCGCGCCAGAACGTTGCGCGCGTTGCGCAGTCCAACGTCCGCATCCTGCATGGCGACGGCCATCTCGGGTTGCCGGAAGCGGCGCCCTTCGACAGCATCATCGTCGCTGCAGCGACGCCGGTCCTGCCGCCGGCTCTGCGCATGCAACTGGCCCCCGGCGGCAGGATGATCCTGCCCTTCGGTGCCAGCGAGCAACAACTGCTCATGATCGAACGTCGTGGCGAAAGCTTCGTCGAAAAACGCCTCGACGGAGTCAAGTTCGTCCCATTACGCCAAGGAGTCGAATGAATCAGGACCGTCGCCGCCGTGCCGCCCTCGTCACGGTTTCTTCCTGCACGCTGTTCCTGGCCGCCTGTGCCAGCAATGTCCCGGCGCCGGTGATCAGCCGGGCAGCGCCCGCGACGGTGAGCACCGCGAAAGTCCCTGCGACCGAGAACGGTGCGTACACGGTGAGGAAGGGCGATACGCTCTACAGCATCGCGCTCGACAACGGCCAGGATTACAAGGACATTGCTGCCTGGAATGGCATTGCCAATCCTGATATCATATTCGTCGGGCAGCAGCTGCGCGTCAGGCCGCCTGAAGATGGCGCGTCGGTCGCCGTGGTCAGGCCGCTTTCGACGGGGCCCGTGGTGGAGACGCGTCTCCTGGCCGGCAACAGCGAACTGCTCAAGCGCGAGCCGAAAGCGGGCAAGGAGCCTTATTCGGAACAGGCGCTGGCGCAGGCAGCGAGGCGCAGCGAGCCGGCGCCGCAACTGGTGGCTGTGCGTCAGGAGCCGCGGCCGGAGGTGAAGACGGAAACCCGGCCCGAGGCTAAGGCCGAGGCCAAGGTCGACGCGGCAGCCAGTGAGGCGGCGGTGGCCGACGGGATCAGCTGGAAGTGGCCGGCGACGGGAACCGTGATCGGCGCCTTCAGCGAGGGCACGAACAAGGGCATCGACATCGGCGGCAAGCCGGGAGATCCGGTGCGGGCAGCCAGCGACGGCAAGGTCGTCTATAGCGGCTCCGGCCTGCGCGGCTACGGCAAACTGCTGATCGTCAAGCACAACGCGTCCTACCTGTCGGCTTACGCACACAACCGCCAGGTGCTGGTCAAGGAAGGGCAGACCGTCACGATGGGGCAGAAGATCGCCGAGATGGGCAATACCGATTCAGAGCAGGTCAAGTTGCACTTCGAGATCCGCCGCCAGGGCAAGCCGGTCGATCCCCTCAAATATTTGCCGCAGCGTTGACCATGAGTGATTCCCGCGATCCCACCGACGAAGAGTTTGCCGCCGCCGACGCGGAAGGGGTGCCTGTGGACGAGGCCTGTGCCGACGCGGCGCTGGGACTTGCCCAGGAAGCGTCGCCGGGCGCGGCCAATGGCACGGTCGCCAACGGCGAGGCCGAGGTGCTCAACGACGTCACGCTGATCTACCTCAACGCGATCGGTGCCAAACCCCTGCTCACGCCGAGCGAGGAACTCGACTGTGCGCGGCGCGTGCGCGCCGGGGACTTTGCCGCGCGCCAGACGATGATCGAGCGCAACCTGCGCCTGGTCGCCAGCATCGCCAAGCGCTACCTCAACCGCGGCGTTCCCCTGCTCGACCTGATCGAGGAGGGCAATCTGGGGCTCATCCACGCGCTGGAGAAGTTCGATCCCGAACGCGGCTTCCGTTTTTCGACCTACGCGACCTGGTGGATCAGGCAGAGCATCGAACGGGCGATCATGAACCAGTCGCGCACGATCCGCCTGCCGGTCCATGTGGTGAAGGAACTCAACGTCGTCCTGCGTGCGGTCCGTCGCCTCGAGGCGCGGCATGGCCACGACGTCGGCGTCGAACGCATCGCCGAGGAGAGCGGCCTTCCGGTCGAGGATGTCCGCCGCGCACTGGGACTCAACGAGCATGTCGGATCGCTCGACGCGCCGCTCGAATTCGACGCCGAGCGCAGTCTCGGCGACGCGCTCGCCGACGAGAATGCGACCGATCCCGAGGACAGCATGCAGTCGCTCGAGATCGGTGAACTGCTCGAGCGCTGGCTGGGGCAACTCGACGAGCGGCACCGGGCCGTGATCGAGCGCCGCTACGGACTGGGCAGCGCCGAGGTGAGCACGCTGGAGACGATCGCCAGCGAACTCAAGCTCACGCGCGAGCGTGTCCGCCAGATCCAGATCGAGTCGCTCGACCAGTTGCGGCGGCTGATCAAGCGCGCCGGCCTCGGTCCGGACAGCCTGTTCTGAACTCGCCAGGACGGCGCAGCTTCAGCGCTGCTCCTCTCCAGTGCGCAGTGCCTGCGCCAGCTGGAACACCGCCATCGCGTAAAAGCTCGAGCGGTTGTAGCGCGTGATCACCCAGAAGTTGTCGAAGGTCGCCCAGTATTCGTCGTCCGCCTCCGGGGAGGACAGGCGGATCAGCGCCGCCTGCCGCTCCGGCTCGACCTCGGCGGCGGTGAGGACTCCCTGACGTGCGAGTTCACCGACCGGGACCGAGGGCTTCATCCCGGCCGCGAGCAGCGCCCCGGGGTCGCCGTCGACGCGCGCCGGCAGCGTCACCGGCGCACCGCTCTGCCAGCCATGCGCCGCCAGATAGCGGGCGACGCTGCCGATGGCGTCGGCGCGGCTATGCTCGAGATCGATCCGGCTGTCGCCGTCGTAGTCCACCGCGAAACGGCGCAGGCTGCTCGGCATGAACTGCGCGATGCCACTGGCGCCGGCAAACGAGCCGCGCAACGACAAGGGGTCGATGCCGCGCTCGCGCGCGAAGAGCAGCAAGGCTTCCAGTTCGTCGCGGAAGAAGGGCGCACGCGGCGGGTAATGGAAGGCGAGTGTCGCCAGCACCTCGAACACGCCGAAACGGCCGGTGTTGGCGCCGTAGGCCGTTTCGACACCGATCAGCGCGGTGACGATTTCCGGCGGCACCCCGTAGTCGGCCTCGGCACGGCGCAGGAGATCGTCGTTCTCCTGCCAGAAGCGCAGGCCGGCGTCGATGCGCTGGCGATTGACGAAGCGCATGCGGTAGCGTTCCCATGAACGCTGCAGTTCCGGGGTCGCTGCCGGCGCGATGGCGCGCAGCGCCGCGTCGTTGCGCTCGATCGAAGCAAAGAAGCGGTGCAGTTGCGTCGGGTCGAAACCGTGCCTCGCCTGCATTTCGGCGACGAAGGCGCTGACCTCCGCGGCGGCGCCGAAGGCGGCCGGCTTCCTCGGCGCGGCAAGGCGGAGCTTGGCCTTGCCCGGTTTCACTGCGGCATGGCGGGCCTGCGTCTTGGCCGGCTTCGCCATCGCCTCGACCGGGGCCAGCGCCAGCGCGAGCAGCGCGGCGAAGAGCAACTGCAGCCAGCGTGCCGGCGGGTTTTTCGGGGGCGGCGTCATCGCCTTCAGGCCTCGTCTTCGTTCATCGGCGACCGCCAGTGCATGCGGTTGGCGCGACGCACGCACCGGCGAAGCTGCAGCAGGTCTTCCGGCGTGCCCTTGCCGTAGCGCAGAAGAGCGTAATGGCCGGCGGCGTCCCGGGTCAAGCGCGCCAGCTGCGGGCGTTCGCGCGCGACGCGTTCGGCAAAGGCGAGCGGTCCTTCCCAGCCGGCGCGGATGACGCCGTGCGCGGCGAGTCGGCGGCAGAAGCGCTGCCAGGCACGCTCGGCCGGGTCCCTGGGCCGCTGGCGCAGGAAGGCGGCCGCGGCGAGGGCAAGCAGGACCATGCCTGCCGTGGCCGAGAGGGCGATGGCCAGGGGGCGCCAGTCGACCTCGCCGAGTCCGAGGCGGGCGAAGGTGCTGCGCTGGCGCTCCGGAGAGTAGCCGAGCACCCACTGGTTCCAGGCATTGTTGCTCGCCTCCCAGCGGTCGCGCAGCGCGCGCAGCCATGGAGCATCGATGCGCAGCGCCAGCGGCAGGGCGTCGCCGACCGGCAGCGCAGCGGCAACGCCGCGTTCGATGCGCGACGGCGCCACGGCGGCGGTCGGATCGACGCGCAGCCAGCCGCGACCGCGGATCCATACTTCCGCCCAGGCGTGCGCGTCGGACTGGCGCAGCACGAGATAGCCGTCGACCGGGTTGATCTCGCCCCCCTGGTAGCCGCCGACCACGCGCGCCGGAATCCCGGCAGCGCGCATCAGGAAGACGAAGGCAGAGGCGTAGTGCTCGCAGAAGCCGCGCCGCGACGAGAAGAGGAAGTCGTCGACCGCGTCGCGTCCGAGCAGCGGCGGCTGCAGCGTGTAGGCGAAGGGCTCTTCCCTGAACAGGGCGAGCGCGCGCTCCACGATCCGCTCCGGCGCCTGGCCGCCGGATTCCGCGACCCAGCCGCTAGCCAGGGCGCGGGCGCGCGGATTTACGTTACCCGGCAGCTGCAGCGAGCGCAGCAGCATGCGGCCACTTTCCTCGCGGTTGGCGACGAAGGCGGGCGCCGAGGTGAAGGAGAAACGGGCGCGCTGGCGCACCGGCTCGCGCGCGAGCGCGGCGAAGCTTTCGCCGAGCACGGCATCGGCCGGCAGCACCAGCGGCATGTCGAGCGCCAGCAACCAGCGCTGGTTGTGCGCTTCGAGCGTCGTCTCGTAGTCGATGGCACGCCTGCTGCCCGCCGCAAGCTCGATGCGCGGTGGGGGCGCTCCTGCGTCCGGCGCCATCGTCCAGGTGCGGCCGTCGTAGTTCTCGAAGACGGGACCGCGAAAGTAGCGCTCGTCCTGCCTCGGCACCTCGCCTGCGAAACGCACGCGCAGGGCGATCGCGCCCGACTGGATCAGGGAACTGAACGAGCCCGGGGACATGCGCTCGGACAGTCCGACGCCGGCGGTGAAGGCGTCCTGCGGCAGTCCCCAGAGCGGTCCCGAGACGCGCGGAAAGATCACGAAGAGCAGCAGCGCCAGCGGCAGCGCCTGCAGGCTGAGCCGCGCCGCCAGGGCGGCGATCGCCCTCGCTGGCTGCGCGCCGCCATGCACGCGGATCAGCACCGCCGAGAGCAGGGTCGCCGTCGCCACCATCCAGGCACCGACGAGCAGGGTCTGCGCGTAGAAGAACAGGGTCAGCAGCAGGAAATAAGCGAGCATGACGAGCGCGATTGCATCGCGGCGCGTCTGCATCTCCATCGGCTTGGCGGCCATCAGCAGGAAGAGCACGGCGACACCGGCATCGCGTCCGAAGAAGGCGCGGTACTCGCCGCTGATGGCGACGATCGCGCCGAGGACCGGCAGCGCGAGCAGCCAGCGCGGCGGCAGGGGTTTCTCCTGCTGCCAGAGCCACGCACGCCAGAGCAGCAGGACGGCGCCGAGCGCACTGATCCACGGCGGCAGGTGCAAGGCATGCGGCGCCGCGCTGGCCAGGGCGGCGGCGAGCAGCCAGGGGACCGTGCCGCGCTCGAGCGGCGGCGACGGACGGTCAGCGCCGGCCATGGAACGCGAGCGCCTCCAGGCAGGCCGCACGATGCGCCTCGCCGTACGCCGGCGCAATCTCCCGCCCGGGGAGGCGCAGGCCGTAGGGGCTGCCCTCTGCGTCGGCGGCCAGCACCCAGCCGGTGAGCAGCGACAGCCGCGTCTCGACGTCGCTGTCGGCGGGCAACTGCTCCCAGTCGAGCCAGCGCTCGCCGCTGTCGCCGCCGGCGAACTGCTTGACCAGCAGCGGGCTGTTGCCGGCGTCACGCGCCGCCACCTTCCAGGCCACGTGGCGCAGGGGGTCGCCCGGCTGGCGCAGGCGCAGGCCGGCGAAATCCTCGTCGCCGCCGTTGCCAGTGAGGCTCACGCCGCCTGCGCTCGCCGCCAGCGGCGGCAGCGGCGAGGGGAGCGGACGCGGATAGACGATGCAGGATAGCAGCGGGTGCGGATGGCTCCAGGCGCGGAAGAGGCCGAGCGGGTAGCGCGTGGCGAGCGTCAGTCGCCCCGGGTCGAGCAGGCCGCGCCGGGGCGCGGGCAGGGGGATCGACACGCTGCTGCGCTGGCCGCTGGCGACCGCGAAGACGACGGTCCCGGCCGGGGCATCGGCGAACCCCAGTTCGAGCGCGTGGCGCGCGCGTGCCGCCGGGTTGTCGACATGCACGACGAAGCGCGCCGTGTCGCCGGCGAAAACCGGCTCGCTGCGCCCCGGGCTGATGGCGAGTAGCGAGAGGTTGCGGAAGGTGTGCAGGATGGTGGTGGCACCGATCGACGCGAGCAGGAAGACCAGCGCGTGGCCGAGACCGAGCTCGTAGTTGATCGCGCCGAGCAGCATCAGGCCGAGCAGCAGCGCGAACAAGAGCCCGCTGCCGGTCGGCAGGATGAAGATGCGCCGCTGGCTGAGCACGACCGGAAGTTCCTCGTCGCGCCCGAAGCGGAACAGGCGTTGGCGCAGGCGCTCCATCAGGCGGCGCAGCAGCGCGGAGCGGTCCGCGGCGACGTGCATCAGGGCAGGGCGACGCGCTGGATGAGCTCGGCGATGTCGTCGGCGCCGGCACCGATGCCCTTCTGCGCAAGACGCAGCCGATGGCGGGCGACGCCGGGAAAGACCGCCTGTACGTCTTCCGGCAGCACCAGCGCGCGTCCGTCGATCAGCGCCCAGGCGCGTGCTGCGGCGAGCAGCGCGAGCGCCGCGCGCGGGCTCAGGCCATGCACGAAACGCGGATCGTCGCGCGTCGCCGCGACCAGGGCCTGCACGTAGTCGAGCAGTGCCGGCGCGACATGGACCTCCGCCGCCCGAAGCTGCAGCGTGAGCAGCATTCCCGGCGCCAGGCAGGCACCGATGTTCACAGCCTGGTCGCGCCGTCCGCCGCTTTCGAGCAGCGCACGCTCGGCGGCACGGTCGGGATAGCCGAGCTCGATGCGCATCATGAAACGGTCGAGTTGCGACTCGGGCAGCGGGAAGGCGCCGATGTGGTGTGAGGGATTCTGCGTCGCAATGACGAAGAAGGGCTCGGGCATCGGGCGGGTCTCGCCTTCGCTGGTCACCTGGTGTTCCTCCATCGCCTCGAGCAGCGCGCTCTGCGTCTTCGGCGTGGCGCGGTTGATCTCGTCGGCGAGGACGACGTGCGCGAAGATCGGGCCGGGGACGAAGCGGAAGGAGGCGCGCTCGCGGTCGAACACCGAGACGCCGATGATGTCGGCCGGCAGCAGGTCGCTGGTGAACTGGATGCGCGCAAAGCGCATGCCGAGCACCGCTGCCAGCGCATGCGCCAGCGTCGTCTTGCCGACCCCCGGCAGGTCCTCGATCAGCAGATGCCCGCGTGCCAGCAGGCAGGCGAGCGCCAGCCGGATTTCGTGCTCCTTGCCGAGGATGACGCGGTTGACGGCAGAGAGGATCGTGGCGATCGGCACTTCCTGGTCGGGCGGGTTCATCTGGATTCCTCGGGCATGGCTTGTCGACGACACGGCATTGCGATCATAATCGAGCATCGCCGTAGATTGCTGATGGACGCACGGGTTCGGCAAGAGTTCATTCGTGCCGCCCTTGTTTCGATCCTGCCGCGTCGCCGGCGCAGATTTCCGCTTGAGTTCCCGAAGGGGCATCCGCCTCACTGTTCGAGAAAGGCCCGCGTGACCAGTACTGCATTCATCACCCACCGTGACTGTCACCTGCACGACATGGGTTCGTATCACCCCGAGGCGCCGGGGCGCCTCGCGGCCATCGGTGATCAGCTGATTGCACAAGGTATCGACCCCTATCTCGTGCACCATGAGGCGCCGCTGGCGACCTTCGAGCAACTCGGGCGCGTGCATCCGGCCGCGCATCTGCAGAACCTGAAGCGCAAGTCGCCCGAGCACGGCATCGTGCACCTCGACCCCGATACGGCGATGTGCCCGCATACCTGGCAGGCCGCGCTGCGTGCGGCCGGAGCCGGCATCGAGGCGGTCGACATGGTAATGCGCGGCGAGGTCGAGAACGCCTTCTGCTCGGTGCGTCCGCCCGGACACCATGCCGAGCGCGAGACTGCGATGGGTTTCTGCTTCTTCAACAACGTCGCGGTCGCTGTCGCGCACGCGCTCGCCGTCCATGGCCTTGAACGCGTCGCCGTCGTCGATTTCGACGTGCACCACGGCAACGGGACCGAGGACATCTTCCGCGGCGACCCGCGCGTGCTGATGACGAGCATCTTCCAGCATCCGTTCTTCCCGTATTCGGGCACCGAGAAGCCCGCCGAGAACATGCTCAACGTGCCTCTCCCAGCGGGCGCCGACAGCGAGCAGTTCCGCGCCGTGGTCAGCGAGCTGTGGCTGCCGCGACTGCGCGAGTTCCGTCCGCAGATGGTCTTCTTCTCGGCCGGCTTCGACGCGCATCAGGAAGACGAGATGGGCAACATGAGGCTCACCGAGAAGGATTTCGCGTGGGTCACGAGCGAGGTCCGCCGCGTCGCCCGGGAGACGGCAGGAGGGCGCATCGTCTCGATGCTCGAAGGCGGTTATTCGCTCTCCTCGCTGGCACGCAGCGTCACCGCACACCTGCGCGCGCTCGCCGACCTGTAGTGGGGCGCCGGCACGGCCGTCGTAGGCAGGCTGTGCGCCTTCGGTTAGAATTCACCGCTCAATTTTCCTGACGGATCCCCGCCCCATGATTACCGGATCGATCGTTGCGATTGTCACCCCGATGCACGAGGACGGCAGCCTGGACCTCCCCGGTCTGCGCCGCCTGATCGACTTTCACGTGCAGGAGGGAACCGACGGTCTCGTCATCGTCGGCACCACTGGCGAATCGCCGACAGTCACCCCCGAGGAACACTGCGAACTCATCCGCGTCGCCGTCGAACACGCCGGCGGCCGCATCCCGGTGATCGCCGGCGCCGGCGCCAATTCGACCGCCGAAGCGATCGAGCTGACCCGCTTCGCGCAGCAGGCCGGCGCCGACGCCAGCCTCTCGGTCGTCCCCTATTACAACAAGCCGACGCAGGAGGGGATGTACCGCCACTTCCGCGCGGTGGCCGAGGCGGTCGATCTGCCGCTGATCCTCTACAACGTGCCGGGGCGCACCGTCGCCGACCTGGCCAACGATACCGTCCTGCGGCTGGCCGAAATCCCCAACATCGTCGGCGTCAAGGATGCAACCGGTAACATCGAACGTGGCTCCGACCTTATCGCGCGCGCGCCCGCCGATTTCGCCGTCTATAGCGGCGACGACGCCAGCGCCTGCGCGCTGATGCTGCTCGGTGCCAAGGGCGACATCTCGGTGGTCGCCAACGTGGCGCCGCGGCTGATGCACGAGATGTGCGCGGCGGCCTTGGCCGGCGACGTCGTGCGCGCGCGCGAACTCAATTTCCGCCTGCTCGGACTGCACCGTCACCTGTTCTGCGAAGCCAACCCGATTCCGGTCAAGTGGGCCTGTCAGCAGATCGGCCTGGTCGGCAGCGGCATCCGCCTGCCGCTGACCCCGCTGTCGCCGGAGTACCACGAGCGCGTGCGTGCTGCCATGCGCCAGGCCGGACTCGCTGCATGAAGCGAACGCCTTCCAGTTTCCATCCCGAATCCCAGATGAAATCCTCCTCCCTGGCAGTGAAGCCCTTGGCGCTTCGGCTCACCCCGCTCGTGCTGGCGATGGCGGCGGCCGGCTGCAGCGGCCAACTCTTCGAATCGAAGAAGATCGACTACAAGTCGACTGCCGTGCAGACCGTGCCGCGGCTGGAAGTCCCGCCCGACCTGATCGCCCCGACGCGTGACGACCGTTTCGCCGTCCCCGACATCGGCGGCAAGGGCGGCGCCACCTTCTCAGCTTACAGCGCCGAGCGCTCGCCGCAGGCGGTGGCGGCGCAGCAGAGCGACGTCTTGCCCGCGGTCGACAAGACGCGCATCGAGCGAGCCGGCACTCAGCGCTGGCTGGTCGTGAGCGGGACGCCCGACAAGGCCTGGGACGTGGTCAGGGAGTTCTGGCAGGAGACCGGCTTCATCGTCAGCATCGAGCGCCCCGAGGCCGGGGTGATGGAGACCGACTGGGCCGAGAACCGCGCCAAGATTCCGCAGGACGGCTTGCGTGCGCTGCTCGGCAAGGCCATCGATGCGCTCTATTCGACCGCCGAACGCGACAAGTTCCGCACCCGCCTCGAGCCCGGCAGCGAGCCGGGGACGACCGACATCTTCATCAGCCACCGCGGCATGTACGAGACCTTCATCAGCGAAGGCAAGGACGAGACGCGCTGGCAGCCGCGTCCGGCCGACCCCGACCTCGAAGCCGAGATGCTGCGTCGCCTGATGGTCCGTTTCGGCGTCGACGAGAAGCGCGCGGAAGCCGCGCTTGCCGCTGCTCAGTCGAAGCCGCTCGACAAGGCGAGGCTCGCGCGTGGCAACGACGGCGTCGGCAGCCTCGAAGTCGACGAGTCCTTCGATCGTGCCTGGCGCCGTGTCGGTCTGGCGCTCGACCGGGTCGGCTTCACCGTCGAGGACCGCGATCGCTCGAAGGGTCTCTACTTCGTCCGCTACGTCGATCCCGACGCGGGCAAGAAGGACGAGGGCATTCTCGGCAAGCTGGCCTTCTGGAAGGGCAAGCCGGCCGACGCCGAGGCGCAGACGCAGTTCCGCGTCTACCTGCGCGACGACGGCGCGATCACCACCGTTCAGGTCCTCTCGCGCGAGGGCGGCGTCGATCGTTCCGAAACAGCGCGCAGGATCCTTGGCCTGCTGCACGAGCAGCTGAAGTAAGTTTTCCCTGCGGAGGCAGGCGCCGTGCGTGAGACCTGCAGCGGCTGCGGCGCCGCCCTGCGCCCCGGGGCGAAGTTCTGCGGCCGCTGCGGCCTGCGCATCGCCGCCGCGGTTCCCGTGGCGGTCCCGGCTGTTCGCGAGCGCGTGCCTGCGGGCCACATCCGCATCCTGGAAACCCTCACCGAGGGACCCGACGAGAGTGGGCGTTACCGCCTCGTCACGGTGTTCGAACTTGCCGATGAGCCTGGCGGCGCGCTCGTCCCTGCCGTAGCGACCAGCGCCGCAGCCGACACGCCGCCAGCGCCGCTCGCATCCTCCGGCTGGCGCGTGCGCCTGCTCGACCCTGCCGCGCACCCCCGCCGCAGCAGCGCTGGCGCCTTCCCGCTCATCGTGATGGTGGTCGGGCAGGAGGCACGCCCCTGGGATCGCTCGGCTCTGGGCGATGCCCTGTTCGCCGGTCGCTCATGGCGCTGCTGCGAGCCGCCGGGAAGCAGCATTCCGGGAGGGCTGCTGCCGGGGCTCGCTGCCGACGGCAAGCTGAGCTACCGCGAGCTGAAGGCGGCGGGAGACCCTGCAGCGCTGCTGCAGGCACTCTTTCCCCATCTCGACGGGGTGTTCAAGGTCGATGCGTCGAGCCGGACGATCGAGGAGTGGGAGCTTTCCGAAAGCAGCGTCAGCTTCTTCCTCAAGTTCGACGTCCTCGCCAAGCCCGAGCGCTTCTACATCGAATTCGTCGAGTTCGTTCCCGCCTGAGCCATGTTGAAATGCCTTCATTGCGGGGCCTGGGGAGACGCCCGGGCAGCCGTCTGCATGGGCTGCGGCAAGCCGGCCGAACTCGCCTACGCGCTCGATGCGTATTGCCTGCACTGCGGCGCCGCGCTCGCGCCCGAAGACCGCTTCTGTTGCGCATGCGGCGCACGCCGCGGCGGCGGCAGGACCGCCGCCGTGCCGCCGGCAATGCCCGGCCAATCCTAGGCCGCGGCATTCCAGCTGGCCAGCCAGCCGCCGGCCGTACGGCCGGCGGTGCGGGCGACGCGCTCAGGCGGCGGCGAGCGCCTGCTCGAGGTCGGCGATCAGGTCGTCCGCGTGCTCGATGCCGATCGACAGGCGGATCATGTCCTCGGAGACGCCGGCGCGCTCGAGTTCATCGGGCGACAACTGGCGGTGCGTCGTCGACGCCGGGTGGCAGGCGAGCGACTTGGCATCGCCGATGTTGACGAGGCGCGTGAACAGCTTCAGGGCGTCCTGGAAGCGTGCCCCGGCCTCGCGGCCGCCCTTGACGCCGAAGGTGAGGATGCCCGAGGCCTTGCCGCCCATGTATTTCCTGACCAGTCCGTGGTCGGGGTGCGAGGCGAGCCCCGCGTAATTGACCCATTCCACCTTCGGGTGCTGCTGCAGGAAGTAGGCGATCTGCAAGGCGTTCTCGCAGGTCCGCTCCATGCGCAAGGCGAGCGTCTCGATCCCCTGCAGGATCAGGAAGGCGTTGAACGGCGACAGCGCCGCGCCCATGTTGCGCAGCGGGACGACGCGCGCGCGGCCGATGTAGGCGGCGGCGCCGAGCGCCTCCGTATAGACGACGCCGTGGTAGGAAACGTCGGGTTCGTTGAGGCGGGCGAAGCGCTCCTTGTGCTCGGCCCAGGGGAACTTGCCGCTGTCAACGATGGCGCCGCCGAGCGAGGTGCCGTGGCCGCCCAGGTACTTGGTCAGCGCATGCACGACGATGTCGGCACCGTGCTCGATCGGGCGGCACAGGTAGGGCGAGGGCACCGTGTTGTCGACGATCAGCGGCAGCCCGTGGCGGTGGGCGATGTCGGCGAGTTTCTCGAAATCGGTGACGTTGCCGAGCGGGTTGCCGATCGATTCGCAGAAGATCGCCTTGGTGCGCGCGTCGATCTGGCGCTCGAAGGCGGCCGGGTCCTGGTAATCGGCGAAGCGCACCTCGATCCCGTACTGCGGGAAGGTGTGCGCGAACAGGTTGTAGGTGCCGCCGTAGAGCGTCGCCGAGGAGACGATGTTGTCGCCGGCAGCAGCGATGGTCTGGATCGCGTAGGTGATCGCTGCCATTCCCGATGCCACCGCCAGTGCGCCGATGCCGCCCTCGAGCGCGGCGACCCGTTTTTCGAGCACGTCGGTGGTCGGGTTCATGATGCGCGTGTAGATGTTGCCGGCCACCTTGAGGTCGAACAGGTCGGCACCGTGCTGCGTGTCGTCGAAGGCGTACGAGGTCGTCTGGTAGATCGGCACCGCCGCGGAACGCGTGGTCGGGTCGGGACTGTAGCCGGCGTGGACGGCGAGTGTTTCGAGTTTCATCTAGGCTCCCTGGACTTGGCTGCGTGAATGAGGGGAAGCAAATCTTAGCATTGCGTCCGTCCCGGATGAGCGCCGGGCAGTACGGATCGAGCGGTGCCCGCCCCGGAACGCGGCGGCCGGCGGCGGCGACTTCGCTGTGTATTCGTTTGGAATTGGTCCGGGCGATGCCGATTTGTTAGAATCGGGAGGTGCTGCAGAAATTCCGGGCGTCAGATCTGGTGGGCGTGAAAAAACTCTTGGAAAGACCAGAGGCGACGATGGCCAATGACAATCCGACAGGCAGGGTGGGCAGGGCCGTGCAGGGCGCTCCGCGCCGTTCGCCGACGCGCAAGGGCACCGGTTCTTTCCGTCTCCGGCTCGCCTGCTGTCTCGCCGCTGCCGTCCTCGGCGCACCGGGCGCCTTCGCCGCGACCGACGAGGGCGCGCTGCCCGGCCTGTCGTTGCGCGGTTTCGGCACCCTCGGGCTGGCGCGGACGACGACCGACCAGGCCGAGTTCGTCCGCGACCTGTCGCAGCCGGGGGGCGTCCAGCGCGACTGGTCGCCGAAGATCGACTCGATTCTGGGTGTGCAGGCCAACTACCTCGTCGGCGACCAGCTCGAAGCGGTGGTGCAGGCGGTCAGCCGCTACCGTTCCGATGGCTCGTTCCGGCCGGAGGTGAGCTGGGCCTTCCTGAAGTACGACCCGAACCCGCAGTTCTCCTGGCGCGTCGGACGCCTCGGCACCGAGTTCTACATGCTCGCCGACTCGCGCCTGGTCGGCTATTCGTACCTGCCGATCCGTCCTCCCGGCGATTACTTTGGCACCTTGCCGTTCACCTACATCGACGGCGCCGACGTCGCCGTGACCGCGCCTTTCGCAGCCGGCCTCGTGCGCGGCAAGCTGTTCGCCGGGGTGTCGCGCGAGAGCGCGCCGGTCGATAACCGGCAGTTCGACCTGAACGGCTCGCAGATGCAGGGCGGTCATCTCGATTACCAGCAGGGCTCGTGGTTGTGGCGCCTGGGCTACGCGCAGTTGCGCTTCGAGCACGAGTTGCCGCCGGTGGCCGACCTGCGCAGCGTGCTGCTCGGCCCCGGCTTGCCGGCTTCCGCGCGCGCCGTGGCCGACGCACTGGCGACCGCGGGCACGGTGTCGCGCTTCCATTCGGCGGGGATGAGCTACGACCGTGGCCCGCTGCAGCTGCAGTTGATGGCGAGCCGGACGACGCACGAGGCGGGCATCTACCAGGACACCAATGCCGGCTACCTGATCGCCGCCTACCGCGTGAACGAATTCACGCCCTACGTCGGTCGCTCGTGGGCGAGGTCGAAGGCCAGGTCGCTGCCTTCCAGCGGTGTCGGCGAACTCGACGCACTGGTCGCCGCTTCGCAGGCGCGCACCCACACCGACCAATTC
This sequence comes from Rhodocyclus purpureus, assembly GCF_016653115.1. Classification (GTDB taxonomy): domain Bacteria; phylum Pseudomonadota; class Gammaproteobacteria; order Burkholderiales; family Rhodocyclaceae; genus Rhodocyclus; species Rhodocyclus purpureus. The sequence goes on from NZ_NHRX01000061.1 coordinate 97,581, forward strand.
ACGCATTTCCTCGGCGTACGCTGGGATTTCCGGCGCGACATGGCACTCAAGGCGCAGGTCGACTTCATCCGCGGTGCGCCGTCCTCAGTTTATCCGTTCCAGTGGGTCACCCCCGCCTACGACGGCCGGATGAACGTGTACAGTCTTTCGCTTGATTTCGTCTTCTGAACATGGCGCGTCGTACCTTCAAAGTCATGCTGCTCGCCGGCATGCTCCTGCTGGCGGCCAGCGCAAGCCTCGCGGAAGTGGTGGTGGTCGCCAACGCGAGGAGCGGCATCGATCGTCTGACGCGCGACGAGGTCGTTAACATCTTCCTCGGCCGCTACCGGCAACTGTCTTCCGGCCTGCCGGCGATTCCCGTCGACCTGCCGGCGAGCGATGCGGGGAAGGCGAGCTTCTACCGACTGCTGGTCGGCAAGGACCTCTCCGACCTCAACGCGTACTGGGCGCGCCTCGTCTTTTCCGGCAGGACGGCGCCTCCCCGCCAGTCGAACGGCGAGGACGACCTGTTGCGCTTCGTCGCCGAGAACCCGGGTGCCGTCGGCTACCTCGAGCGTTCCCGCGTCGATTCGCGCGTCAGGATCGTCTTCGATTTCGGTAGCTGAACCCTCGCCATGGCCGTTCTCCCCAAACAGCGCAGCATCCTCTACCTGTCGGCGCGCGCGATCGTTTACAGCGCGGTCGTCGTCGGCCTGCTGTTCATCGGTCTCACCGCCTGGCTGAGCGGAGAGCGCGCCCAGGAGCGGACGACGCAGCGGCTGGGCGAACTGCTCGCCACCGTCGAGAGTACGGTCAGCATCGCCTGCTTCACCGAAGACCCGACCCTGGCCATGGAGGTCGCGCGTGGCCTGATGAAGAACAGCGAGGCGCTGGCGGTGGTCATCCGCACCGATGCGGGCGAGCTGGCGCGTGTCCAGCGCGACGGTGCCAGCGCCGCCGACCTCGCGCAAGCCGCCAAGGCGCGCCTGCTGCGTCCGATCGTCTCCCCCTTCGACAGCGTGCAGCAGGTCGGCGAAATCATGCTCGACCCGGACCACAAGGCCGTGCAGCGCGTCGTCTTCGAGGAGGTACGCTTCACCGGGCTGCTCCTCTGGTGCCTCTTGGTGGTGCTGGTGGTGGTGATCGCCGCGGTCATGCGACGGCGCATCGTCGAACCCGTCCAGGGCCTGTCCGAACAACTGCACCAGATGGATGCCGCTGCCGGCGAGCGTCTCGCCGTCGGCAAGGTGGCCCCCGGGATCGAGCTGGAGCGCCTCGTCGGCGACGTGAACGCGCTGGCCGACCGGCTGGTGACCTCGCTCGACGACGAACGCAAGCTGCGCATCCAGCGCGAACTCGACGAGAAGAAGTACCGGGCGATCTTCGACAACGCCGAGACCGGCATCTTCATCGCTGCCGCCGACGGTGCCATCGAGTCGTGCAACCGGGCGCTTGGCCGTCAGCTCGGCCTGCCTGCCGGGTCGGCGCCTGAGGCGCCGGGCATCCACCTCGATACCCTGGCCTGGCAGGAACCGGAGCGCCTGCACGCGCTCGTCGCCGACTGTCTCGGCGGCAACCGGACTTGTGCAGACGACTTCGAATACCGCTATGGCGACGGCAGCCGCCGCTGGCTGAACGTGCTCATCAGTCCGATCGGCGAGGGCAGGGTCGAAGGCCTGGTCAGCGACGTGACCGAGCGGCGCCTGGCCGAAGAGGCCGCCCGCCGGCAGGCCTTCACCGATCCCCTGACTGGCAACCTCAACCGCCATGCGCTCGAACGGCGTCTGGCCTCGACCATCGGCCAGGAGCACGCCGCCTTCGCCTTCCTCCTGATCGACATCGACGGTTTCAAGCGCGTCAACGACGCCTTCGGGTTGCCCTTCGGCGACCGCATCCTGCGCGCGGCCAGCGCGCGCATCCAGGCTTGCCTCGGCCCGGCGGACATCCTGGCGCGCATCGGCAGCGACACCTTCGCCGTCATCCTTCCCGGCGCCGACGGCAGCGCTGCTGCCGCTGCCGGAGAATGCCTCGTCAGCGCGATGCAGCGCACTTACGACTTGCCGAGTGCCCTGCCGATCAAGCTCGGCGCGAGCATCGGCATCACCCTCTTCCCGCGTGACGCCGCCGACATCCCCGGACTGCTGCGCAACACCGAACTCGCGCTCGATGACGCCAGGGGCAACGGGGGCGCTCGCTTCAGCTTCTTCGACCCGGCCATGGTCGAGGCCACCGAGCGCCGTCGCGAACTCGAAACCGACATGCAGCTGGCGCTGGCGCGCAATGAGTTCAGGCTCTACCTGCAACCGATCATCGATGCCCAGACGGGGCGACTGGGTGGCGCCGAAGCGCTCATCCGCTGGCAGCACCGCGAGAAGGGGCTGATCAGTCCCGACGTCTTCATCCCGCTGGCCGAGGAAACCGGCCTCATCACCGAGATCGGCGGGTGGTGCCTCGAAGAGGCTTGCGCGCAACTGGCGCGCTGGCAGCGCGAGGGGCGTGACTTCTACCTTTCATTCAACGTCTCGGGACGGCAGATTCCCGACGGCCTGACCCCGGCGCGGCTGATCGAGACCGTTCGCCGGCACGGGGTCAGGCCGGAGCGCCTGTCCATCGAGATCACCGAAGGCGTGCTCCTCGCCGATGTCGTTCCCGCCCAGACCTGGCTCGACGAACTGCGCGACAACGGTTTCCGCATCTTCCTCGACGACTTCGGTACCGGCTACTCGTCGCTTTCCTATCTCAAGCGTTTTGCCGTCGACAAGGTCAAGATCGACCGGGCCTTCATCCGTGACATGGCCAAGGACGAGGGCGATCGCGCGCTGGTTGGGGCGATCATCGCTATGGCGCGCAGCCTGCGCCTGCAGGTCGTCGCCGAAGGGGTGGAGGACGCCGAGCAGTTCGCGCAACTGCGGCAGATGGGCTGCCACTACGTGCAGGGCTTCCTGTTCTCGCCGGCGGTGTCGGCTGACGAGTTCGACGCCGTCGCCGAACTCATCGCCGAGCGCTTGGCGACGATCGAAGCGTCCCCGGCACTCGGCTCCCGCTAGGCCTCCGGCCAGCGTCCGTAAAGCATCTCGCGCTTCCCGGCAAAACCGGCGCGCTTGGCCAGCTGCCAGCCCGCGGCGGCGAGCGAGCGGCGCACCGCCGCCGCGACCGACCAGGTGGCGAGCGTCGCCCCCGGCGCCGCCAGCCGGGCGAGCTCGGCGAGCAGCGGTTCGCTCCACAGATCGGGATTCCTCGCCGGCGAGAAACCGTCGAGGTAGAAGGCGTCGACGGGCGCCGAAAGTCTTGGCAGCGCCTGCGTCGCGTCGGCGAAGACGAGGCCGAGGCGGACGCGACCGTCGGCGAAGACGAGGTCGTGGCGACCCGGCGCCAGCGGCGGCCAGGCCGCGGCGAGCTCGCAGGCGAGCGCGGCAAGTTCTGCTTCCAGCTGCGGAGCCATGCCGCCCTCGCCGGCTTCGGCGAGCAGTGCCGCGTGCGCGCGCGCCAGATCGACGGCAGCGAACGGGTGCTTCTCGAAGGAGATGAAGTCGAGCTGCCGTGCACGCTGCGGGTCGGCGCGCCACGCGGCCCAGGTGACGAGGAAGTTCAGCCCGAGACCGAATCCCGTCTCGAGGATGACGAAGCGCTCGCGCCCCTGCCAGCGCAGCGGCAGATCGTTGCCACCGAGAAAGACGTGCCGCGACTGCCCGACGCCGCCGCTCTTCGTGTGATAGACGTCACCGTAGTCCTCCGAGAAAGGAATTCCCTCGGGGGAGAACGACAGCTGCGCGGGCTCGATCGAGGCTTCTTTCCGAAGAATCATCCTGGAAACCCCTTCCGAGCCACGAAAGACACGAAAAGCCACGAAATGAAATCAGGACTCATTTTTCGCGCATTTCGTCGCCAACTATTTCTTCAGGACCGTCGACGGCGTGTTTCCTGAAAATACAATCCCGTATGCGATGCGGCTAGGCGAGCGCAGCCCAGGCAAGGCGCGCACCCCCGCCGCATGGCAGCGCCATGCAAGGGGGTAAGCAACGCCGCATGGGCAAGCGCAGCCGGGCGCATCATTCGGGCCGCATCTGGGGGAAGAGTATGACGTCGCGGATGTTGGCGCTGTTGGTGAGCAGCATGACCAGGCGGTCTATGCCGATGCCGCAGCCGCCGGTCGGGGGCAGGCCGTACTCGAGCGCGCGCACGTAGTCGGCGTCGTAGTACATCGCCTCCTCGTCGCCGGCTTCCTTGGCCTTGGCCTGCTCCAGGAAGCGCGCCGCCTGGTCCTCGGGGTCGTTCAGCTCCGAGAAGCCGTTGGCGATCTCGCGGCCGACGATGAACAGTTCGAAGCGCTCGGTGATCTCCGGGTTCTTGTCGCTGCGGCGTGCCAGCGGGCTCACCTCGGCCGGGTAGTCGATGATGAAGGTCGGCGACCACAGCTTGGCCTCGGCGACTTCCTCGAACATCAGGAGCTGCAGCGTGCCGAGGCCGGCCGCCGGGTGCGGCTCGACCTTCAGTTCGCCAAGCTTCCCGCGCAGCCAGTCGATGTCGTGCAACTGCTCGATGCTGAACTCGGGGTGCTGCTGGCGGATCGCCTCGACGATGGTCAGCCGCGCGAAGGGCTGCGACAGGTCGAGAAGGCGTCCCTGGTACTCGAACACCTCGGTGCCGAGCGCCTCGCGTGCGGCGTGGCGGATCAGCCCCTCGGTGAAGTCCATCAGCTTCCTGTACTCGCTGTAGGCCTCGTAGAACTCCATCATCGTGAACTCGGGGTTGTGCCGCGGAGACAGCCCCTCGTTGCGGAAGTTGCGGTTCAGCTCGAACACCTTCTCCAGCCCACCGACGACCAGCCGCTTCAGGTAGAGCTCGGGCGCGATGCGCAGGTAGAGCTCCATGTCGAGCGCGTTGTGGTGCGTCACGAACGGGCGCGCCGCGGCGCCGCCGGGGATCGGGTGCATCATCGGCGTCTCGACCTCGAGGAAGCCGTGCGTGCTCATGTAGCTGCGGATCGACTGCACCAGCTTGCTGCGCGCGACGAAGGTTGCGCGCGACTCCTCGTTGGTGATCAGGTCGAGGTAACGCGCGCGGTACTTCTGCTCCTGGTCGGTCAGGCCGTGGAACTTCTCCGGCAGCGGGCGCAGCGACTTCGACAGGAGGCGCAGTTCCGAGCACTGCACGGTCAGCTCGCCGGTGCGCGTGCGGAAGAGCACGCCGACGGCACCGACGATATCGCCGATGTCCCAGCGCTTGAAGTCGGCGAGGGTCTCGGCACCGACGCGGTCGGCGGCGACGTAGATCTGGATGCGGCCGGAGAGGTCCTGCAGCGTGGCGAACGCGGCCTTGCCCATGACGCGCTTCAGCATCATGCGGCCGGCGATCTTGACCTCGACCGGCGCGGCCTCGAGTTCCTCGCCGGTCTTGTCGCGGTACTGTTCGTGGATCACCCCGGCGGTGTTCTCGCGCGAGAAATCGTTGGGATACGCGCCGCCCTGCGCACGCCACTCGGCGAGTTTGGCGCGGCGTTCGGCGATCAGGGGATTTTCGTCGCTGGCGAGGTTGGCAGCGGCGGTGGCAGATGCAGCGGCTTGGGGCGTTTGATCGGTCATGGCGGTTTCCGGTCGGAATCTTTGAGGTGGGTCCGGCAGCGGCGCGGGCTGCCGGGCGGTGTCGGCGGATTGGGCGGAGTGGCTGGGGGCGGGCAGAGCCTGTCTGAGTTTGTCAGAGTGTGACAGGCGCCGCGGGCGCGGGCCGGCATTGGCCGGCCCCGACGCTCAGACCCCCTGTTTCAGGCTGGCCTCGATGAACAGGTCGAGGTCGCCGTCGAGGACGCTCTGCGTGTTGCCGACTTCGACGTTGGTGCGCAGGTCCTTGATCCGCGACTGGTCGAGCACGTAGGAGCGGATCTGGTGGCCCCAGCCGATGTCGGTCTTGGCGTCCTCGAGCTTCTGCTGCTCGGCCTGGCGCTTGCGCAACTCGGCCTCGTACAGGCGCGACTTCAGCATCGCCATCGCCTCGGCGCGGTTGCGGTGCTGCGAGCGGTCGTTCTGGCACTGGACGACGATTCCCGACGGGATGTGCGTGATGCGCACCGCCGAGTCGGTCTTGTTGATGTGCTGGCCGCCGGCGCCCGACGCCCGGTAGGTATCGACGCGCAGGTCGGCCGGGTTAACCTCGATCTCGAACGAGTCGTCGATTTCCGGATAGGCGAAGACCGAGCAGAAGCTGGTGTGCCGGCGCGCGTTCGAGTCGAACGGCGACTTGCGCACCAGGCGGTGGATGCCCGACTCCGAGCGCAGCATGCCGTAGGCGTACTCGCCGGACAGCTTGATGGTCGCCGTCTTGATGCCGGCGACTTCGCCTTCGGATTCTTCGAGCACCTCGACCGTGAAGCCCTTGCGCTCGCCGTACTTGATGTACATGCGCAGCAGCATCGACGCCCAGTCCTGCGCTTCGGTGCCGCCGGCGCCGGCCTGGATGTCGATGAAGGTGTTGAGCGGGTCGGCCGGGTTGTTGAACATGCGCCGGAATTCCAGCCCGGAGATTTCCTTCTCGATGCCGTCGATGTCGGCGGCGACGGCGTGCAGCGTGTCGTCGTCGTTTTCCTCGCGCGCCATCTCGAACAGGTCGCTGGCGTCGGCGAGGCCGGCGGCGACGCGGTCGAGGACGAGGACGACGCCTTCGAGCGCCTTCTTCTCCTTGCCGAGTTCCTGCGCGCGTTCGGGCTTATCCCAGACCGTCGGGTCTTCGAGTTCGCGGCTGACCGCGTTCAGCTGATCGTGCTTCTGATCGTAGTCAAAGATACCTCCGCAGTTCGTTCGCCCGCTGGGCGAGGTCCGCAAAGCGGTTGGCGAGGACGTTGAGCTGTTCGGCTTCCATGATCTTGTATCTTCCGCGAGGGCAAAGGCGAGATTATAACCGAGCACCGCGGCAAGGATTGACCCGCGCAACGGGCTGTGGTTTAATACGCACCTTCTCTATCGGGCGGTTAACTCAGCGGTAGAGTGCCACCTTCACACGGTGGAAGCCACTGGTTCGATCCCAGTACCGCCCACCATTTCAAAGCCTTGTATTTGCAAGGTTTTCAGCAAAAAAGCTGTCTAACAATATTTTCAGCGGCAAGCGATTAAGCCATTGATTTTATTGGTTATGCAATAATGCTATTAGACAGCCTCAAGCCGCTCCGGCCGGCTTGATCCGCTCGGGTTTCCGGCGATAGACGCGGGCCGTCATCCTCGCGTCGGAGTGGGCCAGCAGTTGCCGCGCGCGCTCCAGCGACTCCGCATCGCTCCCCACTTTTGCGCGCAGGTCGTGCTCGGTGAAACGCTCGCTCACGGCGGTTTCCTTCAGCACACGAGTCATGAAGTGCTGCCAGATGTTGTTCCAGTTGCCCGCGGTGCCGTCGGAGCGCACGAAGCATTTGCCGTCGAGCTGGCAGAACAGGTACGGCGAGAGTGCCGGTCGCGCATCCTTGGCGGACTCGACCGCGGCGCGCAGTTCGGGCGACCATTCGTAGATCACGCGCTTCCCGGTGCTCGCCTTCGTCTTGCTCGGCGTGACGTGGATGCCGTCCTCGCGGCAGTCGGAGACCGTCAGCAGCAGCAGGTCGCGCTGGCGAAGGCCCGTCAGCAGCTTCAGCCGCAGGTAGGCCTGCACCATGCGGACGCTGCCGACCTTGCGCGTCGGCGGCAGCGACAGCGCCTCTTCCAGCTCCCAGTCTTCGACGTATCGGGTGCGCGGCGCGGCGCCGGAGATGCGGACTTCGCCCTTGAACGGGTGCGCGGCGATCAGGCCCCACTCGACCGCCTTCGTGAAGGCGTGGCTCAGCACCTCGATTTCCCGCTTCGCGGCCGTCGCCTTGCCGCGCTTCGCGGCGTACTGGTAGACGTGCTGCGGCTCCAGGTCTTCGAGCGCCATCGCGCCGAACACCGCGCGCAGCGTGGCCAAGTGCCGCTTGTTCTCGGTCTGCGTCTTCGGCGCCTTGCCGGGCACGGTGTCGAGCAGGTAGCGGTCGAGCAGCTCGCCGATCGTGGTCGGCTTCTCCGGTGCGACGCCGCGATCGGCCCACGTCCGGTAGGCCTCCTGGAGCGTGCCGCCGAGCCGGAACCATGTCTTTCCATCCCACTGCGCTTTGCATGCTGGCGGGACGATGTAGTAGACGGACCCGTTCTTCCACGTCCAGCGTGCCGGCAGCCCGCGGTTCTCCTGGCGGCGTTTAAGCGGCGACATCGAGGGCGCTCCAGTCGGGCTTAGTCTTGCGCTTCGGTTTCTGCGCGGCCTTGTTCTCGGCCTCGATGTCGGCGCGCACGACCACGACGACGCCGTCGGGGCGCCGCGTGTAGCGGATGCCCATTGCCGTGAGCGCGCGGACCTGAGCCGACGGGCGGACCTTGCCGGTCAATGTTTCGAGTTCGGCGGGGGAGAGGAAGAGGCTCATGTCGCCTCGCCTTTCGTCATTTTCTCCTGCCGCCTGATCTCCCGCTCCAGCATCCGGATGATGGTCTTGCGCGGCGTCGCGCTCTTGCGCTCTTCCTCTACGGACGCCTGCAGGCGGTCGATCGCGAACGGCCGGCCGTTGTCGATCGCGCAGCGGATCGTCGAGGCGAGATCCTGCGCGCTGGTATTGTTGAGCAGGTAAGCCATGATCAGACCTTCATCCTGTGCTGGGTGAGCGTGGCGCCGGCGGTGAGTTGGGAGACGGTCTTGCTGCCGCCATGTCCTGGCGCGATCGCCGTGAGCAGCCGTGCCAGTTGAGTGGTCTGGTCCTCGTCGAGCAGCAACTTGGCGCCGCCAACCTGGATGCGCAGCCGGCGGTCAGAGCCAAGCAGGAAGAGCGGCTTGTCGTCAGCTTCGCGTGCCTCGCGTTTCTCGGCGTTCTTCGCCAGCATCTCGCGCACCGACGGCGCTGCCGCTGCCGGCGCTTCGGCAGTCGGCGCCTTGCCGGCGACAAGCCAGCCCTTGGTCGGTCGATGGATGTCGCCGACCCGGGCCAGCCCGGTGAGCTGCGAGTCGATCGAGGCCTTGCCGATGTCGGGCAGCGCCGTGAGCAGCTCCTGGCGGCTGATGCCGATCGATCCGCGCGCGCGGATGACGGCGAGGATGCGAGATGCGATCGTTGTTTTCTGCATGGCAAAAGTTCCTTTCGTTGTTCTCAGCGCCGGGCGGCGCGATGCGCCTGCAGCCTGCGCCCCTCCCGGCGCCGCCAGCGGATTGCGCAGCGGGCACGCGTCCTGGCCGGCCGGGGTGATGCGATAGACGAACCCTTCGAAGCTCTCCGAGCGGGTCGCAAGCCCGGCGCGCACGGCGGTACTGGCCTGGGTGTAGGCCGCCGGGCAGCGCTCGCGCAACTGCGCGGCCTCGATCGGCCCGGCGCGCAGGATCAGCAGCAGCCGGCCCAGGGTGCTGTCGGGACTGATCGGCTTCATTGCTGCGGACCCTCCGGAATCGGCGCCCAGAACAGGACCGACTCGGCATCGACCGGCTCGCAGCCGTCGGTCAGCATCCAGCGCTCTTCGCCGCGGAACGCCGTCCACACCGAGAACGGCGAGAACTCATCCCGGGTCTTGATCAGCGCCTCCTCGTCAGAGCCGGGGAGCTCCGGGCCGGCGGGTCGCCACTCGATCAGCTCGACGTTCGGCCGCAGCGCGCGCAGGCCGGCAGCCACGATCGCGTCGTAGACCTCCTCCAGGCTCGCGCCATGCATCTTCGTGCGCAGGCGCTCAATCGTCTCCATCAGCTCGACCTCGAGCTTCTCGCTAGCGGTCATCGCGCATCTCCTTGCCCATGACCCGCGGCTTGGCTGCCCGCCAGTCGACCATGTCGAGGTCGGCCTCGTGATGGTGCCCACGGTCGCCGTGCCAGAACCCGGCGTGGCCGTCCTGGCCGATTGTCCGGCGGCGCTGGGCGCCGGGCATCGCTGCCCGTCGGTGCGCCTGCGCGGCATCGACGCCGCCGTCGGCCGCGCGCGCCTCCGGCGTCGATACCCGCAGTTCCGCGCGCTGCAGCTTGTGGCGCAGCGTCGTCGCCTCGGTACGGGCGATCGCCAGCGACTCCAGCGTGTCTTCCAGCCGTTGCTCCAGCTGCTCGACCATGGCATCGGCCAAGGCGGAGTCGCGCTTCAGGTTGCGCAGGGCCACGGCGCCTTTTGCGTGTTGGTAGAGGCGTTTCAGCATTGCCGCGCCCTCCACCAGGCGTCGGCCTGCGCGTTGATGCGCGCCAGGCGTTCGGACAGGGCCCGTTCGCGGTCCTGGTTCTCGACCAGCGCCTGTCCGCAGCGGCGCAGCCGGTCGCGGGCGAGGTCAGTCTCGAGACACGCGTACATCAGCCGCGCACGCAGCAAGAGTCGGCGGAGGCGGATCACGATTGCACCTCCTGTGCACGCGTGTGCACCGCCCGGGCCATGATCGCCGCCGGGGCGATGCAGGCGTCGCGCAGCGCGCAGAGCTGCGACGCGCGCACGAACTCGTCGATCTCATCCTGCGGCATCACGACCAGCGACTCGAAATGTTTGGCCGGGATGATCGTGTACCAGCATCCGAGGTCGCCGTGCCAGAGGGCGTCCGCCTCGAACGTCAGCGTCTCGGCTGCTATATCGACGCCAACGCACTTCGCGACGAAGCCGCCCAGGGCGGTGCGCGCCTGACCCGAAGCCTGCTTCGCCTCGCGCAGCGCGGCGCCGGCGCGCTGGATCAGCGCCAGGCGCGGATTGGCGCGCGTCGTGCCGCCATCCTCGCCGACCAGGCCCTCCCGATCGTTCCGCTCCGCCCAGCGGATCTTCTCCGCGGGCGACATCACCGCCAGCGCGCCCTGGATGATCTTGTTCGCGGCGGAGAGCTCCTCGAGCAGCTCGCCCGCCAGCGCCTGCAGGTCCGGGGCGCTCACTTCAACACCTCGATCAGCGTGCAGATGGCGTCGGCGGCATTCGTTCCGGAAACCACATGCGTGATGCCGCGATGGCGGATCCGGTACAGGCCCGGGCGAATTCTCGTTGCAGCCATGTCGATCTCCTCAAACGGTGGTTTCGATGTCGCGCAACTGCCCGCCGACGTGGTGGGCCATGGCCAGCAGCGCCGCGCGGTAGCCGCGCCGATACTCCTCGCCCTGCGCAGGGTCTGCTTGCGGCAGCAGGTCGAGCCCGCCGCAGCGCTGCAGCTCGTCGAGCGGCTCGGCAATCTCCGCAAGGATCTGCTGGGCGCGCAGCCGCCTGAATTGAGCCATCGGCATCTCCGCTGCCGCATCGATCGCCGCCTGCCCGGCCTCCGCCGTTTCGGCCCAGTCGGTCGCCGTGATGCCTTCGCGCGTAATCCACCATGCGCTGCGCCCAGCGCAGCTCGATCCTTCTGGATACGTGTGCACATGCCCGCGCTCGACACCGGCGGACAAAGACACGAGCGTCCGCGTGTCTTCTCCCACTCGCCATCTTTCGCCCATCTCGCTCTCCTTGGTCGGTGTCGCCCGCCGTCGGGGAGGATTCCCCTGCCGTTTCCCGCGGCCTTGCCTGGTTGATGAGTTGCGGCGGGCGATGGTTAAATACTAGCGCCGCTATTCTACGAATGCAATAGCGGCGCTAGTATTCGAGGCGAAAAAAACCCGCCAGCCTTTCGGGTGGCGGGTCTTGGCGCCCAGGCAGTTAGGCGGCCACTTCTTCCTCTTCGATCTCCGTTTCGATCTCCTCCTGGACTTGCGCCCACTCCTGGGCGATCTGTGGGTTTTCGAGGATCTGCTGTTCGATGCGCAGCGTCTCGCGATACTGCAGGGCCTCGGCAGCCATGGTCCATTGCGCCTCGATGCCGAGCGCGCTCACTTCGCTGCGGATGTCGGCGAGTTCGACGCGGAAAAACTCCTTGCGCGGGTTCACCTTGTTCAACTGCCGGCGCCGGAAGTGTGCGTGCAGCGAGCGTTCGAGCGTAGGTGCGTCGTCGCTGTAGATCATCGCGTGAATGTCGAACTCGAACGGCACGCTGGCGTCTCCCAGTTCTCGAATGCGGTCAGTCGGCTCCAGACGCCGTGTCATGCCAATCTTGAAGACATCCTCGCCGAAAGAACCGATGTTGGAGATGATGTAGACGTGTCCGGCGCGCGTCTGCTGCGCCATCGAGAGCGCACGCTGGCTCTTTGCTTCAGCGGCGGCGAGCTTTTCCTCCATGTCGCGCAGTTTCGCCTCGTATTCGGCACGCTGGGCATCGCTCGCGGTGGCGACTTGCGCCTGCAGCTTGTCCATGGCCTTGCGCAAGGCCTCCTCGTCACGTGCCGCTTCCTTGATCGCGCGCTCGTATTCGCGCCGGGCCTTCTCTTCCTCGCGCATCTGCTCGCGCAGCGCGCGCTGCTCTTCGCGCTCCTGTTCCTTCAGCGCGTTGGCGGTGGCGGCCCATTTCAGCTCTTCGAGGCGTGCCCCGAGGTATTCCTCGGTGATGCGGGCGTTGCGGAAGGCGGCGCCGTTGAAATTCACCAGGGCGTAGGCGTCGCGGATTTCCTGCGCGAGCTTGCCGTGGTTATCCGCCTTGCTGCGCGACAGGATCGAGTCGACCTTGCCGTTGAAGGCGTCGACGGCAAAGCGGATGGCGGTCTCCTTGCGGTTCTCCTCGACGTAATCGCAAGTAGCGGCGCGGCCAGTCCGGACCATGGCGCGGCTGGTTTCGCGCGCCTCCTTGAGACGCTGCCCGGCTTCGGTGTAACCGAACTCTTCGGCCAGATTGTCGAGCAGGTTGTAGGTCGGGACGATGTAGGCGTCGCCGTAGCCTTCGATGAGGTTCTTCATCGCCTGGGCAGTGTCGGCGAACTCCTTGGCGCGGTTCATCGCACCATACGCTTCGCCGGCAATCTCTTCGGCCCGCCGCTTTGCAGCGTCGATGATGCGCGATGCTTCGACGACGGCGGCCTGCAGGCGGGTCTCGCTCTGCTCGAGTTTTGCCCGGGCGGCCTGGTTAGCCTCCTTGCGCTCGCGCTCGGCATCCTGTTTGGCTTGTGCCAACGTGTCGCTTGCTTCGCCAAGGATGTCCTTGGCCTTGGCGTCGGCGTCTAGAATGCCCTCATACTTGGCCAGCTCGCCGACGCGCTTTTCGAGCGAGGCGACCTGCGACGAGAACTGCCGCTGCATCTGCTCACGCTCTGCGGCGGCTGCCTTGGCTGCATTCGCTGCAGCTTCGGTCGCGGAGACCAGCGCGGCATCGGCCTCGCGCTTTTTGAACCAAAGAACGAGCACCGCGACGAGCGCGATGACCAGCAAGAACTCCATGGCATCCTCCCTGTGTTTGGCGAAGATACGATGGTATAAAAAAACCCGCTTCGCAGGCGGGTTTTATGATCGGATGATCGGGCATTCGTCATGCACTGGCAGCGCGCAAAAAAAAGCCCGCGCGAGGCGGGCTTGGTCGCTAAGTGCCAGGGAGTCGCCGGGAGTGGCGTTTTGGGCTTGACGCGGAACGGGTAAGCGCCGATACTTCAGTCATGGTGTATATACACAACATTTAGCAGGGCGATGCCATGCCTCTCTTGATCAGTGACCGCATCCGCGAAAAGCTGGCCGGGAAGAACCCTCCCGTGTCGGAACAGGAACTGGTTCAATGTTTCGCCAATCAAACCCGAGAACCTCTGATCGATCTGCGCAGCGAACACCTCACCGACCCGCCAACACGCTGGTTCGTGGGTGAGACCGACTACGGAAGAAAGATCAAGATCATGTACGTCAATCGGCAAGAGGGTACGCACATCAAGTCGGCTTACGACGCCGATCAAAACATCATCCGTATATACAACAAGTACGCTAAGCCACTATGAGGAAAACCATGGAAGCCACTCAACGCATCCCCGACACCGAAGAGGCGTGGGACACCGGCGAGCTGGGCGCTGACGAAGCCTTCGTTGGGCATCTGTCCGAGGATGAGCGCGCCGCCGATTTTGCTGCGATCAACGAGTCGCTTGGCCTTCAACCCATCTCGATCCGCCTTGAAAAGTCGCTGATCGATGACTTCAAGTCGATCGCGACCATCAACGGGCTCGGCTATCAGACCCTGATGCGGCAGGCGCTCAAGCGCTTTGCCGAGTGCGAGAAAAAGCGGATCGTGGGGCAGATGGCGGCGCAGATGCGCGAGAGACAGAGCGCGCTCGCCGACGACAAGCCGAGAGCCCAGCGACAAAAAAAGGCCGCCTGACCGGGCCCATCAACCAGACGAAGCCGCCTCCGGGCGGCTTTTTCACATCTGGGGCATGCTACGTTCGCCCGGAAAATGATGCCGGTCAGTGGTCAGGCATCGCCGCAGCAGGCATAAGAAAGCCCGCGCGGGACGGCCTGGACCGCCGCCGCGCGCTATATCAGCCGGGCAGTTTTCGGAAGGGGATCGACGCGCTCGACGTACATCAGCCGGGGACGGCCTTGCGGGTCGCATTCGTAACGCCCCGACACCTGAACCGCGCTGCCTAGCATGGCTTTGGCCTGTTCGATGTGCAGCACGGGCAAGGCGCAGCGCACGACGCCGTCTGCCGTGCGCAGATGAAAGCGCGTCTTGTCCAAATCCGCCTCGCGCACTTCACCCTGAAACACTCCTTCGCGCAAGCGGTCGACCACGGGGCGCCGGAACGCCTCTTGAAGAACGACGCGCTCGCGTTGCGACAGCGAGGCGCTTCCGTATTGCCGCGACGAAATCCCCAGAGTATGGATGCCGCGCTTTCCGGTCGGCGCGAACGCCAACAACGACATGAGCGCAGCGTCGCGCTGTGCCGGGTCGGGCTCCGCTTCGTTCAGACCTGGGCGTAGCGCTTCGTCGTCGATGAAACGCGCGAGCATCGGCAGCCGTGCCGCGGTGTCGACCAGTCGCTCGCCAAGGCCGCTGTCCTCTGCCAGCAACGGCGATTCCGGCATCATCAGCTTGAGTCCGATCCACACGCTGCCAGGGGCAATTCCAGACAGACGCAGGTCCGCCTCTCGCGAAATGCGTTTGCCGTCGACGCCCATCAGGTCGAGTGTCGCCCGGATTAGGGCACGCATGTTCTTGTTGGCGGTTCCCGTCAGCCAGTTGAGTGCGGACAGCCAGGGCAGATTGTGTTCGGCGCCCGGCCCCTCGGCATGCAGGACCAGATCGGAGTGCTCGACCACCTGGAACAGCGGGTAGGACTCGTACGCGATCTTGTCGATCTGGTCGATGATGCCCCTTACCAGGTCCGCCGCATCGACAGCGATGCCTTGATCCTTGGCGAGCAGGCCGACGCCGATGCTGTGCTCAAGGAAAATACGCATCGCGTCTTTGGGCGTTCCGTCCCAGAGCGGACGAACGTCTGTCATCATGGAACGATCCTCAGAATACCTTTCGGATGGGTGCGATCGAGCTGCAATTCCGCCGCTGCCTTGTCGCCCAAGTACTGAAAAAACTTAGCTAAGTCGTTCGGCAAGGCCGGGTGACGAGGCCACACGTCCACATGATACTTCGTCTTGAGGTCTGCCCGCTCGCATTGGCAGCGAAGCATGAAAACTACCGCCTGCTCCAGTGGCGCCTGCGGATGGAGGTCGAACACGGCATCGATGTCATCGGGGTCTGGCTTTCTCCGGACGAAACTGCCATCAACCAGCACCGCCGCCGGAAGGCCTTGCGGTGCCCACCATTCGGCGAGCAATCGTTGCAGTCCTGATAGCAACATCACCCTTCGCGGCGTCCAGCAAAAACGCTGCTCGATTTCCGCCGTGGTCGCGTCGTGGATGCCAGGCGGCAGCAGGCCGTGTTCGTCGTGATCGGGAATCATGGCCATCCTTCTTGTCTCCCCCTTTGGGTCGTTGTTAAGGCTTGCACGTCTTGAACCACCGCCGTACCTGGCCGAGGATGGTCAGGCGGTCGGCTTCGCGCGGGGTGGCGATCTGGTCAGGGTAGAGCTCCTTGTCGGGATTGTCGGAGACGATGCGCAGGTTGCCGCTGAGCACGTCGGCGATCAGCCGCTTGACGATGAGGTGCTCGTTCCACGCCAGGCAGTAGATGCCGTCGCCGCGAAACTCGCGCACGCGCACGTCGACGAACATCAGCGAGCCGTCGTCTATGGTCGGCTGCATGCTGATGCCGGCGCACGTGACCAGCTTGACGTACTCGGGGTTCGCCGTGCCCAGGTTCTCCAGCGCCCACGACTTCAACACCGGCAGGTTGGCGACGATGTCGGAGCGGTCGATGCATTCGGCGCCGGCGCCGGCGGACATCCGCACGTCGTGGATCTCGAGCTGGACGTAGTCGGCGTGCGTCGGCTGCGGTAGCGCTTGGCGCGAAGCGTCGGCGGCCGGGGCGGCGTCTGTTGCCGGAGACAGCGCCGAGACGGTGCGCGCTTCAGCGGCCAGCCGCGGCGAGAAGTCTTCGATGGCGCAGCCCAGCGCTTTTGCGAACTTCGCCGCAGCAGCGAGATTCAGCGGCGATTTCGCATTGAGGTATTGCCACACCATGCCCTGCGTGCCGATGCCCGTTTCCGCACCGAATTCAGCCTGTGATCCGACGGCGCGTTCGACGTAAATCGCCTTGAGCGCCTTGGCCTCACGGGTATGGACGTCCTCAATCTTCGAAGCTTTTGTTTTTGGCATGGCTCGATCATAAGCAACGCTATTTTATCTGCAACGAGCAGCACTATTGACGCGATTAAATAGCGGCGCTAGTATGTTCCTATGAACAACATCCTCACCATCCGCGAGCGGCTGAAGCTGTCACAAGCGGCCTTTGGCAAGGCCATCGGCGTGACGCAGGGCAACGTCTCGCACTACGAGCGCGGACAGGAAGTGCCGCCGGACGTGGCCCGCCGGGTCATCGCCGCCGCGGCGCTGCATGGACTGCACATTTCCTTCGACGACATCTACGGCATCGAGGTGCGCGCCGGCGGCAGCAAGTCGCCCGCTAAGACCTACGTCTGCGTCTGCGCTCCCGTGGGCGCACCGCCTGCCGAGCGTGCCGACCATTCGGGCGGCGCCACCGAAATGGTCGACGAGCACCCCTGCGGCCTCTGCGACCCGCGCCAGTCCGACCGCCGCACCCACCCCGACCGCCGCCAAGCGCGGCACAACGAAGAGGCCGTCTGATGTCATCCGATTTCACGCTTCAGATATCGACGACGCTGGACGGCGTTTGCGTGACGCTGGCCGTTCAAGTCGCGCCCGCTGATCTAGGAAGGCTGCTTGAAGTTCGAGAACGCGGGTTTTCAGGCGATGAAGTTTCAGGTCTTGCCCAAGCGACTCTTCCGGCATTGCTGCCAGCATTGTTTCAAGCGCGCGATCAATGGTTGCAAAGTCTATCGGCGGCGCATCGCCGTCTGCTTGCGTCTGAGATCGAGGCGCTTCGGTCGTCATGATCGGCTCCCCTCAATTCCGGTCGGGCAGCCGCGCTTCGACCGTGCGCGCGATTTCGTCGAGCAGGCCGGCGCTCGGTCCTTGCCCGCGCTGCTCGGCTTCGTCGGCAAGCCGGCGCAGGTCGGCGGCGAGCCTGGCCGGGTCGACCTGCTCGCCAAGCGCGATCGCCAGTCCACCCAGGGCGTCGGTGATGGCTTGTATGGCTTCCTGATCGGTCAGTTTCATGGGCGTTCCTTCCGTTTCGAGGCTGATGAAGTGGAATTCGCATTCTCCCACGGTCGGGGCGCCCGCCTTTTCGAGCATCACCTCCCCAAGCCGCGACGGCGGCGTTTTGGCCCCGGGGGTCTCGCGATCCCCGGGCTTTTTTTCATGATGGTCGGGGGCGATGTGTTCTTCAACGGCAATAAAAAGGGAGGTCTACCGAGATGACATGCCGTTACACCGAGATCAATCAGCACGATGCGCTGTACATTGCGGCGCGCGCTTACCCCGGCGGGGTCGAGGCCATGGCCCAGCGCATGGGCACGGCAGCGCATGTGCTGTACAAGAAGCTGCGGCCGGCCGTCGCGACGCATCACGTCAATTACGAGGAGGTCTCGGAGATCGTCGAGCACCTCGAGGCGGCCGGTAAGTCGGACATGGCCGACCTGGCGTTGTCGGCGTTCGCGTGGCGTCATGGCCGCGTCCTCGTCCGCTTGCCAGAGACGAGCGCTGCCGGCGGCGAGCTGTTCGCCCTGGTGCTGCAGCTCATGCGCGAGGAGGGCGCACTGGCGGCGCACATCGACGCGGCGCTGGCCGACGACGGCCGCATCGATGATGCCGAGCTGGCAACGGTCGAGAAGGATCTGCAGGAGTGCATCTCCGCGCTCGTGGTGCTGCGCGACCAGGTGCGCGCGCGGCACGCGGCCGACCAGCGGAAGGGCTGATCGGTGATGCACCGAATCGACCAGTCGGATATCGACGCGCTTCTGGCGCGGGTCGATATCGTTTCCGTCATCGACCAGTTCGTCCCGCTGAAGAAGGCGGGGTCGGAATTCGAGGCGCTGTGCCCGTTTCACTCGGAGAAGACGCCGTCGTTCCGCGTCGTCCCGGCCAAGGGCTTCTATCACTGCCACGGCTGCGGCACGCACGGCAACGCGATCGATTTCATGATGGAGTACGGCTCGATGGGTTTCCGCGAGGCGTTCCAGGCGCTCGGGGGTGTCATCCCGGGCGAAGAGAACGCGCCGGCGCTGCCTGTACGCCCGGCACCGGCTCCGCGCGCAGACGTTCAGGCCGATGATGAGTCGCCGTGGGTGGCGGTCCTGCCGGCGCCGGCGGATGCGCCAGAGCCGCCGCGGGCGCATTACGTGCGCGGCCTGCCGGAGTGCGTGTGGGCGTACCGCAACTTTACGGGCTCGCTGCTCGGCTTCGTCTATCGCTTCCGCCGTTCGGGCGGCGGCAAGGAGACGCTGCCGCTGGTGTGGTGCCGCAACGAACTGACCGGCGCCTGCGAGTGGCGCTGGAAGGCGTTCCCCGAGCCGCGCCCGCTGTACGGGCTGGACCGCCTGGCGGCGCGACCGTCGGCGCCGGTGCTGGTGGTCGAGGGCGAGAAGTGCGCGGATGCGGGCCATCTGGCGCTGCCGGACTTCGTCACGGTGTCGTGGCCCGGCGGCGGCAAAGCGGTGAGCAAGGCGAGCTGGGAGGCGCTGCGCGATCGCGAGGTCTGGCTGTGGCCGGACTGCGACGCGGCGCGCGTGCCGCTGACGCAGGATCAATTGCTCGAGCTGGTCGGCGATCCCGAGCTGTCGGCGCTGCCGCGTTCACGCGAGCGGACGGCGCGCCTGCAGGCGGCGGTGAAGTTGCACCAGGAGGCGGTCGATGCTGCTGCTGCAAGGCAGCCGCTGCTGCCGGTCGAGGAGCAGCCGGGGGTGCGCGCGATGAACGAGGTCGCCGAGATCCTGCGCGGCCTGGGCTGCACGGTGCGCCTGGTGCCGATCCCGGACCCGGGCGAGGCGCCGTCGGGGTGGGACATCGCCGATGCGATCGAGGACGGGCTGCTCGGTGAGGCGCTCGCCGTGCGCGTGCGGTCGGCGCCGTTGCTGTTCTCGTCGGACCTTGCTGCCGCCGATGCGTGCGATGCGGACGATGCTTCCCCGCTGCCGTGGGAGGAGGGTGCGCCTGCGGACTCTCCCGTTCCCTCTGGAGGCGAGGCGTCGCCAGCGGCCCCGGCGCACTCCGGGGGGGCGGGGGCGGAGGCCGCAGGATCCACGAGCCAGCCGGGGGCGGCGAAGCCGAAGAAGGAGAAGAAGCCGGTCGATTGGAACAAGTTCAACGACTTGGCAGAAAACTTCGTGCTGGTCTATGGCACCGATACGGTGTGGGACTGCCTCCAGAAGATGCTGATCAAGGTCAATCATCTGCGTCTGGCGTTCGGTTCCGACCTGGTCAAGATGTGGCTGGGGTCGGAGAAGCGGCGCATGGTCCGGCTGGATCAGTTGGTGTTCGAGCCTGGGCGTGAGGTCGAGTATCCGGCCATCAACCTCTTCGACGGCTTCGAGATGAAGCCGAAGCGCGGGGACTGCGATCCGCTGATCGAGCTGCTGGCGTACCTGTGCCGGGATTCTGCCGAGACACCCGAAGACGTCGAGCGCGTCGTCGATTGGGTGCTCAAGTGGCTCGCGCTGCCCTTGCAGCGGCCGGGGGCGAAGATGCGCTCGGCGCTGGTGTTCCACGGCCCGCAGGGCGCCGGCAAGAACCTGTTCTTCGAGTCGGTGGCAGCGATCTACGGGAAGTATTCGATCGTGGTCGGCCAGGGGCAGCTCGAGTCGCAGTACAACGAGTGGTGCTCGCGCCGGCTGATGGCGATCGGCGACGAGGTCATCGCGCGCGCGGAGCTCTATCACCACAAGAACAAGCTGAAGTCGCTGATCACCGGCGAGACGATCCCGATCGAGCAGAAGTTCATGCCGATGCGTGTCGAGTCGAATCACCTGAACGTGGTGTTCCTGTCGAACGAGACGCAGCCGCTGGCATTGGAGGAGGGCGACCGCCGCTATTTCGTCGTCTACACGCCGTCGCAGAACCAGGAGGGGCTGTACGAGCGGGTGGATCAGTGCCTCAGGGCCGGTGGCGCGGAAGCGCTGTACCGCTATCTGCTCGATTACCCGCTCGGCGACTTTTCCGAGTTCACGCGGCCGCTGATGACGACGGCCAAGCGTGACCTGATCGAGCTGGGTCTGCGCCCGGCGGAACGCTTCATCCGCGAGTGGCTGGCTGGGTATCTCCCGCTCCCTCTTCAGGTGTGTTCGGCAACGCAGCTCTACCGGGCCTTCCGGCGTTGGTGCGGGGCGACCGGGGAGCGCTTCCCGCCGCCTCAGGAGCAATTCACCAAGGTGGTGCAGAAGTACGTCTCCCAGCTGAGCGAGAAGGCCGGCAAGCCGCTGCTGATCCGCTACAAGGTGGTCAAGCTGTCCGACCCGGTGCGCGGCAAGCGCTGCGATCGCATGTGGATACCGTCCGGCTGCGGGGCACCCGAAGGCATGACCGAGGGCGCGTGGGCGGCCGATTCGTCAGTTGCGTTCGAGAAGCCGCTGCACGACTTCCTGAGCGAGGGCGTGCCTGCGGGCACGGTGGGGCAGTGATGCGCGGCGCCGGTTACGCGGTTACGCCAGCGGTTACGCGGGAGTTACGCCGTAACTCATTGAAGTTACGCAGGTTACGCGTAAAGCGCGCGCGCGTATACGTGAGCGATTTACGCCGCTGCGCTCTGACGTTGACGTAGTGCATTGGTGTAGGTTGTTCATGTGCGGGAAAAAAGCGCGTAACCGCGTAACTTGCGTAACTTCAGATACTTACGGCGTAACCACCGCGTAACTTTTACGTTTTGACGTAACTGCAAGGAAAGAAGGGGGATAAATGAAAGAGAAGAAGCCTTTGCGAAAGCTGATGCCGGAGACTGCTGAGTTCATCGATGCGGCCCGGGCGGCTTTCGGCGCTGCCGATGTCGATGCTGCGCTGAGGGCCGGAGTCTCTGGACAACCTGCCTTCTGGGCCGGTGAGGCGGGGAATGAGGTCGGCACCCGTTCTCCGGTCCCGGCCTTGTCGGTCAGCGGTTCGGCGCTATTCGTCCATGTTCAGCGAAAGGGCGGCGCGAAATGATCGAGCACATCGACAACAGGCTGCTGCGGTGGGCGGATTGGGCGGCAGGCGGACGCAGGGCGGCAGGATTAGGGTTTTCGCCCTGCACCCTTTCCCGCTGGGAGGCGACGTGCTCCTTGCGTCCGGTCGATCCGAAGTACGACGAAGAGGCCAGCGCCACCGATTCGGCCGTATCCAAGCTGCCGGACGAACTGCGCCTGGTGGTGTGCGTCTTCTACCTCAAGCCGGGCACCGCCAGGCAGAAGGCTCGGGACTGCGGGTTCAGTAGCGATACGCTGTACGCGCGGTTGCATCACGCTCACCAGCGCATCGAGCAGCATCTGGCCGATGCCAAGAAGCGCCGCACCTGGCCGGCGCGATCTTTTCTCGCGGAGGGTTGACACGATCCGACACAAGTTGTGTAATTCGGGCACGCTGGTGTTTCGACCGTCCAGCAAGCCCGCATCCGAGAGGAGAGCGGGCTTTTTCGTTTTCAGGGGCGTCGGCATGGTCAAGATCAATGTGCGGCATAACCTCAAGGAACAGGCGTCCGCACTGAGGAAGGTCGCGGTTGGCCTGAGGTCAGTTGCCATCAACGAGGCGATCAACAAGACCGCTTCGAAGGCCAGGTCGGATATGGTCAAGAAGATCACCGACGAGTTCAACATCGACAAGAGCGAAGCTAGATCCCAGTTGAAGGTGAGTCGCGCTAAGGATCGCAGCAATCTGGTCGCGGTGATCCAGGCATTCCCACGGCGCCGCGGCCATAGGTCGAGAAATGTCATGCTGTTTAATGCCGAGCCAGCCCCTGGTACGGCGACGAAACGTATTGCTGTCCTACTCGGCGGGCGATGGGTGACGCTTACCGTTCCGGTGGGTGGTGGCGTATCCGTGCAGATCAAAAGGAACGGTCCGCGAAAGATCATCAAGGGAGCGTTCATTGGCAACAAGGGCCGCACGGTGTTCGAACGAACCGGTGATGGTAGAAAGATCAAAGCCGTTGAGACTGTTGATGTTCCGTCGATGTTCAACACAAAGAGAATCAATGGCTTTGTGGTCAAGCGAATTCAAGAGAACTTTCCTAAAGAGCTACGGAAAGCAATCGCCAAGCGCCTCGCAATGTAAAACGGGTCCTTTAAAATCCCTTGTATTGCGGCGCTGAAAGACGCGGTTTCTCTCTAGTTTCGAGATGGCTAAGGGGGCCATAAGTCTCATGCCGACTCAGCAGCAGATTGCCGATCACCTCGACCTCAACCAGTCGGAGGTGAGCCGCCACCTGGAGAAGCTGGGGATCGACTGGAAGGTGGCGACGATGGACGAGATCCGCGTCGCCTACCTGCGCCATCTGCGCGGCGTGGCTGCCGGGCACCGGTCCGACGACGGCCTTGACCTGACGCGCGAGCGCGTACTGACCGAACGTGTCGATCGTGAGCTGAAGATGCTGACGGTCGCCGAGAAGAAGGGAATGCTCATCAACGTGGCCCAGTTGGAGCCCGAGCTGATGCAGATGGTCGGCGCCTTCCGGTCGGAGTTGCTGTCCCGCGACGACAAGCTCAAGAGCGAGCTCGACGCGCTGTACGGGATCGAAGTCGACCTGAGCATCCTCAATGAACACACCTTCGCCGCACTGGCACAACTCGCTCGATACGACCCAGGCGAACGCGGCTTTGCTGCGCCGGCTGGCGGCACTATTGGCGCCGCCCGAGCAAATGTCGACAACGGACTGGGCGCGCCGGTACCGGGGGATGTCGGCGAAGGCATCGGCGAGGCCGGGCCGGTATAACCCGGAGCTGACGCCCTGGGTGCCCGGCATCCACGCGGCGCTCGACGATCCGACCGTCACCAAGGTGGTGGCGAAGAAGTCGGCGCAGGTCGCCTGGACCGACGGCGTGCTGCTGAACTACGTGGGCCGGCGGATCGACATCGATCCATGCCCGATGATCATCATGTTCGCCAAGGATGGCGCGGCAAAGGAGTTCAACGACGAGAAGTTCGGACCGATGGTCGAGGCGACGCCTCGCCTGGCCGAGAAGATCCCGGTGCACAAGAAGCGC
Source organism: Rhodocyclus purpureus (assembly GCF_016653115.1). Classification (GTDB taxonomy): domain Bacteria; phylum Pseudomonadota; class Gammaproteobacteria; order Burkholderiales; family Rhodocyclaceae; genus Rhodocyclus; species Rhodocyclus purpureus. The sequence continues at coordinate 121,008 of NZ_NHRX01000061.1, forward strand.
GACCGGGACAACCGCTGGCAGTTCAAGGGCTTCCCCGGCGGCTTCCTGAAGTTCGTCGGGTCCAACAGCCCCAGTTCGGTGAAATCCACGCCGGCCCCGGTGGTCGCGGTAGAGGAGCCGGACGACTGCAACGAGAACGTCAACGACCAGGGCGACACCATCACCTTGCTCGAAGAGCGGACCAAGTCCTTCCCGCGGCGCAAGGTCATCTTCGGCGGTACGCCGACGATCGAGGGTCTGTCGCGAGTCGACGCCGGCTACAAGGCCAGCGACCAGCGCAAGTTCTTCGTGCCGTGCCATCACTGCGACGAAGCGCACGTACTGTCGTGGGAGCATGTCCGCTGGACCGAAGACCCTGAGTTCAATCACGAGGTCTTCGGCCATGCCCGGCCGGAGACCGCGTACTACGTCTGTCCGCACTGCAGTTGCACGTGGAGCGATGCCGAAAAGAACCGCAACGTACGCCGGGCCGAGTCCGCCGGCTTCGGCTGGCAGGCGACGGCGCCGTTCTACGGCGTGGCCGGGTTCTACATCAACGAGCTGTACAGCCCCTTCCCCGGGTCGATCCTGCAGCGCCTGGTGGAGAAGTGGCTCACTGCGCAGCACGCGCTCGAGCAGGGCGACGACACGAAGCTGCGCTCGTTCGTGAACAACACGCAGGGGCTGGCCTATGCGTACGCGAGCGACCTGCCCGACGTCGACACGCTGAAGGAACGCGCCGAGGACTACGCCGAACTGACGGTGCCGTGGGGCGCCCTGGTGATCACGGCCGGCGTGGACGTGCAGCACGACCGCCTGGCAGTCGTGATCCGCGCCTGGGGCCGCGGCGAGGAGTCCTGGCTGCTCTACTGGGGCGAGATCCACGGTCAGACCGTGGTCGCCGAGCAAGGCGCCTGGATCGACCTCGATGCCCTGCTGTCGCGCCCGATCGCGCACGTCAGCGGCGCGAGCCTGCGCGTGCGCGCCGTCAGCGTCGACTCGTCGGACGGCCAGACCTCCGACGCCGTCTATGCCTACGTGCGGCGCCGGATGGGCCGCGGCTACATGGCGGTCAAGGGCGCGTCGATGGACGACGGTCGCGAAGTCTTCAGCCCGCCGAAGCTCTCGGTGGACACCGACCGGAAACAGAAGGCGCACAAGTACGGTCTCCGCCCGTTCATCGTCGGGACGCAGCGGGCCAAGGATCTGCTGCTCGGCGTCGATTCGAACGGCGGCCGGATCAAGCTGAACGGTACCGGGCCGGGGCGGATGCACTGGTACAAGGGCGTGCGCCCCGACTACTTCGAGCAGATCACCGCCGAGGTGAAAGCCCCGCACCGAACCATCCGCAACCGCAAGGTCTGGCAGAAAAAGGCCGGTGTGCGCAACGAAGCGCTCGACTGCGAGGTGTACGCGCTGCATGCGGCGCGCAGCCTCAAGATCAACCTCTGGAAGGAAGAGCGCTGGACCGACGAGGAACGAAAGGTTCGCCAGGCAGACCTGCTCGGCGCACCGGCAGCCGAACCGCTGCCGCCGCTTCAACCGCTGGAAGGAGGTGATCCATCGTCTGACGGCGCCGGGCCGCCTGCAGCACCCCCGGCACCCCAAGCGAAACCCGCCCGACCGAAACCTGGCGGGTTTTTTAACGCCCCGTCAGGCGGGGGCTTCAAGGCAACGAGGTGGTAATGAACATCCCCGCACAGATCACCGCCGGCGACTCCGCCAGTTGGAACGACGCCCCGGTCGTCGACGCCCAAGGGCGGCTACTGGACGCCTCGGCCTACACGCTCAAGTACCTGCTGCGCGGCCCGGCGGCGCTCGACCTGACCGCCGTCGCCGATGGCCGAGGGTGGAAGACGAGCCTGATGACCGCGCAGAGCGCTGGCCTGACGGCCGGCGCTTACACGGTGGTGGCCCAGCTCAGCAAGAGCGGCGAGCGCATCACGGTCGGCTCAGGCCGCCTGACGGTGCTTCCCGATCTGAGCGCGCAAGCCGCCGGCTACGACGGTCGCAGCCTCGCCGAGAAGGCGCTGGCCGACGCCGAAAGCGCGCTCGCCGACCTCACGCGCAGCGGCGCCAAGGTCAAGGAATACAAGATCGGCACGCGCGAAGCCCGCTACTACACCGCACCCGAACTCATCTCGGCCATCACCTTCTGGAAGGCGAGGGTCCTGAACGAGCGCACCGCGCAGGACATCGCCAACGGTCTGGGCAATCCCCGCAACCTGATGGTCAGATTCAAGTGAGCCGCTGATGGGTAACTGGTACAACCAAGAGCGCATCGCCCAGAAGGGGTCCGTCGTGCTTGCCGCATGGAACGCCGAACGGCAGGCGCAGCGCGACAAGATCGCCCGGCAGGAAGCGCAGCGCATGTACGCCGCCGCGCAGATGAACCGCCTGACCTCCGACTGGTCGGCGCTCAACACCTCCGCCGACTCGGAGATCCTGACCAGCCTGCGCCTGTTGCGCGCGCGCTCGCGCGAAATGGTGCGCGACAACGCACACGCCAAGAACGCCGTGCGCATCGTGCAGAACAACGTCGTCGGTACCGGCATCGGCGTCCAGGCGCAGGTAGCGAACGCGCGCGGCAAGCTGCTCGACCCGATCAACTCGCAGATCGAGGAGGCCTGGGAGCGTTGGTGCGATCGCAAGACCTGCCACACGGCGGGGCTGCTCGGCCTGCCCGACATCCTGCGCCTGATCATGGGGCAACTGGTCGAAGCCGGCGAAGTGCTGATCCGCAAGGTCAGGCAGCCATTCGGCGGCGGTCGCATCCCGTTCGCCCTCGAAGTGATCGAGGCCGACCGGCTGATGGACCAATGGCAGACCGCGCAGGCGCCGAATGGCAACGCCATCCGCATGGGGGTCGAGATCGACGCATGGGGCCGCCCGGTGGCCTACTGGCTGCACCCGACGCACCCCGGCGACTACCAGTTTCGCGCCTTCGTCGCCAGCAAGTTCATCCGCGTGCCGGCCGAAGAGATGATCCACCTCTACATCGTCGAGCGCTGGCCGCAGACGCGCGGCGTGCCCTGGTTCCACGCGGTGCTGCGGCGCTTGAACGACATGAAGGGCTACGCCGAGGCAGAGATCGTCGCGGCGAGAGCCTCGGCCAACATCGTCGGCTTCATCAAGGCGCCCGAGCCCGCCGCTGGCGACGACGTGGCTTACGGACAGCGGGTGATCGATTCCGAGCCAGGCACCTTCAAGCAACTGCTGCCCGGCGAGGATTTCATCGGCTTCAACCCGAGCCGGCCGAATGCCGCGCTGGAGCCGTTCATGCGCTTCATGCTGCGCGAAATGGCTGCCGGCGTCGGCACGAGTTACGAGGCGCTGTCGAGGGACTACTCGCAGTCGAACTACTCCAGCTCGCGCCTGGCGCTGCTCGACGACCGCGACCTATGGCGCGTGCTGCAGGGGTGGCTGATCCGCAACTGCCTGTCGGAGATCTACCGCGAGTGGCTGCCGGCCGCGGTGCTCGCCGGCGAAGTCCTCGCCCCGGACTACTACAGCAACCCGTACAAGTACGAGCGGGTGCGCTTCAAGCCGCGCGGCTGGAACTGGATCGACCCGACCAAGGAGGTCAACGCCTTCCGGGCAGCGGTCCGCGCCGGCTTCATGACCGTGTCCGACGTGATCGCCCAGACCGGCGGCGGCGCCGATGCCGAGGACGTGTTCAAGGGCCGTCGTCAGGAGCTGGACATGATGGGCGAGCTCGAGCTGGTGTTCGACACCGACCCGGCGCAAGTCGACATGGCGGGCAAGGGGCAAGCCGCCGCCGGCGCCGAGGCCGGCGAAGAAGGCGCTTCCGGACAGGAAGGGCAGGAAGGCGAGCCCGAAGAGCCTGAGCAGGATCCTGGCGAAACAGCAGAAGCCGGCGAGCCGCCGGAGAAGACCTGAAAGTCGTGCGTCAGTGCACACGTCTGCACACGCCCGTCGGGGGTTACCGGCGGGCTTTTCAATTGGAGATTCCCATGGCAATTCGTCAGCGGCCCGAGAAGATCGGGCCCCAGTGCCGAAGCCTGACGCTGCGCGCCGACGGCGGCGGCCAGGTCGACAGAGAAGCACGCACCCTGCGCTTCCCGTTCAGCTCGGAAGAGCCGGTCGACATGTGGTACGGCACCGAGATCCTGAGCCACGAAAAAGGAGCGATGCGGCAAGGGCAGCGCCAGGCGACGCTGCCGCTCCTCTTCAACCACTGCCGGGACGACCTCCTCGGCGTGGTCGAAGCGATCGAGCTGGGCGCCGACCGCCGCGGCTACTGCACCGTCCGCTTCGGTCGTGACGAGCGGGGCGAGTGGGCCATGCAACAGGCTGACGACGGCGTCCTGGTCAATGCCTCGTTCATGTACCGCGTCTTCAAGTTCCTCGAGGACGTCGAAGAAGAAACCTACACGGCGACCGATTGGGAGCCCTACGAAATCTCGCTCGTGACCGTGCCCGCCGACCCCACCGTGGGCGTCGGGCGCAGTCACGGCGGCGAGGAAGCGCGAGTCGAGATTCAGGTCAAGGAATCAGGCCGCCAACAGCAACCGGCATCTGCCGAATCCCAGGAGCAATCCATGTACACGCAACGTCACACCCTGCAAGACAAGGCGACTGACGGCGCAGCCGGCGGGGCCGGTGGTGCCGTGGTCATCGACGAACCGCAGGTCCGCGCCCAGGGCGCCGAAGCCGAGCGCCGCCGTATCAACGAAATCGACGCCATGTGCCGCGCCCACAAGGTGCCGGACGACATCCGCGCCGGCCTGATCCAGAAGGGCGCCTCCATCGAAGAAGCCCGCGGCGCCGTGCTCGACCTCCAGTTGCAGCGCGCCTCGGCACCGGTCGCCAAGCTCGACGACGGCTACGCCCCCGACCTGTCGACGAAGGAAAAGGCCCGCTACTCGATGCTGCGCGCGATCAACGCCGTCGTCAGCAACTCGTGGAAAGACGCCGGCTTCGAGCTGGAAGTCTCCAACGACATCGGCAAGCGCATGGGCAAGAACACCCAGGGCTTCTTCATGCCGACCAACATCCCGTTCGCCCAGCGTGCGCAGTACGCCGCCGGTGCGCAGGCCACCGGCGGCGCAATGGTCGCCACCAACCTGCTCGCCGGCAGCTTCATCGAAGTCCTGCGCGCCAAGGCCCGCGTCCTGCAACTCGGCGCCACCGTCCTTTCCGGGCTGGTCGGCAACGTCGACATCCCGCGTCAGACCGGCGCCACCAGCACCTTCTGGGTGACGGAAGGCGGCAACCTGACCGAAGCCGAAGCGACCTTCGACAAGGTCAGCCTGGCGCTGAAGAGCATCGGCACCTACTCGGCGATCACTCGGCAGATGCTGCTGCAATCGACGCCCGACATCGAAATGCTGGCCCGTGCCGACCTGATCGCACAGATCGCCCTCGGCATCGACCTTGCTGCGCTGTCCGGTACCGGATCCGGCGGTCAGCCCACCGGCGTCGTCAACGTCGCCGGCGTCGGCTCGGTGATCGGCGGCACCAACGGCGCACAGCTCACCATCGATCACCTGATCGACCTGGAAACCGCGGTCGCCAACGCCAACGCCGACGTCGACAGCATGGCCTACCTGACCAATGCCAAGGCCGTCGGCTGGCTCAAGAAGCTGAAGTCGACCACCGGCCAGTACCTCTGGACCAACCTCCCCGGCGGCCAGCGTTCCGGCACTCCCGGCGAGATCAACGGCTACCCGGTCGCCCGCAGCAACCAGGCGCGCTCCACGCTCACCAAGGGCACGTCGAGCGGCATCTGCTCCGAAGTCATCTTCGGCAACTGGTCCGAACTGATTCTCGGCGAGTGGGGCGTGCTCGAAATCATGCCGAACCCGTACGACGCCACCCTGTTCAAGCAGGGCGGCGTCCTGCTGCGCGCCATGCAATCGGTCGACGTGGCCGTTCGCCACGCCGCCAGTTTCTCGGTCATGACCGACGCGCTGACCGCCTGATCGCGACAGCAGCCCCTCGGGAGCGGGTTGATTGCCCGCTCCCACCCATTACCCGCAAAGGAACCTCCACCATGGCAAGCAAGCGTTATGTCGTCCGCGAAGGCTTCATCTACCGCGTTCGTGACGAAAAGGGCAACGAGAAAACCTATTCCGAAGGCGACATCGTCACCCTCGAACAGGAGATCGGCGACGCTGTTCATCAGCTCGAATACGCCGACGACAAGGATCGCGTCGCAGCGGTCAAGGCCGAGCAGGCATAAGGGGCATCCATGCCTGCATTCGAAACCCTGGCGGCGTTCTTCACCGACTTCGCCGAAGACGCCAGTTGGACCCCGTCCGCCGGCGGTCCTGCCCAGCCCGGCAAAGTGCTCATCGATGCCCCGGACAGCCTGCTGCTCAACGACATGATCGTCACGACGGCAACCACCTTCACCTACCCGCTGGGCCAGTGGCCAGGGCTCGACGAAGGTGAGCGGGTGACGGTCATCGGGGCAAGCGGCAATCAAATCTATCGCTTGCGTACCGGCCCCCAGGGTTTCGACGACGGCTGCCTGCTGCGCGCCGAAGTCGTGAAAATCTGATCGTCCCAGGAGAAGACAGTGGCTCTCACCGACGTGTTTTACAAAGTGCTGAACGGCATAAACAAGCGCCTGAAAGCCATGCCCGACGGAACCTATGCTGAAGTCTTCGCCGGCTACGACCTGCAAGACGACATGCTCAAGGTCAAGTCGGTACAGAAGAAGTTCCGCGATTCCTTCATCGGCGCCTCGCTCGATGCGACGAAATGGGAGACGCCGACGATCGGCTCGGGCGGCAGCGTCGCGGTGGCGGGTGGCGTGCTGACGCTCGGCAGCGGCATCGTCGCCAACGCAGTGACCAGCGTGATCTCGCTCGACACCTACACCATCCCGTTCCGGGTGCAGTGCGGGATGACGCTGTCGCAGCGTATCGCGAACACCGAGTTCTATCTGGAGGCGGTGAGCGTCAACCCGGACACTGGCGTTCCGGACGGGCTGCATTCGATCGCCTGGATGTTCGACGGCACCAGCGCCACACAGGGCAAGTACCTGGTGCAGAACGGCGGTCTGGCCCCGCTGGCATCGGCGGCCTCGACGATCACGACCACGGCCGGTACCGGTTTTTACGAACTGGAACCGTTCGCCGACGAGGCGTGGTTCCATTCGTCGGTGCTCGACGCGACCGGAGCGCGTGCGCAGAGTTACCGGCGCCACCAGCAGATCCCGGACCCGAACGCCGTCTACAAGATCCGGATGCGCTGGAAAAACGGTACGACCGCGCCGGCGTCGAATACCAACGCCGTGATTCAGTTCATCTCGATCCAGGACTATGCCGAACTGACGGCGGAAATTACCGCCGGGCGAGGGCAGGCCGTCGCCGGGCAGGCGCTCGGCGTGCAGGTATGTGGCGGATCGGTGACCGTTTCGGGGTCGGTCACAGCCTCCGGGACGGTCACCGCGTCGAACGTCGCCGGGCCAGTCGCGCACGACGGCGCGCGCGGCGCAACGGCGCCGCTGATCGCGGCTGCGCACGCAAGGTCATCGGCGTATCCGACGGTCGCCAACGGCGATGTCGCTGACCTGGTCACGACGCTGCAGGGCGTGCAGGTGGTACGACCGTGGCAGATCCCGGAGCTCGAGTGGGCGTATGCCGCCGCCGCGGGCGGGGTCGTCAATACGACCGACGTCGTTCTCGCCGTTGCGGCCGGCGCCGGGCTGCGACTCTACCTGACATCGATGAGCCTCAGTAACGCGTCCGCGGTGGCCACCGAGGTCGTCGTCAAGGATGGCGCGACGGTGATCTGGCGCGGGCATCTGCCGGCCAACGCGCCGATGTCCGAAATCATGTTCAGCAACCCGCTGAAGAGCACGGCAAACACGGCGCTGAATTTCGCCTGTCTCACCGCCGGCGCGGCCGTCTATGTCAACGCGCAGGGCTTCATCGCCGCCTGAGGAAATTGAATGCACACTCGCCAGAAAATCCGCGACCAGGTCAGGCAACTGCTGGCCGCGCATCCGGGCCTCGCCAACTGCTACACCGGACGCGTGCAGCCGACCTCGACCGACAAGCTGCCCTTCGCCAATGTCGAGACCGGCGGCGAAACGGCGGAGCGGCACAGCGACCAGTTCAGCGAGCTGCGCACGGTACGGGTGTACGTCCGCCTGTACGCAAGCGCTGACGAGCACCTCGACGACACCCTCGACGCACTGGCCGAAACGGTGGAAAGCCTGCTCTCCCTCGATCAGACGCTCGGCGGCATCAGTGAGACCTTCGAGTACAAGGGCGCCGACCCGGACACCGCCAGCGCAGCGAATGTCGAGGCCGGGTCGCTCGCCCTCGAATACGAATGCAAGTACGTCTGGTCGCCAGCGCCCGCAGTCGATGACTTCGGCACGGCGGTCGTCGAGATCGACATGTCGAGCCCGCGTAACGACCCGCCGGCGCCGACCGTCCCCGACGGCCAGATCGACGCGGCTGCTCGCATCACCCTTTCATCCTGACCGGAGACTGCAATGCAAATCTACCCCGTACCGGGGCGCCTGGTGCGCGACCCGGTGACCGGCCGCGAAGTGACGGCGGCTACCGAAGTTCCTGACCACGACACGTTCTGGATTCGCCGCCTCGCCGACGGCGACGTATCCCTCACCGACAGCGCAATGCCGTCCGCAAGCCAAGGAGCTGAATGATGCCCGGCGCCCAGATTTCCTTCAATCAGATCCCGGTCAACCTGCTGACCCCGGGGCAGTACGTCGAATTCGACAACTCCAAAGCCATCGGTGGGCTGGTCAACATGCCGCAGCGCATCCTGCTGATTGCCCCGATGCTCGCCGCCGGCACCGACGTCGCCAACGTCCCGTTCCAGATGGACAACCTGGCCAACGCCACCACCAAGCTCGGCCGTGGCTCGATCGGCGCCGCCATGGTCGGCGCACTGCTGGCCGTCACCGACACCATCGAGACCTGGGTGCTGCCGGTCGCCGACTCCGCCGGCGGCGTCCAGGCGACGGGAACCATCGTCGTCGCCGGCGCGCCGACCGAAGCCGGGACGCTCAACCTCTACGTTGCCGGCACCCGCGTGCAGGTAGCCGTCGCCACGACTGACACCGCCACCAGCGTCGCCACGGCCATCGCCGCCGCGATCAACGCCAACGGCGACCTGCCGGTGACCGCGACCAGCGCGACCGCCACCGTCACGCTCACCTGTCGGCACAAGGGAACGCTCGGCAACGACATCGACCTGCGGGCGAACTACTACCCGCTGTCGGAGAAGACCCCGGCCGGCCTCACCCTGACCATCGCCGCAGCGCTTTCCGGCGGTACCGGCGACCCGGCGATCTCGGCCGCGCTGGCCAACATCGGCGCCACCCAGTACAACACCCTCATCATGGCGTACAACGACGACGCCAACCTCGCACTGATCGAGACCGAACTCGACACCCGCTGGGGGCCGCTCTACCAGAACGACGGCCACTGCCACGTCGGCTTCCGCGGCACGGTCGGCAGCATCAACACCAAGCTGTCGACCCGAAACAACCCCCACGTCACCCTGTGGACGGTCGAGACCGGCGGCGAGCCGCAGCCGATCTGGGAGAAGGCCGCGCTCGGTGGCGCCATCGCCGCCTACTACCTCGCCATCGACCCGGCACGCCCGCTGCAGACCCTGGCGATGCCCGGCCGGCTGCCGGCCTCGATGGAAAAGCGCTTCACCCGTGCCGAGCGGAACAACATCCTCTCCTACGGCGGCGCCACCACCATCGTCGACGCCGGCGGCAACGTCGTCGTCGAACGCGCGGTGACCACCTACGTGCACAACTCGGGCGGCTTCGTCGACCCCAGCTACCGCGACATCGAGACGATGTACACGCTGTCGCTCCTGCGCTATCAGGTGCGCGCGCGCATCGCGCAGAAGTTCCCGCGCTACAAGCTGGCGAACGACGGCACCCAGTTCGCGCCGGGTCAGGCGGTGGTCACGCCGAAGATCATCAAGGCCGAGATGATCGCGCTCTTCCGCGACTGGGAAGACGCCGGGCTGGTCGAGGACATCGACCAGTTCAAGGCCGACCTGCTGGTGGCCCGCAACTCGACCGACGTCAATCGCGTCGACGTGCTGCTGCCGCCGAACATCGTCAACCAGTTCCGCGTCTTCGCGGCGCAGATCCAGTTCAGACTGTAAGGAGTCAAGGACATGGCAGGAAAACAGATTCTCGGTCGCGCCTTCGTGCGCGTGAACGGGCAGACGATTGCGAGCCTTCCCGGTTCGGCCAAGCTCAACCCCGGCGGCGTCGAGCGTTCCCCGGTGGTCGGCGACTTCGGCTTCCTCGGCTTCTCCGAGAAGCCGGTGCACGGCGAGATCGAATGCGAGATCGCCGTCTCGTCCGACACCGACATCGCCGCCCTCAACAACACCACCGATGCCTCCATCACCTTCGAAGGCGACACCGGGCAGGTCTGGATCATGCGCGGCGGCGCCCTGGCGACGCCGGTCAATGTCCAGTCCGGCGACGGCAAGGCGCAGGTGAAGTTCATCGGTGCGCAGATCGAGCAGGTGTGAGATGACGACCTTCAAACTTGAATACCCGATCACCGCGCCGGACGGAACCGTCATCACCGAGCTGCAACTCCGGCGCCTCAAGGGCAAGGAAATGAAGACGGTCGACGTGCAGCCGTCGGACGGCAAGATGGGCGCAGCGCTCAAGTACGTGGCGCTGATGAACAACCTGCCGCCGTCGGTGCTCGACGAGATCGACGGCGCCGACATGCTCGACCTGATCGGAGAAGCCGCCCCTTTTTTGGTACGTGGAATTGGCGCGATGCAATCGTCCTGATCGCGTGGACCTTCCATTTCCCGCCGAGCGATCTGTGGGAAATGGACGCCGCCGAGCTCGACTTCTGGGCTGACGAAGCCAAGCGCATTGCGGATGCCCGGCGTTCGGACTAGGATAGGCGCATGGACCTCATGCGCCGCTTCTTCTCCGTGCGCCCGGCAGGGCGCACTCACTTGGAGGTGAAAGTCCTCTACTCGCCCGACAAGGGGAAGAGTTAGCCGAACGGCAAGGGTGTTCCGGGCGACTGGAAATCTGAAGGAAGCTGAAGGCAAAGCGCTGGCCTGACGAACAGGAAGCGGATACGAGGCGGCACGGCGGGGTGAGCAGGCGGATATCTGTGAAGCCCGAAACTTGTACGGAACGCCGTGACGTATATCCGACAGGTATAAGCGTGAAGGTGGGTGCGCAATACCCGGGGAGATCTGCACGGGTGCCGAGGGCAACCTCCGTGCTACTGACATCGAGAGGTGTCGGGAAGCCCATGCAGAAGTCAGCAGAGGTCATAGTAGGCGTCAGCACGAGCCGAAGGGCCGAACATTGAAAGCCGCAAGTAGGCGGCGGGAACACACGTCCAGTCGATGAAGGCAGAAGATTCGCGGCAAGCGGATACCGGCGAAGAGGAATCGGGGCGGAACCCCGAGGGGGCTTTGCACGGCGCCGAGGCTGATGTGACGACCCGTCCGCGGACGAAAGCGGAGTGGAAGCAGGAAAGCAGGCTGATGGACGTCATGTGCGAACGTGGCAACCTGATGCTCGCCTATCAGCGGGTGGTCGAGAACAAGGGTGCTGCCGGTGTCGATGGCATCGGTATCGCCGGGTTCAAGGATCATCTCAAGCAACACTGGCCGACGATCAAGGCCAAGCTGCTGGCGGGGGAGTACATGCCTTCGCCGGTGCGCCGGGTGGACATACCGAAGCCGCAAGGTGGGGTGAGGACACTCGGCATCCCGACGCTGACGGATCGGCTGATCCAGCAAGCGTTGCATCAAGTGCTCTCGCCGATCTTCGAGGCCGACTTCTCCGATTCGAGCTACGGCTTCCGACCGGGAAGGAGTGCCCATCAAGCGGTCAAGGCGGCCAGGCAGTACGTCGCCGAGGGTCGCAGGGTGGTGGTGGACATGGACTTGGAGAAATTCTTCGACCGGGTCAACCATGATCTGCTGATGGAGAAACTCTCGAAGAAGATCGACGATGGACGAGTGCTTCGCCTCATCCGCCGGTACCTCGAAGCGGAGATGATGGCAGAGGGGATCGTATCCCAACGGACCGAGGGAACGCCGCAAGGCGGTCCGCTGAGTCCGCTGCTATCGAACATCCTGCTGACGGAACTGGATCGGGAACTGGAAAGCCGGGGCCACGCCTTCTGCCGCTACGCCGATGACTGCAACATCTATGTCAAAAGCCAGCAGGCAGGAGAACGGGTCATGGCGAGCATCACCCGGTTTCTGGCGGACATGCTCAAGCTCACGGTGAATGCGGCCAAGAGCGCGGTAGCGAGTCCGTGGAAGAGGAAGTTTCTCGGTTATAGTCTGACATGGCACAAGGCCCCGAAACTGAGGATTGCGCCGACCAGCCTGAAGAGGCTGGAAGACAAAATCCGTGAAGTGCTCAAGGGTGCGCGAGGGCGCAGCCTGACGAAAGTCATCACCGAACTCAACCCGATCCTGCGTGGC
>NZ_NHRX01000062.1 GCF_016653115.1 Rhodocyclus purpureus
TCGACGCTGCTGTTCGCCATGCACGGCGCGACGGTTCTGGCGGTCTCCCGTCTCGGCGGCGAGCGCGAACTCGAGCAGATCACCGACCGCGGTACGGCTTCGGAACGTGCGGCGCTGTTCTGGCGGTGGACGATGGGCTTCAACGCGACGATGGAATCGATCCACCGCTGGGGCTGGTGGTGCGCGGTGCTGGTCACGCTGACCGGTGGCATCGGCATCCTGCTCTCGGGCACCGTGGTCGACAACTGGTATCTGTGGGCAGTCCAGCACGGCGTGGCGCCTCCGTATCCGCAGGTCTTCCCGGGAGTGGTTGATCCTGCCGCCACGGCCACGATGGCGACGATGACGACGGGGGTGGCGCAATGAACGTCAATAACAAGAAAATCGCCTGGGTGGCAGGCGCCCTGGGCCTGATCACCCTGACGGCGGGCTGCGACAAGCCGCCGCTGCAGACGGTGGAACCGGTTCAGCGTGGTTTCCGCGGTCTGGGCATGGTCGAGATGTACAGCCCGAGCGTGGTCGAGAAGCTGGCGGTGACGCAGAAGTCGCCGGAAGCGTCGGCGGCGACGCCGCCCGCGGGAGTGAAGGCGTCGAGCATCTACCAGAACGTGCAGGTGCTGAAGGATCTGGACATCAGCGAGTTCAACCGGCTGATGGTGTCGATCACCGAGTGGGTGGCACCGCAGCAGGGCTGCTCGTACTGCCACGCCGACGGCGACCTGGCTGCCGACACGGTGTACACGAAGGTGGTGGCGCGGCGCATGCTGGAGATGACGCGGCACATCAACAGCGACTGGAAGGCGCACGTCGCCGAGACGGGCGTCACCTGCTACACCTGCCACCAGGGCCAGCCGGTACCGACCAACATCTGGTTCGCGGATGCGGGCCCGAAGGGTGCGTCGAGCAAGATGGTCGCGTCGCGCGCCGGGCAGAACACGCCGGCGCCGGCGGTCGGGCTGACCTCGCTGCCGTTCGATCCGTTCTCCGTGTATCTGGAGAAGGACAAGGCGGTGGGCGTGATCTCGAAGACGGCGCTGCCGGTGAAGGGTGCGAATCCNAGAACACGCCGGCGCCGGCGGTGGGGCTGACCTCGCTGCCGTTCGATCCGTTCTCCGTGTATCTGGAGAAGGACAAGGCGGTGGGCGTGATCTCGAAGACGGCGCTGCCGGTGAAGGGGGCGAATCCGACCGACCTGAAGGACGCGGAAGCGACCAAGGGCCTGATGATTCACATCTCGAAGGCACTGGGGGTGAACTGCACGTACTGCCACAACACGCGTGCGTTTGCCGAGTGGGACGCGAGCACGCCGCAGCGCGTGACGGCGTGGCACGGTATCCGTCTGGCACGTGACCTGAACGTGAACTACCTGAACCCGCTGCGCGAGACCTTCCCGGCGAACCGTCTCGGTCCGCAGGGCGACGCGCCGAAGGTGAATTGCGCGACCTGCCACAACGGGGTGTACAAGCCCTTGTTCGGCGTCAGCCTGGCGAAGGACTACCCGTCGCTGAAGAAGCCGGGAGCGCAGCAGACTGCGGCTGAAGCACCGGCGCAAGGTATCTAAGCAGCCGTCCCGCTGTAACAAGCAAAAGGGCCAGCCCGGCAACAGGCTGGCCCTTTTGTCGTCGACGGAGCGGCTGAACGGCGTGTGCGCCCTGCGCTTCTGCAGGGCGTAGCGGGTCTGCCGGGATGGACCGGTGGAGACTGGGCGTTCCGGTGGGGGCGGCGGCAGCCGCGAATGCAACTGCGCCGATGCAGGAGTGGCTTACGCCGATGCCGCGCTCAAGCGTGCGCCAGGGTGAGCGCGAACAGGCCGCCGGCAGGGCTTGCTGCCGGGCGGCGGGTCGGTAGCGTTCAGGAGGCCTTGGCCAGCCCGAGCAAGACGGCGACGTCCTTCAGGAACACGCGCACGTGCGCGAAGGGTTTGCGGCGCACCAGGCGCTTGTGCAGGTAGGACTCCCAGGTCAGGTCCTGGATGTCCGGGTCAGCGCAGAGCTTGACGAACTTCTCGCGGCGCGCGTCGGAGGTGTACCAGAAGCGCTGCAGCAGGCCGAGCGCCCAGAAGACACGGCCGTGCGCCTTCATGAAGCGGCGATGCGCAAGCTGCAGCGAGGAGGCGTTGCCGGTGACGAGGAAGGCCTCGACCGCCTCGGCGGCGAAGCGACCGCCGGCGAGCGCGTAGTAGATGCCTTCGCCCGAGGCAGGTGCCACGCAGCCGGCGGCGTCGCCAGCCAGGACCACGTCGCGGCCGTTGTCCCATTTCGCGAGCGGCTTCAGCGGCAGCGGCGCGCCTTCGCAGCGCAGCGTCTCGGCCTCGTCGAGGCCGGCGACCTTGCGCAGGTCGGCGGTCGCCGCGCGCAGCGGAAAGCCCTTGATCTCGCTGCCGACGCCGACGCTCAGCGTGTCGCCGTGCGGGAAGATCCAGCCGTAGAAGTCGGGCGAGAAGCGGCCCTGGTAATAGACGTCGCAGCGTTCGCCGTCGGCGTGCTCGGGGCGCTTGATGATCTCGTGGTAGGCGAAGACAAGCCGCGTCTTCTCGGCACCGGGGATGCAGTGTTTCGCGACCTGGGAGTTGGCGCCGTCGGCGCCGATGATCGCGCGCGCGCGCACCTGGCGCTCGGCCCCCGCGTGCGCGGTCGCGAGTTCGGCCGGGTTGAGGCCGTCGGCGCCGGCGATGTCACCCTTGTCGGCGGCGCCGATACCGGTTTCACGGTAATGGACAATCGCGGTGCCGTCGGCATCGCGCGTGACCTTCAGGTAGTTGCCCGCGCGCCGTTCGGCACCGCTGGCAGCGGCGCGCTGGCGCAGCCACTCGTCGAAGTCCTTGCGGTCAACGAGGCCGATGTAACCGATCGGGATCGGCATGTCGATGCAGCGCCCGCTCGGGGCGATCATCCGTGCCGAGCGCGCCCGTGCGGCGAGGAGCGACTCGGGCAGGTCGAATTCCTTCAAGGCCTGCGGCGGGATGGCGCCACCGCAGGGTTTGATGCGGCCGCCGCGTTCGAGCAGCAGCACCTTGCGCCCGGCCTTCGCCAGGTCGTTCGCCGCCGTTGCTCCGGCCGGTCCGCCGCCAACCACCACGACGTCGTAGGTCTCCATGTTGCTCATCAGTCTTATCCCTGGTTTGCCGCCTGCGCCAGCACTGCGCCGGTCGTCGGGGCTGCCTTGTCCGCCGGCACGATGAAGCGCGCGGCGAGGCTGGCCGAGTAAATGAACATCAGTGCCTCGCCGGCAAAGACGACGGCGTAGGCATGAATTTGCGAATCGAGGAGCGCGCGCGCCGCGTCGGCGGCGACGGTTCCCATGAAGCCACCGACGGCGAAGGCGATCGCCTGAGCCGCCCCCCACAGCCCCATGCGCACGCCTTCGCGCGACGAGCGGCCGGCGCTGGCGAGCGCCATCATCGAGCCGATCGCCGAGACCGCGAAGGCACCGTTGGCGGCGCCGAGCAGGAAGACGTTGGCACGCAGCGGCCAGTCCTCGCCGACGACGCCACCCGCGGACAGGCAGACCAGCGCCACCGCCGAAGCGAAGCAGCCGCCGATCGTCCACTGCCTGAGCGTGCCGATGCGGCCGCTCAGGAAGCCGACCAGCAGCATGCCGAGCAGGACGCCGCCGTGCTGCAGCCCCGACAGCATCGTCGACTGTCCCGGCGTCAGCCCGAAGATGGCGCCGGCGAAGGGCTCCATGATCAGGTCCTGCAGGCTGTACGAGAGCATCGAGATGAAGACGAAAATGGTGAAGCCGCGCGCGATCGGCTCGTCCCAGACCTGCGCCAGCGCGGTACGGAAGGCGGGCCTCGCCTCGCTATCCGGAACGGCGGCGTGCTCGCCCTCGACGCCCCAGACGGCGGCGACGGCGACCGCGAAGGCGATCAGCGAGACGCAGCCCGAGACCAGCATCAGCCGGTCGAGCGAGAACGGATCGAGCAGCTTGCCCCCGATGCTGGCGGTGAGGATGAAACCGACGATCATCATCACCCAGGCGGTGGTCGCCGCCGCGCCACGCCGCTCGGGGGCGACGCGCTTGGCGAGCAGCACCAGCAGCGAAGTCCCGGCGGCGCCGGCGCCGAGGCCGATCGCCGTGAAGGCGACCGCGCCTAGGACGACGCCGAAGGTGGTGTTGGTCTGCATCAGCGCCGTCGCCACCGCGGCGAGGAAGCCACCGATTGCGAGCACGGCCATGCCGCCGATGATCCAGGGAGTCCTTCTGCCGCCGACGTCCGAGCCGTAGCCGAGGCGCGGACGCAAGAGCTGCACGACGTGATGGATGCCGACCAGCGCGCCCGGGATCATCGCCGGCAGTGCCAGTTCGACGACCATGACGCGGTTCAAGGTCGAGGTCGTCAGCACGATGATCGCGCCGAGCGCGGTCTGCACGAGGCCGAGGCGGACGATGCCCAGCCAGCCGATGGTGTTCATAGTGCGGCTCCGATCGACCGGATGCCGATGGCGGCGGCCATCATTCCGGAGACGTAGAGGGTGACGCCGAAGGCGGAGAGGAAGAGGGCGTTCTTGACCGGGTCCTTGAGGAAGCGGGCCATGAGGACGAGCTGGACGGCGAGGACGCCGGCGACGATGGCGGCCTGGACGGGGCGGTCCCAGGCGTGCAGCAGCCAGACGACGACGAACTGGGGCAGGGCCATGATGCCGGCGGCCCAGCGCGCGGCGCCCTGGACGCCGAGGACGACCGGCAGGGACTTGAGTCCCATCTGGGTGTCGCCCTCGATCGCCTTGAAGTCGTTCAAGGTCATGATGCCGTGCGCGCCGATGCTGTAGAGGACGGCGAGCAGGATCGACTCGGTCGGCGGCAGCGCGCCGCCGGCCATGACGACGGCGCCGG
>NZ_NHRX01000063.1:0-95048 GCF_016653115.1 Rhodocyclus purpureus
CCCTTTAAGGTGATCAACATTGCGATCGCCCACAAACTACTTCGCCAAGCCTTCGCCGTCGCTACTCAAAAAACATCATTTTCGCCAGAATTCGCTTGACGACAAGCACAGTTCATTGCGAGGCGCGCAGCGCCGTGGCAATCCAGTTCGTTCTTCTGTCTTCGCGACC
The DNA here is from genome assembly GCF_016653115.1 of Rhodocyclus purpureus. Lineage (GTDB taxonomy): Bacteria > Pseudomonadota > Gammaproteobacteria > Burkholderiales > Rhodocyclaceae > Rhodocyclus > Rhodocyclus purpureus. Next base: position 170 of record NZ_NHRX01000063.1, read on the forward strand.
TGATTCGAGCCCTACGCACTGGATCGCAACGGGCCTACGGCCTTCGCGATGACCGGCTGCTGTTCGGGGGCTGGCTTCAGCCCTTGCAGTTTCACGTTAAACCTCTTCCTTCTGCGACCCCATGACCGACATCGCCACGAACCCCCTGCTCGACTTCTCCGGACTGCCGCGCTTCGACGCGATCACCCCGGACCACGTGAAGCCCGCCATCGAAGAACTGCTGACGCGCGCGCGCGCGCTGGTCGAGCGCCTGACCGCGGCGGAGACCGAGGCGACCTGGGCGGGTTTCGCGCAGCCGCTCGCGGACGGCCTCGAAGGCTTCTCGCGCGCGTGGGGGATCGTCGGCCACCTGCACTCGGTCAATGACGTCCCCGCCTGGCGCGAGGCGTACAACGCGATGCTGCCGGAGGTATCGCGCTTCTTCGCCGAACTCGGGCAGAACCTCGCGCTGTTCTCGAAGTACAAGGCGCTGCGCGCCAGCGACGAGTACGCCCGACTCGATCCGGCGCAGAAGCGCATCGTCGACAACGAAATCCGCGACTTCCGCCTGTCCGGCGCCGAACTTCCCGATGCGGCGAAGCCGCGCTTCCAGGAGATCCAGGAAGAGCTGTCGAGCCTAGCCGCCAAGTTCTCGGAAAACCTGCTCGACGCGACCAATGCCTTCGCCGAGATCGTCACCGACCCTGCCGAACTCGGCGGGCTGCCCGAGGACGTCAGGGAAGCCGCGCGCGAGGCCGCCGCCAGGGCTGGGGTCGAGGGCTGGAAGTTCACGCTGCACATGCCCTCCTACCTGCCGGTGCTGCAGTTCGCCGACAGCCGCCGCCTGCGCGCGGCGCTCTACCGCGCCTACGCGACGCGCGCATCCGAGTTCGGCCCGGCCGAGCTCGACAACACGCCGCTGATCCGCCGCATCCTCGAACTGCGCCAGGAAGAAGCGAGGATGCTCGGCTTTGCCAACTACGCCGAGGTCTCGCTGACGCCGAAGATGGCCGAATCGACGACGCAGGTCGCTGCCTTCCTGCGCGACCTCGCCGCCAGGGCGAAGCCCTTCGCCGAGCGCGACCTCGCGCAACTGAAGGAATTCGCCGCGGCCGAACTGGGCCTTGCCGCACTCGAACCCTGGGACATCGCCTGGGCCTCGGAAAAGCTGCGCCAGCAACGCTATTCGTTTTCGGAACAGGAGGTGAAGGAGTACTTCACCGAGCCGAAGGTGCTCGCCGGGCTGTTCGGCGTCATCGAGAAGCTGTACGCGGTGCGGGTCCTGCCCGACAGCGCGCCGGTATGGCACGAGGACGTGCGCTTCTACCGCATCGAGACGCCCGAGGGACAACTCGTCGGCCAGTTCTACCTCGACCTCTACGCGCGTGAAACCAAGCGCGGCGGCGCCTGGATGGACGAGGCGATCACCCGCCGCCGTATCCATCCGGGTGGCATCCAGGCGCCGGTCGCCTACCTCAACTGCAACTTCCCGCGTCCGGTCGGCGAACGCAACGGGCAGCCGAAGCCGGCGACCTTCAGCCACGACGACGTGACCACGCTCTTCCACGAGACCGGCCATGGGCTGCACCACCTGCTCACCCGCGTCGAGGAACTCGGCGTCTCGGGGATCCACGGCGTCGAATGGGACGCGGTCGAGCTGCCCTCGCAGTTCATGGAGAACTACTGCTGGGAGTGGGACGTGGTGCGCGGCATGAGCGCGCACGTCGATAGCGGCGAGGAACTGCCGCGCGCGCTGTTCGAGCGCATGCTCGCCGCGAAGAACTTCCAGAGCGGGATGCAGGCGGTGCGCCAGATCGAGTTCTCGCTGTTCGACCTCCTGCTGCACAGCGACTTCGACCCGGCCGGCGGCAACCTGCTCGACCTGCTCGCCGAAGTGAGGCGCGAGGTCGCGGTGATCGTCCCGCCCGATTGGCACCGCTTCCCGAACAGCTTCTCGCACATCTTTGCCGGCGGCTACGCGGCCGGCTACTACAGCTACAAGTGGGCCGAAGTCCTCTCCGCCGACTGCTACGCCGCCTTCGAGGAAGCCGGCAACCCCTTCGACCTCGCCACCGGACGGCGCTTCCTCGACGAAATCCTCTCGGTCGGCGGCGCACGCCCGGCGCTCGAATCCTTCCGCGCCTTCCGTGGCAGGGACCCGCAGGTCGATGCGCTGCTGCGCCACAGCGGCATGGTCGAGGCCTGATTGCCCGTTCGCCGATATCGCGAGTGCGCAGCGAGCGGTGATCCAGAAGTACGAACTGGATTGCCGGGGCGCTGCGCGCCTCGCAATGACGGTATTGTCGGCTGCGCAGACTCACAGCCGGTCGTCCCGAGCCCGCAGGGCCTGGCGATCCAGTCGTAATCTGGATTGCCAAGGCATTGCGCGCCTTGCAATGACAAATTCTCTGCCTCGCCGGATCATGAAAATCCTGTTCGTCCACCAGAATTTCCCCGGCCAGTACAAGCATCTGGCGCCGGCACTTGCCGCCGACCCGGCCAACGAGGTCGTCGCGCTACGCCTCGGCGAGGACGCGGCCTGGGGTCGGGTACGCGTGCTCGGCTACAAGGTGGCGCCGGAGGCGATCGCCAAAGCCGATCCGAAGGCCGTCCACCCCTGGCTCTCCGACCTGCAGGTGAAGGTGCTGCGCGGCGAGGCCGCGAGCCGCCGCGCGCTGGCGCTGCGCGCCGAGGGCTTCGTCCCCGACGTGATCGTCGCCCATCCGGGCTGGGGCGAGACCCTGTTCCTCAGGGAAATCTGGCCGCAGGCGCGGCTCGGCCTCTACTGCGAGTTCTTCTACCGGGCCGAGGGCAGCGACGTCGGCTTCGACCCGGAGTTTCCGCAAAGCGGCGACGCGCTGGCCAACGCCAGCCGCCTGCGCCTGAAGAACGCCAACGCGCTGCTCAGCCTCGAAGAGGCCGCGCGCGGACTGTCGCCGACCGCTTGGCAGAAGAGCCAGTACCCGCAGCGGCTGCAGGCGATGATCGACGTCATCCACGACGGCATCGACACGCGCCAGTTATGTCCCGATGGGCGCGTGAGCATGCGCCTCAACGGCAGCCGCACGCTCACGCGCGCCGACGAAGTGATCACCTTCGTCAATCGCAACCTCGAGCCTTACCGCGGCTACCACGTGTTCATGCGCGCGCTGCCCGAAATCCTCGTGCGCCGCCCGCAGGCGCGGGTGATCATCGTCGGCGGCAACGAAGTGAGCTACGGCGCCGCTCCACCACCCGGCAAGACCTGGCGCTCGATCTTCTTCGACGAGGTCAGGGAGCGGATCGACGCGAGCCGCGTGCATTTCGTCGGTCGCATCCCCTACCCCGACTTCGTCCGCCTGCTGCAGCTCTCATCGGCGCACGTCTACCTCACCTACCCGTTCGTGCTCAGCTGGAGCCTCCTGGAAGCGATGAGCGTCGCCTGCCCGATCGTCGCCAGCCGCACGCCGCCGGTCGAGGAGGCGCTCGCCGACGAAGAGACCGCGCTGCTCACCGACTTCTTCGACCCGGAAGCACTCGCCGACGCGGTCTGCCGCCTGCTCGCCGACCGTGCGCTCGGCCAGCGGCTGGGCAGCGCGGCGAGAAAAGTCGCCGTCGAGCGCTACGACCTCGCCAGCCGCTGCCTGCCGGCGCAGATTGAATGGGTGCGCCGGCTCGCCGCGGGGTGAGACGCGGGGGGATTCGCTGCCGGCAGAACACCGCCTTGTTGCAGTAGACGACGTCGCCCACGACAGCCTGTTCTCCGTCTTGCCCGGACGGCCATTCTATTGACATGCCACGCCGACGGACTTCTCGCCTTGGCAAAAGCGGATTCATCGAAGACCGGTGTCGCGCTGTGAGCAAACTGGGTATTGGCAGCCACGATCAGTTGTTGCCGAACCTCGGCACGCGACCAGTTCGATTGGCTCAACAGTAGAATCAAGCTTTCCCCTTTTCTGCAAACGCGCGCGAGGTCGTCATGCCGGTAATCGAAGTCCGCCACCCCCTGGTCAAACACAAAATCGGATTGATGCGGGAAGGCGACATCAGCACCAAGAAATTTCGCGAGCTGACGGCCGAGCTGGCGCGTCTCCTGAGCTACGAGGCCTGCAGCGATTTCGAACTGGAACCTTGCCGGATCGCCGGCTGGTGCGGTGAAGTTGAAGTCGAGCAGATCAAGGGCAAGAAGGTCACCGTGGTGCCCATCCTGCGCGCCGGCATCGGCATGCTGGATGGCGTGCTCGACCTGATCCCGAACGCCAAGGTCAGCGTCGTCGGCATTGCCCGTAATCACGAGACGCTGGTGCCGGAGCCGTATTTCGAGCGTTTCGTCGGCCAGCTCGACGAACGTCTGGCAATCATCCTCGACCCGATGCTGGCCACCGGCGGTTCGCTGATCGCCACCATCGACATGCTCAAGCGCAAGGGCTGCCAGCAGATCAAGGCGCTAGTGCTGGTCGCCGCACCGGAGGGCATCGCGGCGCTGAGCAAGGCACACCCGGAAGTACAGGTTTACACGGCGGCCATCGACAGCCACCTGAACGAACAGGGCTACATCATTCCCGGTCTCGGCGATGCCGGCGACAAGATCTTCGGGACCAAGGAAGCATGAACACGACACAAGATCCCGTCTGGCGTACCGCCCTATCCGGTGCGCAAATCCTTTTCGTGGCCTTTGGCGCAACCGTGCTGGTGCCGCTGCTTACCGGGCTGAATCCCAGTCTGGCCTTGCTCGGCGCTGGTGTCGGTACGCTGATCTTCCAGGTGTGCACGAAGCGTCAGGTGCCGATCTATCTCGGCTCCAGCTTTGCCTTCATCGCGCCGGTGATCTACTCGGTGCAGACCTGGGGCATGAACGCGACGCTGGGCGCACTGGCTGCCGCCAGCTTCTTCTATTATGTTGCCGCCGCGCTGGTCAAATGGCGTGGCATCGAGCTGATCCACAAGCTGCTGCCGCCGGTGGTCATCGGCCCGGTAATCATGGTCATCGGTCTCGGTCTGGCCCAGGTTGCTGTCAGCATGGCGACCGGCAAGGCGGGCGATGCGCAGGTCGTGCCGTACGAAACGGCCATTGCCATCGCCACCGTTTCCTTGCTGGCAACGATGTTGACCGCAATCCGCGCCCGCGGTCTGCTGAAACTGGTTCCGATCCTGATCGGTGTTGCTGTCGGCTACATCGCGTCGCTGTTCGTCGGCATCGTCGATTTCACCAAGCTCAGCGAAGCGGCCTGGATCGCCATGCCGGAATTCGGCACGCCGGAATTCAACCTGGCGGCGATCCTGTTCATGATCCCGGTGGCGATTGCACCCATCGTCGAACACGTCGGCGGCATCCTCGCCATCGGCTCGGTCAGCGGCAAGGACTACACCGAAAACCCCGGCCTGCATCGCACGCTGCTCGGCGACGGTCTGGCGGTCAATGTCGTCGGCCTGTTTGGCGGCCCGCCGGTGACCACCTACGGCGAAGTCACCGGCGCGGTGATGCTGACCAAGAACTACAACCCGGTGGTGATGACCTGGGCGGCCGGTTTCGCCATCCTGATGGCCTTCGTCGGCAAGTTCGGCGCGCTCCTGCAGACCATCCCGATGCCGGTGATGGGCGGCATCATGGTGCTGCTGTTCGGCTCGATCGCCGGCATCGGCCTGAAGACGCTGCTCGAAGCCAAGGTCAACCTGTCGAGCGCGCGCAACCTGTGCATCGTCTCGGTGACGCTGGTCACCGGCATCGGCGGCCTCGGCGTCAATATCGGCAGTTTCTCACTGCAAGGCATCAGCCTGTGCGGCGTGCTGGCAGTGCTGCTCAACCTGCTGCTGCCGGCCGAGCCAGTGGAAGGCTAGTTTTCGCATTCCGCTCCCGGCTGGCACAATCCGTCCCGGCGCACGCATCTCGACGATTACAAAACACGACGACGAGCGCCCCCTCCCTCCTTCTCCTTCGCTGATCGGGAAAAAACTTGAAAATCGCCGCCTGGAACGTGAACTCCCTGAAAGTCCGTCTGCCGCAGTTGCTCGACTGGCTGCCCGTGGCGCAGCCCGACGTCGTCTGCCTGCAGGAAACCAAGCTCGAGGACCACAAGTTCCCGCGCGCCGAAATCGAGGCGGCCGGCTATCAGGTGGTGTTCTCGGGGCAGAAGACCTACAACGGCGTCGCGCTGCTCTCGCGTAAGGCCCCGACCGACGTCGTCGTCGGCAACCCGCACTTTGCCGACGAGCAGAAGCGGCTGATCGCTGCGACCATCGACGGCGTGCGCGTGATTTCCGCCTACGTCCCGAACGGACAGGCGGTCGGCAGCGACAAGTACGCGTACAAGCTGGCCTGGCTCGACGCGCTGGCCGGCTGGATCGAGGACGAGCTGCGCGCGCATCCGCAACTCGTCGTCGCCGGCGACTACAACATCGCTCCCGAAGACCGCGACGTGCACGACCCCGCCGCCTGGGCCGGCCAGATCCTCTGTTCCGACGCCGAGCGCGCCGCCTTCAGGCGCCTGCTCGACCTGGGCCTCGTCGACAGCTTCCGCTGCTTCGCGCAGCCGGAGAAGAGCTTCTCGTGGTGGGACTACCGCATGCGCGGCTTCCAGCGCAATCTCGGCCTGCGCATCGACCACGTGCTGCTGTCGCAGCCGCTCGCCGCACGCTGCACTGCCGCCGGCATCGAGCGCGAAGTGCGCAAGCTCGAACGCCCCTCCGACCACGCGCCGGTATTCGCCGAAATCGGCGACTGAAGCGCGCAACATTCCCCGGCCCGGCCACCTCGGCCGGAACGCCGGCAAGCGGGGGAACGGCAGAGGTGGCATACTCCCGGAACCGGCGCACGCGCCGGGCAGCGCCTTGCCTTCCCCCTTCCAATCCCTCTTCCCTTCCCGCACGCCTCACCCGCAAAGGAAAACCTCTTGGCCAAACCCAATTACCAGTTCGAAAAGCGCCAGAGGGATCTGGCGAAGAAGAACAAGCAGGAAGAAAAACGCCGCCAGAAGCTCGCCGCCAAGGCCGCCGGCAGCAGCGGCGCAGCCGCGGACAGCGAAGTGGAAGGCGAAGAGCGGGACGACGCTGCCGAACTGCCCGCCACCGACGCAAGCAACTCGACCTCCGCCTGAGTCATCCCCCCGCCGGGTGGCCCTCCCCGGGCCGCACGCGCGCTCACCGCGCAAGCTCGTCCCTCGCCGGCGCCCTGTGCCTCCCCTGGCGACGCGCCGCGCCTCCATTGCTGCGTCGCCCGCCGCACTTCTCTGGCGCCCACGCGCCACCATCTCGCCCATGATCACCCTCAAGAACGTCAGCTTGCGCCGCGGCGCCAAGGTGCTGCTGGACCGCGCCTCGGTCACCCTCAATCCCGGCGAGAAGGTCGGCCTCGTCGGTCGTAACGGCGCCGGCAAGTCCTCGCTGTTCGGCCTCTTCAACGGCACTCTGCACGAGGACGCCGGCGACTACTCGATCCCGAAGCAGTGGCGGATGGCGCAGGTCGCGCAGGACATGCCCGAGACCGAAGAGAGCGCGACCGACTTCGTCATCGCCGGCGACACGCGGCTGCTCGCGGCGCAGGCCGAGGTCGCCGCGGCCGAAGCCGGCGACGACGGCATGCGCATGGCGCACGCCTACATGGACCTGCACGACGCCGGCGCGCACGATGCCGAAGCGCGCGCGCAGGCACTGATCCTCGGCCTCGGTTTCCGCGCCGACCAACTGGGAAATCCGGTCAACAGCTTCTCCGGTGGCTGGCGGATGCGCCTGCAACTGGCGCGCGCGCTGATGTGCCCGTCCGACCTCCTGCTCCTCGACGAGCCGACCAACCACCTCGACCTCGACGCGCTGGTCTGGCTCGAAGCGTGGCTGAAGCGCTACCCGGGGACGCTGATCGTGATCAGCCATGACCGCGAGTTCCTCGACTCGATCACGCAGGTGACGCTACACATCGACAACGCCCGGCTCGTCCGTTACGGCGCAAACTACAGCGCGTTCGAGGACATGCGCGCCGAACAGATGGCACTGCAGCAGTCGGCGCTGGCCCGGCAGCAGGAAAAGATCGCCCATCTGCAGGAATTCATCAACCGTTTCAAGGCCAAGGCGAGCAAGGCGAAGCAGGCGCAGAGCCGGGTCAAGGCGCTCGAACGCATGGAGAAGATCGCGCCGGTGCTCGCCGACGCCGAGTTCAGCTTCGAATTCCAGGAACCGCTCAACCTGCCGAACCCGATGCTGTCGCTTGCCGACGTGGCCATCGGCTACCCGCCGCCGGCCGATGCCCCGGCCGGCACGCTGCCTGCCGTGATCGTGCGCAACATCAGGCGCTCGGTCCATGCCGGACAGCGCATCGGCATCCTCGGCGCCAACGGCCAGGGCAAGTCGACGCTGGTGAAGACGATCGCCGGCGACCTGGCGCCGCTTTCCGGCGAAACGAGCGCCGGTCGCGGACTCAACATCGGCTACTTCGCGCAGCAGGAACTCGACGTGCTGCGCCCGCAGGACACGCCGCTCGAACACATGACCCGGCTGGCCAGGGAAACGATCGCCGCGGGAAAAAGCGGCTACGTCGCGGGTCGCGAGCAGGATCTGCGCAACTTCCTCGGCACCTTCAACTTCAGCGGCGACATGGTCAAGCAGCCGGTCGGGACGATGAGCGGCGGCGAGAAGGCGCGGCTGGTGCTGTGCATGATCGTCTGGCAGCGTCCGAACCTGCTGCTGCTCGACGAGCCGACCAACCACCTCGACCTCGCCACGCGCGAGGCACTCGGCGTCGCGCTCAACGAATTCGAGGGAACGGTGATGCTGGTCAGCCACGACCGTGCGCTCCTGCGCTCGGTCTGCGACGAGTTCTGGCTGGTCTCGCGCGGCGGCGTCGCCCCCTTCGACGGCGACCTCGACGACTACCAGCGCTACCTGCTGGAAGAGGCGAAGCGCGCCCGCGAACGTTGAGGTGAAACATCAGCAGCCCGTCATCGCGAGCCCGCAGGGCGTGGCGATCCAGTGCGTAGGGCTCGAATCAGGTCGCGAAGACAGAAGAACGAACTGGATTGCCACGGCGCTGCGCGCCTCGCAATGACCGGAATGAAGCAGCGTGTTTCATGGTTCGGGTTCGCGCCGGCAAGCACAGCAAAGCCGGGAAGCCCTTTTCCGGCTATCATTTCCTGCCTGATGACAGGGATGAGTCGGGAGATGACAAAAGCGCCGCCAAACAGTAATCGCCCATCGTCTCGCGCAGTGAATCCGCCGCCCGCCCCTCCCGCGCCGCTGCTCGCCGTGCGCGGCGAGATCGTCCATTTCCTCGCCGACCCGGCAAGCCACGGGGCCACCGCGCTCGAGCACTTCGCCGACGGGATCCTCGTCCTGCGCCACGGTCATGTCGCCGAACTCGGCCCGGCCGACGCCCTGCTGGCGAAGTTGCCGCACGGAACCACACCGCTCGACTACCGCGGCAAGCTGATCCTGCCCGGCTTCGTCGACACGCACGTGCACTACGGCCAGACCGACATGATCGCCAGCTACGGCGAGCAACTGCTGCCCTGGCTGGAGAAGTACGCCTTCCCTGCCGAGCGCCGCTTCGCCGACCCCGAGCACGCGACAGCGGTCGCCGAATTCTTCTGCGACGAACTCCTGAAGAACGGGACGACGACGGCTTCGGTGCTGCCGACGGTGCATGCCGGATCGGTCGACGCGCTGTTCGCCGCCGCCGAAAAACGGCGCATGCGCCTCGTCTCCGGCAAGCTGCTGATGGACCGGAACTGTCCGGACTTCCTGCGCGACGGCGCGATCACCGGCGACGGCGCGGCGAAAGCGCTGATCGAACGCTGGCATGGGCGCGCTCGCCTGCGCTACGCGGTGACGCCGCGCTCGGCCTTCACCTCCAGCCGCGAGCAGATGACGCTCGCCGGCAGGCTGTTCGCCGCCTGGCCCGAACTGCACCTGCAGTCGCACCTCGCCGAGAACCGCAGCGAGGTCGCACTGGCGCGCAAGCTCTACCCCGAAGCGCGCAGCTACGGCGACGTCTTCGAGCGCTTCGGCCAGTTCGGCGAACGCGCGCTCTTCGCGCACTGCCTGTGGATCGACGACGAGGACCGCGAACGCTTGGGCGCCACCGGCACCGCGATCAGCTTCTGCCCGACCTCGAACCTCTTCCTCGGCTCGGGACTGTTCGACCTCGCCGCCGCGCAGGCGCTCGGCATCCGCGTTGGCCTCGGCACCGACGTCGGCGCCGGGACGAGCTTCTCGCTCTTGCAGACGCTGAACGAGGCCTACAAGGTGCTGCAGTTGCAGGGGCAGACGCTGTCGCCCGAGAGCGCCTTCTACCTGGCGACGCTCGGCGGCGCCAGGAGCCTCTACCTCGAGCGCTTCATCGGCAACTTCCTGCCCGGCAAGGAGGCCGACTTCGTCGTCCTCGACGCGCAGGCAACACCGCTGCTCGCGCGCCGGATGGCGAACGCGACGACGCTGTCCGAGCGCCTGTTCGTGCTGATGATGCTCGGCGACGATCGCGCAGTCGCGGCGACGCACGTGCTCGGCGACCGCGTCTGACGGGCCGCCCGGATCGCCCCCGCCGGATCAGTCGGCGCCGCTTGCGACGATGCGGATTTCCTCGCCGCCGACGCTGACGAGCTCGCCGCCGCGCAGCTTGCGCGTCTTGCGCGTTTCGGGGACGCCGTCGACGCTGACCTGTCCGTCGCCGACCAGCGCCTTGGCGGCGCCGCCCGAGTGGGCGATGCCGAGCAGCTTGAGCAGGATGTTCAGTTCGATGAACTCGCGGTCGAGTTCGAAGATGCGCTGGGTCAAGTTAGGGCTCCGTGGGGTCTGGCCGTGCATGATACGCCGCAACCGCGCAGTCTCGGCGCTCAGCCGGGTTTCCTGAACTCGTCGTCGATCCAGGCGCTGGCACTGGCCAGGTTGAGCTTGAAGTTCGGCGCGACGCGAACGCGGGCGATCTCGTCTCCGGCGGCATCGCTGGCGGCAAGGATCGCGTGCGGGTCGTACTCGTCGGGAACGATGTCGAGCGTGACCTCGATCCGCCCGTCCGGCGTGTTCACGCTCACCCGCTTGTGGTACTGCGCGTGCAGTTGCTGCTCGTGCCGGCGCAGCACTTCGGACGCGGTCTTGACCAGGGTGTTGAAGGCGGCGGCGTCGAGCGGCTTCGGGTCCTTCTTGTTGCGGCCCATGGTCCATGGTCCGACCAGCGCCGGCTCGGACTCGCCGTCCTTGATCATCGCGACGGCCCAGCCTTCGTCGTCCTCGTTCTTGATCACGCGCGCGGTCCAGCCCTTGCCGGTCCACAGGCGCGGCTCGTTGACGACAAGATCGTCTTCGCTCTCTTCGTTAATGTTCAATGGAATGACTCGCTGCAAAGGGTACGGCACCCGCTGCGCCCCTCAAGGGGGCGCATTATGCCGGGCGCCCGCCTTCATCCAAAATCCGGGCTGCCAGCGCGTCGAGGCTGGCGCGAGAAAGCTCATCAACCCGGTAGCGCGGCGCGCCGGCGAAGCGCGCGAAGTTGCGCGGCTGCGAACGCGCGTAGAGCGGGTCGTAATGCAGGGTCAGCAGTTCGCCGACCAGCGAGCGAAAATCGCCGGCTTCGGCGAGTTGCAGCCAGCGCTCGACGCGCTCGCGGCCCTGCAGTTCCTTCAGGCGCAGCAGCGGCTCGCGCAGTTGCTCGGCAGAACACAGGTAGGCGTAGTCGTCGAGCAGGTAATCGACGCGCGCCGGCAGGCTGGCGTCGATGAACAGGCAGGGCGCCGAGCGGATCGCCGCGTTGAGCGCCTCGGGCAGGCGCAGCGCGCCGATGCGCCGGCTCTCGGCCTCGACATAGACCGGCTGCCCCGGCGCCCGTGCGGAGCGTTCGGCAAGTTCGGCGAGGGCGACGTACAGTTTCGTCTCGAAGGTCTTCTGCGAGGGCTGCGCCGCACCCGGCAGGTCGCCGAGCACCGAGCCCTTGTGCGCGGCCAGCTCTTCGAGGTGCAGGACCAGCGCGCCCTGCGCGGCCAGCGCTTCGAGCAGCCGGCTTTTGGCGCTGCCGGTCGGTCCGGCGACGACGCGGAAGGGCAGGCGCGCGGGCAGGGTTTCCAGCCCGGCGATGACGTGATGGCGCCAGGCCTTGTAGCCGCCCTCGAGCCGCCTGGCCGGCCAGCCGATCTCGCGCAGGACCAGCGTGAATGAGCCGCTGCGCTGGCCGCCGCGCCAGCAGCAGACCAGCGGCCGCCACGACTTCGGCTGCTCGCTGAACTTCTCCTCCAGATGCCGCGCGATGTTGCGCGCCACCAGCACGGCGCCGAGCTTGCGCGCGGCGAAGGGCGAGACCTGCTTGTACAGGGTGCCGACGCGGATACGCTCCTCGTCGTCGAGGACCGGACAATTGATCGCGCCGGGGATGTGGTCGTCGGCGTATTCGGCCGGCGAGCGGACGTCGATGATGGTATCGAACTCGCCGACTTGTGCTACGGTTGCCAGTGTGTAATCGGACACTTTCTGAACGCCAGGGTGTTATCGAGCTTCGCATCTTAACGAGAACAGAGCCGCCATGAACGACAAGACAGCCGAATCAGCCGCCCGACCCGCCGCCACGACCGACGCCGAACCCGTCCGCCTGACCCGCTTCAGCCACGGCGGTGGCTGCGGCTGCAAGATCGCGCCGGCGGTGCTGTCGCGCCTCCTCGCCGAATCGCCCTTGCGCGTGCTCCCGCCCGACCTCCTGGTCGGCACCGAGACCAGCGACGACGCCGCCGTCTATCGCGTGAACGACGAGCAGGCGATCGTCGCCACCACCGACTTCTTCACGCCGATCGTCGACGACCCCTACGACTTCGGCCGCATCGCGGCGACCAACGCGCTGTCCGACGTGTATGCGATGGGCGGCAAGCCGCTGTTCGCGCTGGCGCTGGTCGGCATGCCGCTCGACAAGCTGCCCGAGGACGCGATCCGCCGCATCCTCGCCGGCGGCGAGGCGGTCTGCGCCGCGGCCGGCATCCCGATCGCAGGAGGGCACAGCATCGACGTGCTCGAACCGATCTACGGGCTGGTCGGCATCGGTCTCGTCCATCCGCAGCGCGTCCGCCGCAACAGCTCGGCACGCGCGGGCGACGTCCTGATCCTGTCGAAGCCGCTCGGCATCGGCGTGCTCTCGGCGGCGCTGAAGAAGGGCATCCTCTCGACCGACGGCTACGGAGAGATGATCAAATGGACGACCACGCTGAACACGCCGGGGACGGCGCTGGCCGGGTTCGACGAGGTGCATGCGCTGACCGACGTCACCGGCTTCGGTCTCGGCGGTCATCTGCTCGAAATCTGCCGCGGCTCGGGACTCGCCGCGCGCGTCGATTTCGCCGCGCTGCCGCTCATCGCCGAAGCGCTCGCGCACAGCCGCAACGGCGTCGTCACCGGCGCCACGGGGCGCAACTGGGCGGCCTACGGCGCCGAGGTGGTGCTGCCCGACGGCAGCCCCGACTGGCAGCGCACGCTGATCACCGACCCGCAGACCAGCGGCGGCCTGCTGATCGCCTGCGCCGAGAGCGGCGCCGCACGCGTGCTCGAACTGCTGCACGGCGAGGGCTTCGCCGAGGCGGTGGTCATCGGCCGGCTGGAGAGCGGAACGCCGCGCCTGATCGTCGGCTGAGAAGTCGGGCTGGCACTTCGGTTCCGTCATCGAGAGGCCGAGGGGCTTGGCGATCAGCAGCACGTCATCGCGAGCCCGAAGGGCGTGGCGATCCAGTACCCAGGTCTCGCATCCGGTCGGCCGTGGATGGCCGACAAGGGCGAGGAGACGGAAGAACGAACTGGATTGCCACGGCGCTACGCGCCTCGCAATGACGCGAACCGCCACGACGCGTCCGCAAAGGCACGTCATCGCGAGCCCGCAGGGCGTGGCGATCCAGTGCGTAGGACTGGTTTCGGGTTGCACGAACTGGCGAGGCCGCGAAAGAACGAACTGGATTGCAACGGCGCTACGCGCCTCGCAATGACGGCAGCAAATGGCTTCGTTTCATGCTCGGGGGTGACACCACTCGCCATGATTCGGGCCTTCCGGCCCTCCCACGACGGGCGTGGGAGCAGCGGAAGCCGCGAATAAGGGCGATCAATAGATCAGGAACTCCCTCCGGCGCTCGTTCCAGGCAGCCTCGTCGGCGCCTGCCAGCGCGTCGAGCTCGGCCGGCGTCGCTGCCCGGTCGTCGACCCACTCGCGCAGCAGGGGGCTGCCGTTGATCAGGTCGATCGCCAGCCGCTCATGCTCGTACTCGTAGGGAAAATCGCGCCACAGCGGATAGTCGGGACGCAGGTTGCGCAGCGCCTTGAAGGCGAGCGCCTGCAGGCGCCACGGCTTGAACACATCGTGTGAATAGTACGCCGGATCATCGACGTGGATCTGCACGCCGTGGCAGAGCTGGCCGGCATGCTTGTGGAAGGTCGGCTCGAAGCAGCACTCGCGCAGCACGCAGCCGGCGAGCCACGATTCGGCCGTGCCGGCGTCGAGCCTGCGCATCTCGGCGACGAGCGCGCCGGCGTCGAGCTCGGGCGCGCCGAACAGTTCGAGCGGGCGCGTCGTGCCGCGGCCTTCCGAGAGCGTCGTACCTTCGAGCATCACCGTCCCCGGATAGGCGCGCGCCATCGACAGGTTGGGCGCGTTCGGGCTCGGGTTGATCCAGCTGCGCTCGCCCAGCGGCCAGCCGAAGCCGGGTCCCTCCTCGGGGCGCCAGCCGTCCATGGCGACGACCTCGAGCTCGACGTCGATCGCGAATTCGGCGACGAACCAGCGTGCCAGCTCGCCGAGCGTGAGCCCGTGGCGCATCGGCAGCGGACCGGCGCCGACGAAACTCTCCCAGCCGGGGCGCAGCGTCAGGCCTTCGACCGGCCGGCCGACCGGGTTGGGCCGGTCGAGCACCCACACCGCCTTGCCGTGGCGCGCAGCGGCTTCGAGCACGTAGCGTAGCGTGGTGATGAAGGTGTAGATGCGGCAGCCCAAGTCCTGCAGGTCGACGAGCAGGACGTCGAAGCCTTCCATCATCGCGTCGGTCGGTCGGCGCACCTCGCCGTAGAGGCTATGCACCGGGATGCCGTGGCGCGGGTCGAGGTAATCGGGCGACTCGACCATGTTGTCCTGCTTGTCGCCGCGCAACCCGTGCTGCGGGCCGAAGGCGGCACCGAGTTCGAGCCCGGGCTGGGCCGCGAGCGCGTCGAGCGCATGCGTCAGGTCGCGGGTGACGGAAGCGGGATGGGCGAGCAGCGCCAGCCGCCGGCCGGCCAGGGGACGGCGCAGGTCGGGGTCGGCGAGAAGGCGTTCGAGTCCGGTGAGCATGTCCGAAAAGGATGAACCTGAAAAAAGCAGTTGGCCACGAAATGCACGAAAAACACGAAATCGTTGATGAGGTTCGGTGCTGAGTGGAAACAACCCGATGGCTTAGACACGGAACGACCGCAACCCCATGTTTTTTAGTGGCTTTCGTGTTTTTCGTGGATGAAAAGAGGTTTTAAGGTTTAAGGATGAAAGGGTCGTGGAAGCGGCGGCGCGGCCTCAGCCGGGGAGTTCGAGGACGAAGGCGGCGCGGTCGTGGAAGTCGGGAAGCGCCCGCGGATGCGCCAGCGCGAGATAGGCGGTCTCCCCGTCGTTGCCGACGAGGACGGCGCACAGGCCGAGCTGCAGGACGCCGCTGCCGGGGGGCAGCGCCGACGCCGGCAGGCTGGCGCGCAGCGTGAGCCTGGCAGCCGAGCGCGTCCATTCGAGTCGCGGCGCCGGCACTGCCAGTTCGTCGCGCCGGCGATAGTCGCTGAAGCGCCAGCCGGCCCACTGCCCGCTCGGCGAGAAGTTGTACTCGCGGTAGTGAGGGGCGCCGGCACGCGCGAGGAAGGCTTCGAAGCAGGTGAACTGCCACAGGCGGTCGGGCGGCAGCGAGTCGCCGGGGCCGGGGATGGCGACCTTGGCACCGGCCGGCAGGTCGAGCCGGTAGTCGAGGCAGAGAGCGCCGTCGCCGCCCGGCGCGGCAGCGACGAAAACCTGCGCTCTCGTCGTCGCGCCGGCCGGATGGGCGGTCAGCGCGACTGCGTTCAGCCAACCGTCCACGTGTCGCCGCCGGCGAGCAGGCTAGCGAGATCGGCCGGCCCGCGCTGCTCGCGTGCGGCCGCGGCGATGCCGGCGTTCATCACCTCGAAGGCCGGGCGCTCGACGGCGCGCAGGATGCCGAGCGGCTGCGGGAACTCGGGCGCGGCGAACTGCGCGAGCAGGAAGGCGAGGCTGCCGTGCGCGTCGGCCTCGTCGTGCACCGCGAGTTCGCTCTCGGCGACGCCCTCGCCCTCTGCAACACCGGGCGCACCGGCGACGCTGACGACTTCCGGCTTGAGGCCGCGCAGGCGGATGCCGTGCTCGCCGTTCTTGCCGAAGCGCAGCGGCTGGCCGTGCCTGAGCGTGAGGCGGACCTCGTCGCGCGTCGCCTTGTCGGTGAGCGTCGAGTAGGCGCCGTCGTTGAAGACGATGCAGTTCTGCAGCACCTCGACGAAGGCGGTTCCCGGATGCGTCGCGGCACGCGCCAGCACCTGCTGCAGCATCGGCAGGTCGGTGTCGAGGACGCGCGCGACGAAGGTCGCGCCGGCGCCGAGCGCCAGCGCGGCGGCTGAGAACGGCGGGTCGATGTTGCCGTAGGGGGAGGTCTTGGTCTTCTCGCCGAGTTCGGTGGTCGGCGAGAACTGGCCCTTGGTCAGACCGTAGATGCGGTTGTTGAGCAGCACGATCTTCAGCCCGATGTTGCGGCGGATCGCGTGGATGAAATGGTTGCCGCCGATCGCCAGCGCGTCGCCGTCGCCGGTGACGACCCACACCGACAGCTCGGGTCGCGCCAGCTTGAGGCCGCTGGCGATCGCCGGCGCGCGGCCGTGGATCGAATGGATGCCGTAGGTATCCATGTAGTACGGGAAGCGGCTGGAGCAGCCGATCCCCGACACGAAGGCGAAGTTCTCGCGCGGGATGCCGAGCGTCGGCAGGAGCTTCTGCACCTGCGCCAGCAGCGCGTAGTCGCCGCAGCCCGGACACCAGCGCACGTCCTGCTCGGATTCGAAATCCTTGCGCGTCAGCACCTGCGTGCTTCCCGCCGCCGCCCTGCACTCGACGATGTCGTTCATGATTGCCTCCCGCAAAGTTCCTCGATGCGCGCGCGGATCTCGCTCACGCGGAACGGTCGTCCCTGCACCTTGTGCATCGTCTCGACGGCGCGCAGCGTGCGTTCGCGCAGCAGCCTGGACAGCTGGCCCAGGTTCAACTCGGGAACGAGGACCGTCTTGTAGCGGCCGAGGATGTCGTCGAGGTCGCGCGGCAGCGGGTTCAGGTGGCGCAGGTGCAGGTGCGCGACCGAGAGACCTGCCGCGGCGGCCTGCTTGCGCGCCTCGGCGATCGCGCCCCAGGTACCGCCCCAGCCGACGACGAGCAGGTCGCCGCTGTCGGGACCGTCGACCACCAGCGGCGGCAAGTCGCGCGCGATGCCGGCGACCTTGGCAGCGCGCACCTCGACCATGCGCTGGTGGTTCTGCGCGTCGTGCGACAGATTGCCGGAAAGGAAGTCCTTCTCCAGCCCGCCGATGCGGTGCTCCATGCCCGGGGTTCCCGGCGGCACCCAGGCGCGCGCCAGCCGCTCGTCTCGCGCGTAGGGGGAAAAGCCCTCGGGATCGCTGCGGTAATGCACGGCGATGCGCGGCAGCGAGGCCACGTCGGGGATGCGCCAGGGCTCGGCGGCGTTGGCGATGCCGCCGTCGGAGAGCATGATCACCGGCGTCATGTAGGTGACGGCGATGCGCATCGCCTCGATCGCGCAGTCGAAACAGTCGGCCGGCGAACGCGCAGCGATCACCGGGATCGGGCATTCGCCGTGGCGGCCGAAGAGCGCCTGCAGGAGGTCGGACTGCTCGGTCTTGGTCGGCAGGCCGGTCGAGGGACCGGCGCGCTGCACATTGACGATCACCAGCGGCAGCTCGAGCATGGTCACGAGGCCGAGCGCCTCGCTCTTCAAGGCCATCCCCGGTCCCGAGGTCGTCGTCAGCGCCAGGCTGCCGCCCCAGGCAGCGCCGATCGCCGAGCAGATGCCGGCGATCTCGTCCTCGGCCTGGAAGGTGGTCACCTTGAAGTGCCGCAGCGCGGCGAGTTCGTGCAGGATGTCGGTCGCCGGCGTGATCGGGTAGGAACCGAGGAAGAGCGGCGTTCCCGCGAGTTCCGAGGCGGCGACGAAACCGAGCGCGGCCGCATGGTTGCCGGTGATGCTGCGGTAGGTGCCCGGAACCGAGGAGGCGGCACGAATCTCGAAGGTGGTCGCGAACAGCTCGCTCGCCTCGGCGAAGCCGTAGCCGGCGCGCAGGGCGAGGACGTTGGCCTCGGCAAAGCGCGGATTCTTCGCGAAACGTTGGGCGACGTCGGCGATCTCGGCTTCGAGCGGGCGCCCGAACAGGCACAGCATCAGGCCGAGCGCGAAGTAGTTCTTGCAGCGGTCGACCTCCTTCTTCGACAGCGAGGTCCCCGCCAGCGCGCGCGCGTTGAGCGCCGAGATGTCGACCGCGAGCAGGCGGTAGCCGTCGAGGCTGCCGTCTTCGAGCGGGTTCTTCGCGTAGCCGGCACGCGCGAGGTTGGCCGCCGTGAAGGCGCCGCTGTTGACGAGCAGGACGCTGCCGCGCGCGAGTTCGCCCAGGTTGGTCTTCAGCGCCGCCGGATTCATCGCCACCAGCACGTCCGGCGCGTCACCCGAGGTGAACACCTCGCCCGACGAGAACTGGATCTGGAAGCCGGAGACGCCGAACAGCGTTCCGCTCGGCGCGCGGATCTCGGAGGGATAGTCGGGATGCGTCGCGAAGTCGTGGCCGGCACGCGCGATCGCGCGCGAGAACTCGCTGCCGGTCAGCTGCATCCCGTCGCCGGAGTCGCCGACGAAGCGGATGACGACGCGGTCGAGCGCCGCGACCTCGCGCTCGCCGCCGGCCGGCGGTTCACCGGCTGCCACGCCTGCTGCACCTCCCGCGTGAACGCCCGCCTCCGCGTCACGTCCTGCTGCCGGCGGCGGCGCCGCGGCTGTCTGCGTCTCTGACACGATAACCCCCATTTGTGATCGCTGCGCACGTCCTGCATCGTTGCCCGCATCGCTGCGGCTGCTGCCGACCCGCCCCGCGCGCAAGCACCCGGGGCAAGTGCAAGTCTGAAGCGCGCGGCGCCGAAATTCAAGCGCCCGATCAGCCTTGGCGTGCGCCTTGCTGTGCGGACAGCCAGTTCGCCAGGCGCACGTAGTCGGCGATCGCCAGTTCCTCGGCGCGCCGCGTCGGATCGATACCGAGTTCGGCGAAGCCCGCGTCGGCGACGATTCCCTTCAGCGTGTTGCGCAGCATCTTGCGCCGCTGCGCGAAGGCTGCGGCGACGACCTGGGCGAAGACCGCCTCGTCGGCCGCCAGCAAGTCGGCAGCGGGGCGCGGGATCAGGCGGACGACCGCGGAATGCACCTTCGGCGGCGGGTCGAAGGCCTCGGGCGGCGCGTCGAGCAGCCAGTCGATGACGAAGCGGTAGCCGAGCATCACCGTCAGGCGGCCGTAATCGTTGCTGCCCGGTTCGGCGACCATGCGCTCGACGACTTCACGCTGCAGCATGAAGTGCATGTCGTAGACGAGCTCGGCGAAGCCGGCGAGGTGGAAGAGCAGCGGTGTCGAGATGTTGTAGGGCAGGTTGCCGACGACCTTGAGCCGCGAGCCGGGGGGACGCGGCAGCGCGGCGAAGTCGAATTCGAGCGCGTCGCCCTCGTGCACCGTCAGGCGCTCGGCCGGGAAACGACGGCGCAGGCGCGCGGCGAGGTCGCGGTCGATCTCGACCACGTGGAGGTGGTTCACGCGCTCGGCGAGCGGCTCGGTCAGTGCGGCCAGGCCCGGACCGATCTCGACCACGCAGTCGTCGCGGCGCGGCGCGACGGCGTTGACGATGTCGCCGATGATGCCGCGGTCCACCAGGAAGTTCTGGCCGAAGCGCTTGCGCGCGCGGTGTTCGCTCATTGCCCCACTCCCTCTCTGGTGTTCCGCATCATGCGCTCAAGCTCGATCCGCCGCCGCCAGCGCCGCCGAGCGGCTGACCATCAGCGCCGCCTGTTCGACGGCGACGAAGAGGCTACCCGGGTCGGCACTACCCTTGCCGGCGAGGTCGAGCGCGGTGCCGTGGTCCACCGAGGTGCGGATCACCGGCAGCCCCAGGGTGACATTGATGCCGGCGCCGAAAGTCGCGTACTTCAAGGCGGTCAGCCCCTGGTCGTGGTACATCGCCAGCACGCAGTCGCCGCGCGCGAGCTGCGGCGGCGTGAACATGGTGTCGGCGGGAAGCGGGCCGATCAGCCTGAAGCCTTCCTCCCTCAGGGCGGCGAGTGTCGGCGCGATCACCTCGATTTCCTCGCGACCGAGCGAGCCGCCCTCGCCGGCGTGCGGATTAAGCCCGGCGACGAGGATGCGCGGCTCGGCGATGCCGAACTTGCGGCGCATGTCGGCGGCGATGATGCGGATCGTCTCGGCGAGCGAGTCGCGCGTGATCGCATCGGGCACCTCGCGCAGCGGCAGGTGCGTCGTCGCCAGCGCGACGCGCAGATCGCCGCCGGCGAGCATCATCACCACGCGGGGGACGCCGCAGGCGGCGGCCAGGTACTCCGTGTGGCCGGTGAAGGGGACGCCGGCGTCGTTGATGATCGACTTCTGCACCGGCGCCGTGACCATCCCGGCGAATTCGGGCGGCGTCCCGTCGGCGCCTGCGCGGCAGCCGGCCAACGCCCGATCGAGCAGCGCGAGCACGTAAGGCGCGTTGGCGACATCGAGCACACCCGCCTGCGCCGGCACGGCGAGCGGCAGCGAAAGCACGTCGAGCACGCCCGCAAGCGGGGCCGCTTGCGGATCCCAGTCGCGCAGGCGCGGCGCAAAGCCCGTCTGCGCGGCACGCGCGGCCAAGAGCTCGCGGTCAGCGAGGACGACCAGGCGCACGCCGTGCGTGGCCGCCCAGTCGCGCTCGGCCAGGCGCAGGCAGAGCTCGGGACCGATACCGGCCGGCTCGCCCGAGGTGACCGCAAGCACCGGCAGTGCAGACGCGTTCATCTGCTAGCGCTCCTCGAGACGCAGGTCGACGTAGGCGCGGTCGCGCGCCTGGCGCAGCCAGTCCTGGTAGGCCTCGTCGAACTTGCGTTCGCGCAGGGCCTGGCGCGCGGCCATGCGCTGGCGTTCGCTGGACACGTCCTGCACGCGCCGCTCCAGCACCTCGATCAGGTGGAAGCCGAACGGCGACTGCACCGGCTGGCTGATCTCGCCCGGCTGCAGCGCGTTCATCGCGCGCTCGAACTCGGGAACCGTGTCGCCGGGGTAGATCCAGCCGAGGTCGCCGCCCTTCGGTGCCGAACCGTCCTGCGAGTAGAGGCGTGCCAGTTCGGCGAAGTTGCCGCCGTTCGCCAGGCGCTCGCGCAGCCCTTCGAGGCGATGGCGCGCCTCGGACTCGGAGACGACCTCGTTGACCTTGACCAGGATGTGGCGGACGCGCGTCTGCTGCACGGCCGGCACCACCGCACCGCCGCGCTTGGCGATCAGCTTGATGAGGTGAAAGCCGTTCGCGCTGCGCAGCAGGGGCGAAGTCTCGCCAGGGTTCAGGCTCGCCGCCGACGCCGAGAAGATCGACGGCATGCGGTCGAGCGGGCGCCAGCCGAGGTCGCCGCCATTGAGCCCGTCGGGCGCATCGGAATAGGCGGCGGCGAGCTGGGCGAAGTCCTCGCCGCGAGCAAGCCGCGCCTGCACCTGCTCGGCCCGCTCCCTGAGCTTCTGGATCTGCTCCGGACTCGCCGCTTCCGGGGCGCGGAAGAGGATGTGCGCCAGCCTGAATTCCTCGCTCCTGCCCCCCTTGTCGGCTTCGGCGGCAAGATAGTTGTCGATCTCGCCTTCGGAGACGGCGATCTTGTTCTCGACCTCGCGTTCGCGCACGCGGGCGATGGTCATCTCCTCGCGGATCTCCTCGCGGAAACGCGACAAGGGAATTCCGTCCTTTTCCAGGAGCGCGGCAAACTGCGCGAGAGACATCTGGTTGTTGGCGGCGATCCGCTGCAGCGCCATCTCGAGCTGCGCATCGTCGATGCGCAGGCCGGTGTCACGCGCGTACTGCAACTGGATGCGGTCCATCACCAGGCGCTCGAGCATCTGCCGCTGCAGGACGTCCTGCGGTGGCAGCGGCGTGCCCTGGCGCTTCAAGCGGCCGAGCGCGGAATCGAGGCTGCTGCGCAGCTCGTTGAGCGTGATCACCTCGTCGTTGACGACGGCGACGATGCGGTCGGCGAGCACCGGTTCGCTGCGCGGCGTGGCAGCGGCGGCGGCGCCGGCGAGCGCCAGCAAGCCGACGGCGAGGAAAAGGGAGCGGATGCAGCGCGTGCAGTTCATGCAGTCTTCCTCATTGACCAAGGGCGGGATCGGAAAGTGTCTGGATATCGTTGATGCGGCCGTAGCCCTGGATACTGCGCCTGAGCAGTTGGAGCGGATTGGAGCCGACGCGCGCGAAATCGTTGAGCTCCAGTTGCACGAAGAACGTCGAGGATGCGACGCCCGTCGCCGTCGCCAGACGCTGGCCGACCATGCGGACGACCCAGCAACCGCCGTCGTACTCGAAGCCGAGGATGTTCTCGATCGGCTGCTGGTCCTTCAGCGAGTAGTTGAGGCGACCGACGGCGTACCAGCCGCCGTGGATCGGCCACTGTCCGGAAAAGTCGACCTGCTTGATCTGGTCGCGGTTGAAGCGATACGCGGCGTTGAAGACCTTGCCCGGTGCCGGCAGGTAGCGCGCACCGAGCGAGGTGCGCTGGGTGCGCGCCTGATCGACGTTGTACTGGACAGCCGCGTCGGCGTAGAGCTTCGGGGCGACCTCGCCGGAGAAGGCGGCAAGCAGGTCGGACTTGTTCCACTCGCGCTGCGCCTGCGTCGGTAACATCACCTGCTGGTCGCTGAAGTAGAAGCGCTGGCCGAGCATCGCGCGCATCAGTTCGCGCCCGCTCTCGGGGGCGATCAGGCGAGAGGTCACCGCAGCGGTCAGCTGGTTGGCGTCGTTGAAGCGATCCTGGCCGGTGAACTGGTTCTCGGCGAAGATCTGCGCGAAGTTGAAGTCGGCCAGACCGCTGTCGAAGACCGGGATGCGGCTCTGGTCGCGGTAGGGGACGTTCAGGTAGTAGAGGCGCGGTTCGAGCGTCTGCGTGAAGTTTTGACCCGCCCACTCCAACGGCCGCTCGAAAGTCATCCCGGCGTCGACCGAGAAGACCGGCAGGGTGCGGTTGAAGCTGTCGGGTGCGTCCGCCAGCGCGCCGGCGTCCTGGCGGGTCATCGTCCAGTTGGTCGCATGCACGCCGAGCTTCGGCGTCACGTACCAGCCGGGATTGACGATCGGCAGCGCCAGCTGCGGATAGACGACCAGGCGCCGCGCCTCGGCCTTGGCCGGGTCGGCATTCACGAAGGCCGAATACTGGCCGAACAGCGAGCTGTCGGTGCCGCCGAGCCAATACGGCTTGCGCGCGTTGAAGTTGATCTGCGGCAAGAGGCTGTACGGCTTCGTCACCGACACCGCGGGGTCGGGCTGCAGCGTCTGGTACGACTGCAGGTTGAGGTTCGTCGTCCACCAGCCGCTCGGCGACCAGTTGAGCATCCCCTGGCGCAGCAACTGGGTCTGCGCGGTGCTGCCGATCCGGCTCGACAGGTCCGTGTAGTACTTGTCGTCGGAAACCGCGTTGAAATTGAGTTGCCCGGACAGCCCCGGTGCCAAGGTATGGCGATGCAGCAGCGACAGCCCCCAGCGGTTCTCCTCGGCGAGCAGGTCGTTGGGCAGCAGTTCCAGCCGCGCCTGTCCCGAATAGTTGTAATCGAGGTAGCGGAAGTCGGTATTGAGCTGGAGGCCGCGCTTGGACAGGATGCGCGGCGCGATGGTCGCGTCCATGTTCGGCGCGATGTTCCAGTAATACGGCAGGTTCAGCGAGAAGCCGCTGGTGGTGCTCGAGGCGAAGGTCGGCGCGAGGAAGCCCGACTTGCGCTGGTTGTTGAGCGAAAAAGTCAGCCACGGCGAATAGAGGATCGGCACGCCCTTGAAGTAGACCGTGCCGTTGCGCCCCTCGCCGACCTCGCGGTCGTAGTCGAGCCTGAGCTCGTCCGCTTGCGCGTACCAGTCGTCGTTGCCCGGCTTGCAGGTGCTGTAGGTGCCTTCGCTGATGCGCACCTGGTTTTCGCCTTCGAAGTCGATCCGCTCGGCCTGGCCGTGCCCCTCGACTGCGGTGCGCGGCGCCAACGTCGAGAACGAGGACACCGTGGACACACCAACGCTGGCGTAAGGCGATCCCGAAGGCATCACGTAGGAGCTGCTGTCGGTTCCCGTCACCGGGGCTGCGGCCCCATTCGGCGTCGTGGGCAAGGTGCCGCCCACCGTCAGCGGGTCCTGCGCACCGAACGCCGAAACGCTCTGCCCGAAGGCCGCCACCGCCTTCGGCTGCCGCATCAGCGTGTAGCTCGGCTGTTCGAAGAAGCCGACCTGATCCTGCAGACGCAGGCGCAGATAGGGGCCGGAGACGACGTCGCCGCCCTGCTCGATGCGCACCTTGCCGCTGGCAGTGACTTCGTCTTCAACCGGCGAATAGGTGAGGCGCTCGGCGGTGAGTACCGTGCCGATCCTGCGCAGTTCGGCATCGCCCTCGGCGACCATCTCGGTTTCGGTATCGCCGTGGATGCGATCGGCGGTCAGGAAAACCGGGAGGGGCTGATCGCTCTTGACCGGTTCGCCCATCTGCTTGGTCAGGCGCAGGGACAAGGGCGGCAGGCCGTCGTCCACGCGCTCTTCCTCGGTATCCGCCTCGGCTGGCGACGGTTCGCCGCTACTCTCCGGTACGGCCAAGGGTGCCGCCGGAGATTCAGCCGTGCCGGCCGGGAAGGCCGTGGCGGGCACGCTCCCTGCCGCGTAGGGGGCAGCAGCCGGCGTTCGGTAAGGGCCGGCGACGATCTGCGGACGCTGTTCCTGCGCCGCCGCAGGAGCGCTTGCCGGCGTCCCGATCGCCTCGCCCGCCTTGCCGAACTCCCACTTCGCCCAGAAGAAGAAGACGTTGCCGGCTCCCGCACCGCCGGGAACGAAGGCCGTTTCGAGACTCAGGTTGCGATAGCCGATCGAAGCGATCGGCAGGATGCCGGGAAAGGGCTTGTAGTCGAAGATGTCGGCACGCATCATCAGGAAGGCCGTGTAGCCGAGACCGAGCTTCACCTCATCGACCGGATTCCAGAAGGTCTTCCACCCGTAGCCGGCCATCCACTGTGGCTTGAAGTGCGAATCGTGGAAGCCCATCGCGTAGACGCCTTCCCAGTTGCCCTTCTCGTTATAGCGACCGAAGCCGGCCCCCAGGCCGGGCGGATTTTCCTGATAGCCGGCGATCTGTTCCTTGGTATACGCGCTGCGCAGGTGGTAGGTGTGGAACGGCAGGTAGAGCTCGAGCGTGCCGAGATCCCAGGTCTGCCTGACCGGCTGCCACAAGCGCTGGGCCCACGACGGTGGCACAGGGGCGGCGACGGCAGACGGCTCGGCGGTGGCCGCGCCACGGGCCGCCTTGTCAGTGCTGCGGGAGGCCGGGCGCGTGCCCGACGAACGCCCCGTGCCGCTGCCCGCGTCGAGCGCGCGCCCGGCGGTGCCGGTGGCGGGGGGGCTGGCGGGCCTCGGTAGCGAAGCCGTCGGAGGCACCGGCAGCCCGAGCAGCGCCGGGTGCACGCGCAGGGGACTCAGCCCCTGCGCGCCGGCGGCGAGCGGCAAGGCGCCGAGCATGGCGCCCGAGACGAACACCGCGAGAGGCTTCACGCGAAAGGGAAGACCGATGCGGAAATTCATTCGTCCTGGGGGGGCTGGATTCGGGTCGGCGGAAGGGAAACGCATCAGGAGCGCCCGTGAGTCGCGGCCATTCGTGGCCATGGGTGGCCATTCGCGCGCGGGTGGCAGGTGTAAAATCGCGCAATTCTAGCATCAACACCAGGCCTTGCTTCGCGCCGCCGCCGTGATCGCGCGTGGCAGCGCACGGCCTCCCCATTCATGCAGGCCGGCCAGAGACCTGGCCGCCCCTTCCGGAGAAAGACCGATGAACCCCATGCCAGAGAGTGGCGGCCAGTCTGCAGCGCCGCTCGCCGCTGCGGGCGACGAACGTATGCGCGCCGTGCACGAATTCGTCAGCGCAGCGCTCGGCGGCCAGGCCGGCGCGATCGCACCGGCCTCGGCCGACGCCAGCTTCCGTCGCTATTTCCGGGTGACGCTCACCGACGGCACGACGCGCATCGTCATGGACGCGCCGCCCGCACACGAGGACTGCCGCCCCTTCCTTACCGTTGCCGCCCTGTTCCGGGCAGCCGGCGCCAACACGCCCGAAGTCTTCGCCAGCGACCTCGCGCAAGGCTTCCTCCTGCTCTCCGACCTCGGCAGCCGCACCTACCTCGACGCCTTCACCGCCGACAGCGGCAGTGCGCCGCGGCACTACGCCGACGCGCGCGCAGCGCTGATCGCCATCCAGCACGCCAGCCGGCCGGGGATCCTGCCGGCCTACGACCGCGAACTGCTCGCGCGCGAACTGGCGCTCTTCCCCGACTGGTACGTCGCCCGCCATCTCGGCATCAGCCTCGACAGCAAGCAGGCGGAGACGCTGGCGACGGTCAATGGCCTGCTGCTCGACTGCGCCCAGGCGCAGGCGCAGGTCTTCGTGCACCGCGACTATCACTCGCGCAACCTGATGGTCGTCGGCGACGGGGGATTCCCGCGGTCACCGGGCGTCCTCGACTTCCAGGACGCGGTGTATGGCCCGATCACCTACGACCCCGTCTCGCTCTTCCGCGACGCCTACATCGACTGGGAAGAAGACCAGGAGCTCGACTTCGTCATCCGCTACTGGGAAGCCGCGCGCGCGGCCGGACTGCCGGTCGCGACCGATTTCCACGACTTCTACCGCGACTACGAATGGATGGGCGCGCAGCGCCAGCTCAAGGTGCTCGGCATCTTCGCCCGCCTCAAGCACCGTGACGGCAAGGACGGCTACCTGAAGGACATGCCGCGCGTCGCCTACTACCTGCGCCGCACCTGCGAGCGTTACCGCGAGCTGCGGCCGCTGGCGCGCCTGCTCGACACGCTCGAAAATAGGCAGGTGACGGTCGGCCTCACCTTCTGAAGGTGGCGATGAAGACGCTGATCTTCGCCGCCGGCCGCGGCGAGCGCATGCGCCCCCTGACCGACACGCTGCCGAAGCCGCTGCTGCAGGTCGGCGGCAAGCCGCTGATCGTCTGGCACCTCGAACGGCTGGCGGCGGCGGGACTCTCCGAGGTGGTGATCAACTGCGCGCATCTGGCCGACACCTTGCAGGCCGCCCTCGGCGACGGCAGTGCCTGCGGCGTCCGCATCGCCTGGTCGCGCGAACCCGCCGGCGCGCTGGAAACCGCCGGCGGCATCGCCTGGGCGCAGCCGCTGCTCGGTGACGACCCTTTCCTCGTCATCAACGGCGACGTCTTCTGCGACTGGGACCTGGCGCGCGCACCGGCCATCGCCGCGACGCTCGGCGCGCGTGGCCGCGACGCGCATCTGGTGATGGTCGACAATCCGCCGCAGCACCCCGGCGGCGACTTCGCCCTCGTCGGCGACAGCGTCGTCGCTGCCCGGCACGCTGCCGCAACGCTCACCTACGCGGGGATCGGCATCTTCTCGCCGGCACTCGTCGCCGGTGTCGAGCGCGGCGCAGTCATGAAACTGCGGCCGCTCCTCGACGCAGCGATCGCCGCCGGCCGCCTCGGCGGGGAACACCACGGCGGCCGATGGGTCGACGTCGGAACGCCCGAACGCCTCGCCGCACTCGACCGCGAACTGCGCCGCTGAGGATCGTTTTGATCCTTGTAACCTCTTTTCATCCACGAAAAACACGAAAGCCACGAAAGCCACGAAACAAAACATAGGGTTGCGGTCGTTCAGTGTCCAACCCATCCGGTTGTTTCCACTCAGCGTCAAAGCCCATGAATGATTTCGCGTTTTTTCGTGCATTTCGTGGTCAAGTGCTTTTTTCAGGTTGATACAGCCTCCTCTCAAACCGCGCCGATCCCGAAAAGCCTCCGATGACCGCCCCCCTGACTCCTGCCGGCCGGCACTCCCCGTTCTCCCTGCGCCGCCAGCGCCTGCTGGCACAGCTCGGCGACGGCATCGCCATCGTGCCGACCGCCCCCGAGCGCATCCGCAACCGCGACACGCACCATCCCTACCGTTTCGACAGTTACTTCTGGTATCTGTCGGGCTTTCCCGAACCCGAGGCGGTGCTCGTCCTCGTCGGCGAGCGGCGCGGCGCGCAGCCCGCGCCGGCGCGCGCCATCCTCTTCTGCCGGCCGAAGCACGCCGAACGCGAGATCTGGGACGGCTTCCGTTACGGCCCCGCAGCGGCGCAGGAGACTTTCGGCTTCGACGAGGCCTGGCCGATCGAGGAATTCGAGCAGCGCCTGCCCGAGCTGCTCGCCGACCGTGACAGCGTCTGGCACTCCTTCGGCGACGACAGCGCCTGGGACGCGCGCATCTTCAAGGCGATGGCGGCGGTGCGTGGCATGGCGCGCGCCGGCAGGCGGCCGCCGCGCAGCATCAGGGACCTGCGCGCCCCGCTCGACGCGATGCGCCTCGTCAAGGACGCGCACGAGATCCGGCTGATGCACGAGGCCGCCGACATCGCCGCGGCCGGCCACGCGCGCGCCATGCGCGCCTGCCGTCCGGGGATGGCCGAATACGAGCTCGAAGCCGAGCTGTCGCACGAATTCCGCCGCCGCGGTGCCGACGGCCACGCCTACCCGCCGATCGTCGCCGGCGGCGCCAACGCCTGCATCCTGCACTACGTGGACAACCGCCGCCTGCTCGCCGACGGTGCGCTGGTGCTGATCGACGCCGGCTGCGAGCTCGAAGGCTACGCCGCCGACATCACGCGCACTTTCCCGGTCAATGGGCGCTTCAGCGCCGCGCAGCGCGAGGTCTACGAAATCGTGCTCGCCGCGCAGGCCGCCGCGATCGACGCGATCCGCCCCGGCGCCCCCTTCACCGCCTACCACGACGCGGCGCTGCGCGTGCTCACCCAGGGGCTGATCGACCTCGGCCTGATCGAAGGCAGCGTCGACGGCGCAATCGAGCGCGAGGCCTACAAGCCGTGGTACATGCACCGCACCGGCCACTGGCTCGGACTGGACGTGCATGACGCGGGCGACTACAAGTCCGGCGACGAATGGACGACGCTGGCGCCGGGGATGACGCTGACCGTCGAACCGGGCCTCTACCTGCGCCCGGGCGAGAAGGTGCCGGCCGCGCTCGCCGGCATCGGCATCCGCATCGAGGACGACGTGCTCGTCACCGCCGAGGGGGCGAGCGTGTACACCAGCGCACCGAAGACGGTCGCCGAGATCGAGGAGGTGATGCGCCGTGACTGAACCCATGCCGGCACAAGCCGCCGCGCCTGCTGGAGTTTCGCCATCCGTCGCCGACAGCTTCGACCTCGCCATCGTCGGCGCCGGCCCGGTCGGTCTGGCGCTGACCAACGCGCTGGTCGGCGCCGGCGTCGCGCTGCGCATCGCGCTGATCGACCGTCGCGCTGCCGGAGCGGGCCGCGACGACCCGCGCGCGCTGGCGCTCGCCGAAGGCTCGCGCCGCATCCTGGCAGCGCTCGGCGCGTGGGAAGCCGCCAGCGCGACGCCGATTCGCGACATCCATGTCTCGCAGCGCGGTGGCTTCGGCCGGACGCTGATCGAGGGCAGCGACGTGGCGGCCGAGGGACAAGCTGCGCTCGGCCACGTGCTGCGCTACGGCGCGCTGCTCGCGGCGCTGGAGCAGGCACTGGTGCAGGCGCAGTCCCTGACAGGCGCAGCCCGCGTCACGCGCTTCGCCGAAACGACCGTCGCCGCGCTCGCCGAAGAGCGCGACCAGATCACCCTGACCCTGGCAACGGGCGGCGAGCCGAAGCGCATCGCCGCCCGCCTGGTCGTCCATGCCGAGGGCAGCGCGGCCGATGCCACCGCCTGGCTCACGCGCGACTACCGGCAGAGCGCGATCGTCGCCGAAGTGACCCCGGCGCGCGCGCACCAGGGTCGCGCCTGGGAACGCTTCACCGCAGACGGTCCGCTGGCCCTGCTGCCGCTCGGCAGCGACTATTCGCTCGTGTACACGACCAGCAATGGGCGCCTGCCGGAGTTGCTGGAACTCGACGACGCAGCCTTCCTCGCCCTGCTGCGCGCCGACTTCGGCACGCGCCTCGACTTTGCGGCGATCGGTCCGCGCAGCGCCTGGCCGCTGGCGCTGCGCGCACGCAAAACCCTGTCGGTGCCGCGCCAAGTCTGGATCGGCGCCTCGGCGCAGACGCTGCATCCGGTCACCGGCCAGGGCTTCAACCTCGGCCTGCGCGACGCACTGACGCTGGCCACGGTGATCGGCAACGCGGTGCGCAGCGTCACGCAGCAGCGCATCGACGTCGGCGCCGGGGCGCTCCTTGCCGACTACCGCCGCCAGCGGCGCGGCGACCGACTGGGAACGATCGCCTTCACCGACGGACTGATCCGCGTCTTCGGCAGCACCCTGCCGGGGATGTCCGCGCTGCGCGGCATCGGCCTGCTTGCGCTCGACGTGCTGCCGGCGCTGCGCGCGCCGCTGGCGCGGCGTCTGGCGCACGGGACCGTCGCGGCGCCGACCTGGCGCGGCGATTGACTATTTTTTAGGCGCCGGAAGGCGTAGAATCTCGGCCTCGCCGCCAGCCGTCCGCAGCGGCGCAGGGAGCCGCCGGCACCGGCAGAGGATCAGCGCTGCGCGCGGATCTTCAGTGCCGTTCTTGCAGCGCCTCGCCGGCGCTTTTCTGCCACCGTCGCCGCCCCCCGTGCGGATCGACCTCAATCGCCCCCGACGCCCTCGATGAACTACCTCGGTTTCACCCTGCGCAACAACCTCTTCGTCGCGCCGATGGCGGGCGTCACCGACCGCCCGTTCCGCCAGCTGTGCAAGCGCATGGGCGCCGGCCTCGCGGTTTCGGAGATGGTGACCTCCAACTCGCTGCTCTACGGCAGCGCCAAGACGCAACGGCGCGCCAACCACGAGGGCGAAGTGGCGCCGATCGCGGTGCAGATCGCCGGCTCCGACCCGCGCATGATGAGTGAGGCGGCCCGCCACAACGTCGAGCGCGGCGCGCAGATCATCGACATCAACATGGGCTGCCCGGCGAAGAAGATCTGCAACGTGATGGCCGGTTCGGCGCTCTTGAAGGACGAAGTGCTGGTCGGCCGCATCCTCGAAGCGGTGGTCGAGGGCGCACTGGGGACGCCGGTGACGCTGAAGATCCGCACCGGCTGGGACAAGGGCAGTCGCAACGCGCTGAACATCCTGCGCATCGCCGAGGAGAGCGGCATCCAGGCGCTCGCCGTGCACGGCCGCACGCGCGCCTGCGGCTATACCGGCCACGCCGAATACGAGACCATCGCCGCGGTCAAGGCGGCAGCCAGGATCCCGGTCGTCGCCAACGGCGACATCACCTCGCCCGAGAAGGCGCGCCATGTGCTCGACGTCACCGGCGCCGACGCGCTGATGATCGGCCGTGCCGCGCAGGGCCGGCCGTGGCTGTTCCGCGAGATCGAGCATTACCTTTCCACCGGCGAGAAACTGCCGCCGCCACGCGTCGCCGAAATCCACGAGATCCTGCTGGGCCACCTGGAGGACCTCTATTCCTTCTACGGGGTGGACACCGGCGTGCGCGTCGCCAGGAAGCACATCTCCTGGTACACCAAGGGCCTCTCCGGCTCGGCGGCGTTCCGCCACGCGATGAACCAGCTGCCGACGGTCGAACTGCAGCGCCGCGCCGTCGACGATTTCTTCCGCCTGCTCGGCGCACAGGGCGAGCACTTGCACTACAACGAAGATGCACCGGCCGACGCCGGACAGCACAGCGACGAAACGGCCTGGGGAGGGCTGGCAGCATGAGTACTCAGGACATTTCGGCTTGCGTCAGCAGCGCGCTGGAAACCTACTTCGTCGACCTCGACGGCGAGAAACCGGCCGGCATCTACGACATGGTGCTGAAGAGCGTCGAACGCCCGATGCTCGAGATCGTCATGCGCCAGGCCGCAGGTAACCAGACGCTCGCCGCCGAGATGCTCGGCATCAACCGCAACACCCTGCGCAAGAAGCTCGTCGACTACCGCCTGCTCGGCTGAACCGCACCGTTCCGAGCGCCCACAGGCAGCGCCTGCCGGTGCTCCCGGAACTCACCCCTCACCCTTCCCGCTCATCACTTCCCAGGCCAACATGAAAATCCGTCAAGCCCTGATCAGCCTTTCCGACAAACGCGGCGCCCTCGACTTCGCGATCGGCCTCGCCGCGAAAGGCGTCACCCTCCTGTCCACCGGCGGCACCGCCAAGCTCCTGCGCGACGCCGGACTGGCCGTCACCGAGATCGGCGACTACACCGGTTTCCCGGAAATGCTCGACGGTCGCGTCAAGACCCTGCACCCGAAGGTGCACGGCGGCATCCTCGCGCGTCGCGACCTGCCCGAGCACCTGGCGACGATCGCCGCGCACGGCATCCCGCAGATCGACCTCGTCTGCGTGAACCTCTATCCCTTCCGTGAAACCGTCGCCAAGCACGGCGTCACCCTCGACGAAGCGATCGAGAACATCGACATCGGCGGCCCGGCGATGGTGCGCTCGGCGGCGAAGAACCACGCCGGCGTCGCCGTCGTCACCGACCCCGCCGACTACGACGCGCTGCTCGCCGAAATGGCCGCCAACGACGGCGCGCTGTCGGCGACGACCCGCTTCAACCTGGCCAAGAAGGCGTTCACGCACACCGCCCGCTACGACAGCGCGATCGCCAACTGGCTGACCTCGCTCGACGAGGAGAACAAGCCGCAGACCTTCCCGAACGCGCTGCAGTTCGCCTTCGACCGCGTCGAGACGCTGCGCTACGGCGAGAACCCGCACCAGCAGGCCGCCTTCTACCGCGACACGGCGCCGGTCGCCGGCGGCATCGCCAGCTACGTGCAGCTGCAGGGCAAGGAACTGTCGTACAACAACATCGCCGACGCCGACGCTGCCTGGGAGTGCGTGAAGACCTTCACCGCGCCGGCCTGCGTCATCGTCAAGCACGCCAACCCCTGCGGCGTCGCCATCGACGTCAAGCTGCTCGCCGCCTACGAGAAGGCGTTCCGCACCGACTCGACCTCGGCCTTCGGCGGCATCATCGCCTTCAACGGCACCGTCGACGCCGACGTCATCGCTGCGATGAGCGAGCGCAAGCACTTCGTCGAAGTGATCATCGCCCCGGCCTTCACCGAAGCTGCCAAGGAACTGCTGGTCGCCAAGCAGAACCTGCGCGTCCTCGAAGTCCCGCTCGAACGCGCGCTGCAGGCCTTCGAACTGAAGCGCGTCGGCGGCGGCCTGCTGGTGCAGACGCCGGACGCGTTCAACGTGCAGGCCTCCGACCTGCGCGTGGTGACGAAGAAGGCGCCGACCCCGGCACAGGTCGAGGACCTGCTCTTCGCGTATCGCGTCGCCAAGTTCGTCAAGTCGAACGCGATCGTCTTCTGCGGCGACGGAATGACCCTCGGCGTCGGTGCCGGCCAGATGAGCCGCGTTGATTCGACCAAGATCGCCAGCATCAAGGCGCAGCACGCCGGTCTCGAACTGAAGGGATCGGTGGTCGCTTCCGACGCCTTCTTCCCCTTCCGTGACGGCGTCGACGTCCTCGCCGAAGCCGGCGCAGCTGCGGTGATCCAGCCCGGCGGCTCGGTGCGCGACGAGGAAGTGATCGCCGCCGCCGATGAACACGGCCTGGCGATGGTGTTCACCGGCGCCCGCCACTTCCGCCACTGATCGACTGGTTTTTCACCGCCGACGATGGGATTCGCAATGATTCATGACCTGACCATCAGGAATTTTCGCTTATTCGACGAGCTCAGTATAAATGGGCTCGGTCGCGTCAATCTCATCGTCGGCAAAAACAACAGCGGAAAGAGCGCCGTTCTCGAAGCCTTGACAATCTACGCCAGTCAAGGTGATCCAGCCACACTCTATTCGATTTTGGGAAGCCACGACGAGAACCTGCGATTTGACAACCCGCTTTCCGAATCCGGTGTCGAGGCGATTGACTCTTCGTTTCGCCACCTATTCCCCAACCGACGCTTTCCAGAGGAAGACGGCAAGGAAATATATATCGGAGACTCCAGCAGAGGGTCTTACGTTCAGCTCGAACATAGATTGTTTTTCGAGGTATTCGAGGAATTCCAAGACGAATCGGGCAGCACGCTTCGTCGCCGTAAGCGTGTGCCTTTAGAAAAAAGCAGTCCTGACCTTTTTTCTCAGGACACGACACCCGAACAAGCGCTTTTCTTATCGACCAAGAACCGTTCATTCTGGCTCGACTTGGCTGACACACCACTTAGCAGACGTAGATACCTGACTCATGGTGCAGACGCACGCTCAATTCCCCACGTTTACGTCCCTACCGACTTCATCACGGCGGAACGCTTGGCATCGATGTGGGATAGCGTTGCTCTCACGGAGGCCGAGGAGTACTCGCTCAAGGCGCTCAAGATTATTGACGAATCGGTTTCTGGCCTTGCCTTCGTGCAAAAAAAAGAGGGAAGCTTTACCAAGGAGGGCGCGCGCGTAGCGATCGTCAAGATCAGTGGCCAGTCCGTTCCAATTCCCTTAGCCAGCATGGGCGACGGGATGACAAGGCTTTTGCAGTTGGTACTTGCTCTCTTCTCGGCCAAGGGCGGCCTGCTTCTGCTCGACGAATTCGAGAATGGCTTGCACTTTTCCGTACAGAAACAGATTTGGGACATGGTGTTTCATCTGGCGAAGGAACTCGATGTTCAAGTTTTCTGCACGACACACAGCAGGGATTGTGTGGAAGCATTCAGTCAATCCGCCCAAGAGGATACAGCCACCAAAGGTGTCCTTTTCCGCCTTGGGCGCAGTGTCGCCCCGAAAGACGCTAATCGCATCTTCGCTACCGTTTTCGACGAGAATCGTCTGAGCCGCATGACGGAAGCCGACATCGAGGTGCGCTGATGAGTGCGAATCCCTCATCAAAAAAGTTGATCGTCGAAGGCGACATCGACGGATCGTTCTTCGAGGCCTTTTGTTACAGCATCGGCTACCGAAAGAAAGAGATCTGGGTTGGTCCACCGGCCGATTACGCCGCTGGCAAAGGACGCGGCAAAGGCAACGCCATCGACTTGTTCGTCGATCTGGTCGGAGAACTCAGAGACGGACGCGTCAGCCGACTGGGGCTGATCGTCGACGCCGATTACGCATCGAAAGGAGGTTTGGGCTATTCCGGAACACTCGAACACATTTCCGGAAAGCTCGGACCGCTTGACTACGCGCCGATCAGTGACGGCGAGGAAGGCATTGTTTTCGCGCACGCCGGAGGGCTTCCGGACATCGGCGTCTGGATCATGCCGAACAACAGGAACGAAGGCTACCTCGAGGATTTCTGTATCGGCATCGCCGCCAGATCCGAGGCAACCCTGCTGCGCCGCGCAAGGACTGCGGTCACGGACATTGACACCCCGAAATTCCCGGCGCACTTCAAGACCAAGGCCGAAATGGCGACCTGGCTCGCCTGGCAGGAAGTGCCCGGCCAGAAACTGGCAGCGCTGATCGGCAACAACCTGATCGACACCACAAGCCCTAAATTCCTCGCACTAAAAAAGTGGCTCAAACGAACTTTTGACTAAGGAAAAGACCCTAATGAAACTACTCGTCATCGGTTCCGGCGGCCGCGAGCACGCGCTCGCCTGGCGGCTGGCGCAGGCACCCGGCCTGCGCCGCAAGATCTACGTCGCCCCCGGCAACGCCGGCACGGCGCTTGAACCCGAACTCGAGAACCTGCCGCTCACCGACCCGGTCGCGCTCGCCGACTTCGCCGAAAGCGAGAAGGTCGCGCTCACCGTGGTCGGCCCCGAGGCGCCGCTCGCTGCCGGCGTCGTGGACATCTTCCGCGCGCGCGGACTGAAGATCTTCGGCCCGACCAAGGCCGCCGCGCAGCTCGAAAGCTCGAAGGACTTCGCCAAGCGCTTCATGGCACGGCACAAGATCCCGACCGCGGCCTTCGCGACCTTCACCGACGCTAGCGCCGCGCATGCCTACGTCGACGCACAGGGCGCGCCGATCGTGATCAAGGCCGACGGGCTCGCCGCCGGCAAGGGCGTCGTCGTCGCCATGAACCTCGCCGAAGCACATGCCGCGATCGACGACATGCTCGCCGGCAACAAGCTCGGCGACGCCGGCGCCCGCGTCGTCATCGAGGAGTTCCTCGACGGCGAGGAAGCCAGCTTCATCGTCATGGTCGACGGCAAGAACGTGCTGCCGCTGGCCTCCAGCCAGGACCACAAGCGCATCGGCGACGGCGACACCGGTCCCAACACCGGCGGCATGGGCGCCTACTCGCCGGCGCCGGTGGTGACGCCCGAGATCCACGCGCGCGTGATGCGCGAGATCATCATGCCGACGGTGCGCGGCATGGCCGCCGACGGCATCCCCTACACCGGCTTCCTCTACGCCGGCCTGATGATCGGCCGCGACGGCTCGGTGAAGACGCTCGAATTCAACTGCCGCATGGGCGACCCCGAGACGCAGCCGATCATGATGCGCTTGAAGTCCGACCTCGCCGTCCTGCTCGAGCACGCGATCGACGGCAAGCTCGATGCGATCGAAGCCGAGTGGGACCGCCGCGTCGCGCTCGGCGTGGTCCTCGCCGCCGCCAACTACCCGGAAACGCCGCGTGTCGGTGATACGATCAACGGCCTGTCGGAAGGCAGCAACGATGCGCACGTCTTCCACGCCGGAACGCGCCTGGTCGACGGCAAGGTGGTCACCTCGGGCGGTCGCGTCCTCTGCGTCACCGCGCTCGGCGACAACGTCCGCCTCGCGCAGCAAGGCGCCTACGAGGTCGCCAGCGGCATCCACTTCGACGGCATGCAGCTGCGCCGCGACATCGGCTACCGGGCGATCAACCGATGAGCGACACCGCCCCGCGGCCGGCAGCGGCGCAGGGCGGCAGCGCCGCCGAGGCCTGGTTCCGCGAGCTGCAGCAGCGCCTGGTCGCCGCCTGCGAGGAACTCGAAGGCGCAGAAGGCGGCCGTTTCCTGCGCGACGCCTGGGAAAAGCCGAGCGAGGCCGCACTTGCCGGCGAGGGCCTCACCTGCGTCATCGAAGGCGGCCGCGTCTTCGAGCGCGGCGGCGTCGCCTTCTCGAAGGTGCGCGGCGCGGCGCTGCCGGCGTCGGCCACCGCCGCCCGGCCGCAGCTCGCCGGCGCGCCCTTCACGGCGATGGGCGTCTCGCTGGTCCTGCACCCGGAAAACCCGTACTGCCCGACCGCGCACCTCAACGTGCGCGCGCTCGCCGTGACACCGGCCGATGGCGAGCCGCTGTGGTGGTTCGGCGGCGGCTGCGACCTGACGCCCTACTACCCGTTCGAGGAAGACATCCGCCACTTTCACGGCACGCTGAAGCAGGCGCTCGCGCCCTTCGGCGCCGAGGTCTATCCGGACATGAAGAAGGCCTGCGACGCGTACTTCCACCTGCCGCACCGCAACGAGCCGCGCGGCGTCGGCGGCGTCTTCTTCGATGACCTCGACACCGGCGGCTTCGAGCGCTGCTTCGCGCTCACGCGCGCCGTCGGCGACGCCTTCGCCGACGCCTACCTGCCGCTGGTCGCGCGCCGCCAGGACACGCCCTTCGGCGAGCGCGAACGCGACTTCCAGGCCTACCGCCGCGGCCGCTACGTCGAATTCAACCTGATCTGGGACCGCGGCACCCTGTTCGGCCTGCACGGCGACGGTCGCACCGAATCGATCCTGATGTCGATGCCGCCGCTGGTGCGCTGGAAATACGACTGGCAGCCCGAACCGGGAAGCCCCGAGGCGAGGATCTACGCACTGCTGCCGCCGCGCGACTGGGCCTAGGCAGAGTCTGGCAGGTCGGGTTAGCGCAGCGTAAGCCGACCTACGAAGCTGAAGGCCCGGCGAACCAGGGCAGCAGTGCCTGCGCGGCGCTGATGCGGTCGCGCATGGCGACCGAGGGATCGTTCATCACCGCGAGCAGGAAAGCCTTCGGGTCGTCATGATGGCCGGCGACGTCCGGGCCGGAGCTTCCGCGACCTTGATCACGGCTTGACTGGCGGCTCAGCTCGCCGCCCTCTGGCACGCGCTCCTGCGCCACCGGCTGCGCGGGCTGCAACAGCGCAGTCACCCGCAGCCAGTCGGCGCGGTCGATGCTCTTGAGCCCGGCGAGCATCTCGGCCTGCCGCTGCATGTTCGGCGCCAGCGGCAGTCCGGGCTCGTCGACGAAGGCGCTGCCCATCGCCGGGTCGATGAAGGCCGACCACTTGCCGCTCTCCTCATCGGCGGCAGGAACCAGATGCAGCGCGCAGGGCTCCGCGGCCACCGGAGCGAAGGCCAGATGCGCAGCGGGCAGGTCGGCGAGGTAGCGGCGGCGCAGCGACTCGGCGAAGGCGGCGAGTTCGCCGGCCGGCAGCGCTTCGGCAAACGACAGCCAGAGGCGAAAGCCACCACACGCCACCACCGAGAGCGCCGGCAGCGGCAGCTCGAGCTCGCTGCACAGCGCGTGCAGGAGCTTGCTCACCGAGACCCAGTCGTCGGCACGCCTGAAATCGACGAGCATGACCCGCGCGCGGCCGTCGGCGTCGACCAGATCGACGGCCGCGGGAAGTGCGTTCCCAGCGCCGGCCGCCTGGGATGGCAACCCGGGCCCGGGCAGGAAGTAAAGCCGCTGCAGTTCGGCGAGCAGTCGCTGCATGCTTTCAGCCACGGTGGCTCAGCGCCACGGGTGCGCGCACAGCCCGGCGATGATGCCGGCGTCGGCGGGATCGGTGAGGATGGTGTTCGTCAGCCCGAGCGCGTGCGCGGCCTCGGCGATGCGCGCGTGCGGGACGAACAGCGGCGTCTCGGCGAGGCGCTCGCGGTCCTCGGCGTCGAGCATCTCCCACAAGTTGCGCAGGCCTTCGCTCGACGACAGCGCGACCGCGTCGAAGCAGCCGCTGTCCCACAGGTCCTTCAAAGAGGCCGAGCCGCCGGCGGGGGTCGTGCGCTGGTAACAGGCGATGAAATCGACGCGGGCACCGCGTTCGCGCAGGGTGTCGGCGAGCAGCTCGCGACCGCCGTTGCCGCGGAAGACGGCGACGCGCTTGCTGGCAACCGCTGCCGCCTGCAACTCGGGGAGTTCGAGCAGCGCCTCCGAGTCGAAGCGCAGGCTAGGCGCGATGGTCGGGCCGATCCCGTGTTGCGCGAGCGCAGCGACGGTAGCGCCGCCGACCGCCACCGGACGCAAGCCCGCGGGCCAGGCGCGTCGTGCGAGGATCTCCGGCACGCTGTAGGCGACCGCGTTCGGGCTGACGAAGACGGCGAATGCGTAGTCGTCGAGCGCGTCGATCGCCGCGGCGAGCGGCGCCGGGTCTTCGGCCGGACCGATCTCGAGCACCGGGAAGACGACGGCTTCGCCGCCGGCCGCCTCGATCATTGCCGCGAGACCGGCCGCCTGCGCCAGCGGCCGGGTGACGACGACGGTGACACCCTGCAGCGGCTGGCTCATCGGCTTTTTCTCGGCAATCGGTTCTGAAGAGGTGGCATCAACGGCGAAATACCAGCGCGACATCAGCCGGCCTGGTGCGTCGCCAGCTGCGCGAGGATGTCGTCGGCGCCCTGCGCACGCAGCTGGGCGGCGAGTTGCAGGCCGAGGGCCTCGTCGTCGGCGGGCGCGCCGCGCACTTCGGCGCTGACCATCTGCTGGCCATCCGGGGTGGCGACGAAGCCGCGCAGCCACAGTTCACCATTCTCGATGATCGCGTAGCCGCCGAGCGGCACCTGGCAGCTGCCGCCGAGCGCACGCGACAGCGCACGTTCGGCACGCACGCAGTGCGCCGTTTCCGGGTCGTTCAGCGCGGCGACGATCGCGGTCGCGTCGGGACGGTCGGCGCGCGTCTCGATGCCGAGCGCGCCCTGCCCCGGCGCCGGCAGCGACTGCTCGGGGGTCAGCGTCGAGCGGATGCGCTCCTTGAGGCCTAGGCGGATCAGGCCGGCCGCGGCAAGGATGATCGCGTCGTACTCGCCGGCGTCGAGCTTCCTCAGGCGCGTGCCGAGGTTGCCGCGCAGGCTCTTGATCACCAGTTGCGGGTAGCGCGAGCGCAGCACCGCCTCGCGGCGCAGGCTGGAGGTGCCGACGACGGCACCGGCCGGCAGCTCGTCGAGCGAAGCGTACTTGTTCGAGACGAAGGCGTCGAACGGCGTCTCGCGCTCGGAGATGGCCGAGAGGACGAAGCCTTCGGGCATCACCATCGGCACGTCCTTCAGCGAATGCACGGCCAGGTCGGCGCGGCCTTCCTCCATCGCGACTTCGAGTTCCTTGATGAACAGCCCCTTGCCACCGATCGTTGCCAGCGGCTTGTCGAGGATCTGGTCGCCCTGCGTCGTCATGCCGAGGATATCGACCTGGCTCTGCGGATACAATGCGGCGAGACGTCCCTGCACATGGACGGCCTGCCACATGGCAAGCGGCGACTCACGGGAAGCGATGACGATGCGGGAGGGAGAGGAAGATGAGGAGTTCAAGGCGAATTCTCTGTAGGTTCGTCGACAATCGGGACGCTGCACCGGCCTCGCCGGGAGCACGCAGGAGGCACGCATGAAGCGCGGAATTCTATCACGGTCGTTGGCGGCGGCTGGCGAGCGGCAGCGCAGTCAAGCAGGGAGCGCAGGATGAGCGCGGCGGAGCAGTTGGCGAAGCAGGAGAAGCCGGCGCACCAGCGCCCCGAACTTCCCGACTTCTGGGACAAGCGCTTCAGCGAGGGGGTGACGCCGTGGGAGGCCCACTGCGTGCCGCAGGCGCTGCGCGAATTCGCCGCCGCGCACGTGCAGCAGGCGACTGCCCGGCGCGTGCTCGTTCCCGGCTGCGGCAGCGCGCTCGAGGCGGCCTGGCTCGACCGCGCCGGCTGGGAGGTCACCGCGCTCGACTTCTCGGCGGCCGCCGTCGAGCGCGCGCGGCAGACGCTCGGCGAGGCCTTCGGCGGCCGGCTGCTCTGCGCCGACTTCTTCGACTTCGTTCCGGCAGCGCCCTTCTCGCTGATCGTCGAGCGCGCCTTCCTCTGCGCGCTGCCGCGCAAGCTGCGCGCCGGCTACGCGCGGCGGATGGCCGAACTGCTCGCCCCCGGATGCCTCCTCGCCGGTGTATTCTTCGTCGCCGAGCAGCTGAAGGGACCGCCTTTCGGCATCTCGCAGGAAGAACTGGACGCCCTGCTCGGCGACGCCTTCACCCTGCGCGACGATCGTCCGGTCCACGACTCGCCGCCGGTCTTCGCCGGCCGTGAACGCTTCCAGGTGTGGGAGAAGAAAGGCACACGATAGGGACACCATGATTCATGGTGTCCCTATCGTTCATGGCGACGTCCGCCGCCCCATGCCATGAAACGCAGCCATCCGCTACCGTCATTGCGAGGCGCGTAGCGCCGTGGCAATCCAGTTCGTTCTTCCATTCAGCCCTACGCACTGGATCGCCACGCCCTGCGGGCTCGCGATGACGGGCTGCCGATCGCGACGGATTCCGCAGATCAGCTTGGCCGATGTTTCACGAAATTGTTCCACGTTTCACGTTAACCCGAAGAACTCCCGGATGAGCGTCAGGATCGCCGCCGGCCCGTGGCCGCGCGGGTGCTCGCTGCCCTCGCGCTGCAGGCGCGCCTGCATCTCCTCGATCTGGCGCAGGCGTTCGGCGAGGATGTGCGACATCGCCTCGGCCAGTTCCGGACGCGCGTGGATGATGTCCTCGAAACCCGACTTGTCGAGCCGGTAGCACTCGACGTCGCTGCGCGCGACGACCGTGGTCGAGCGCGGTTCGCCGGTCATCAGCCCCATCTCCCCGAACACGGCACCGGCCGGAACGGTGCCGATCTGCCGCGGCTGCCCGTCGGGGCCTGCCCAGAGGATCGCGGCCTCGCCGCTGGCGACGATGTAGAGCCAGTGCGCGACAGCACCCTGGCGCGTCATCACGTCGCCGGCGGCGAAGGGCGCGTCGACCAGCCGTTCGGCGAGCGTGCGCCGTTCGCCGTCGGAGAGCGGCGCGAACAGCGGGATTCCCGCCAGGGCATGCAGGCGGCGTTCGAGCTCCTGCTGGCGCAGGCGTTCGCGGTAGGGTTCGCCCTCCTTGACCATGTGGATGAGCTGGTCGGGCAAGGCGATGCCCCAGCCGGAACGGGCCAGCGCGGCGAAGACATGGACGCGCACCGCCGAGTCGGTCGGATCGTCGTCGCGCGGGTCGAGCAGCCAGTAGCGCAGCGCGTAGCGCACCGATCCGGGCGTGAATTCCATCGCCACGCACGAGGGCGGCGGCGACTTGGCGACGTTGGCGATGGCGGCGTCGGCGATCGCCTGTTCGACGACCGCGATCACCCTGCCCGGCGGCGCCGCGTAGTCGACGTTGAACCAGACCCAGCGCCGCCAGCCTTCCTGGCCGTGCTCCGGGTCGAGCAGGACGAAGAACTTGCTCTTCATCAACTGGCTGTTGGGGACGACGACCTTCTCGCCGTTGCGCGTGACGATCGCCGTGTAGCGCCACTGGATCTCGACGACGCGCCCGGAGACGTCGTCGAAGCGCACCCAGTCGCCGATCTCCAGCGAGTTGTCGAGCTGCAGCGCGAGCCCGCCGAGGATGTTGCCGAGGGTATCCTGCATGGCGAAGGCGACCACCGCGGTGATCACCGCCGAGGTGGTCACCAGACCGGTCAGCTCGACACCGGCGTAGCCCAGGCGCACCATCGCCCAGACGAGGTAGCCGGCGATGACGACGATGTCCTCCAGGATGCGCGGCGCGCGAACGCGGATCGCCGGCAGCAGCACGCGGAAGAGCGCGAGTCCCGAGAGGCGGATCAGCACCAGTCCGAAGCCGAGCAAGGCCGCCTGATGCACGCCGCCGGCAATGACCACTTCACCGCGCGCG
Source organism: Rhodocyclus purpureus (assembly GCF_016653115.1). Taxonomy (GTDB): domain Bacteria; phylum Pseudomonadota; class Gammaproteobacteria; order Burkholderiales; family Rhodocyclaceae; genus Rhodocyclus; species Rhodocyclus purpureus. Next base: position 43,098 of record NZ_NHRX01000063.1, read on the forward strand.
GCAAAGAGCGCCGCGGCGAGATCGAGCAGGAGCCAGAAGGCGAGGAAGAGCAGCGAGTGCTTGAGCGGCTGCCGGGTGCCGCCGAGCGCGCGGTAGAGCAGGGCCGAGAGCAGCAGGGCAGCGCCGAAGATGTACGGGCTCTCGTCGCGCCACAGGTGGGCGAAAACGGTTTCGATCATGATTTCCCCCGTCCGCAGTCGGCGCCGGGCAGCGGAGCGGCGGCAGCACGCCACCTGGCGCCCGGCCGGGCCCGGGCTTTTGCCGTATACTCGCGCATCTCCCGCCCCGCCAGGGATGGCCGTCCGGCGCACCGACTGGCACCGTTCCGCGAGGCTCCCTCACTGCACACGCGCGCATCCATCATGACCTCTTCTTCCTCGCCCGCCTCGCCAGCTCCCGGCACGCCGACCGCCTACACCTGGGCCGGTCGTTTCTCGGAACCGATGTCCGAACTCGTCAAACGCTACACCTCGTCGGTGGACTTTGACAAGCGCATGTGGCGGCAGGACATCCGCGGCTCGCTCGCGCACGCACGCATGCTGGCGAAGCAATCGATCATCGGCGCCGCCGACCTTGCCGACATCGAGCGCGGCATGGCGCAGATCGTCGAGGAAATCGAATCGGGACGCTTCGAATGGTCGCTCGACCTCGAGGACGTCCATCTCAACATCGAGAAGCGCCTGACCGCGCTCGTCGGCGACGCCGGCAAGCGCCTGCACACCGGCCGCTCGCGCAACGACCAGGTCGCCACCGACATCCGTCTCTGGCTGCGCGACGCGATCGACGAGATCCTCGTCCTGCTGCGCGACTTCCGCAACAACCTGCTCGACCTCGCCGAACGCGAGGCGGCGACGCCGATGCCCGGCTGCACCCACCTGCAGGTCGCGCAGCCGGTCACCTTCGGTCACCACCTGCTCGCCTACGTCGAGATGAGCGAGCGCGACGCCGGACGTTTCGCCGACTGCCGCCGCCGCCTGAACCGACTGCCGCTCGGCGCCGCCGCGCTCGCCGGCACCACCTACCCGATCGACCGCGAATTCGTCGCCGCCGAGCTCGGCTTCGACGGCGTCTGCGAGAACTCGCTCGACGCCGTCTCCGACCGCGACTTCGCGATCGAATTCTGCGCTGCCTGTTCGCTCTTGATGACGCACATCTCGCGCTTCTCCGAGGAGCTCGTGCTGTGGATGAACCCGCGCGTCGGCTACGTGCGCATCGCCGACCGCTTCTGCACCGGCAGCTCGATCATGCCGCAGAAGAAGAACCCGGACGTCCCCGAGCTCGCGCGCGGCAAGACCGGCCGCGTCTATGGCAGCCTGATGTCGCTCTTGACGCTGATGAAGGGCCAGCCGCTCGCCTACAACAAGGACAACCAGGAAGACAAGGAACCGCTGTTCGACGCCGCCGACACGGTGCGCGACACGCTCGCCATCTTCGCCGCGATGATCCCCGGCATCAGCGCGCGTCCCGAGAACATGCGCGCGGCGCTGCAGCAGGGCTTCGCCACCGCTACCGACCTCGCCGACTACCTGACCAAGAAAGGCCTGCCCTTCCGCGACGCGCACGAGGCGGTCGGCCTCGCCGTTCGCCGCGCCGAGGAACTCGGCGTCGACCTGCCGCAGCTGTCGCTCGCCGAGCTGCAGGCCTTCTCGCCGCTGATCGGCGAGGACGTGTTCGCGGTGCTCACCGTCGAGGGCTCGCTCGCCGCCCGCAACCACATCGGCGGAACGGCGCCGGCGCAGGTGAGCGCGGCGATCGCACGCGCGCGGGCGCGCGGCTGACGGTCATGGCGAGTCGTGCCAGCCCTGAGCATGAAAGGCAGCCATTCGCTGCCGTCATTGCGAGGCGCGTAGCGCCGTGGCAATCCAGTTCGTTCTTCTATTCAGCCCTACGCACTGGATCGCCACGCTCTTCGGGCTCGCGATGACGGGAGTGCTGATCGCGACGGCTTCGGCAGATCAGGGCGGCGGATGTTTCTCGAAATTGTTCCACGTTTCAGGTTAACGGGCACGAACGAGGCCGGGCACTGCGGCCTCGTGCGAGCATCGGCGATTCCGGCATCCGGGTGCCCGCCTTCCTGAAATCCTCCAGCTCACCGATGATGCAGCCCACCGACAGCCCGCAGGACATCCAGAAGAAAGTCGTCGTTGCCGCCTGTTTCGGCACTTTTCTCGAGTGGTACGACTTCCTCACCTTCGCCTCGCTGGCGATCTACTTCAGCGTCCTGTTCTTTCCGGGTGACGACCCGGTGGCGGCCCTGCTCGCCAGCCTGGCGACCTTCGGTATCGGCATGATCGTCCGCCCGCTCGGCGCCGCCGCGTTCGGTTCGCTCGGCGACCGTTATGGCCGACGCCGCATCTTCCTGGTGACGATCGTGCTGATGGGCGTGTCCACCGTCTGCGTCGGACTGCTGCCGACCTACGCGCAGGTCGGCCTGCTCGCCCCCTGCCTGCTGCTCGCGCTGCGCATTCTGCAGGGCTTCTCGGTTGGCGGCGAGATCGGCGGCGCCTCGGTCTACCTCACCGAACATGCGCCGACCGGCAAGCGCGGCCTGTACACCAGCGTCCTGCAACTGATGGGACCGCTGGGCATGATGGCATCGACGCTGCAAATCGTCGTCCTGCAGCATTTCCTCAGCGACGCCGACTTCAGGGACTGGGGCTGGCGCATTCCCTTCCTGGTTTCCGCCTTGTTGCTGGCCATCTCGATCAAGAGCCGGGTCAACCTGCATGAATCGCCCGTATTTCGCCATTTGAGCGAACAGAACGCGCTGGCGAAGACGCCCTTGCGCGAATGCTTTCGCGACCGGCAGACACTCGGGCGCATGGCGCTCCTGTTTTTCTGCCTTTCCGCCGGCGGTTCGCTGCTCTTCTTTTCAGCCCAGGTCTACACCACCGTCTTCCTGAAAACCGTGGTCAATCTTCCGGCCGCGCAGGCCAGCGGCCTGGTCACGATCGCCACGCTGGCGCTTTTTCCGGCCACGATATTCTGCGGCTGGCTGTCCGACCGCATCGGCCGCCGGCCCGTGCTGTTGGCCGGACTGATCATCGGCGCCATCAGCATCTTTCCGGTCTTCATGGGCCTGCTGCACTACGGCAGCCTGCCGACGCCGGATTCGACGATGATCGTGATCCTGCTGCTCGTCCTGGTCGTTCCGCTGGCCTGCATCACCGGGCCACAAACGGCAACCCTGCCGGAGCTGTTCCCGGCGCGGACCCGCTATACGGCCGTCGCCCTGCCGCACAACCTTTCGGCAGGCTGGATCGGCGGCATGTCGCCATTCATGGTGACCTGGCTGGGTGTGCAGTTCGGCAACCCGCTGGCCGGGCTGTGGTACCCGACCGCCCTGCTGATCCTGGCCTCGCTGATCGGCCTGTTCTTTCTTCCGGAAGTCCGCGACCGGAAGCTGCATGAGTAATCCGGGCCGTGGCTGCCGCAATCGCTCCCGCACCCGCACGGGTTCCAGAGCGGCTCCAGCGATCGACACCGCGATGGATCTGCTGGCACAACCCGTAATGTTGCAACCTGAAAAAAGCAGTTGGCCACGAAATGCACGAAAAAACGCGAAACCATTCATCGGGTTTGACGCTGAACGACCGCAACCCTATGTCTTGTTTCGTGGATTTCGTGGATGAAAAGAGGTGTCAAGGTTCAATGCGAGACCTGAGCCCTAGATTGCCGGCCGCGAAACGATGATGGATATCCTGGCCCTTGCGCTGATCTTCGGTGGCCTGCTGCTGGCGCTGATCAACTTCGCCATCCGGCTCGGCCTGCGCGCACCACGGCTGGTCGACCCGGCGACTCCGGCCGATCACGGACTCGCATTCAGCGAAGTGCGCATCGGCACGCAGCGCGGCCGGCGCCTGCGCGCCTGGTGGATTCCGCCGGCGGGAAAGCGCCCGCCCGGATCACCCGGATCGCCCGCGCCGGCGCTCGTGATCCTGCACGGCTGGGGTAGCAACGCCGCCAACATGCTGCCGCTGGCGCCAGCACTGCACCGCGCCGGCTACGGGCTGCTGCTGATCGAGGCGCGCAACCACGGTGCCAGCGACAGCGACACCTTTTCCTCGCTGCCGCGTTTCGCCGAGGACATGGAGAGCGCCCTGGATTGGTTGCGGCAGCGCGCCGACGTGGACGGCAGACGCATCGGCCTGATCGGACACTCGGTCGGCGCCGCAGCGGCGCTGCTGCTCGCCTCGCGCCGTGACGAGGTGGCCGCGGTGATCAGCATCGCCGCTTTCGCCCACCCGGAAACGGTGATGCGCCGCCTGCTCGCCTCCTGGCGGGTTCCGTTCATTCCCTTCGGCTGGTACGTGCTGCGCTACGTGCAGCACGTGATCGGCCACCGCTTCGCCGACATCGCTGCGCAGCATACGATCGGCAAGGTGGGCTGCCCGGTATTGCTGGTGCATGGCCTCGACGACGAGACCGTTCCGGCCGACGAGGCCCGGCTGATCCACGCCGGGCGTCGCGATGACTCGACGCAACTGCTGCTGATCGCCGGCAGTCACGATGCTTACGCCGAACTCGACCAGGGCATCGACGCGGCGCTCGCCTTCCTCGCCACGGCGATGCCGCCCAATCGAGCCGGCGCCGCGTCAGAACCTCACTTCTGAAGCGCGCTGTCGAGCAGTTGCTGCAGCTCGCCGGTCGTGTACATCTCGCGCATGATGTCGCTGCCGCCGATGAACTCGCCGTTCACGTAGAGCTGCGGAATCGTCGGCCAGTTGGCGAATTCCTTGATCCCCTGGCGGATTTCGGGCGAGGCGAGGACATTGACGCTGAAGAAGTCGTGCACGCCGCAATTCTGCAGGAGTTGCACCGCCATCGCCGAAAAACCGCATTGCGGCTGCAGCGGCGTACCCTTCATGTACAAGACCACCGGCGCACCGCTGACCTGCTCGCGAATCAGTTGCTGAACATCCATGAAAATCTCCTGAGGAAAGCAGTGAAAGAATACGGCATCGACAGACCGCGGCAGCTGCCCTGAAGTTCCGCTGCCGCCGCTCGCTCAGCCACCCGCCGCGTGCCAGCGACCGCCGCTGACGCGCTCGATCCCCGCCAGGTCGCGCCAGCTCGCGACCTCGACGAACCCCGCCGCAGCGAGCAGCGAACGCACCGCAGCGGCCTGGTCGTAGCCGTGTTCGAGCAGCAGCCAGCCACCGGGCACGAGATGCGCCGGCGCCTCCTGCACGATCGCACGCAGGCAGGAAAGGCCATCACCGCCGTCGCTCAATGCCTCCTGCGGCTCGAAGGGCAGGCCGTCCTGCGCCAGATGCGGATCGCCGGCGGCGACGTAGGGCGGGTTGGAGACGACGATGTCGAAGCGCGTGGCGACGCCGGTAGCCAGGCCCGGGGTGTGCACGCCCGTAGCGGCGAGCGGCGCGAACCAGTCGCCCTGATGGAAGACGACGTCGACACCGTGACGGAGGGCGTTGGCCCGGGCGACCGCGAGCGCAGCCGGCGACCGCTCGACCGCCTCGACCCGTGCGCCCGGCGCCAGCGAGGCGGCCAGCGAAACCGCGATCGCCCCCGAACCGGTGCCGAGGTCGAGCAGGCGCGGCGTCATTCCCGCCGCCTGCAGCGCGCGCGCACGCGCCAGCGCCAGCTCGACGATCAGCTCGGTATCCGGACGCGGGATGAGCACGGCCGGGGAAACGCCGAAGTCGAGGCCGTAGAAGCCGGTGCAGCCGGTGAGGTAGGCGAGCGGCTCGCCGGCGGCGCGACGTTCGACCAGCGCCGCCAGTCGCCTTGCCGCGTCGGCGGCAAGCGCACGCTCGGGGCTGGCGATCAGCTCGGCGTGCGTGCAGCCGGCCACGTGCTCGACCAGCAGGCGAGCATCGAGCCGGTCGATGCGGCGCATGGCCAGGCACCAGGCCGCGCCGATGCTCGTCGGCAAGGTTTCCCCCGCCGCGGCAGCCTCACTCACCCCGCTCGCCTTGCCGCTCATCGCGGACTTACTCGCCGCCCTCGGCGAGTTGCGCGAGCAGTTCGGCCTGCCGTTCGGCGGCCAGCGCGTCGACCAGTTCGTCGATGTCGCCGTCCATGATCGAGTCGATCTTGTACAGCGTCAGGTTGATGCGGTGGTCGGTGACGCGCCCCTGCGGGAAGTTGTAGGTGCGGATGCGCTCGGAACGGTCGCCGCTGCCGATCAGGCTCTTGCGGGTCGAGGCGATCTGCGCGTTCTGCTCGCGTTCCTGCGCGTCCTTGATGCGCGCGGCGAGCACCGACAGCGCCTGCGCCTTGTTCTTGTGCTGCGAGCGATCGTCCTGGCACTCGACGACGATCCCGGTCGGCAGGTGGGTGACGCGCACCGCCGAATCGGTCTTGTTGATGTGCTGGCCGCCAGCACCCGACGCGCGGAAGGTGTCGATGCGCAGGTCGGCGGGGTTGAGCACCACCTCGGCGAGGTCGTCGGCCTCCGGCATCACGGCGACGGTGCAGGCCGAGGTGTGGATGCGCCCCTGCGCCTCGGTCGCCGGGACGCGCTGCACGCGGTGGCCGCCCGACTCGAACTTGAGCCTGGCGTAGGCACCGCTGCCGACGACGCGGGCGATGATCTCCTTGTAACCACCGAGTTCGGAGGGATTGGCCGAGACGATCTCGACCTGCCAGCGGCGGCGCTCGGCGTAGCGCGAGTACATGCGGAAGAGGTCGCCGGCGAACAGCGCCGACTCGTCGCCGCCGGTGCCGGCGCGCACCTCGAGGAACAGGTTGCGGTCGTCGTCCGGGTCCTTCGGCAGCAGCAGGGTCTGCAACTCGGTTTCGAGCGCCGGCAGACGCGCACGCGCATCGTCGATCTCGGCCTCGGCGAGTTCCTTCATCTCGGGATCGGCGAGCATCTCCTGCGCGTGCGCGAGATCTTCCTGGCACTGCCGCCAATCCTGGTAGCGCGCGACCACCGGGCCGATCTCGGCATGCTCGCGCGTGAGCTTGCGGTACTCGTCCATGTTGCGCGTCGCCTCGCCGCTCGCCAGCACGCGGTCGAGTTCTTCCAGCCGACCGCAAAGGCGCTCGAGTTTATCGACGATGCTCTGTTTCATGGGGAAGGCTGACGGAGTGAAGGTTTGGAATCAGTGCGCGCCGCCGGCGCGGGGCAGGCAGGACGTCGACCGGAGGGACTCCGACCGGGAATGCCCGGTCGGCAGCTAGCGCAGGCGCCACCCCGGCCGCGCGGACGGCAGGCAGCGGCGCCGACGGTCAGCGGCAGCTAATCGTGCGTGTGCAGATGGAAGAGGCGGGCGACCATCGCATTCATTTCGGCGCGCTCGTCCTCGGCCGACTGATTGAGCGTCTGCGTCGGCGCATGCAGGAACTTGTTCATCAGCCGCATCGACAACTGTTCGAGGACGCGCTGCGGGTCGTCGCCCTTGGCCAGCAGCTTGTGCGCGTGCTCGATCTCGTGCCGGCGCGTGCGCTCGGCGGCGTCGCGCAGCGAGCGGATCAGCGGCACCGTGTCACGCGTGGACATCCACTGCAGGAAGCTGTCGACGCGCTGGGCGATGATCGTCTCGGCCTCGACCACCGCCGCCTTGCGCGATTCGAGACCGGCCTGCACCACCTGTGCCAGGTCATCGACCGTGTACAGGAAGACGTCGTCGAGTTCGCCGACCTCGATCTCGATGTCGCGCGGAACGGCGAGGTCGATCATGAAGATCGGGCGGTGGCGACGCGCCTTGACCGCGCGCTCGACCATGCCGAGACCGATGATCGGCAGCGGCGAACCGGTGCACGAGACGATGATGTCGAACTGCGCCAGACGATCGGCGATCTCGTCGAGGCGGATGGCGGTGCCGCCGAAACGCTCGGCCAGCGCCCGACCGCGCTCGACGGTGCGGTTGGCGACGACGATCTGCTTCGGCTTTTCGGCGCCGAAGTAGGTCGTGCACAACTCGATCATCTCGCCGGCACCGATGAACAGGATGCGCTGCTCGTCGATGCGCTCGAAGATGCGCTCGGCCAGATGCACGGCGGCAGCGGCCATCGAGACGATGTTGGCACCGATCGCGGTGGTCGAGCGCACTTCCTTGGCCACCGCGAACGAACGCTGGAAGAGCTTGTGCAGCGTCGTCCCGAGCGTTCCCGCCTCTTCGGCGACGCGCACCGCGTCCTTCATCTGCCCGAGGATCTGCGGCTCGCCGATGACCATCGAGTCGAGGCCGCTGGCGACGCGGAAGGCGTGGCGAACGGCGTCGCGCTCGGGGTAGGTGAACAGGTAGGGATTGATGTCCTGACGGCCGATGCGGTGATACTCGGCGAGCCAGTCGGCCGCGGCTTCGGGCGCGTCGGTCGCGCAGTAGAGCTCGGTGCGGTTGCAGGTGGACAGGATCGCCGCCTCGCGCACGGGTTTAGCGCGCGTGAGGTCAGCCAATGCCTGATGCAACTTCTCGGCGTTGAACGCCACCTGCTCGCGGACCGACAGAGGAGCCGTGTGGTGATTGATGCCGAACGTAAAAAGCGCCATGGGGGAGACCATCGGAGCAAACCGGACGCGGATTATAGCACCGCGACCGGAAAGGGAGTCACACGCTTGCGCATGCCATGCAGCAGCGCGTCGCTCAGATGCCCGAACCGAACTCCTCGCCTGCGGGCTCGGCAGCGAACACGCGCACCTGCCGCGGCCGCAGCCAGACCTGGTCGCCGCGGCTCAGGCCCAGCGCGTTGGCGCGCTCGCGCGTCAGCTCGACCTCGATCAGCTCGCTGCCGTGCGCGAGTTCGACGCGCACCGATGGTCCGATCGCATGCACTTCCTGCACGCGCGCCGCCAGCGAACCGGCCTGCTCGAAGCGCTCGATGTCGATGTCGTGCGGACGGATGAAGGCCAGCGCCTCGCCGGCATGGGCGCCTTCGGGCAAGCGGTTGATTTCCGCCCAGGCGCCGTGCAGGCGGCTGTGGAAGACGTTCACGTCGCCGAGGAAGCGATAGACGAAGGGGCTCGCCGGGCGCGAATAGACCTCGTCGGGCGTGCCGATCTGCTCGATGCGCCCCTGGTTCATCACCACCACGCGGTCGGCGACTTCGAGCGCCTCCTCCTGGTCGTGCGTGACGAAGACGCTGGAGATATGCACCTCGTCGTGCAGGCGCCTGAGCCAGCGGCGCAGTTCCTTGCGCACGCGCGTATCGAGCGCGCCGAAGGGTTCGTCGAGCAGCAGCACCTTCGGCTCGACGGCGAGCGCGCGCGCCAGCGCGATGCGTTGCCGCTGGCCGCCGGAGAGCTGCGAGGGATAGCGCTCGGCGAGCCAGTCGAGCTGCACGAGCTTGAGGAGGTCGGTGACACGGCGGCGGATCTCGGCCTCGGACGGACGCTCGTGGCGCGGCTTGACGCGCAGGCCGAAGGCGACGTTCTCGAACACCGTCATGTGGCGGAACAGCGCGTAGTGCTGGAAGACGAAACCGACCTTGCGCTCGCGCACGTGCAGATGCGTCGCTTCCTCGCCCTCGAACAGCACCTGCCCATGATCGGGCGATTCCATGCCGGCGATGATGCGCAGCAGCGTCGTCTTGCCGCAGCCCGAGGGGCCGAGCAGCGCGACGAGCTCGCCGCTGGGGATATCGAGGTCGATATTGTCGAGGGCGACGAAGTTGCCGAAGCGTTTGCCGATGCCGCGAATTTCTATGCTCATGGTCGTTCTGTCGGTAAGGGTCGGGGCGCCTGGACTCAGGCTGCCGGGGAGGCAGCGCCGCCCTCCGGCGAGAGGCTCGCTTCAAGCATCGCCGTCTCGCGGCGCATGCGCCACTCGACGATGGTCTTGGCGATCAGCGTCACCAGCGCCAGGAGCGCCAGCACCGAAGCCGCGGCGAAGGCGCCGACCTGGTTGTACTCGTTGTAGAGGATCTCGACGTGCAGGGGCAGCGTGTTGGTCTCGCCGCGGATGTGCCCGGAGACCACCGAGACCGCGCCGAACTCGCCCATCGCGCGCGCGTTGGCGAGGATGACGCCGTAGAGCAGGCCCCACTTGATGTTCGGCAGGGTCACCCGCCACAGCATCTGCCAGCCGGAAGCGCCGAGCGAAACGGCGGCCTCCTCCTCCTCGCGCCCCTGCGCCTGCATCAGCGGGATCAGCTCGCGCGCGACGAAGGGGAAGGTCACGAACAGGGTCGCCAGCACGATGCCGGGGACGGCGAAGATGATGCGGATGTCGTGCGCCGACAGCCAGGCGCCGAACAGTCCCTGCGACCCGAACAGCAGCACGAAGACAAGGCCGGCGACCACCGGCGAGACCGCGAAGGGCAGGTCGATCAGGGTGATCAGCGCGCTCTTGCCACGGAACTCGAAGCGCGCGATCGCCCAGGCGGCGGCAACGCCGAAGGCGACGTTGAGCGGCAGCGCGATCAGCGCGACGAGCACGGTCAGCCAGATCGCCGAACGCGCCTCGGGATCGGCGAGCGCATCGAGGTAGGCGGGAATACCGGCGGCTAGGGCCTCGACGAAGACCGCGACCAGCGGCAGCGCGAGGAAGAAACCGAGGAAGACGAGCGCGACCGCGGTCAGCGTGAAGCGCACCCAGCGCGGCTCGGCGATGGAAGGACGAGGACTGCTCATCGGCGGGCTCCCGCTGCACTGTGACGATTGGCCATCCGCCACTGCAAGGCGTTGACCGCGAGCAGCAGCGCGAAGGAGATCACCAGCATGACCACCGCCAGCGCGGTGGCGCCGACGATGTCGTACTGCTCTAGTTTGGCGACGATCAAAAGCGGCGTGATTTCGGAGATGAAGGGCATGTTGCCGGCGATGAAGATGACCGAACCGTATTCGCCGATCGCGCGCGAGAAGGCGAGCGTGAAACCGGTGATCAGCGCCGGCAGGATCGCCGGCAGCAGCACGAGGCGGAAGGTCTGCCAGCGGCTGGCGCCGAGCACGGCTGCCGCCTCCTCGATCTCGGGCTCGATGTCCTCGATCACCGGCTGCAGCGTGCGCACGACGAAGGGCAGGCTGATGAAGGTGAGCGCGACGACGATGCCGACCGGGGTGAACGCGACCTTGAAACCGAGCGGCTCCAGGTGCCGGCCGATCCAGCCGTTGCCGGCGTAGAGGGTGGCCAGCGTGATGCCGGCGACCGCGGTCGGCAGCGCGAAGGGCAGATCGACCAGCGCGTCGACGAAGCGCTTGCCCGGAAACGTGTAGCGCACCAGCACCCAGGCGGTGAGCAGGCCGAAGGCGGCGTTGATCAGCGCGGCGATCAGCGCCGAACCGAAGGTCACGCGCAGCGAGGCGAGTGCGCGCTCGCCGGTGGCGATGTCCCAGAACTGCGCCGCCGACAGCTCGGCCGACTTGAACACCAGCGCCGCCAGCGGCAAGAGCACGATCAGCGACAGATAGAGCAGCGTGTAGCCGAGCCCAAGTCTGAAGCCGGGAAGGACGTTGCGGGCCATCGACGCTTACTTCTGCTGGTAGACCTGGTCGAAGCTGCCGCCGTCGCGGAAGTGCGCAGCGTATGCCTTGCCCCAGCCACCGAAGACTTCATCGACGCTGAAGGTACGCACCGTCGGGAACTGCGCCGAATACTTCTTCAGCACCTCGGCGTCACGCGGACGCAGGTAGTTCTGCGCGGCGTTCTCCTGCCCTTCCTTCGACCACAGGTAGTCGAGGTAGGCCTGCGCCTGCTTGCGTGTCCCCTTCTTGTCGACGACGCGTTCGACCACCGCCACCGGGAACTCGGCGAGGATCGACTGCGACGGATAGACCACCTCGAAGTCGCCGCGGCCGAATTCACGCGCGATCAGCTCGGCCTCGCTCTCGAAGGAAATCAACACGTCGCCGATGCGGCGCTGCAGGAAGGTGGTCGTCGCGTCGCGGCCGCCGGCGGCGAACAGCGGCGCGTTCTTCAGGACGCGGCCGACGAAGTCCTGCGCGGTCTTCTCGTTGCCGCCGGGCTGGCGCAGCGCATAACCCCAGGCGGCCAGATAGGCATAGCGGCCGTTACCGCTGGTCTTCGGATGCGCGAGCACCACCTGCACACCGGGTTTGACGAGGTCGCCCCAGTCGTGGATCGCTTTCGGGTTCCCCTTGCGCACGATCAGCACCATGGTCGAGGTGTAGGGCGAGGCGTTATTCGGGAATTTCTTCGCGTAGTCGCGCGCAACCAAGCCCTTGTCGGCGAGGAAATCGACATCGGAGGCCTGATTCATGGTCACCACGTCGGCTTCGAGCCCGTCGGCGACGGCACGCACCTGTTTCGACGAACCGCCGTGCGACTGCTTGATGTCGACGGTCTCGCCGCTCTTCGCCTTCCAGTGCTTCTGGAAGAGCGGGTTGTAATCCTTGTAGAAATCGCGCGCGACGTCGTAGGAAGCGTTGAGGAGCACGCTGTCGGCAGCCGCCGGCAGCGCGGCGAGCAGGCCGGAGAGCAGGGCGGCAATGGCGAAGGGACGGAACGAGCGGGACATGGCAAAACCCTCGAAAACGGCGAGGGGCCCACTATACGGAGGCCTTCTAGACCGACAAAGTCTTTCGAATTATTTCCTTATCGCTCTTTCGCATAAGGAGACACCCCTGGCCCGGCGCGCGCAGCGCCGGACAGGCTCCCGGCATGCAGGCGCGATTGATCGCGCGGCCCGGCGGCGGTAAATTAGCCGGCCGATCGTTTCCCTGCCGTCGAGAGCAACGCTCATGCATCGAAAAGTCACCGCCAGGCTGAAAGAGGGCCGCTATTACGAGGCGATCGAGGCGGCGCGCAGCTGGATCGAGTGCACCAGCTACCCGCAGATCGCCGAAGAGCTGGCGTGCCTGCGCGAGGACGAACGCGCGCCGCTGGTGACGCTGCTGCGCGACGTGCTGCTGCTCGGCGGACCGCTCGGCGGACCGCTGTGGGGCGCGCCGGTGCTGCTGCACTACAGCGCGCCCGGACGCAGCGAAGTGCTGCTCGCCCCTCCCGAAGCACCGCCGGCCGACGTGGTGCGCGCCGGCTGGCTACCGGCGACGCTGCTCGGCAGCGACGAGCCGCTCGGCTTCGCCTGCAAGCCGACCAGCCTGATGCTGGCGACGGGCGAGATGAGCGCGGCAGTGCTGGTCCTGCAGACCGAGGATACCGAGGTGCCCGAACTCGACGACGGCCACCTCGCCGACGTCGTCTCCCCGGCCCAAGGTGAACGCGTCGTCCTCTGCGGGCGCTTCGTCCTGCCGTGGATCGAGGCGCTGGAGGCCGCCCGCGTCATGCTGCACGAACTCCGCCGCATCGGCGCGGCGATGGGCGGGCCGCGCACGGGCGAGGCGCAGTCGATCTTCCTGCTGCCGCGCACCGAAGCCTGGGCGATCGAGGCGGCCCAGGAGTTCGCGCGCATCGTGCGCACGCAGGCCGCGGACGCAGCCGAGCCCTGAAACCGGGGCCGGCGTGCACCTCTTCGTCGACATCTCCGCGCATGGTCTCGGCCACCTCGCCATCTCGGCACCGGTCATCGCCGCGCTCGCCCGCCACCATCCCCGGCTGCGTCTGACGATCAGAAGCGGGCTGCCGCAGGCGACGCTGGCACGGCGGATTCGCGAGCCCTTCGCGCACATCGCCACCGCCAGCGACTTCGGCTTCGTGATGCTCGACGCGACGCAGGTCGACCTGGCGGCGAGCGCAGCCGCCTACCGGACTGCGCACGCCGACTGGAGGCGACGCGTCGCTGACGGGGCCGCCCTCCTGAAACGCCTCGCGCCCGACCTCGTCTTCAGCAACGTCAGCTACCTGCCGCTCGCCGGCGCCGCAGAGGCGGGCATCCCCGCGGCGGCGCTGTGCTCGCTGAACTGGGCCGAGCTCTTCGCGCACTTCTTCGCCGGCGAGGCGTGGGCGGCGAAGATCCACGGCGAGATGCTCGCCGCCTACCGTTCGGCGAGCGTCTTCCTGCGCACGACCCCGGCGATGGCGATGGACGAACTCGGCAATTGCGAGGAAATCGGGATCATCGCCGCGCGCGGCGAACGCCACGAGCTCGGCGGCGGACGCCATGCACGAAACGTGCTCGTCGCCATGGGCGGCATCCGCCACCGGCTGCCGGTCGAGGACTGGCCGCGGGTTCCCGGCCTGCGCTGGCTCGTTCCCGGCGACTGGCAGTGCCGCCATCCCGACGCGGTGGCGCTGGAAAGCTTCGGACTCGGCTTCACCGACCTGCTCGCTTCGGTCGATGCGGTGCTCGGCAAGCCCGGCTACGGCACCTTCAGCGAAGCCGTCTGCAACGCCGTGCCCGTGCTCTACCAGCGCCGCGCAGACTGGCCGGAGCAGCAATGCCTGATCGACTTCCTACACGCGCAGGGCCGCGGCCGCGAAATCCCGGCCGCCCTGCTCACCACGGGCCGGCTTGCCGACGAGGTGGACGCGCTGCTGGCGACGCCGCCGCGTACGCCGCCGGCGGCCTGCGGCGCCGATGCTGCCGCCCGGCGGCTGCTGGCGCTGCTGCGCTGAACCTCAAAACCTCTTTTCAGCCACGAAAAACACGAAATCCACGAAATAAAGCATGCCCCCGATCCGCTACGTCGAACCCGTCTACCGCCCGCCGAGCGAGGCGCAATCGCTGATCCTGCCGGTCACCGACGGCTGCTCGTGGAACCATTGCACTTTCTGCACCATGTACGAGGCACCGCAGAAGGCCTTCCGAGCGCGCGACGAGGCGGAGGTGCTCGCCAGCATCCGCGACTGCGGCGAGCGCTACGGCGACGCGGTGCGCCGCGTCTTCCTCGCCGACGGCGACGCGCTGGTGCTGCCGACGCGGCGCCTGCTCATCTACCTCGAGGCGATCCGCCGCCACCTGCCGGCGGTGCACCGCGTCTCCAGCTACTGCCTGGCGCGCAACCTGCGCAGGAAGAGCGTCGATGAGCTGATCGCGCTGCGCGAGGCGGGGCTCTCGCTCGCCTACCTCGGGGCCGAATCGGGCGACGACGAGGTGCTCGCCAGGGTCAACAAGGGAGAGACCTTCGCCAGCACGCGCGAGTCGCTCGACAAGCTCGCCGCCGCCGGCATCACGCGCTCGGTGATGATCCTCAACGGGCTCGGCGGCCGCACCCTGAGCCGGCAGCACGCCGAGCACTCGGCCGATCTCGCCAACGCGACCCAGCCCGAGTTCCTGTCGACCCTGGTGGTCACCCTGCGCCGGGGCGACCAGCGTTTCTGCACGAGCTTCCTGGACTGGGAGCCGCTCGCCCCGCCGGCGCTCTTCCAGGAAATGGAGACCTTCCTGTCGCGCCTCGAATTGCGGCGCACGGTGTTCCGCTCCGACCACGCGAGCAACTGGCTGGTACTGAAGGGAACGCTCGGCGCCGACAAGGAGCGCCTGCTGCGCGAAGTGCGCGGCGCGATCACGGCACCGGAGGCCGCGCAGCTGCGGCCGGCCTGGGCGCGCGGGCTGTGAGCGCCGGCTCGCCTGCAGCCGGCAAGTGAGTACGCGACGGAAGGAAAACGGGTTACGGTGAAACTGCGCAGTGCCGACGCAGCCGGCCGGAACTACTCACCGTCATCGCGAGCCCGCAGGGCGTGGCGATCCAGTGCGCAGGGCTGGAATGGCTGGAATCGGGTCGCCCGTGGCTAGCTGGCAAGTGCCAGAAGACGCAAAGACGAACTGTATTGCCACGGCGCTGCGCGCCTCGCAATGACGGCATTGTTGCCGCGGAGCGATGCGCCTCGAAATGAACGGATGGCGACGCGTCATCGCGAGCCCGCAGGGCGTGGCGATCCAGTGCGTAGGGCTGGAATGGCGGGAATCGGGTCGCCCGTGGATAGCCGGCAAGTGCCAGGAGACGGAAGAACGAACTGGATTGCCACGGCGCTGCGCGCCTCGCAATGACGGCATTGTTGCCGCGGAGCGAGGCGCCCCGAAATGAACGGATGGCGACGCGTCATCGCGAGCCCGCAGGGCGTGGCGTTCCAGTGTGCAGGGCTAGAATGGCTGGAATCGGGTCGCCCGTGGCTAGCTGGCAAGTGCCAGAAGATGGAAGAACGAACTGGATTGCCGCGGCGCTGCGCGCCTCGCAATGACGGCATTGTTGCCGCGGAGCGAGGCGCCTCGAAATGAACGGATGGCGACGCGTCATCGCGAGCCCGCAGGGCGTGGCGATCCAGTGGGCAGGGCTGGAATGGCTGGAATCGGGTCGCCCGTGGATAGCCGGCAAGTGCCAGGAGACGGAAGGACGAACTGGATTGCCGCGGCGCTGCGTGCCTCGCAATGACGGCATTGTTGCCGCGGAGCGAGGCGCCTCGAAATGAACGGATGGCGACGCGTCATCGCGAGCCCGCAGGGCGTGGCGATCCAGTGCGTAGGGCTGGAATCGGCTTGCCCGCGTCTAGCTGCCCTGCACGCTGAGCCAGAAGGACGAACCGGATTGCCACGGCGCTGCGCGCCTCGCAATGACGGCAGCGAATGGCTGCGTTGCATGCTCAGGGGTGGCACGACTCGACATGATCCTCAGGCGCAGCGACTCAGCCCAACTCATCCCGGCGCGGCGAGCACCCGGCCGAGGAAGTTGTCGAAGAGGACGCCGACCTCTTCGAGCACGCCTTCGAGGCGATGGTCGGCGTCGAGCACGTGCAGCTCGGCCTTGTGCGCAGCAGCGAAGCGGATGCTGTGCTCGACCGGGATCACCTCGTCGCCCCAGCCGCTGACGACGCAGGTCCTGGCCGCTGCGCTGCGCGGTTCCCGGACCGCGCCAGCCGGCATGTAGAAGGCCGGCGCCATCAGGAACAGCCCCGCCGGCACCAGCGTCGCCGAGGCGACCGTCGACACGTAGCCGCCCATGCTCGAACCGACCAAGACCAGCCGCTCGTGCGCCGGCAGTTCGAGCGCGAGCAGGCGCTGCACGCGCGCGTCGGCATCGGGCAGATCGCTGTAGTCCGGGCTGAGCACGCGGGCGCCCTGCCCTTCGGCGATCGCCGCGAGGTGTCTGATCTTGGTGCCCCAGGGGCCGGACTCCTTGCCGTGAGCGAAGACGACGAGTGCTTTCATGGTTGTGGCCTTGGTCAAAGGGGTTGCGGTCAAAAAGGAAGGTCGAAGTCGTCGTAGTCGTCGCTTCTGCGCTGCCGGCGCATCCTGAACGACTTCAGCGCGGCCTTGAGTCGCCTCAGATCGCCGGCGGTGTCGAGGTCGTTCTGCAGTCCACGGATGCTGGCGGCGCAGTGCGCTAGATCGGCCTTCATGATCGGCATCAGGCCCTCGGGACGAATCCGCTCGAAGGTCGACAGGCCGAACTCGAAGCAGAAGCCGTCGGCGACGCGCTCGAGCTCGGCTTCGAGCTCACTCAACTGCCCCCTCAGGATCTTGATGTAGTGCTTGAGGCGCTCGCCACCGATGTTCGCGAGATGCGCCACGTCGATCTGTTCGAGCTGCAGTTGCAGTTCCAGGAGCTGCAGGAGATTGCCCCTGGCGTAGGCGTCATTGACGCGCTGCATCAGCCCGGTCTTGCGCTGCCGTTCGACCGGGTCCGCCTCGCGGTCCGGGTGCAGCGCGCTGGCCATCTTGCGGTACACCTCGCGGATCGACTGGCTCAGCTGCTTCTCTTCCGCCTCGCGTTTCGCCTGCTGCCTGGCTGCGCGCGCCTGCGCCCGGGCGCTCTGCGCGCGCGCGGCGGCCTCTTCCTGCGCGGACTGCGCCCGGAACTCGCCTTCAACGCGCTTGAGCACCTCCTCCGGCGAGCGCAGGTCGAGCTCGTCGCCGAGCTTCATGCCGAGGACGTCCTCAAGCAAGTCCTTCATGCGCGCCTGCTCGGCGGCTTCCTCGGCGTCGTAATCGGACTGGCTGTGCAGGTTGTAGATCGCCTTGATCTCGTCGTCGGCGACGCGATCGAGGATCCCCTGCGTCAGCTGCACGATCAGCGCCGAGAGCTTGCGCCGTTCGCCACTGGTCAGGCCCTTCTGCGCGTGGACGAAGTCGTATTTCTTGGCGAGCTGGATCAGGAGCGCGGTTTCCTTTTCCTGCAGCGGCAGCAACTCGCTGACGTACTTCTGCCGGAAGCGCGGAATCGCCTGCTCCCACTCGGCGAGCCGCGCACGCGCGCCTTCGATCTTCCTGATCAATGAGTTGAAGGTCTTCTGGTCCTTGCCGAGCGGCGCTTCGGCAGCGATGACGAGACGCGCCGAGAGCGCGGGCGGCTGCGGATCGTCGGCAAACAGCGAGAACTGGGAGGGAGGGGTCATCGTGCTTGAAGGCCGGGCAGCGCGCGCCGCTCACAGCCAGCCTGGCGAGGAGGAAAGTCCTTCATTCTAGCCGTGCCGCGCTGAACGCGTGGCACGACCGACAGTCGTCGCGCCGTCTCAGCCGTAACGGCGCGCCGCCTCGACGGCGAGGCCGGCGCCGATGCTGCCGAAGAGGTCGCCTTCGACCGCGCGCGCCTGCGGCAGCAGCGCGGCGATGCGCTGGCGCAGGCAGGGGACGCCGCTGGCGCCGCCGGTGAAGAACACGGTGTCGATCGCCTCGCGCTTGAGCCCGGCATCGCGCAGCAGCGCGGCGACGGTCGCCTCGACCTTGTCGACCAGGCCGGCGCTCGCCGCATCGAATTCGGCGCGCGTGATCGTCTGCGCGAGTCCGCCCTCCAGTTCGTCGAGGTCGAGGACGACGCGCTCGTTCGCGGAGAGCGCGATCTTCGCCTGCTCGATCGCATTGGCCAGCCAGTGTCCCGAACGGTTCTCGATCAGCGTCAGCAGGCGGGCGATCTTCTTCGGCTCCCTGGCGTCGAGCGCCAGTTGCTTCTGCTCGGCCAAGACCTGGCGCGTGTAGGCGAAGTTGATCGTGTGCCAGGTGGCGAGGTTGAAGAAGACGCCGGAAGGCATCTCGCGCCCGTTCTTCAACTGGCTGCGGTAACCGAGCAGCGGCAGCGCGCGCGCGAGGCTCAGCTGGCGGTCGAAATCGGTGCCTCCGATATGCACGCCGCCGTTGGCGAGCAGGTCGTCGTGGCGGTCGGAGCGCCGGGCACGCTGCGGCGACAGGCGGACCAGCGAGAAGTCGGAAGTGCCGCCGCCGATGTCGGCGACCAGCACCAGTTCCTCGTGCTGCAGTCCGGTCTCGTAGTGGAAGGCGGCGGCGATCGGCTCGTACTGGAAGCTGACCTCCCTGAAGCCGACGGCGCGGGCGATCGCGGCCAGCGTATCCTCGGCGGCCTGGTCGGCTGCCGCATCGTCGTCGACGAAATGGACAGGACGGCCGATCACGGCCTCGCCGAACTCGCGCCCGCCGAGCCGGTCGGCACGCAGCTTCAGTTCGCCGATGAACTGCGCCAGCAGGTCGCGGAAGAAGAGCGAACGGCCATGCACCTCGGTCTTGCCGTCGATCAGCCGGCTGCCGAGCAGGCTCTTCAGCGAGCGCATCAGCCGCCCCTCGCTCCCTGCCAGGTAATCACTCAAGCCGGCGCGACCGAAACGGGTGACTTCGTCCTCGGCGTTGAAGAAGACGACCGAGGGCAGCGTCACCTTGCCGTCTTCGAGCGGCAGCAGCGGCGGCAAGCCCGGCCGCAGGCAGGCGACGGTCGAATTGGAGGTGCCGAAATCGATACCGCAGGCACGCGCGGCAGAGGCTTGGGACATGGGAAAGGCAGGCAGAGCTTGAAGAAGGGGCGCGATTGTACGCGCAATTTCGGTGCCGCACTTGCGGGGAAGATATACTCGTCGATCGAGCCCTCACCAGGTCGTCGATCGATGTCTTTCCTCCATGGCGCAGCGCCGGTACTGAATCTCGCCCTGCAGGGCGGAGGGGCCCATGGCGCCTTCACCTGGGGCGTCCTCGACGGTCTGCTCGAGGACGGACGGGCGAACTTCGAGGGCGTCAGCGGCACCAGTGCGGGCGCGATGAATGCAGTGGTGCTGGCGCAGGGGCTGATGACGGGCGGCAACGAGGGCGCACGCGCGGCGCTCGCGGATTTCTGGAACGCCGTTGCCGACAGTTCGCCTTTCGTTCATGCGCCGGTTGCGAACGGAGGCGAGGCGCCGCGACTGGCCACCGCGCAGAAGTTGCTGCTGCAACTGACCGAGTACTTTTCACCGAGCCAGCTGAACCCCTTCGACCTCAATCCGCTGCGCCGGATCGTCGCCAGCCAGGTCGATTTCGAGCGCCTGCGCCGCGACAGCCCGGTCAAGCTGTTCATCGCGACGACGCAGGCCAATTCCGGCAAGCTGAGGATGTTCCAGACGGCCGAACTGTCGGTCGACGTGATCCTGGCGTCGGCTTGCCTGCCGAGCATCCACCACCCGATCATGATCGGCGACGAACCCTACTGGGACGGCGGCTACAGTGCCAATCCCGCGGTCTTCCCGCTTTTCCATCACTGCGCCAGCCACGACATCCTGCTCGTCCTGCTGACGCCGCTCAAGTACAAGGAAACGCCGCGCTCGGCGCCGGCAATCAGGCAGCGGCAACGGGAACTGGGCTTCCAGTCGGCTTTCCTGCGCGAGATGCGCATGTTCGCGCACATGCGCGAGTTCGTCGAAGGCTCCTGGTTCAAGCTCGGCCGCCTCGAGCGCCGCATTGCCCGCGCCAACTTTCACCTCATCGCCGCCGAGGAACTGATGGGCGGGCTGGCCCCGGAAACCAGGGTCATCGCCAACAGGCAGTTCTTCAACATGCTCAGGGACAGCGGACGCCAGCACGCCGGGGACTGGCTCGACCAGCACCGCGGCGCCATCGGCAAACGCTCGACGGTGGCCTTGTCCGAGCTCTTCTATTGACGTGAAACTGCGAGCTGCCGAGGCAAAGGTACTACCCGGAGCAGCAGCCGCTCATCCTATGCTTGATCTGCCTCCGCGGAATAGACGTATTCCAGGCGTGCATGCAGAGGAGCCGAGACCGTAACCGTCATCGCGAGCCCGCAGGGCGTGGCGATCCAGTGCGTGGGGCTGGAATCGGCTCGCCCGCGGATAGCTGCCCTGCGCGCTGCGCCGGAAGAACAAACCGGATTGCCACGGCGCTGCGCGCCTCGCAATGACGGCAGTGCCAGAAGTGCATGCAGCGGGGCTGAGACCGTCATCGCGAGCCCGCAGGGCGTGGCGTTCCAGTGCACAGGGCTGGAATCGGCTTGCCCGCGGATAGCTACCCTGCGCGCTGCGCCGGAAGAACGAACTGGATTGCCACGGCGCTGCGCGCCTCGCAATGACGGCAGTGCCAGAAGTGCATGCAGCGGGGCTGAGACCGTCATCGCGAGCCCGCAGGGCGTGGCGTTCCAGTGCACAGGGCTGGAATCGGCTTGCCCGCGGATAGCTGCCCTGCGCGCTGAGCCGGAAGAACGAACCGGATTGCCACGGCGCTGCGCGCCTCGCAATGACGGCAGTGCCAGAAGTGCATGCAGCGGGGCTGAGACCGTAACCGTCATCGCGAGCCCGCAGGGCGTGGCGATCCAGTGCACAGGGCTCGAATCGGCTTGCTCGCGGATAGCTGCCCTGCGCGCTGAGCCAGAAGAACGAACTGGATTGCCACGGCGCTACGCGCCTCGCAATGACGGCAGTGCCAGAAGTGCATGCAGCGGGGCTGAGACCGTAACCGTCATCGCGAGCCCGCAGGGCGTGGCGTTCCAGTGCGTAGGCCTGGAATCGGCTTGCCCGCGGATAAGCTGCCCTGCGCGCTGCGCCGGAAGAACGAACTGGATTGCCACGGCGCTGCGCGCCTCGCAATGACGGCAGTGCCAGAAGTGCATGCAGCGGGGCTGAGACCGTCATCGTCATCGCGAGCCCGCAGGGCGTGGCGATCCAGTGCATGGGGCTGGAATCGGCTTGCCCGCGGATAGCTGCCCTGCGCGCTGAGCCGGAAGAACGAACTGGATTGCCACGGCGCTGCGCGCCTCGCAATGACGGCAGTGCCAGAAGTGCATGCAGCGGGGCTGAGACCGTCATCGTCATCGCGAGCCCGCAAGGCGTGGCGATCCAGTGCGTAGGCCTGGAATCGGCTCGCCCGCGGATAGCTGCCCTGCGCGCTGAGCCGGAAGAACGAACTGGATTGCCACGGCGCTGCGCGCCTCGCAATGACGGCAGTGCCAGAAGTGCATGCAGCGGGGCTGAGACCGTCATCGCGAGCCCGCAGGGCGTGGCGATCCAGTGCGTGGGGCTCGAATCGGCTCGCCCGCGGATAGCTACCCTGCGCGCTGCGCCGGAAGAACGAACTGGATTGCCACGGCGCTACGCGCCTCGCAATGACGGCAGTGCCAGAAGTGCATGCAGCGGGGCCGAAACCGCAACCGTCATCGCGAGCCCGCAGGGCGTGGCGATCCAGTGCGTGGGGCTGGAATCGGCTTGCTCGCGGATAGCTGCCCTGCGCGCTGAGCCAGAAGAACGAACTGGATTGCCACGGCGCTACGCGCCTCGCAATGACGGAATTGACACGAATGCGCGCGTTTCATGCGCTGGGTGGCGCAATTCGCCGTGACCGTCAGTACAGGTCCTGCTCCGGCAGCATCGCGATGCCGGCGGCCGACAGCGCGGCGACGGCGGCATCCGGGTCTTCGAAACGGAAGAGCAGGACGACCTTGCCGCCGCGGCGCAGGTAGAAGGCGTACATGTATTCGATGTTGACCCCGGCGGCGGCGATCACCTCGAGCGTGCGCGCGAGCCCGCCGGGGTGGTCGTCGACGTCGACGGCGACCATTTCGCTGACGTTCACCACCCAGCCATCGCGCGTGAGCACGTCGCGGGCGCGTTGCCAGTCCGCCAGCAGGATGCGCATGATGCCGAACTGCTCGGTGTCGGCAAGCGACAGCCCGGCGAGGTTGAGGTCCGCCGCGGCGAGCGACTGCAGCGGTTCGAGCATGCTGCCGGGACGGTTTTCGAGGAAGACGGAAAGTTGCGGGATTTTCATCGCAGTCTCGTTCGGAAGATGAGGTGCAGGATGCGTGGGGCGCGCGGCTCAGTCGGTCCGCTTGTCGATCACGCGCTTGGCCTTGCCCTCGCTGCGCGGGATGGTGTGCGGCCCGACCAGGCGCAGGCCGACGCGGATGCCGAGGATGCGCTCGATGGCGTGCGCGATGCGACCGCGCAGGTCTTCCATCGCGCGCACCTTGTCGCTGAACACTTCGGGCGTGACCTCGACTTCGACCGTCATCTGGTCGAGACCGTGCGTGCGCGTGAGGATGATCTGGTAGTGCGGCAGGGTGCCCTCGACCTGCATCAGCGCCGCCTCGACCTGCGACGGGAAGACATTGACGCCGCGGATGATGAACATGTCGTCCGAGCGGCGGCTGATGCGGCGGATGCGGCGCAGCGTGCGGCCGCAGCTGCAGGGCTCGGTGATGATCGCGGTGATGTCGCGCGTGCGGTAGCGGATCATCGGCATCGCCTGCTTCGACAGCGTGGTCAGCACCAGCTCGCCCTCCTCACCGTCGGGCAGCGGCTGGCCGCTGACCGGGTCGATGATCTCGGGGTAGAAGTGGTCCTCGAAGACGTGCAGGCCATGGTGCTCGCTGCATTCGCTGGCGACGCCGGGGCCGGTGATTTCCGACAGGCCGTAGATGTCGAAGGCCT
Organism: Rhodocyclus purpureus; assembly: GCF_016653115.1. Classification (GTDB taxonomy): domain Bacteria; phylum Pseudomonadota; class Gammaproteobacteria; order Burkholderiales; family Rhodocyclaceae; genus Rhodocyclus; species Rhodocyclus purpureus. The sequence goes on from NZ_NHRX01000063.1 coordinate 66,494, forward strand.
TGATGCCGGTCTCGGCCTCGAGGCGTTCGCGCATGCCGTCGGTCCACGGCTCGGCACCGAATACGCCGACGCGCAGCGGCAGTTCCTTGAGGTCGACCCCCATCTCGGCCGCGCGATCGACCAGATGGACGAAGAAGCTCGGGGTCGCGCAGATCGCGGTGACGCCGAAGTCGCGCAGCAGCATGATCTGGCGCTCGGTGTTGCCACCGGAGACCGGGATCACCGCCGCGCCGAGCGCCTCGGCGCCGTAGTGGGTGCCGAGGCCGCCGGTGAACAGCCCGTAGCCGAACGAGTTCTGCAGGATGTCGCCGCGATGCAGGCCGCAGGCGGCGAAGGTACGCGTCATTACCTCGGTCCACACGTCGAGGTCTTCCTCGGTGTAGGCGACGACGATCGGCTTGCCGGTGGTCCCCGAGGACGCGTGCAGGCGGACCACGTCGCGCATCGGGCTGGCGAACAGGCCGAAGGGATAGGTGTCGCGCAGGTCGGTCTTGACCGTGAACGGCAGCTTGGCGATGTCGGCCAGGGACCGGATGTCGTCGGGAGAGATGCCGAGCTGGTCGAGCCGCTCGCGGAACAGCGGCACGTGCGTCCACGCGCGCGTCACGATCGCCTTCAGGCGACGCAACTGGACTTCGCGCAGTTGCGCCTCGGGCAGGTAGTCGGGGGCACTGACGGGATGAAAACCGCCAGCGGCGTCGTTCCAGCGTTCTTTCTGCATGTCGGGGCTTCGCATCGTCGAAACCCTCCATCATCCGGCCTTCCACAAGCTGCCGACTTGATCGAGCACAAAACGCAGTGAGCTTGATCCAGAAAATCTGCGCTCGGCACGGGACGAGGAAAGAATGAGGACTGGCACGCCTGCAGACAGTGCCCGGAGGAGTCAATGACGCTTGACGGTCGCACTGCGAAGGCTCACGATCCGGAAATCGCCAAATCCGATATTTTGCATTTATCGAAAAAAGCGATAACAGCCACCTATCGACCTTACCGATGAAACCCATGTTCAAGCTCAACTCGCCGCAGCAGGCCGGCCAGATTCTCGTCGCTCGACGCAAGGCACTGCATCTGTCCCAGGCGACCGTCGCCGCGCGCCTCGGTATCAGCCAGAACCGCCTGTCGGAGCTTGAAGCGAACCCCGATCGCCTCAACCTCGACCGCCTGCTCGCACTGGCCAGCCTGCTCGGGATGGAACTGGTGCTGCAGGAGAAGACCTCCCCCACCTCCGCAAGCGAGTGGTAGCCATGGGCCGCCCTTCCCGCGCGCGCTCCCTGATTGTCTGGAACAACGGCAAGCGGGTTGGCCAGTGGCGTCTGCCCGCGCGCGGACCGACCGAGTTCCAGTACGACCCAAGCTGGATGGTGTCGCCCGAAGGCCGCCCCCTGTCCCTCTCCCTGCCCTTCACGCTGGACAATCTGCCCCTGCGCGGCGAACTCGTCGGCAACTACTTCGACAACCTGCTGCCCGACAGCGACCGCATCCGCGCGCGCCTGCAGTCACGCTTCCGCACCGAAAGTACCGGGGCCTTCGACCTCCTCCAGGCCATCGGTCGGGACTGCGTGGGCGCAGTACAACTCCTGCCCGATGACGTCGCCCCCGACAACGTGTTCCGCATCGAGGTGGAGCCGCTCGACGCAGCCGGCGTGGCACGCATCCTGAAAAGCACGGTTGCCCCGGGCACCGTGCTTGGCCAGACCACCGCCGACGACGATTTTCGCATCTCCATCGCCGGAGCCCAGGAGAAGACCGCGCTGACCTGGCATGAAGGACGCTGGTGCCGCCCCTTGCGGGCCACGCCGACGACCCACATCTTCAAGCTGCCGCTCGGCCTGGTCGGCAATCGTCAGGCGGACATGCGCACCTCGGTCGAGAACGAGTGGCTCTGCGCGCGGATCCTGGGGGGCTTCGGTCTGCCGGTCGCCGCATGCGAGATTCAGCACTTCGAGGACCAGAAGGTGCTCGTCGTCGAACGCTTCGACCGCCGGCTGGCGCGTACCGGAGACTACTGGCTGCGCCTACCCCAGGAAGACTTCTGCCAGGCCACCGGCACGCCCCCTCGGGCCAAGTACGAAGCCGACGGCGGCCCCGGACTGGTGGACATCGCCCGCATCCTGCACAACTCGGAGACGCGCGAGGCCGACCTGCAGACGCTCTTGCAGGCGCAACTCCTCTTCTGGATGCTCGCCGCGACCGATGGCCACGCGAAGAACTTCTCGCTCTTCGTGCTCCCTGGCGGACGTTACCGCCTGACGCCGCTCTACGACGTGTTGTCCGCCTGGCCAGTCACCGGAACGGGCGCGAATCACCTCGACTACGAGAAGCTTCGCCTGGCCATGGCCGTCCGCGGCAAGAACCGCCACTACCGGCTGCGGGACATCCAGAGACGCCATTTCATCGAGATGGCGCAGCGGTGTGGTCTCGGCGCCGACACGGAGCAGCTTATCGACGCACTGGTTTCCCGCGTCCCCAGCGTGCTGGAGGCAGTGAGTCGAGAGCTCCCGGCGGATTTCCCGGAGGATGTCTTCGCAGCCGTCGCCGAAGGACTCAGTGCATCGGCCCGACGGCTGTGAGCGCGCGCGGACCAGCGCAAGCCTCCGCGCACCGGAGCCCGCTTTCCATCCTATGCTGAGTGCGTAAGACAATCTAACGGAGGCAAGCCATGAGTCAAGCGATTGACGATCTGAAGCACGAACACGAGGCGATCCTGTTGGCCCTGAGAATCCTGGACGGAATCGAGCAGCGCCTGAATGCAGACCAGCCCACCGACAGCGAGGACATCGTCGCCTTCATCGGCTTCCTGAAGGAGTTCGCCGACAAATGCCATCACGGCAAGGAAGAGGGCATCCTCTTCCCGGCGCTGGTCGCAGCGGGCCTTCCCGAGCAAGGCGGCCCGGTCGGCGTCATGCTGGCCGAGCACGAGCAAGGGCGGTCATGGATCCGGGAAATGGAATCCAGCCTGCAGCCAGCGCTCGACCTCGCGCGCTTCACGCAGGCGGCACGAGGCTACGCCAGCTTGCTGCAGGCCCACATCCAGAAGGAGAACAACATCCTCTTTCCCATGGCGGAAAAGCTGCTGAGCCCCGGCCAACTGGATTCCCTGTTCGAAGCTTTCGAGGCGCACGAAAGCAAAGTCATCGGCGCCGGCCGGCACGAACAACTGCATGCACTGCTGAAGAGCTTGCGGGCGAAGTACCTGACCCAGCGCTGACCCCGTTCCTTCGGCTCGGAGGGAAGGCAGCATGTCAGTAGCTAAAATCCTTGGGAGAAATGGGCTCGTGGCAACATCCAACGTCCCGGTTGGCCGGGAAGCTCGACAAAGCCGAAATGCTGGTAGAACGCGGCTGCGGCGGGCGACTTGGCATCGACGATGATGGCTGCCACCGCGAGCGTCTGGCTGGCAGCGGCGACCCGCTTGCATGCGTCGACGAGCAGGATGGAACCCAAACCCTGCCCCTGCGCCGTCTCGCTCACCGCAAGCCGGCCGAGCAATGCCGCGGGGACGGGATAACGCGGCAGTTTCTTGCGCAGTGAGTCCGGCAATTGTTCGGCAGCGACGCTCGCAGCGCTGAGGGTATAGAAACCTGCGACCACGCTGGCCTGGTCAGTCGGAGTCGCCACGAACACGCGCGCCACCCCGCGCCTGATGTCCTGATTGGCGTAACGACGCAGGTACTGATCAAGCGCAGGCTCTCCACAGCGGAAACTGGCTGTCTCGACCTGATCGTCCAGCCCGCGAATACGGTACTCCACTCAGCGCACCTGCCTGGCATGGCGGGCGAACGCCCGCTGCAAGGCTGGAGCGGGCTGAGCCGGCGTATCCAGAGCGTCGAGAAAGGCTGCGAAATCTTGCTGCGACAGCGTGATTGCTTCGTGCTGCTCCACCAACGCCTGCGCCTGCTCGACGGCGTTGCGCAGCACGAACTCGGACACAGTCATGTGCGCGTAGGCTGCCGCCTTGTCGAGCAGCCGGCGGACCTCCTGGTCACAACGAATGTGTAGACGCGTGTCCTTGGTGAGGGCGCTCATCGGAATCTCCTCTAAAATCATCTCCGCATTGTGTGCCATTTGTGCATACAACTCAAGGCTGAGAATGCTCCAGCCATCGAATCCGCCAATGCTTCCCTTCACTTCCTGCGCGCCTTGCTCGCCGGGAAAAACGGACGCCATCCCAGCTTCCTCTCGATTTCTGCCCACAGTTCGTTGCGCAGTCTCCACTCGACCTTTGCCTGCACACCGCGGCGAAGGTCATCCAGCGGATACCAGCACTCGTCGCTGTCCTGATAGAACACCCGGGTATGGACGTTGCCTGTATTGGAGATTCGGTGTATCTCGTACTCGCGCGACAAGAGGGTGAAGGCGTGATTCAGGCGGCTTGCCACAGGCTCGCGGAAACAATCCGGCATCAGGATGGCGCCGCTCACCAGTTCGCACTTTTCCAGCCCTTTGAGCAAAGTCCCCGGACGCGAAAGCCGATACCGCTGCCCACTGGCGGAGGCTGATCCGCTTCACCGACCGCCAGCCGCTGGAGGTTGCGACGGTAGCGCCGTCGACCCGATCCGAAATGCTGACGCTGTATCGGTCACCGCCATAGAGAAGGATCCTTCCGCGGCCAACCGTCTCGGAAACGGCGTCGAACCGATGCGCGCCGCCGGAATCGCGATAACCGCCGAAAACAGCGGCGACACGTTCGCCGCCTTGGCGCGGGTCGCGAAGGCCAGACGGAAATCGGTACCCGCGCCTCCAGTCTTGCCGCAGCCATCGCTGGCGGAGATCATCGCCCAAATGCGGGCCGACCGTGCCAATCAGAAAGGCGGGGGCTGAAACCGGTCAAGGCCCCCATCCGCTGTCGTACGCCGTCGCGTAGCCCCCTCAGGCAATACGCAACATGGGCAATCGCGACACAGGTCACCTCGTAACGTGAGGATTGCCGGCAGCCTCCAAACCGACCGAAAGCCGCCGACCTGGAATAAACGACGCTGGTGCCTCCCACTCGGGGCGACGCCGAGGCTCCATATCAGCACATCGCTCCCCCATGAGCACACGCCGATCCGGATGAACGGCGACACCTAAGTAAGGAGCAGAGGTTGATCAACAACTCCAGCTGATGGCGAAGGATCTCGGCACCTCAAACAAAAATTCATAGCTAGTCGTCTTCACGAAGGCTGCCGACACCTTGCCAAACACATGGCATGGAGGATAAAGTCGGGACCGGACGCCCAAACGAAAAACGGCGTGTCGTACAGCACCTTTGTGAAGCGTGCTCTCTAGTTCGGCCAGGAAGCGGAGAAATAATGGCGCCGCATCCGCGGCATTGAAAACATCTGCGAATGCTGGCCGCTCAGGCAGCATCTGTCGTTGCAGCGGAGCAGCAGCGGCTCATCGCCTGAGCATTCCACCCAAAAACATTGAACACACTAGACTCGACTTTACTTTCGAATGCTGAACCGCCCTATCAACGACGAGGACACTCGTCTGCCGATTGTTGGCTTGATTGCAACTATTCCGACGAGAGATACCCTGTTAAGGGTAGCGGTACCGTCCGTTGCCAGTCAAGCAAGGCAATTGGACGCCTTGGTGATTGTGAACGACAACGCAACTTTGCCGGCTAGCGAAGTGCAGGCCCTTGGAAATTTGATGCGATGCATTCCCGTGCATTTGCTCAGCAACACGCGCGCACCAGGTGCCGCCAACACTTGGAACACTGGGATCAAGCATATTGCCAGCTATTGGCCGGATGCATATGTCGCGATTCTGGATGACGATGATCAGTGGGATCACGATCACCTGAAAATTTGTGAAGACTCTGCAAGGACAGCCGGTTGGCCAGATGCCGTGATTTCCGGCCTTCGGTTGCGCATCGATGGTGCCGACGTACCGCGGGATCCTCCCCTATCTCTTTGCGTTGAGGATTTCCTGACCGGAAATCCAGGATGGCAAGGTTCGAACACCTTTGTCCGCCTGAACACCCTGATTGAGGTTGGACTCTTCACCGAAGGGCTAGCAAGTTGCAACGACAGGGATCTGGCGATTCGGATCCTGTCACTGAAAGGTGCTCGGATTGCCTTTACTGGAAGACACACAGCCTCTTGGAACTTGGATACGTGCAGGTCCAGCCTCTCTTCCCACAGGGGCGAAGCGAAGCGCATGGGTCTGGCGAAATTCTTTGCACTGCATAATCACCGGATGAATGAAACCGTCAGGCGACACTTCTTCCAACGGGCAGAGAAACTATTCGGCTGGTCGAGCGAAGAAATTCTGGCTTGTGCAGGAACAACTACCAATGCGTGACTCGGCACCACGTGTTCCTCGGCCAGTACTCTCGGCCCGAGAGCTCCGGACAGCACAGCCGTTGTCAGCCGCGACTTTGTCCGCTGAAATCGTCATTGGCATTACCGTTCACAATCAGGCGCACCGGCTACCCACAGCACTGCAGTCAGCTCTGACACAGGATGTCATCGAGAACAACCAAGCGGTCGTAGTCCTGCTCGACGACCAATCCACAGATCTCTGGCGGGAGAGCTGCGGCAATCTCTTGGAGCATCCCTGCGTAGTGCTAATCGAAGGTGCATGTGGTTCGGCCTCCCGCGCCCGCAATGCCCTGCTTGATTTTGTCGATCAACACCTTCCTAATGCTCGCTGGGTTGCACGACTCGATGCAGACGACACGCTAGCCTCCAGAGCATCGGTTGCTACGCTGTGCCGCAAAGGCGATGAATTCGCAGTTCAATATGTGCTCGGCAGTAATCAGCTCACGGTCGATGGCGAGCTGCTCGAACGTAGCAATGTCGCCGATCCAGCAGTCTTAAAGGATCGCCAGCGACTGATCCAATTCATAGAATTGTTCTGCCTACACGGAGAGCCTCAGGAGCTGCCTTCCTGCAATCTGGTTCTGCGCTCCCATTCCGGGATCCGCTACCCGGACGTGCGAAGCGCCGAAGACCACTGGCTCGTAGCATCGCTTTTGTTCTTCCATCCCGACAAGGGAGTCGTCGTTCCCTCCCCTTTCTACGCAGTGTACTCACTTGGTGGCTCGACCACTACACACAATCGACGCTCCGCGCAATGGACGCTTCAGCGGAAGCGTTTAGCCGGGGCAGTCAACTGTTGGATGAAGGCTCTGCATAGCTCACGGACCATACTAGGCGTCGGTCAAGAGGGTGTCGTCTGGCGTGACAACCATCTGGTCCACAAACGGTTCTATCCATGGGCCATGGACGAGGAGACCATGTACCGGGTAAGACTACTGAGCGACAGAGTGGGTGAGGACGGACCGATTCCACACGTGGAGTGGGGCGTCGAGAGAGAAGGCGTGATCCGATGCCAATATCCTTGGATCGAGGCCACCGAGTTCAGAACCACGCTTCCAGAACACAGCGTCACCCAGTTCTTGTCACAACTGCACGGACACGGCCTCGTTACGTCCAACATCAAGCGATCCAATTTCAGGGTGAGGCAAGATGGCAGACTGGTCTATATCGATGTTGGCAAGGACATCGTACCTTTCACGCCTTCCCGCTTCCTGGACGCCGCCGCTCGACTCTACAGCATCGCAATGCTGGGCAACTCCGACCACGAGTTCGCACGCCGGACATCCACGCTGCGTACGCATGAGGCACTCGAGCAGTTGACGGGATTTGCACCGTTTTATCGCTCGCTCGTCACTAATCTGTTTCCTCAACTACGACCAACCGGTGACAAGGTCGGCCCGCCACGACCGCACAGCGTTCCGTACGTCACCCTCCTGATCAAAGCATGCCCACAAGACGCAGCGCAGCTGAAAGACCAGGTGCAGCACATAGTTTCCCAGCTCTCCTATCCGAGAAGAGCTGGAACGATCGTGCTGGCTATTGATCCGCACGTGGGCCCATATCTCCGTCAGTTTGCGAATGGCGACTTCGATCGCCTCAAAACGACGGCGGCAGAACTGAAATCGAAGGGAGTAGTGGACGAAGTCTGGTATTCGCCGAACGAGCGCGCCGAAATCCATGCCACCTACGCAAGCTGGTTTGGGAACCGCACTGTCCGGGAGACCCACACCGCAAGCGGAGCCCCCTTGTACTCGCAGCTATGGGCGTTCGATCAAGTAAAAACTCGCTATGTGCTGCAATGCGATGTCGATGTACTGATCGGACGCAAGGACTTCCACCATGACTTCTTGGCGGACATGCTCCAGGCAGCGCAACCGGAGGACGTCCTTGGGGTTGGCTTCAATATACCCCAAGCCACTGAGGGCTTTAAGCCGTACCAAGCAGCGCCCGGCAACTTCGTCCCCGAAATTAGGTTTGGTCTGTTCGACTTGGCGCGACTGAAGGCACTGCTGCCATTGGCGAACCCAATTCGGGAAGATCGCTTCGAATGGATGTGGCACAGGGCCGTGCACCATCGACAGCAGCAAGCCGGGATGCGCTGCGTCCGCGGTGGAGACAGCCGCTCCTTCTACGTCCACCCGAGAAACGAGGATAAGGCCGACACAAGCCTGCCGACTTGGCGAGACCTCATCGCACAGGGTATCGTCCCGAAAGCTCAGGAAGGTAAGTGGGACCTGATACCCTTGGCAGAATGGTGCTATCCCGTTCGGACAGAGCCCCTCGTGTTCCTGATGAAAGGCCGTGAAACCGGATATGCCCGGATAAAGCGGAGCATCGACTCGCTACGGACGCAGGAGGATCAGCGCTTCGGCATAATCGTCATCGACGACGGCAGTGAATTCGAAGAAACGTGGTTCATTCCCGAGTTGCTCGGCCACTTGCGGGAGCGGACGACGTTGATCCGTCGGAGGAACCGACATGGGTACATGAGGAACTTCATCGAAGCAGTCGAAACGATCTGCCAAAACGACGAAACACTCGTTGTCACTCTAGATCTCGACGATGCATTGATGTCGCCGAGGGTTTCGACACGGCTACTAAACGCGATCGATGACGGCGCCGACTTGGTGCACGGCGTGATGTTCCGACCGGACAAGCCGCTCAATCTCTACGAGCCGGACTACGACAATCCGAGGGCTAAAGGCGGCGGCAATGTCTGGGCTCATTTACGAGGATTCCAGAAATCACTTTTTCAGCGCATTCCCAAGGACCATCTCCGCATCGACGAGTCTTGGGTGGACGACGTAACGGACTACGCCATAATGATCCCAGCGACAGAACTCGCCCAGAAGCCGGTATTCATCGATGATATTTTCTGCTATTACCACGAGCGTGCCCCCTACTCCCGCGAGCGCAAGCACGAGCAACAGGAAATCTTGCGGAAACTGTTTTCCTATCCGTCCCTCAAGCACCCATCAGATCGAGCTGGCACAGCATGAGCCTGTACAGGATATTGTCCAAGGGTACGGATATTCTGTTACTGTAGAGCCACCAATTAGGCGTGTCAGAACTATGGCGGCTAAGGAAGAAGTGGCGCTCCAAGGCCATCAGGCATTTTTCCTCGGCATAGCGAACCCAATCACTTTGGTCAATAACCGTTAGCTGCTCCAGCCTTCCTACAAACTCGTGCTCCTGGAAGAACTTTCCTTGGCTAAAGAGATCCGTCAGCAGCATTAGCGGATTGAAATCAGTCGACTCCCCTTTATCCAGCACTGGGTCTAGGTGGAACGACTCCCAAAGGAGACGCTCTGGACCGTACTCCCGTAAGATGGAAAGACCGAGCCGCCGCTCCCCCAGCCAATTATGAAAGGCGCAGGGCAACGGTTTTCGATGCGACATGTCCGCGCCGCGAACGAGACTAGGCTTAAGAGGGATACGGCAAATAGAAACATGCTTAGCAATCTGCAATGCGCCGTAAATCGCGGCCAAGCCGGACGATGGGAAACAACCGAGCAGCGGCTCAAGAGCCATTGCTGAATTCCTTAGCACTTCCTCAAACTCCCGACACCAGGCGGGTCCCAAACTAGGTGCAGCAACGATGAAAGGCCGACAATCAGTCGGCAACTTAGCATGCTTCCAATTCGAAATCTGGATAGCGCCTTCCATCGCTCGGCGCTCAATGGAGGGGTTGAATGTGATTGTCAGCATATCTTTGGCTGACTCTACTGCGCCTCCAGGTCCATTTCCAACGATGCGCAGGGTATCCAACTGCATTTGAAGAGCTTAGCTCAAGTTAATCCGCCATCCTGACGGGGCCGGACAGCGACAAGCCATTGACTATCTATTGAAAGCAAGAATCCTGAACAGCATCGCGGCCGCTCAGGGCTTGGGTCTGGATGTTTTTTCCACTCCGAAACCCGTGACGCGCCAGCTACTCCCTATCATCGAACTTACTTCAAGCACGGACGGGAATCTGCGCACACAGCACAGTGGCATCATCAACCACTCCGCGCGTCATCAACATGCCTTTCAGTGTATCAACGAATTCGTCTACCTCTTCACACGCTATCGACCATCCAACGATCTCGCGTTTCAATACCTTTTTATAAAACCCATCGGATGCCAACAATACTCGGTCACCCGGTTGCAGGCCAAACGTGGACTCTTCTAGTTGGTAGTCCCCACCGCCATTCATGGACGATAATAAGACATGCTTGCGGGGATATCGCTGTGCCCTCTCTCGCGTCAGCACTCCCTCTTCAATTAGCCGCTCCACTTCAGTTTGATCATGTGTGCGAGTTAAGAGGCCCGCCCCCCGGATATGGTAGATGCGCGCATCACCAACATGACCAACATGGGCCTGCCCATTGTGAAACACACACAAGGACAGCGTGGTGCTCCACTGCCCATGCGAATCACCTGCAGCCTCTGCAATTCGGTCATCAACGACAGCAAAAATCTCCCGAATGCTCAACGCACTACCACTTTCTCGGCAAACTTCTACGGCCAACCTTGCGGCTTGCCCTCCAAACTTCGCTGAGCCAACCCCGTCAGCGATCGCAAGCATCCAACGACCATCTGGAAATCCGAGATGCAAGAAGGCATCGGAGTTTTCGCTCTCCCCCTTTCCAATACTGAAGAACGCGATCGTCGCATTAGACACTAGCAGGAGTCCAAAGTCGTTGCAGTGCCGGGCTCAAACTGGTGCGGCTAATACTGATCGACCATTCAAGACGATCAATATCTCGGGCAACATTAAGCCCTCGTACAGTCACTTCCGTAATCATTCTCGCGGCGGTGGCTACATCAAGCTCCGGACCTGCAAGCTGCGCGAACCTCCGCTCAACGAACCAGCGATTATGAGAGGTTCCGAGACCAAGCATTGCAAGCAAACTCTTCGCTCGAACCGCAATATCTCCAAGCTCAAACAACCATGTCAACTTGTCCGCAATCACGTCGCAGTAGCCAAAATCAAACGTGCCTCTGCCTTGATCCACGTACTCAATGTAGTAACCCGCAAAAGCGGCAAGAAGATCGGGCGCCTCTTCTGACAGGGCTGCCAGATGACTTCTTGTGAAAGCCCGCAGCAAGGGAGCAAGTGAACCCGATGTCTCCGCGATTTCCTCAAGCAGCAAAAACACATGATCCCACTGAAGCTCGGTTAATCGCTGCTCTGACCGCAACAGTTCCACCATCTGCTCTTCATGCGGAGAACCTAACCGAGGCGCTTCATTCTGCAGAGCATCATACAAAGCAGCCCGAACCTCTGCGATGGACGAGTACCTCCGAGCTGGAAGCGACTTCGTGCATTTTGATGCTACTGCGCCCACCGCTCCGGGGAACTGAACCTCGGTATAAGGAACGCGATTTGCCACGCCACCAAATATGTCTAGCAGAATAACGCCGAAAGAAAAAATGTCAGACCGCGCAGTCGCGCGTTTGAAATTTGTTATCAACTCGGGGGCAGCGTATCGCTCTGTACCGCCTTGAGTACCCGTTGCGGTTAAAGTCGTCGCGTTTCCGGTGGCGACCTTGATCAATCCAAAGTCAGATATCGCATAACGGAACGAACCGTCCGGATTCCTGAGACGGAGGATGTTCTGTGGCTTGAGATCTCTGTGGTAAATCCCAAAACTATGTATCCCCTCAAGTCCAGCAAGTATGTCAAACAAAACTTGCTGCACCATCCCTCCAAGCGTTGGATCAGCCGATAGATCAGTAGCGAGCGTAGCCTCAGCAAGCTCCATCACAAAATATGGAGGCGTACTTTCGAGCACGCTCCCAAGAACCCGGACTACGTTCGGATGAGCGACTTGGGCTTGATAGGTTGCTTCACTGGCAAAGCGTCGCCGCAGTTCCTCCGCAGAAACATGGCCAGCTTGAATGGCATGCGCAACACTGGGGCTGGGATCAAAGACCTTCAAAGCAAATTGCTCACCAGCTTCGTTACGTACAAGTTCCACACGTCCGAATGCGCCACGGCCAAGAGTACGAATGTGGGTGTAAACCATCAGTTTCGCGCCAATAGAAGACAGGCCCCCATTGTAGAGCATCCCCTCCAGGGGTGCTGTTTCACTGAGCATGAAAAGAAACCAAACCTCCCACGACGATCAGCGACATCCCGAGCGACAGACTTTCGCCCAAGTCAACGCAAAAACGCCGACCACATGGATCGGCGTCTTTACTTGGAATGCTTTGGTGGCCAGTCGCGGAATCGAACCACGGACACGCGGATTTTCAATCCGCTGCTCTACCAACTGAGCTAACTGGCCAACGAGGTGCGCATTATAGCGAGGCCTGAGCGCTTCGTCAAAGCTTTGCACACAAATTTTTCTGCGCGGAGCACGGGCGGAGGCCGGGCGCGCACTCACGCCAGTGGCAGCGGGATGCTGCGCTGCTGCTGCGGCGACGGCGCCTCCGGGGGCGGTGCCGGGCGGTGGCGGGGAAAGACGACGCGCGCGACGGCGCCGCGCGCCGGGCTGCCGTCGGCGGCGCGGTTCGGGCCGAGGCTGGCGCTGGCGTCGTGCAGGTCGGCGATCTCGCGCACGATGGCGAGCCCGAGTCCGCTGCCGTCGATGCCGGTGCCCTCGACGCGATAGAAGCGGTCGAAGACGTGCGCGGCGTCCTGTTCGCTGATGCCGATGCCGCTGTCCTCGACCTCGATGCGCGCGCTTTCGTCGTCGGCAAGCACGCGGCAGGTGACGCGACCGCCGGCGGGCGTGTAGCGCAGCGCGTTGTCGATCAGGTTGTTGATCAGTTCCCGGAGGAGGAAAGCGTTGCCGAGGATGGTGATGCCCGGCCCGCCGCTCTCGAAGCCGAGGTCGATCTGTCTGTCGATCGCCAGCATCACCCAGTCTTCAACGACCGCACGCACCTGCTGGTCGAGGTCGAGCGGCGACAGCGTCTGCTGCGTGTTCTCGCTGCCCTCGGCGCGCGCCAGCGAGAGCAGCTGGTCGACCAGGTGCGAGGCACGGTCGACGCTGGTGGCAATCTGCTGCAGCGCGTGGCGCAGGGCTTGCGGGTCGCTCTCGCGCATGGCGAACTGCGCCTGGGTCTTCAGCCCGGTGAGCGGCGTGCGCAACTGGTGCGCGGCGTCGGCGACGAAGCGGCGCTGTACCTCCATGTTCTGGCGCAGGCGGTCGATCATGGCGTTGAAGGCGTCGGTCAGCGGCTGCAGCTCTTCGGGAACGCGCGGCGCGGCGATCGGCGCGAGGTCGCCTTCGCTGCGCGACTCGATGCGCTCGCGCAGGCGGGTCAGCGGGCGCAGGCCCTGCGACAGGCCGAACCAGACGAGGACGACCGCCAGCGGGATGATGATGAACTGCGAGACGATCACGCTGGCGATGATCTTGTTGGCCAGTTGCGCGCGTTTTTCGAGGGTCTCGCCGACCTCGACCAGGAGCCAGCGCTCGCGCGGCATCCCCGGTTCGGCGACGTAGAGATAGGCGACGCGGATGTCGCGACCGTCGGCCTCGGCGTCGCGGAAATAGACCTCGCCGACCTCCTCCTCGACGGGAGTGGCCAGCGCTGGCGGCGGCAACTCGCTGTCGCCGGCGATCAGCTTGTGGTCGGGAGCAAGCACATGGAAATAGACGCTGTCGAGTTCGTCGGCGCGCAGCATGGCACGCGCCGGACCGGGAAAGGCGACCCGCGGCTTGCCGTTCTCGAAGCTCACCTTGCGACCGATCGCGGTGGCCTGCTCGCGCAGGGACTGGTCGTAGGGAAAACCGGCGACGCTGTAGGCGATGTAATGGGTGATCGCGATGCTGATCGGCCACACGAACAGGAGCGGCGCCAGCATCCAGTCGAGGATCTCGCCGAAGAGCGAGCGCTGGCCCTCAGGACTTGCGCTCTTCCGCTGGCTTTTCAAGGCAATACCCGAGCCCGCGCACGGTGGCGATGCGCACGCCGCCCGGCTCCAGCTTCTTGCGCAGGCGGTGCACATAGACTTCGATCGCGTTGTGGCTGACTTCCTCGCCCCAGCCGCACAGCTTGTCGACCAGCTGGTCCTTGCTCACCAGGCGACCGGCGCGCGAAATCAGCACTTCGAGCAGGCCGACCTCCCTGGCCGAGAGTTCGAGCGCTACGCCGCCGAGGCGGGCGCTGCGCCCGCTCTGGTCGTAGGTCAGCGCGCCGATCTGGACGACCGGCGTCGTCTGCGAGGAGCGCCGCGTCAGCGCCCGCACGCGCGCTTCGAGCTCGGCGAGTTCGAAGGGCTTGGCCATGTAGTCGTCGGCGCCGAGGTCGAGGCCGCGCACGCGGTCGCTGGTACCGTCGAGCGCGGTGAGCATCAGCACCGGCGTCGTCGCGCCGCGCGCGCGGAGACGGCGCAACACTTCGAGGCCGGACATGCGGCCCAGGCCGATGTCGAGGATGACGAGATCGTAGCCGTTGGTGAGCAGCGCGGTGTCGGCGTCCACTCCCGAGAAGGCGCAGTCGACGGCATAGCCCGACTGGCGCAGCGAGCGGCTGAGGCCATCGGAGATGATCTGGTCGTCTTCGGCGAGGAGGATCCGCATTGCAGCCAAGGAGAGTTGAAGAACCAGCAGCGTGTAGCCGACATGGGGCCCATGACGACATCCCATGGCAAGAGCACGTGCAGACCCCGAGTTTAACAAACTCGGAAGGCGTCGGCTGTTGCGCCGCAGCATGCGGCGAGCGACCCGCGAGCCAGCCTTCCCGAAGCGGCGCTCATGCCGGGAGGCAGCGCGTCGGCCAAAACGTGGTCATGCCCCCGCATTCAGGCTAACGATCATGGCGAGTGGTGCCACTCCTGAGCATGAAACGCAGCCATTCGCTGCCGTCATCCTATGCTTGGCCTGCCTCCCCGGAATAGACGTATTCCGGGAGTGCATGGAGAGGGGCTGAGACCATAACTGTCATTGCGAGGCGCGCAGCGCCGTGGCAATCCAGTTCGTTCTTCCATTCAGCCCTACACACTGGATCGCCACGCCCTGCGGGCTCGCGATGACGCGCTGTCTGGGTCGCCACGCGCTACGGGCTCGCGATGACGCGCTGCTGATCGCGACGGATTCGGCAGACCAGGCCGGCCGATGTTTCAAGAAATTGCTCCACGTTTCGCGTTAAGATCAGACTCCATCCACAGACCAAACGCGCCCGGACGATGAGCGAAGCGAATACCTGCCGGAAACTGGCGATCATCATGTCGATGGCGATCCCCGAACGTGCCGAGGACTCGGTCATGCCGCTCGTCTATGCCGCGGTGGCCGCCGCGATGGACTGCGAGGTCGAGGTTCATTTCATCGGTCGCGCGGTGCGCCTGCTCGTCGAAGGCGTCGCCGCCGGTCTCGACGCCGGCGAAGGCGACGGCAGGACCGTCCATGACTACCTGCAGGAAGCGGCGCAGTACGGCGCGCGTTTCCTGGCCTGCAGCAAGGCGCTGAAGCAGCACGTCGGCGCCGACGAGGCGAAGATCGCCGAATTCTCCGGTGCCGCCGGGGCGGCGACGGTGGTCATGCGCAGCCTCGACCCCGAATGGCGCATTCTTTCTTTCTGAACAAGCGAGCTCACGATGACCGACTCCGCACCTCCCCATCAAGCCCACTGGGACGCCGGCGATCTCGGCTGCGGCGAACTGGTCATGGAACTGATGCTGCGCCTGCGCCGGCTGCAGCCGGGTGAGGTGCTGCGCCTGACCGCGCTCGACCCGGGTGCGCCCGCCGACATTCCCGCCTGGTGCCGCATGACCGGCCATGTGCTGCTTCACTGCGACCCTGCCAGCCACGATTTTTTCATCCAGCGTAAATGAGGAGCTCTCCCATGGCCAAGATCTGCGTCAGCGTCACCCATGCCAAGGACGACTGCGACAAGGCGACCGTCGCCTTCGTCGTTGCCAACGCCGCGGTCGCCTCCGGGCAGGAAACCCTGGTCTTCCTGAGCACCGAGGCGGTGCGCCTCGCGGTCAAGGGCTACGCCGACGACATCCACGAGGAGGGCTTCGCGCCCTTGAAGCAGCTGCTCGACAACTACCTGGCGGCGGGCGGCACCCTGTTCGTCTGCTCCCCGTGCATCAAGAAGCGCGGCTTCGACGAGAGCCAGATCGTCGACGGCGCGCAGGTGGTCGGCGGCGCCAAGCTCGTCGAGTTCCTTGCGCAGGGTGCTTCCTGCATCAGCTACTGAGTGCTGGCGACATGAGCCTCGACCGACATCCGGTAGCGCCGGACACGAGTTTCGACGGCGGCGATCTCGACTGCGGCAGCGGCCTCCTGCTGCTGATCCGCCGCCACATCGACCCCCTGAGCGCCGGGCAGACGCTGGAGATCCTGTCCACCGATTCGACGGTGAAGGTCGACCTGCCGGCCTGGTGCCGGATGACCGGCAACGAACTGGTCTCGACCGAGCAGCGCGACGGGAATCAGGTGAGCTATCTGGTCAGCAAGGGAGCCTTCGGCGGCGCCTCGGTGCAGGCGGCGCCTGCCCGCGTGGTGCCGGATGTCGCTGCGGGCGTCGCCCCCGCCCGGCCGCAGCCGGAGCGGCGCCGCGTCGTCGCCGCGCCGCCGATCCGTCCCCTGTCGGTGATGGGACTCGGCTCGTGGCCGCGACCGCGGTGGACGCTGCAGGCGATCCACGAGCGCATGGCGGGCCGCATGTCTGAAGAGGATTTCCAGGCCACCGCCGACGATGCGGTCAGGCTGGCCGTCGAAGCGCAGTTGCGCGCCGGTGTCGACGTCGTCACCGACGGCGAGCAGCGACGCGATTCCTACGCGAGCTTCGTCGGCGGCATCCTCGACAACTGCCAGCTGATCCCGCTCACCGACCTGCTGCCCTACGTCAGCGACCCGGTGAAATTCGAGAAGGAGATGCGCGCGCTCGACATCCCGGCGCACGAGGTTCGCCACCCGGCCGTGTTCGGCCGCATCGGCCGCAGCCGGCCCTTGACCCTGAACGAACTCGACTTCGCCCGCACCCTGACCGACAAGCCGGTGAAGGTCGCGCTGCCCGGCCCCTACCTGCTGACGCGCACGATGTGGATGGAGTGCCTGTCGGACCGCGCCTACGCCTCGCGCGAGGAACTGGCCGAGGACATCGTCGCCGTATTGCGCGCCGAACTCGCCGACCTGCTCGACGCCGGCGCAGCGCTGGTGCAGTTCGACGAGCCGGTGCTGTCGGAAGTGGTGTTCGCCCGCGAGCGGCCAGGATCGGGCGGGCGCAGCTTCATGTGCGGCGCGCTCGGTGAGAAGAAGCCGGTCGCCGAGGAACTGGCATTTGCGCGCGAACTGATCAACGCGGTGGTCGCCTACGCGCCGCCCGAACGCACGGCGCTGCACGTCTGCCGCGGCAACTGGACGACCGACGAGTCGGTGGCGCTGTCCGGCGACTACCGGCCCCTGCTGCCCCTGTTCCAGGAGCTGAAGGTCGGCACCCTGATGCTCGAGCTGTCGACGCCGCGCGCCGGCGAGATCGAGGTCTTGCGCGAGCTGCCGGAAGACAAGCGCATCGGCGTCGGCGTGGTCAACCAGAAACACGAGCGCATCGAGAGCGTCGACGAGATCGTCGCCCGCGCCGAACGGGCGATCGCGATCTTCGGCGCGCAGCGCGTGCTGCTCAACCCCGACTGCGGCTTTGCCACCTTCGCCGACAACCCGATCGCGTCTGCCCGGATCGCCGAGGCCAAGCTCAAGGCGATCGCCGAAGCCGCGGCCCTGCTGCGCGAGCGGCACGGCGTCTAGCCGAACGGGGACGCGCCGGATTCGCGGCTGCCGCCGCTGCCACGAAAGACGCTCGCGGCATCGGCATCTCGTGTGAGGGCCGGCAGGCCCGAATCGAAGACGATCGATAAAGAAAAACCCCGCCGAAGCGGGGTTTTTCCTGGGTACTGCGTGCTACGAGTGACTGACTCGGGCGATTACATGCCCATGTCCATGCCGCCCATGCCGCCCATGCCACCCATACCGCCCATGCCACCGGCGGCCGGCTTGTCTTCGGCCTGCTCGGCAACCAGTGCGTCGGTGGTCAGGATCAGGCCGGCGACCGAAGCGGCGTTCTGCAGCGCCGAACGGGTCACCTTGGCGGGGTCGAGAACGCCCAGTTCGACGAGGTCACCGTAGGTGCCGTTGGCGGCGTTGTAGCCGTAGTTGCCGGTGCCTTGCAGGACCTGGTTGACGACGACCGAGGGCTCGTCGCCGGCGTTGGCGACGATCTGGCGCAGCGGCTCTTCGATCGCGCGCAGGACGATCTTGATGCCGGCGTCCTGGTCGTGGTTGTCGCCCTTGAGGTCCTTGATCGCGGCACGGGCGCGCAGCAGCGCGACGCCACCGCCGGGGACGATGCCTTCTTCAACGGCGGCACGGGTGGCGTGCAGCGCGTCTTCGACACGGGCCTTCTTTTCCTTCATTTCGACTTCGGTGGCAGCGCCGACCTTGATCACGGCAACGCCACCGGCCAGCTTGGCGACACGCTCTTGCAGCTTCTCGCGGTCGTAGTCGGAGGTCGCTTCCTCGATCTGGATGCGGATCTGCTTGACGCGAGCTTCGATGTTGGCGGCCTGGCCGGCACCGTCGATGATCGTCGTGTTTTCCTTGCCGACTTCGATGCGCGAAGCCTGGCCGAGGTCCTGCAGGGTTGCCTTTTCCAGGGTCAGGCCGACTTCTTCGGCGATGACCTGGCCACCGGTCAGGATGGCGATGTCTTCGAGCATGGCCTTGCGACGGTCACCGAAGCCCGGGGCCTTGACGGCGACGGTCTTCAGGATGCCGCGGATGTTGTTGACGACCAGGGTCGCCAGCGCTTCGCCTTCGACGTCTTCGGCGATGATCAGCAGCGGACGGCCAGCCTTGGCGACTTGTTCGAGCACCGGCAGCAGGTCGCGGATGTTCGAGATCTTCTTGTCGAAGAGCAGGACGAAGGGGTTTTCCAGGACGGCGATCTGCTTGTCCGGGTTGTTGATGAAGTAGGGCGACAGGTAGCCGCGGTCGAACTGCATGCCTTCGACGACTTCGAGTTCGTTCTGCAGCGACTTGCCGTCTTCGACGGTGATGACGCCTTCCTTGCCGACCTTCTCCATCGCGCTGGCGATGATGTCGCCGATGTCAGCGTCGGAGTTGGCCGAGATCGAGCCGACCTGGGCGATTTCCTTGGAGGTCGTGGTCGGACGCGAGATCGACTTCACTTCGGCGACGATCGCGGTGACGGCCTTGTCGATGCCGCGCTTGAGGTCCGTCGGGTTGAAGCCGGCGGCAACGTACTTGAAGCCTTCGCGGACGATCGCCTGGGCCAGCACGGTGGCGGTGGTGGTGCCGTCACCGGCGTTGTCGGAGGTCTTGGAAGCGACTTCCTTGACCAGTTGCGCGCCCATGTTCTCGAACTTGTCCTTCAGTTCGATTTCCTTGGCGACGGAAACGCCGTCCTTGGTCACGGTCGGGGCGCCGAAGGAACGCTCCAGAACCACGTTGCGGCCCTTCGGACCGAGGGTGACCTTGACCGCGTTGGCCAGGACATTCACGCCATTGACGACCTTGGCGCGGGCATCGTCAGCAAAAAGGACTTGTTTGGCAGCCATTCAATATCTCCTGAAACGTTTTCGTTGCGGGCGGAGGCTTAGGCCTCGACGACGCCCATGATGTCTTCTTCACGCATGACCAGCAGTTCCTGGCCATCGACCTTGACGGTCTGGCCGGAGTACTTGCCGAACAGCACGCGGTCGCCAACCTTGACGGACATCGGACGAACCTTGCCGTCGTCGAGAATCTTGCCGTTACCGACGGCGATCACTTCGCCTTGATCGGGTTTTTCAGCGGCTGCGTCGGGGATGACGATGCCGGAAGCAGTCTTGCGCTCTTCCTCGACACGCTTGACGATCACGCGATCATGCAAAGGACGGATTTTCATGCAATTTCTCCTTGGTATTGACTCGATGGTCGTTTCAGTGATCGGTGCCTGCCGGGTCGGCAATGTGCAGTTACCCGGCAGGGCTGTTAGCACTCATCACTAACGAGTGCTAATTATAAGGATGGAAATCCCGTTTTCAAGGGCAGGCGATACAAACATTTTCGCCGGCGGCGGCCGGGCGCTTCAGCTTGCCGCCGCAGCGCGCGTCGGCAGCGCCGCGAGCGCCTGCGCCAGGCTCGCCAGTTCGGTCTGGCATTCGCTGGCCAGGTGGCGTAGGACGAAATCGGCAGCCCCCTGGCGCAGACAGAGTTCGATCTCGCCGGCGAGCGCGGCGACCCGCCGTACGCCGAGCATGCCGGCGATCCCCTTCAGGCTGTGGGCCACGCGCCGGGCGCCTTCGCCGTCGCCGGCGTCGAGACAGGCGAGGCAGCGCGCCATGGCGTCGCCGTCGACGTCGATGAAACGCTGCAGCCGTGATCGGTACGCATCGATCCGTTCGGCCGAGGCCAGCCAGTCGGCATCGAGCTCGATCCCCGGCAGCTTGCGCAGCGCCACGGCGAGTTCGCCGTCGGCGCCAGTCGGCAGCGCCGGCGCCTGCAGCGCTGCGGCCGGCAGCCAGCCGGCACCGGGCAGCCATTGGCCGAGGATGCGGGCGAGCATGTCCGGCGTCACCGGCTTGCCGAGGTGCGCGTTCATTCCGGCGTCGAGACAGAGCTGCCGGTCCTCGGCAAAGACGCTCGCGGTCAGCGCGATGATCGGCACGTCACGATAGCCAGGCAGCGCGCGGATGACCCGCGTCGCGGCGAGGCCGTCCAGCCGCGGCATCTGCACGTCCATCAGGATCAGGTCGAAGCCGACACTGCGCGCGCGCTCGACGGCCTCCACCCCGTCGCCGGCGACATCGACCCGGCAGCCGAGCCTGACCAGCATGTCGCGCAGGATTTCCTGGTTGAGCGGCTGGTCCTCGGCGAGCAGGATCCAGCGGTCGGCAAACTCCGGGGCCGAGCCGGCGACCGGCTGCGGCGTGCCGGCCGGCGCGACCGCACGCGCCAGCAGCAGTTCGAAGCGGAAGACGCTGCCGCTTCCGGGCGCGCTGTCGACCTCGATCCTGCCCCCCATCATCCCGACCAGGCGCTGGCTGATCGCGAGACCGAGTCCGGTGCCGCCGTGGCGACGTGTCGCCGACGCATCCACCTGCGTGAATGGCCTGAACAGCCCGGCCTGGTCGGGCGCGGCGATACCGCAGCCGGTATCGGATACCGAGAAGCGCAGGCGGACACGCTCGCCTTCCTCCACACCATCCACGGCACCGACAACCGCCAAGCGCACCTCGCCGCGCTCGGTGAATTTGATCGCGTTGCTGCCCAGGTTGATGAGCACCTGCGCCAGGCGCAGCGCGTCTCCCTGCAGGCGCAGCTGACGCAGGTCCGGCGCCACATCTCCCGTCAGCGCCAGCCCCTTCCCACGTGCCGGCTCCTCGAACAGGTGCAGCACCCGCTCGACCAGCGCGGCGAGTTCGAAGTCCGCGTGTTCGAGCCTCAGCTGTCCGGACTCGATCTTCGACAGGTCGAGGATGTCGTTGATGATCGAGAGCAGGTGCCCCGAGGCCTCGCAGATGCGGTCGATCTTCCGTTTCTGCATCGGGTCGCTGCTGTCGGCGCGCAGCAACTCGGCGTTACCGACGATGGCGTTGAGCGGCGTGCGGATCTCGTGGCTCATGTTGGCGAGGAAGGCGCTCTTCGCCCTGGTCGCGGCGTCGGCGGCTTCCTTGGCCGCCCGCAGTTCCTCCTCGGCCTGCTTGCGCTCGGTGATGTCGATCACCACGCCGCTGTCGCGCAGCCGCCCTTCGCCGCCGGCCTCGTGTTGGCGCAGGCCCTTGATGTGCACCCAGCGCATGCTGCCGTCCGGACGGATCGCGCGGCATTCCAGATCGATCTGCCCGTCGCCGGCGGAATCACGCAAGCTTTCGAGCAGCGACGCGACCCGGCCGACGTCGTCGGGATGCACGAAGGCGGGAATGGTGCCGGCCTCGTGCACGGGAACGTCGCCGTGGACGCCGAGAATCGAGCGCGTCTCCGCCGACCAGAACGAGCGACCGCCCTCGAGGTCGATATCGAAGACGCCGAACTGTGCAGCCTCGGCGGCCCGCCGCAGCCGCCCCTCGCTCTCGCGCACTCTCGTCTCGGCCTCGGCCCGCTCGCGTTCGCGGATCTCGACCAGCTTCCCGTACGCGCGCTGGCGCCGCTGATGGCTGAGCAAGGCGAAGATCCCGCCGAGCGCGAGCAGCGCAAAGAGCGCGAGCCTGACTGCCAGTTCGCGGTACCACGGGGCAAAGATCGCTTCGCGATCACGGCTGACGACGCTCACCAGGATCTGGTCCGCCGGCGTCACCAGCGGGCTGATCGAACGAAAGGCAAACAGGCGATTCTCACCGCTGAGCGGCGCGATGCCGGCGTGGATACTGCTGAACTCACCGCTGCGCATGAAGCGGGCGAAGGGACCGTCCGCCGTCTGGCTGAGATCCCTGCCGAGCACGCTCTCGTTTGCCGGCGCCGTGAACAGGACACCGCCGTCGCCATGGATCAGCCACGAACGCGTGTCCGGTGAATGGACGACCGAACCGAGCAGGATCTTGAAATACTCGGGATCGACGGCGGCGACGACGTAGCCGCCGGGCTTGCCGTCGTGGTCGAGGCTGAGCTTGCCGACCGTCATCGTGATGCCGCCGAGCGGGCTGGCGACCGGCGGCGAGAGATAGAGGACGCCGGGATCGGCGCCCCGGCGCATGATCTGATAAAGCGGCCGTTCGCCTATATTCTGCCCCAAGGCCTCCACGCGGTTGGAGGCAAGCACCTTGCCATCGACATCGACGAGAAAGAGCGTGCGCACGCCCGTCATCGAATCGACCATCGCCTGCATGCGCTGCGAGATCAGGCGCTCGCCGTCCCGGTGCGTCAGCAACCAGGGGAGGTCGTCGCGCAAGGCGTCGAGCGCGTTGCTGGTGCTCTGCAAACGGTGGCTCAGGTTGGTGCCAACGGTCTCGGCCTGCTGGACCAGTCGCTCCCGTTCCCGAGCGTCGATGCTCCGGTACATGGACAGGAGGTCGAAGCCGATGATGGCAGCGATGACCAGCAGCGTCAGCGCGAGGACCAGCCAGGGGGTGCTCGGCAGCGGCAAGCGGCGGTTCGAAGCTGGCATTGCGAAGTCCCGGATTCAAGCTCGCCACGGCGCGGTCGGCGCCCCGCTGGCGTTGTAGCGTCGGCTGCCTCACCATGCCGACGCAGCGAGCGGGCATTTAAGCACGAATAATGCAATGCATAAACCGGAGCGCAACGCATCGACCCGCAGCACTGCGCTGCGGCCCCTGCCCGGCCAGATCTCCCGGCATGTGAACGCAGGAAGGCCCGGGTTACCCCGGGCCTTTCCGGGGACAGCTTGCTTCAAGCCGTCCATGTTGCGACTCAGTGCGCGCTGGCGGTCGAAGCGCCGATGCCGGTCTCCGAACGCACCTGCTGCGCCAGGAAGGCTGCACGTTCCTTGCTCGCCTGTGCGCTGCGGTCGAGGATCGACACCAGCCAGATGACGAAGAAGGCGGCGGACATCGAGAACAGCGCCGGCGACGAGTACGGGAACGGTGCGCTACCCTTCTCGTTGAGCAGGACGGCTTCCCAGACAGCCGGCGAGAGGACGGTCAGGCCGACCGACATGAGCAGGCCGACGGTACCACCGGCAACCGCGCCGCGCGTCGTGCAGTCCTTCCACAGCACCGACATGAACAGTACCGGGAAGTTGGCCGAGCAGGCGATGGCGAAGGCGAGCATGACCATGTAGGCGACGTTTTCCTTCTCGAACAGGATGCCGAGGATGACCGCGAGGATGCCGAGGCAGATCGTGGTGATCTTCGACACGCGCAGTTCGGCGGCCGAGTCGGCGTTACCCTTCTTGAACACCGTCGCGTAGAGGTCGTGCGAAACCGCCGAGGCACCCGACAGCGTCAGGCCGGCAACAACGGCGAGGATGGTCGCGAAGGCCACCGCCGAGATGAAGCCGAGGAAGACGTTGCCGCCGACCGCGTTGGCCAGGTGCACCGCAGCCATGTTGCCGCCGCCCTTCAGACCCTTGGCGATGTCACCATCGACGTAGTACGAAGCCGGATCCTGCGTCAGCATGACGATCGCGCCGAAGCCGATGATGAAGGTGAGGATGTAGAAGTAGCCGATCCAGGTGGTCGCCCAGCCGACCGACTTGCGTGCTTCGGCAGCGCTCGGGACGGTGAAGAAGCGCATCAGGATGTGCGGCAGGCCAGCGGTACCGAACATCAGCGCCAGACCGACCGAGATCGCCGAGATCGGGTCCTTGATCAGGCCGCCGGGCGCCATGATCAGGTCGTGCTTGGCGTGCACCTCGACGGCCTTGGCGAACAGCGCTTCCGGGTTGAAGTTGAACTGGTAGAGCACGGCAATAGCCATGAAGGTCGCACCGCAGAGCAGCATCACTGCCTTGATGATCTGCACCCAGGTGGTCGCGGTCATGCCGCCGAAGAGCACGTACATCATCATCAGCACGCCGACGATGACCACCGCGTACTGGTACTCGAGACCGAACAGCACCTTGATCAGCTGACCGGCACCGACCATCTGCGCGATCATGTAGAAGGCGACGACGACCAGCGAGCCGGTCGCGGCGAAGCTGCGGATCGGCGTCTGCGAGAAGCGGTACGCAGCGACGTCGGCGAAGGTGAACTTGCCGAGGTTACGCAGGCGTTCGGCCATCAGGAAGGTGATCACCGGCCAGCCGACCAGCCAGCCGATCGAGAAGATCAGCCCGTCGAAGCCGCTGGCGAAGACGAGACCGGAGATACCCAGGAACGAGGCTGCCGACATGTAGTCGCCGGCGATCGCCAGGCCGTTCTGAAAGCCGGTGATGCCGCCACCGGCGGTGTAGAAATCGGCCGCCGAGCGGGTCTTCGCGGCTGCCCACTTGGTGATGAACAGGGTCAGCGCGACGAAGGCGCCGAACATGCCGATGGCGACCCAGTTGGTGGCCTGCTTGCTGGTCTGGCCGAGGTCGGCGCCGGCGGCCAGCGCAGCCCCCGCTGCGGCCAGGCCGACGACCAGCGCCAGCGTGTTGCGCGTCGTTTGCGTCATCATTTGCGTCCCTCCTCGCGGACGACTTCCGCGTTGAGCGCGTCGAACTCGGTGTTGGCGCGCCGCACGTAAATGTTGGTGATGATGATCGTGAAGGCGATCACCCCGAGGCCGAGCGGGATGCCGACCGAGGTGGTCATGCCTTCGCCGAGCTTGGTTCCCAGCCATTCCTTGTTGAAGGCGATGAGCAGGATGTAACCGTAGTACACGACCATCATCAGGATGGTCATGACGATGCTGAAGCCGGCTCGCGTACTCTTCAGCTTCTGGTACTTGGGATTGGCGGCTATTCGTGCCGCGACGTCGTCTTTCATGTTTCGCTCCTCCTCGCTAATGATCCGCACGATGGGCGGTCCGGCTTTACTTCAGGATCGAGAATAGGACATGAGGCTTACGACTCGCTTACGCCTGCAACAATGCGTAACAGCTTCACACAAACGTAATCCCAAGACGAACGAAAAATGCCGGGAGGAAACGCTCGTGCGGCGCGTTGCGGAGGCGAGCTGGAATCGCAGCGTCGGCCGGCTACAATCGCGCAGATGAACCACCTCACCAAGCGGCCTGGCGTCCGCCGCCCCCAGCCATGAGACACGCCCTTTCGCGGCAGCTGCTTGCGCTCGTCGCCGGCGCCCTGCTCGCGCTCGACTGCGCTGCCACCGATCCCTTGCCCAAGCCCGTCGCCGCCGCCTTGCGCACGGCCGGGATCGCCAGCGACAGGGTCGCCGTCGTCGTGCAGGCAGTCGATGGCGGGCGCCCGCTGCTCGCGCACAACGCACAGACGGCGATGCATCCGGCGTCGACGATGAAGCTGCTGACCACCTGGGCCGGGCTCGAACTGCTCGGTCCCGCCCATACCTGGAAGACCGAGGCACTGGTCGACGCGGCGCCCGCGAACGGACGGCTGGCCGGCAACCTCTACCTGCGCGGTAGCGGCGACCCGAAGCTGACGGTCGAGGCGTTCTGGCTGCTGCTGCGCCAGCTGCGTGCGCGCGGCATCAGCGACATCGCCGGCGACCTGGTGCTCGACCGCAGCGCCTTCGCGCTGCCGCCGCATGACCCGGCCGCCTTCGACGGCAGGCCGCTCAGACCCTACAACGTCGGTCCCGACGCGCTGCTGGTCAATCTCGACAGCATCCGGCTGACCCTCGTCGCCGACGGCGAGCGGCGCGCGGTGCAGGTGATTCCCGAGACGCCGGACGACGGCATCGCCGTCGCCAACGAACTCAAGTTCGTCGACGCAGCCTGCGGCGACTGGCGCGACCAGGTGCAGGCGCGCAACCGCGCCGATGGCATCGAACTGGTCGGCCACTTTCCCGCCGGCTGTGGCGAGAAGGCGCTGCACCTGTCGCCGTGGCCGGCTGACCTGCAGGTAGAACGCCTGTTCCGTGCACTCTGGCGCGAACTCGGCGGCACGCTCGCGGGGCAGGTGCGTGCCGGGACGACGCCGCCCGCGGCGCGCCTCGTCGCCACGCAGGAGTCACCGCCGCTCGCCGACATCGTCCGCGACATCAACAAGTACAGCAACAACGTGATGGCGCGGCAACTGCTGCTCGGCCTGGCCGCCGGGCGGCCGGCGACCCCGGAAGCGGCGCGGCGCCGTGTCGAGGACTGGCTGGCTGCGAAGGGACTGCAACTGCCCGGACTCGTGATCGATAACGGCTCGGGGCTGTCGCGTGGCGAGCGCATCTCGGCCGAGGGACTGGCGCGCCTGCTGCTCGCCGCATGGGCGAGCCCGGTGATGCCCGAATTTGCCTCCTCGCTGCCGGTCGCCGGCGTCGACGGCACGCTGCGCCAGCGCAGCAGCGCCGTGAGCGGGCGCGCGCACCTGAAGACGGGGTCGCTCGACGGCGTGCGCGCACTCGCCGGTTACGTCCTCGACCGCAACGGCCGGCGCTGGGTGACGGTGTTCCTGATCAACGACCCGCGCGCCAGCCACGGCAGGGCGGCGATGGACGCGCTGCTGGCCTGGATCGGGGACGGCATGTGAATACGGGGACTGCAGGATGTGTCGACTTACGCTGCGCTAACTCGACGAGACGACAAAGCGGCTGCAGCAAAGGCGCTGCCCCGAAGCAGCAGCCCGTCATCGCGAGCCCGCAGGGCGTGGCGATCCAGTGCGTAGGCCTGTTAGCTGGGCGCCCGTGAATGAGCGCCAAGGACTCGGAAGAACGAACTGGATTGCCACGGCGCTGCGCGCCTCGCAATGACCGGATAGCGACGCGTCATCGCGAGCCCGAAGGGCGTGGCGATCCAGTGCGTAGGCCTGCTAGCTGGGCGCTCGTGAATGAGCGCCAAGGACTCGGAAGAACGAACTGGATTGCCACGGCGCTGCGCGCCTCGCAATGACGGGACAGCGACGCGTCATCGCGAGCCCGCAGGGCGTGGCGATCCAGCGCGTAGGCCTGCTAGCTGGGCGCTCGTGAATGAGCGCCGAGGACTCGGAAGAACGAACTGGATTGCCACGGCGCTGCGCGCCTCGCAATGACGGGATAGCGACGCGTCATCGCGAGCCCGCAGGGCGTGGCGATCCAGTGCGTAGGCCTGCTAGCTGGGCGCCCGTGAATGAGCGCCAAGGACTCGGAAGAACGAACTGGATTGCCACGGCGCTGTGCGCCTCGCAATGACGGGATAGCGACGCGTCATCGCGAGCCCGCAGGGCGTGGCGATCCAGCGCGTAGGCCTGCTAGCTGGGCGCCCGTGAATGAGCGCCAAGGACTCGGAAGAACGAACTGGATTGCCACGGCGCTGCGCGCCTCGCAATGACGGGATAGCAATTCGTCATCGCGAGCCCGCAGGGCGTGGCGATCCAGTGCGTAGGCCTGCTAGCTGGGCGCTCGTGAATGAGCGCCAAGGACTCGGAAGAACGAACTGGATTGCCACGGCGCTGCGCGCCTCGCAATGACCGGATAGCGACGCGTCATCGCGAGCCCGCAGGGCTTGGCGATCCAGTGCGTAGGCCTGTTAGCTGGGCGCCCGTGAATAAGCGCCGAGGACTCGGAAGAACGAACTGGATTGCCACGGCGCTGCGCGCCTCGCAATGACGGGATAGCGACGCGTCATCGCGAGCCCGCAGGGCGTGGAGATCCAGCGCGTAGGCCTGCTAGCTGGGCGCCCGTGAATGAGCGCCAAGGACTCGGAAGAACGAACTGGATTGCCACGGCGCTGCGCGCCTCGCAATGACGGGACAGCGACGCGTCATCGCGAGCCCGCAGGGCGTGGCGATCCAGCGCGTAGGCCTGCTAGCTGGGCGCC
>NZ_NHRX01000063.1:95146-139231 GCF_016653115.1 Rhodocyclus purpureus
CGCCAAGGACTCGGAAGAACGAACTGGATTGCCACGGCGCTGCGCGCCTCGCAATGACGGGACAGCGACGCGTCATCGCGAGCCCGCAGGGCGTGGCGATCCAGCGCGTAGGCCTGCTAGCTGGGCGCCCGTGAATGAGCGGCAAGGACTCGGAAGAACGAACTGGATGGCCACGGCGCTGCGCGCCTCGCAATGACGGGATAGCGACGCGTCATCGCGAGCCCGCAGGGCGTGGCGATCCAGTGCGTAGGCCTGTTAGCTGGGCGCTCGTGAATGAGCGCCAAGGACTCGGAAGAACGAACTGGATTGCCACGTCGCTGCGCGCCTCGCAATGACGGGATAGCAACGCGTCATCGCGAGCCCGCAGGGCGTGGCGATCCAGTGCGTAGGCCTGCTAGCTGGGCGCCCGTGAATAAGCGCCAAGGACTCGGAAGAACGAACTGGATTGCCACGGCGCTGCGCGCCTCGCAATGACGGGATAGCGACGCGTCATCGCGAGCCCGCAGGGCGTGGCGATCCAGTGTGTAGGCCTGTTAGCTGGGCGCCCGTGAATGAGCGCCAAGGACTCGGAAGAACGAACTGGATTGCCACGGCGCTTCGCGCCTCGCAATGACGGGATAGCAACGCGTCATCGCGAGCCCGCAGGGCGTGGCGATCCAGCGCGTAGGCCTGTTAGCTGGGCGCCCGTGAATAAGCGCCAAGGACTCGGAAGAACGAACTGGATTGCCACGGCGCTGCGCGCCTCGCAATGACGGCAGCGAATGGGCGCTCTTGATGCTCCGGGGTGGTGGAACTTGCCACGACGGTTGGCGCAGCGTCACCCGACAGAATCAGTATTCATATCTGCCGCCGGTCGGCGAGCGCCAGCCAGCCGCGGGCGACGCGGTAGAGCAGCCAGAGGGTGAGCACCAAGTAGGCAAACATCGCCAGCGGCAGCAGGACGACGGTGAAGGCGACGACGAGCGCGATTGTCGCCCACAGCGCGGCGAACCAGAAGGTGCGGATCTGCCAGCGGAAATGGCTTTCCAGCCAGCTGCCGGCGACATCGGGGCGTTTGACGTAGTTGATGATCACCGCGATGATCGACGGCCAGCCGAACAGGAAGGCGCCGATGACGGTCGCTGCCGTGAGCACGCCGGTCAGCGCCGACAGCGCGTGCAGCGCGTAGATCACGTGCGTGATGCGGACGAGGGATTCCTCGTTCGCCGGAACCAGATCGGATCGACCGCTCATGATGCCCTCCCTCCCGGCCTCGCGGCCGCGTTCAGTGCTTCAGTGCAGTGTCCGGAGCACGCTGCGCCCTCCCTCCCGCCGGCTCACAGGCCGAGCTGCGGCCACAGCGCGTCGACACGCTCCCTGACCGCCGCATCCATGACGATCGGCGTCCCCCACTCGCGGCTCGTTTCGCCCGGCCACTTGTTGGTCGCGTCGATCCCCATCTTGCTGCCGAGCCCGGAAACAGGACTCGCGAAGTCGAGGTAGTCGATCGGCGTGTTCTCGGCGATCAGCGTGTCGCGCGCGGCGTCGACGCGGGTGGTCATTGCCCAGATCACTTCCTTCCAGTCGCGCGTGTTCACGTCGTCGTCGACGACGATGATGAACTTGGTGTACATGAACTGGCGCAGGAAGCTCCAGACGCCGAACATGATCCGGCGCGCGTGGCCGGGATACTGCTTCCTGATGCTGACCACCGCCAGCCGGTACGAGCAGCCCTCGGGCGGCAGGTAGAAGTCGACGATCTCCGGGTACTGCTTCTGCAGGAGCGGGACGAACACCTCGTTCAGCGCGACGCCGAGCATCGCCGGCTCGTCGGGCGGCTTGCCGGTGTAGGTGCTGTGGTAGATCGGGTCACGGCGCATTGTGATGCGCTCGATGGTGAATACGGGGAACGACGCCTGCTCGTTGTAGTAACCGGTGTGGTCGCCGTAGGGACCTTCGAGCGCTGTCTCGTTCGGGTCGATGTAGCCTTCGAGGACAATCTCGGCCGACGCGGGCACCTGCAGGTCGTTGCCGATCGACTTGACGAGCTCGCTGCGCGAACCACGCAGGAGGCCGGCGAACTGGTATTCGGACAGCGAATCGGGAACCGGCGTCACCGCGCCGAGGATGGTCGCCGGGTCGGCGCCGAGCGCGACCGAGACCGGGAAGGGCTTACCCGGATGCGCGAGGCAATGGTCGCGGAAGTCGAGCGCACCACCGCGGTGCGCGAGCCAGCGCATGATCAGCTTGTTCGGGCCGATCACCTGCTGCCGGTAGATGCCGAGGTTCTGCCGGTTCTTGTTCGGACCGCGCGTGATCGTCAGCCCCCAGGTGATCAGCGGCGCAACGTCGCCCGGCCAGCAGTGCTGGATCGGCAGGCGCGCGAGGTCGACGTCCTTACCCTCGATCACCACTTCCTGGCAGGGCGCCTTACCCACCGACTTCGCCGACATGTTGAGCACCTGGCGGAACACGGGCAGCTTCTCCCAGGCGTCCTTCAAGCCCTTCGGCGGCTCGGGTTCCTTGAGGAAGGCGAGCAGCTTGCCGACTTCGCGCAGTGCCTCGACCGATTCCTCGCCCATGCCGAGCGCGACGCGGCGCGGCGTCCCGAACAGGTTGGCGAGCACCGGGATGGCGTACTCGCCGTTCGGCCCGACCGGCTTCTCGAAGAGCAGCGCCGGACCGCCCGCGCGCAGCACGCGGTCGCAGATCTCGGTCATCTCGAGGCGCGTATCGACGGGGACGCTGATGCGCTTCAGTTCGCCGATCTTTTCCAGTTGCGCGATGAAGTCGCGCAGGTCGTGATATTTCATCTGATCCTGTAAATGCTGTGGCAGGCGACGCAGTGGTTGTAGATTCCGGTGAGCGCGGACAGCGCCGGGTCGCGCTCGCCGGTGGCGGCGACGCGCGCAAACTCGCTCGCCGCGCGGTGGCCCTCGACGCCGATCGCGTGCATCTCGGGCGGCATGTGCGCGCCCGGACGCGCGTCCATCGGCTCGCTGCGGTGTCGTCCCATCGCGCCGATGCCAAGGCTTTTCTCGGCGACCGGGCCGGCTTCGGCGACCTTGCCGGCGGCGAGCAGTGACTGGATCTCGGCGAGCGCGCGCAGGTTGTCCACCATCTCCAGGCGCAGGTTGCGTGCGGCGGCTTCCGGCATGGCGACGGCGATGCGCGTGTCGTCGGCAGCCTGCACGCCGGACGCCAGGCCGACGGTGGCCAGCGCGGCCACCCCGAGCAACTTGAGCGAACGGAACATCACGATCCTCCGTTGGCGAAGAGGTAGTCAAGCACGATGCCGGCGAAGATCGCGGCGCCGATCCAGTTGTTGTGCAGGAAGGCCTTGAAGCAGGGACCGCCCTCGCGATTGCGGATCAGGGTCCAGTGATAGAGCGCGATGCCGGCCGAGACAGCGATGCCGACGTAGAAGAAGGCGCCGAGCCCGAAACCATGGCCGACCCAGGTCACCAGGGAGAGCGTCAGCGCGTAGCAGAGCATCACCGCGGCGACGTCGAAGCGGCCGAAGGTGATCGCCGAGGTCTTGATGCCGATCTTGAGATCGTCGGGGCGGTCGACCATCGCGTACTCGGTGTCGTAGGCGACCGACCAGAAGACGTTGGCGAGCAGCAGCCACCATGCCGCCGCAGGGACGCTGTCGAGGTGCGCGGCGAAGGCCATCGGGATGCCGAAACCGTAGGCGATGCCGAGGTAGGACTGCGGGATTCCGAAGAAGCGCTTGGTGAAGGGGTAGCTGGCGGCGAAGAACAGCGCGCCGAACGAGAGCTCGATCACCAGCAGGTTCTTGAGCGGCAGGATCAGGATGAAGGCGAGGACGACGAGCACCGCGAACAGGATCAGCGCTTCGCGGGTGCTCAGCTTGCGCGCCGCCAGCGGCCGCAGCTTGGTGCGTGCGACGTGCGGGTCGAAGTCGCGGTCGGCGAAGTCGTTGATGACGCAGCCGGCCGAGCGCATCAGCACGGTGCCGAGCGTGAAGATCAGGAAAACGGTCCAGTCGGGATGACCGGAGGACGACAACCACAGCGCCCAGTAGGTCGGCCAGAGCAGCAGCAAGATGCCGATCGGCTTGTCCAGCCGCATCAGCTTGGCGTAGAGGCCGAGCCGCTCGCGCAGCGTCAGCGAGGCAGGCGCCGGCGGCGGCAGCCCGGAAGTGGGGTTGGAGATCGTGTTCATGGGCGTCATTCTAGCCGAGCGGAGCGCCTGCCTGCTTCACCGATCGGCGATCGGCGCTGCGGGCGGAGCATTCGCGGCTGCCGCCGCTCGCAGCGGAGGGCAAGATACACTGACCTGTCGTGGGAGGTCCGGCAGGCCCGAATGCCTGCT
Source organism: Rhodocyclus purpureus (assembly GCF_016653115.1). GTDB lineage: Bacteria > Pseudomonadota > Gammaproteobacteria > Burkholderiales > Rhodocyclaceae > Rhodocyclus > Rhodocyclus purpureus. Next base: position 99,464 of record NZ_NHRX01000063.1, read on the forward strand.
GCACCGCTGGGATTCGTCCTCTGACACTGCCGTCTGGCAAGCGTATGCGGGACCAGTCACCGCGTGCACGTTCTCTCCCGACTGCAGCCGCGTTATCTCCGCGAGCGTTGACGGCAGCCTGCTGCGAGTGCCGAGCGCTCGGCTTTCACGGATCATCCCCAAAACTGGGCCTATAATCCCCTAAATAGGGATTGCTATACACGTTGATGGTCATCATGATGCGATACGAGAAAGGACGGCAATGAAAGCGGCAAGCGCAGCGGAAACCCGGATTTCCCTCGCCGACGCGCTCTTTTCAAGCCTGCAACAGCGTTTGCTACGGCTGTTGTTCGGGCAGTCCGGGCGTTCGTTCTACGGCAACGAGTTGCTGCGACTCACCGGAACGGGGCGCGGCGGATTGCAGCGCGAGCTTGAAAAATGGGCCGCCAGCGGGCTGATCACGATCTCGACCGTCGGCAATCAAAAGCACTATCAGGCCAACCCCGACTCGCCGATCTTTTCCGAGTTGCGCGGAATCGCGCTCAAGAGTTGCGGCCTGGCCGACGTGCTGCGCGACGCGCTTGCCGAAGTCGCCGACCGCATCCAGCTTGCCTTCGTCTTCGGATCGCTGGCAAAAGGCACTGACACTGCCGCCAGCGACATCGACCTGATGATCGTCTCCGACTCCCTCGCCTACGCCGACGTGTTCGAGCGCGTCGCGTCCGCCGAGGCGACGCTCGGCAGAAAAATCAACCCGACGCTTTACACGCCGGTCGAACTGGCCACAAAATTCCGTGCAGGAAACCATTTCATTTCGAGCGTTCTGGACCAGCCGAAAATTTTCCTGATCGGAAGCGAGCATGAACTCCCCACTCGATAATCGCGCCAAAGTCAGCAAGGGTGGGCTGAAGATCGAAGCCCCGGGTCAGTCCGAGATCGACGGACTGGTCCGCTCGGCGAGGCGCAAGCTGCTCGACGCGCAAACGCCGTCACTGGGCCTGGAAAGCAGTTTCGACCTCGCCTACAACGCGGCGCATGCTTTTGCGCTCGCGGCATTGCGCTGGCATGGCTATCGCTCCGAGAATCGCTATCTGGTTTTTCAGGCGCTACAGCACACCTGCGGCTTTCCGCCTGCAAAATGGCGGGTGCTCGACCTCTGCCACAACAAACGTAACCTTGCCGAGTACGAGGGATACTTCGACGTTGAACCCCGGCTGGTCAGGGACTTGCTGCAAGTCACACGGGAGCTTGAGATCGCCGTCGACGCGCTCGGTCCGATTGGAGAGAAGTAGCACACACGGCGGACCGTCCGGCTCCAAGCGCAGGCTCTTGCCCCGGCGCTCCGTTCCCACTCAGGCCTTGAGCAATTCCTCGCGCCAGCCGACCCAGCGCGCGAGGTGGCGTTCGGCCGCGGCGATGCCGGCGGGGGTGGCGAGGAGGCGGTTCGCGGCGTCGCGCGCGAGTTCGATCAGCTCGGCGTCGGTCTCCAGGTCCGCATAGCGCAGGAGCGGCGTCCCCGACTGGCGGCTGCCGACGAACTCGCCGGGGCCGCGCAACTGCAGGTCGCGGCGGGCGATCTCGAAGCCGTCGTTGCATTCGTGCATCGTGCGCAGCCGGGCGCGCGCGGTCTGCGACAGCGGCGTCTGGTAGAGCAGCACGCAGGCCGACTCGTGCGCGCCGCGACCGACGCGTCCGCGCAACTGGTGCAGTTGCGAGAGGCCGAAGCGCTCGGCGTGTTCGATCACCATCAGGCTGGCGTTGGGGACGTCGACGCCGACTTCGATCACCGTCGTCGCGACCAGCACGTCGATCTCGCCGGCTGCGAAGGCGGCCATCGTCGCCGCCTTCTCGGCGGCCTTCATGCGCCCGTGCACCAGGCCGACGACGAGCCCGGCGAGTTCCTCGGACAGCGCCGCGTGCGTGTCGATCGCGGTCTGCAGTTGCAGCTTTTCCGACTCCTCGATCAGCGGGCACACCCAGTAGGCCTGGCGCCCGCTGCCGACGGCGACGCGCAGGCGCTGGACCACCTCGCCGCGGCGGCTGTCGGCGATCAGCTTGGTGGTGACCGGCGTCCTGCCCGGCGGCAGTTCGTCGAGGGTCGATACGTCGAGGTCGGCGTAGTAGCTCATCGCCAGCGTGCGCGGGATCGGCGTCGCCGACATCATCAACTGGTGCGGCGAGCCGCCCTTGCGCCGCAGTTCGAGCCGCTGCTCGACGCCGAAGCGGTGCTGCTCGTCGACGATGGCGAGACCGAGCCGGGCGAAGTCGACGCCTTCCTGGATCAGCGCGTGCGTGCCGACGACGAGTTGCGCGTCGCCGGCGGCCTTGGCCTGCATCGCCAGCTTGGCCGACTTCTTCAGGCTGCCGGAGAGCCAGGCGACGCGCACGCCGAGCGGTTCGAGCCAGCCCGACAGCTTCAGGTAGTGCTGCTCGGCGAGGATTTCGGTCGGCGCCATGAACGCCGCCTGCCAACCGGCCTCGATCGCGCGACAGGCGGCGAGCGCGGCGACGATGGTCTTGCCGCTGCCGACGTCGCCCTGCAGGAGGCGCTGCATCGGGTACGGCCGCGCGAGATCCGCGTCGATCTCGGCGACCACGCGCCGCTGCGCGCCGGTGAGCGGGAACGGCAGCGCGCCGAGCAGGGCGGCCGCCAGCCTTCCCGGTGGATCGAGCGGCGGTGCGCCGACGCTGCGGCGGGCGAGGCTGGCGCGCTTCAGCGACAGCTGCTGCGCGAGCAGCTCGTCGAACTTGATGCGCTGCCAGGCCGGGTGCGTGCGCGTCTGCAGCGCGTCGGCGCAGGCATCCGGCGGCGGCGCGTGCAGGTAGCGGACGGCGGCGGCGAAGTCCCAGAGCGGCTGCCGCGGCGAGGTGCTGGCGAACAGTTCGTCGGCCGTGCAGGTTTCAAAGAGGGGCGTCGTCGCCAGCGCGCGCGCGATGATCTTCCTGAGCGCGCTCTGCACGAGCCCGGCGGTGGTCGGATAGACGGGAGTGAGCGACTCGTTGAGGCCCTCCCCGGCGTCGACCGCACGGAAGCGCGGATGCACCATCTCGGCACCGAGGAAGCCGTGGCGGATCTCGCCGAAGGCGCGCAGGCGGCGGCCGCCGTCGCGCACCGCCTCCAGGCTGCTCGCCTGGTTGCCGTAGAAGTTGATGAAGCGCAGCCAGAGTTCGCCGCTCGCGTCGCGCGTGCGCACGAGCAACTGGCGGCGCGGCTGCAACTGCACGCTGACGTCCGCGACCTCGACCTCGACCTGCACGCTCTCGCCGGGCGGTGCGTCGGCGATCATGGAGAGCCGCGTCTCGTCCTCGTAGCGCAGCGGCAGGTGCAGGACCAGGTCCTCGTTGCGCTGCAGGCCGAGCTTGGCGAGCCGCGTGCGCAGCGCCGGCGGCGCGGCCCGCGGCCCGGGCTGGCGCGCCGCGGCGTCTCCGCTTCCCTGATGCGGCGGAGGTTTCGCCGCGGGTGAGGGCATCAGGCGCCGAGCACCAGCACCGCGTCGGCCTCGACGCGCGCGCCACGCGGCAGGGCGGCAACACCGACCGCGGCGCGCGCCGGGAAGGGGGCGCTGAAGTAGCGCGTCATCGCCTCGTTGACCTTGCCGAAGTCGTCGAGGTCGACAAGATAGACGTTGAGCTTGACGATGTCGGCCAGCGTCCCGCCCGCGGCCTCGGCCACTGCCTTGAGGTTGGTGAACACGCGCTCGATCTGCGCGTCGATGCCCTCGACCATGACCATCGTCTGCGGGTCGAGGCCGATCTGGCCCGAGAGATAGACGGTGTCGCCGACACGGACCGCCTGCGAGTAGGTGCCGATCGCTGCCGGCGCGTCGGGGGAGGAAATGATCGTCTTGGCCATCGTTGGCTCCTTGAGTGAGTGGAAAAAGTCTGCAGGCCAGAAGCACCAACGCCCCGGACGGACGGGGCGTTGGCACGGTGCAGGAAAGCGGATCAGAAGGACTGCGAGTACTGCGCGCCGAAGACCCAGATGCTGTCCTTGTACGTGCCGTTGACCAGCCCGCGACCAGCAGCCGTCTGGTCGTTGTTGATGTCGGCGTCCTTGAGGTAGAGGTAGGCGCCGCCGAAGTCGATGCGGCTGGAGGTGGAGAGCTTCCACTGGGCGCCGAGCGACAGCCAGACGCGGTTGTTGTCGGGCAGAGACACGAGGCGCGTGTCGGCGCCCTTGACCGGGGTCTGGTCGTAGGCGATACCGAACTTCAGCTTCCAGGCGTCGTTCAGCAGGTAGTTGGCGCCGAGCGCGACGCGCCAGGTGTTGCGGAAGTCGGTGTCGAGCGTCTGCGTGAGGCTGGTGCCGTTGAAGATGTCGACCTTGTGCATGCTGCTCCAGCCGGTGCGCGAGAGGTCGCCGAGCATCTCCCAGCGGTCGCTGAGCTTCTGCGCGACGCTGATGGTGAAGGTGTCGGGCAGCTTGAGATCTGCCTTGGCAGCGGTGCTGCCATTGATGTCGCCAGTGGTTTCGAACTTGACCGCCGAGCGGTAGGCGAGGCCGAGCTTGGTCGAAGGCGACAGCGTAAACAGGACGCCGGCGTTCCAGCCCCAGGCCTCGTCGTCGAGATTCAGTCTGACGGGCGAGAGATCGGTGGTCGAGGCGAGCCGCTGATACTCGGCGTCGAACTTCTGCCAGTTCAACCCGAAGCCGAGCGAGACCTTGTCGTTCACACGCCAGGCGAGCGAGGGATTGACGTTCACCGTCCTGATCTCGAACTTCTGCGACTGCGCCCCACCCTTCCACGGGTTGTCGTACTCGGTCTTCAGGCCGAAGGGCGAGCTGATGCCGAGGCCGAAGTAAAGGTCCTTGGTCAGCGCCGCCGACAGGTAGGCATTGGGAATGAAGCGGGTGCTGCCGCCATCGCCGCCGTCTCCGGCCACAACGGCGTTCGAACTGCCGTTGGCGAACTTGAAGCTCGGCGTCACCGCGCTGACGCCGACCGAGATCTCGCGGTCCTGCAGCTGCGTCATCCCCGCCGGGTTGTAGAAGACCGTGCTGGCGTTGTCGGCGACTGCCGCCGAACCGGCGTAGGCGGTGCCGATGCCGCTGGCGTTCTGTTCGAGCAGTTGGAAGCCGGACGCCGACGCCTGGCCGGCGAACAGGCCGAGAACGAGGGCGGGAACGATCTGCATCGTCGTTCTGGGGTTCATCGTTGGGGATCTCCTGGGAATGGCGGTCGTGGACGAGGCCACTGCGATGGCGTAGCCCGCAATTCTAGCGTCTCGGGAGTTCGGCGCGTCGGGATTTATTCGAGCTCGGGCAGCGCTCGCTTGTTGCCGTGCAGGTCCAGGGCGACATAGGTGAGGAGCGCCTCGGTCACCTTCACGGTCGCCGGGTCGGTCGGGTTCCGTTGGGCATAGACCTCGACCTTGACCGTGATCGAGGTGCGGCCGGTGGCGACGACCTCAGCGAAGAAACTGACAATGTCGCCGACCGAAACCGGTTCGGTGAAGTGGAAGGCATTGACGGCGACGGTGGCGACGCGACCGCGGGCGCGGTACATGGCGACGGTGGCGCCGGCGATGTCGGTCTGCGCCATGATCCAGCCGCCGAAGACGTCGCCGCTGGGGTTGAGGTCGGCCGGCATCGGCACGACGCGCAGCGCCGGCTGGCGCTCGGGAAGGACGACTGGCAGTTCCGGCATGCTGGAATTCCCCGCTGAAGTTGGCAAGCGCAGCCGTGCACAGGAGACGGCCACCCGCCAATGGTAGCGCGCTCTCGCCGGAATCGGCAGCGGCGCGCACAGCCAGGCCCTTTCCCGGTGCAAAATCGTTCCGGCAGCCCGGGATCTATTCCGCGCCCGGGCGTTCTGACTCCAATCGGCAGAAGCCACCCTGCCCCACTTCATCCACCGAGCACCCCATGCGTCATCGATCCTCGTCGCGCCCGCCTGCCGGCGCTCCCGCCCCCAGCGTCAGGCTGTGGCCCGCCTTGCGCCATCTCGCTCCCTACCTGTTGAGCTACAAGTGGCGCGTGTTGCTCGCCCTCGCCTGCCTGGTCGGCGCCAAGTTGGCCAACGTCGCGGTCCCCCTCGTCTTCAAGGACATGATCGACAGCCTGTCGGGAGCAGAGCAGGCGCTGGCCCTGCCGGTGCTGTTGCTGGCGCTGTACGGCTGCCTGCGTTTCTCGACCTCGCTGTTCACCGAGTTGCGCGAAATCCTGTTCGCGCGCGTCACCCAGCGTGCGGTGCGGCGCATCGCCCTGGAAGTGTTCCGCCACCTGCACGCGCTGTCACTGCGCTTTCATCTCGAACGGCAGACCGGCGGGGTCTCGCGCGACATCGAGCGTGGCTCGCGGGCGATCTCCAGCCTGATCAGCTACACGCTCTATTCGATCCTGCCGACGCTGGTCGAAATCAGCCTCGTGCTTGGCATCCTCTACACCAAGTACGACTTCGGCTACGTGCTGATCACCGTGCTCTCGCTCGCCGCCTACATCGTGTTCACCGTCACCGTCAGCAACTGGCGCATGGACATCCGGCGCAGGGTCAATGACACCGACTCCGAGGCCAACACGCGCGCGGTCGACAGCCTGCTCAACTACGAGACGGTGAAATACTTCAACAACGAGGACTTCGAGGCACGCCGCTACGACGCGCAGATGGCACGCTGGGAGGAGGCGGCGACGAGGAGCCAGGTCTCGCTGTCCTACCTCAACCTCGGCCAGCAGCTGATCATCGCCGGTGGCGTCACCGCGATCATGTGGCGCGCGGCGTCCGGGGTCGTCGCCGGCAGCATGTCGATCGGCGACTTGGTGCTGGTCAATGCCTTCCTCATCCAGCTCTATGTCCCGCTCAACTTCCTCGGCGTCGTCTATCGCGAGATCCGCCAGGCGCTCGCCGACATCGAACGCATGTTCACCCTGCTCGCGGTGAACCGCGAGGTCGCCGATGCGGCCGACGCCGTCGATCTTCCCCCCGGGCCGGTCGAGCTCCGCTTCGACGCGGTCGACTTCCGCTACGACCCGCGCCGCCGGATCCTCGACCAGGTCAGCTTCGTCGTTCCGCCCGGACGCACCCTGGCCGTCGTCGGCCATTCGGGAGCGGGCAAGTCGACGCTGGCGCGCCTGCTCTTCCGCTTCTACGACGTCAGCGGCGGCGCCATCCGTCTCAACGGCATCGACCTGCGCGCGCTGCGCCAGGCCAGCCTGCGCGCGTCGATCGGCATCGTCCCGCAGGACACGGTGTTGTTCAACGACACGCTCTTCTACAACATCCAGTACGGACGCCCCGAGGCAACGCGCGAGGAAGTGCTGGCGGCGGCCGCGGCGGCGCAGCTGACGCGCTTCATCGACTCGCTGCCCGACGGGCTGGAGACGCGCGTCGGCGAACGCGGGCTGAAGCTATCCGGCGGCGAGAAGCAGCGCGTGGCGATCGCGCGCGCGCTCCTGAAGAACCCGCCGTTGCTGGTCTTCGACGAGGCGACCTCGGCGCTCGACTCGCACACCGAGAAGGCGATCCAGGCCAGCCTCGACGCCGCCGCGCGCGGACGCACGACGCTGATCATCGCGCATCGCCTGTCGACGGTGATGGACGCCGACGAGATCCTGGTGATGGACGCCGGCCAGATCGTCGAGCGCGGCACGCACGCCGACCTTCTGGCGCGCAACGGCCGCTACGCGCGCATGTGGGCCTTGCAGCAGGAGGAAGAAGGGTAAGGGGACACCATGTACAACGGGGACACCTTGTATCCAAGGTGTCCCCGCACAAAAAAGCCAGGCTTGTGGCCTGGCTTTTTTTGCTGTTACCGGACGACGCTGAGTTCGCCCTTGCTGCCCTGCTTACTCGGCGGCCACTGCATCAGCCGGTTCCGGCTGGTCGAGCAGTTGCACGTAAGCCATCGGGGCGTTGTCGCCCTGACGGAACCCGCACTTCAGGATGCGCAGGTAGCCGCCGTTACGCGTGGCGAAACGCGGGCCGAGTTCGTTGAACAGCTTGCCGACGATCTCGCGATCGCGCAGGCGGTCGAAAGCCAGGCGGCGATTGGCCAGGCTGGGCTTCTTGCCGAGCGTGATCAGCGGTTCGACCACACGACGCAGTTCCTTGGCTTTCGGAAGCGTCGTCTTGATCGTTTCGTGCTGGAGCAGCGACACGGACATGTTGCGCAGCATGGCCAGGCGGTGCGCGCTGGTGCGGTTGAGTTTACGGAGACCCTGACGGTGACGCATTTGTTGTTCCTCTCTTGTACTAGCCGGTGAGCGGCATTACTTCTCGAGGCCAGCCGGAGGCCAATTCTCCAGCTTCATCCCCAAGGTCAGACCGCGCGCGGCCAGGACTTCCTTGATTTCGTTGAGCGACTTGCGACCGAGGTTCGGCGTCTTCAGCAGTTCGTTCTCGGTGCGCTGGATCAGGTCGCCGATGTAGTAGATGTTCTCGGCCTTGAGGCAGTTGGCCGAGCGCACCGTCAGTTCCAGATCGTCGACCGGACGCAGCAGCACCGGATCCACCTGGACGGCCTTCTGGCTTTCCACCGGCGCCGAGGTGCCCTCCAGCGAAGCGAACACTTCCAGCTGACCCATCAGGATGCGCGCCGCCGTGCGGATCGCCTCTTCCGGCTCGATGACACCGTTCGTCTCGATGTCCATCACCAGCTTGTCGAGGTCGGTACGCTGTTCGACGCGGGCGCTCTCGACCGCATAGCTGACGCGGCGAACCGGGCTGAACGAGGCGTCCAGCACCAGCTTGCCGATGCTCTTGCCTTCGTCGCCGAGGTTGCGTGCGTTGCCGGGAACGTAGCCACGGCCCTTCTGCACCTTCAGTTCGAGCGCCAGCTTGCCGCCAGCCGAGAGGTGCGCGATCACGTGCTCCGGATTGATGATCTCGACGTCGTGCGACGTCTCGATGTCGGAGGCACGAACGACGCCTTCGCCTTCCTTCTTCAGCTGCAGGACCACTTCGTCGCGCTCATGCAGCTTGAAGACGATACCCTTCAGGTTGAGCAGGATGTCGACGACGTCTTCCTGGACGCCGTCGATCGTCGAGTACTCGTGCAGAACACCTTCGATCGTGACGTCCGTCGGCGCGTAACCCGGCATCGAGGAAAGCAGGATGCGGCGCAGCGCATTACCGAGCGTGTGACCATAGCCGCGCTCGAACGGCTCCATCACGACGCGCGCCTGCACCGGCGACACGCTTTGCACATCGATGATGCGCGGTTTCAATAGTCCACTGCTTTGCATGTGTAGTCCTTTGCCCGATTCGGTCAAGCCGAGCCGCCATTACTTCGAATACAGTTCGATCACGAGGCCTTCGTTGATCGTCGGCGGCAACTCGCTGCGTTGCGGACGGGCCTTGTAGGTGCCCTTGCCGGCCTTCGCATCGACTTCGACCCATTCCGGGAAACCACGCGATTCGGCGGCGGCGAGCGCAGCCTTGACGCGCAGCTGGCCCTTAGCCTTCTCGGCGAGTTCGACCACGTCGCCGGGGCTGACCTGGAACGACGGAATGTTCACGCGGCGGCCGTTGACCAGCACGCCGTTGTGGCGAACCAGCTGGCGCGATTCGGCGCGCGAGCCGGCGAAGCCCATGCGGTGGGCGACGGTGTCGAGACGCGATTCGAGCAGTTGCAGCAGGATTTCGCCGGTCACGCCACGGCGGCGGTCGGCTTCCTTGTACACCTTGCGGAACTGGCCTTCGAGCACGCCGTAGATGCGGCGAATCTTCTGCTTCTCACGCAGGTGCACGCCGTAGTCGGACAGACGCTGTCCCGACTTCTGGCCGTGCTGACCCGGCGCGTAGGAGCGGCGCTCGATGGCGCACTTGTCGGTAAAACACTTCTCGGCCTTCAGGAACAGCTTTTCGCCTTCGCGGCGGCACTGACGGCATTTCGGATCGAGATTGCGAGCCACAGTTCTTTCTCCTTAAATGCGGCGCTTCTTGGGCGGGCGGCAGCCGTTGTGCGGAACCGGCGTCACGTCGGTGATCGACGTGATCTTCATGCCGAGGGCGTTCAGCGCACGAACCGACGATTCGCGGCCGGGGCCGGGGCCCTTGATGCGCACTTCGAGGTTCTTCACGCCACACTCGACGGCCACCTTGCCGGCGGCTTCGGCAGCCACCTGCGCGGCGAACGGGGTGCTCTTGCGCGAGCCCTTGAAGCCGGCGCCACCCGAGGTCGCCCACGACAGGGCATTGCCCTGACGGTCGGTAATGGTGATGATGGTGTTGTTGAACGACGCGTGGATGTGGGCGATGCCCTCGGCGACGTTCTTCTTGATTTTCTTGCGGACTTTCGGCGCGGTCTTGGCCATGGTCGTATCCTCTTACTTCTTGCCGGCGATCGGCTTGCGCGGGCCCTTGCGCGTACGGGCGTTGGTGCGCGTACGCTGTCCACGGCAGGGCAAGCCCTTGCGGTGGCGCAGACCACGGTAGCAACCAAGGTCCATCAGACGCTTGATGCTCATCGTCACTTCACGACGCAGATCACCCTCGACGGTGAACTTGCCGACTTCGTCGCGCAAGCGCTCCATCTCGGCGTCCGTCAGGTCCTTCATCTTCCTGGAACGTACAACCCCAGCCGCATCGCAGATCTTCTGCGCGCGCGTACGACCGATACCGTAGATGGCGGTCAACGCGATCTCGGCGTGCTGGTGGTTGGGAATGTTTACCCCTGCAATGCGGGCCATCGATTCACCCCAATTTAGCGAAACTTCTGATTATATCTTCAACCGTCACCCGACTCAAAGAGCCGTGACGATCAACCTTGACGCTGCTTGTGCCGCGGATCGGAACAGATCACGCGCACAACGCCGTGGCGCCGTATGATTTTGCAATTGCGGCAAATCCGCTTTACAGATGCCAGCACCTTCATGTTCAGCTCCTGGTTGCTCGACTTCGGGCGCAGCCAGCCGTCCGCCGAATTTCTTCACTGCGTAGAGATTCGTTATTTGGCGCGGAAGACGATCCGCGCCCGGGATAAGTCGTAGGGCGTCAGTTGCACGGTCACCTTGTCGCCCGGGAGGATGCGGATGTAGTGCATCCGCATCTTGCCCGAGATGAAGCCGAGAACGACGTGACCGTTTTCCAGCTTGACCCGGAAGGTCGCGTTGGGGAGGTTCTCGATGACCTCGCCCTGCATTTCGATGAGATCTTCCTTGGCCATCTTATTTCGCTGTAAATCCAGAACCCTTGAAGTTGGCCTTCTTGAGCAGGCCCTCATACTGGTGGGACATCACGTACGCCTGCACCTGCGACATGAAATCCATGGTCACCACCACGATGATCAGCAGCGAGGTTCCGCCGAAGTAGAACGGGACGTTCCACTTGAGGATCAGGAACTCCGGCAGCAGACACACCACCGTGATGTAGGCGGCGCCGACCAGCGTCAGCCGCATCAGGATCTTGTCGATGTACTTCGCCGTCTGCTCGCCCGGACGGATGCCCGGAACGAAGGCACCACTCTTCTTCAGGTTCTCGGCCGTCTCCTTGGAGTTGAAGACCAGCGCCGTGTAGAAGAAACAGAAGAAGATGATCGCGGTCGCGTAGAGCATGACGTAGATCGGCTGCCCCGGCGACAGGGTGCCGGCGAAGTCCTTCAGCCAGGTCATCGATTCGTTCGACCCGAACCATCCGGCGATGGTCGCCGGGAACAGGATGATCGACGAAGCGAAAATCGGCGGAATGACGCCCGACATGTTCAGCTTCAGCGGCAGGTGCGAACTCTGACCACCGTAGATCTTGTTGCCGACCTGGCGCTTCGCGTAGTTGACCAGGATCTTGCGCTGGCCGCGCTCGACGAAGACGACGAAGGCCGTGACCACACCCACCAGCAGCGTGATGACGATGGCCGTCAGCGGATGCATGGCACCGGTGCGCACCAGTTCGAGCAGGCCGCCGATCGAACTCGGCAGTCCGGCAGCGATACCGGCGAAGATGATGATCGAGATGCCGTTGCCTAGGCCACGCTCGGTGATCTGCTCGCCCAGCCACATCAGGAACATGGTGCCCGTGAGCAGCGTCGTCACCGCGGTGAGGCGGAACATCAGGCCAGGATCGATCACCAGGCCCGGCTGCGACTCCAGCGCGATGGCGATGCCGATACCCTGGAACAGGGCCAGGAAGACCGTGCCGTAGCGGGTGTACTGCGTGATCTTGCGCCGCCCGGCCTCGCCTTCCTTCTTCAGCGCTTCCAGCGTCGGACTGGCGACGGTCATCAACTGCATGATGATCGACGCCGAGATGTACGGCATGATGCCGAGCGCGAAGATCGTGAAGCGCGACAGGGCGCCACCCGAGAACATGTTGAACATGCCGAGGATGCCGCCCTGTTGCCGGCTGAACAACTCGGCCAGGACCTCTGCGTCGATCCCCGGCACGGGGATATGCGCACCGATACGGTAGACGAGCAAGGCGCCGAGGAGAAACCACAGCCGGCGCTTGAGGTCGCCGAACTTGCCGCCCTTGCCGATTGCGCCCGGATTAGTTGCCAAGACCGGTCACCCGTCTCTTACTCGGAAACCGAGCCGCCGGCGGCTTCGATCGCCGCACGTGCGCCGGCGGTGGCGCCGACGCCGACCAGCTTGACCGCACGCGTGATCTCACCCGACAGGACCACCTTGGCCGACAGCGCGTGCTGAGCGACGATACCGGCAGCCTTCAGCGTCAGCAGGTCGATCTCGTCGATCGGCAGCATCTCGATTTCCGACAGGCGGACTTCGACGTTGCGCGCGTTGGTCAGCGAGATGAAGCCACGCTTCGGCAGACGGCGCTGCAAAGGCATCTGACCGCCTTCGAAACCAACCTTGTGGAAACCACCGGCGCGCGACTTCTGACCCTTGTGGCCACGACCGCAGGTCTTGCCCAGACCCGAGCCGATGCCGCGACCGACGCGACGGCGCTCCTTCTTCGAACCTTCACCAGGCTGAATCGTGTTCAGTTTCATCTTAGGCTTCCCACTTCAGCAGGTACGAGACCTTGTTGATCATGCCGCGCACTGCCGGCGTGTCTTCAAGCACGGACGAGCTGTTCAGGCGACGCAGGCCGAGGCCGCGCACGGTCGCGCGATGCGACTGCTTGGTGCCGATCAGGCTCTTCACGAGCGTGACTTTGATTTTGTTTTCAGACATGTCTTACCCCGTGATTTCTGCGACCGTCTTGCCGCGCTTGGCGGCAATCTCGGCCGGGGTGCTCATGGCTTGCAGGCCGTTGAGCGTGGCACGAACGATGTTGTAGGGATTGGTCGAGCCGTGCGCCTTGGCGACGACGTTGGTCATCCCCATGACGTCGAAGACCGCGCGCATGGCGCCGCCGGCGATGACGCCGGTGCCGTCCGGGGCCGGCTGGATCATCACCGTCGACGCGCCGTGGCGGCCGATCACGGTGTGATGCAGGGTGCCGTTCTTCAGGCTGACCTTGACCATCTTGCGACGCGCTTCTTCCATCGCCTTCTGCACGGCGACCGGAACTTCACGCGACTTGCCCTTGCCCATGCCGACGCCACCGTCGCCGTCACCGACCACGGTCAATGCTGCGAAACCGAGGATACGACCACCCTTCACGACCTTCGTGACACGGTTGATCGATACCATCTTCTCGCGCATGCCGTCATCGCGCTCTTCGCCCTGCTGGGGCTTCTTGTCTCTTTGCGGTTTAGCCATTATTTACTCCGATCCTTGTCCGGGCCGATCAGAACTTCAGACCGGCTTCACGCGCGGCTTCCGCCAGCGCCTTGACGCGCCCGTGGTACTGGAAGCCGCTGCGGTCGAAGGCAACCTGCTCGATGCCCGCCTTCAGCGCGCGCTCGGCGACCAGCTTGCCGATCGCCGCAGCAGCAGCGACGTTGCCACCGTTGGCCAGATCCTTGCGGACCTCCGGCTCCAGCGACGAAGCGGACACGAGGGTGCGTGCGCCACCGTCGGCGACGACTTGGGCGTAAATATGGCTGTTGGTGCGATGCACCGACAAGCGCACCACTTTCAGTTCGGCGATCTTGGCCCGGGTTTTGCGGGCCCGGCGCAACCTTGCCTGGTTCTTGTCAATCATTTAGCCACCCTTACTTCTTCTTCGTTTCCTTGAGGACGATCACTTCGTCGGAATAACGAACGCCCTTGCCCTTGTACGGTTCCGGCTTGCGATAAGCGCGGATTTCGGCAGCTACCTGACCGACGAGTTGCTTGTCGACACCCTTGATCAGAATTTCCGTCTGCGTCGGCGTCTGCACGGTGATCCCGGCGGGCATCTTGTGCGCGACGGGGTGCGAGAAACCGAGCGTCAGGTTCAGCGTATCGCCCTGCGCCTGCGCACGGTAACCGACGCCGACCAGGTTGAGCTTGCGCTCGAAACCCTTGCTGACGCCATGCACCATGTTGGCGACGATGGCACGAACGGTTCCGGACAACGCGTTGGCGTTGGCCACGCCGTCGACCGGGCGGCAGCGCAGCTCGTTGCCTTCCTGCTCGACACGGACTGCCGGATTGGCGGCGAAGCTGAGCGCGCCGAGCGGGCCCTTGACTGCGATCGCCTCTGCCGACAGAGCGACTTGTACGCCTTGCGGCAGCACGATTGGATTCTTGGCTACACGGGACATGGTTACCTCTTACGCCACGATGCAAAGCACTTCGCCGCCGACGTGGCTGGCGCGGGCCTTGCGGTCGGTCATGACGCCCTGCGGGGTCGACACGATGGCGACACCGAGACCATTCATCACACGCGGAATATCCTGGACGCCGCGATAGATGCGCAGACCGGGCTTGGAAACGCGCTCGATGCGCTCGATGACCGGACGGCCGGCGTAGTACTTCAGGCCGATTTCCAGCTGCGGCTTGCCGTCGTTCTCACGAACGGCGAAGTCTTCGACGTAACCTTCGTCCTTCAACACCTTTGCAATCGCCACTTTCAGCTTCGAGGAAGGCATCGACACCGACGCCTTTTCCGCCATCTGTGCGTTGCGAATGCGGGTCAGCATATCGCTGATCGGATCGCTCATACTCATTTCGTAATCTCCTGCTTACCAGCTGGCCTTGGTCACGCCCGGCACTTCGCCGCGCATGACTGCGTCGCGCAGCTTGCTGCGACCCAGACCGAACTTGCGGTACACGCCACGCGGACGACCGGTCACCTGGCAACGATTGCGCAAACGCACGGGGCTGGAATTGCGCGGCAGCGCCTGCAGCTCGAGACGCGCGTTGAAGCGCTCTTCTTCGCTACGGCTCTGGTCATTGATTTGCGCGGTCAGCTCGGCACGCTTCTTGGCATACTTTTCGACCATCTTGCCCCGCTTGTCTTCGCGGTTGATCAGTGCAAGTTTCGCCATGTTCGCCTCAGTTCTTGAACGGAAATTTGAAAGCGGCGAGCAGTGCACGCGCTTCAGCGTCGGTCTTCGCGGTGGTGGTGACGGAGATGTTCATGCCACGCAGGGCGTCGATCTTGTCGTACTCGATTTCCGGGAAAATGATCTGTTCCTTGACGCCCATGTTGTAGTTGCCACGGCCGTCGAAGCCCTTGCCGGAGATGCCGCGGAAGTCGCGGACGCGCGGCAGCGCCACGGTGATCAGGCGATCGAGGAATTCGTACATGCGCGGTCCGCGCAGCGTGACCATGCAGCCGATCGGGTAGCCGTCACGGATCTTGAAGCCGGCGATCGACTTGCGCGCCTTGGTGACGACGGGCTTCTGGCCGGCGATCTTGGTCATGTCGCCGACGGCGTGCTCGAGCACCTTCTTGTCGGCAACGGCCTCACCGACACCCATGTTCAGGGTGATCTTGGTGATGCGCGGCACTTCCATGTTCGACTTGTAGGCGAACTTCTGCTGCAGCTCGGGAGCTACGGTAGTCTTGTAGTAATCCTGCAAACGCGCCATGCTTAAGCCCCCACCACTTCGCCGGACGACTTGAAGAAGCGCACCTTGGTGCCGTCTTCGAGCTGCTTGATGCCGACGCGATCGGCCTTGCCGGTCGCCGGGTTGTACAGTGCGACATTGGAAATATGAATGGGCATGTCCTTGTCGGCAAAACCGCCGACGACACCCTTCACCGGATTCGGCTTGACGTGCTTGCGGGCACGGTTGATGCCCTCGACCACGAGGCGATCGCCGAGCGAGCAGGAGAGAACCGTCCCGCGCTTGCCCTTGTCCTTGCCGGTGATGACGATGACTTCGTCACCTTTACGAATCTTGTTCATGGCGGCTCCTTACAGCACTTCCGGCGCCAGCGACACGATCTTCATGAAGCGCTCGGAGCGCAGTTCGCGCGTCACCGGGCCGAAGATGCGCGTACCGATAGGCTCACCCTTGTTATTGAGGAGCACCGCCGCATTATTATCGAACTTGACCAGGGAACCATCGGCACGACGCACGCCCTTGGCGGTGCGAACGACCACCGCGCTATACACGTCGCCCTTCTTGACGCGGGAACGCGGGGCAGCATCCTTGATGCTGACCTTGATGACGTCGCCGATGCTTGCGTAGCGCCGCTTGGAGCCACCGAGCACCTTGATACACATGACCGAACGCGCGCCGGTGTTATCGGCGACGTCCAGTACCGTCTGCATCTGAATCATTATTTACTCCAACTTATCCCGCCGAATTCGCGGACAGTCTTGGAACCCGTACGGGAGGAACGTGCGGCCGGGCGGCCGCACGACAAAGAGGCGGCATTATAGCCGCCTCCGTCTAGATTGCAAAGCGTTAAATTGCGGACGCTTTTTCCAGCAGGCGCGTGACTGCCCACGCCTTGGTCTTCGAAACCGGACGGGTCTCGGTGATTTCCACCAGGTCGCCGGCCTTTGCCTCGTTGCCTTCGTTGTGCGCGTGATACTTCTTGGTGCGCACGATGATCTTGTCGTACATCGGGTGCTTGACGCGACGTTCGATCAGCACCGTCACCGTCTTGTCCATCTTGTCGCTGACCACGCGACCGATCAGAGTACGCTTGATGGAGGTCGATTCGCTCATTGTTGCACCGCCTTTTCACGGAGGACGGTGCGCACGCGCGCGATGTCGCGACGCACCTTGCCAAGCTGGCTAGTGTTGGAAATCTGCTGCGTCGCCACCTGGACGCGCAGGCCGAACTGCGCCTTCAGCAGATCAAGCAATTCCTGCTTCAGCTCGTCGACGCTCTTCGTTCTGAGTTCACTGGCTTTCATGTTTATCCCACCATTCGCGTGACGAAAGTCGTCGCAATCGGCAACTTGGCAGCTGCCAGGGCGAACGCCTCGCGGGCGAGCGACTCGGCCACGCCGTCCATCTCGTAGAGCACCTTGCCCGGCTGAATCTCGGCGACGTAGTACTCGGGGTTGCCCTTGCCGTTACCCATCCGCACTTCAGCCGGCTTCTTCGAGATCGGTTTGTCGGGGAAGACACGGATCCAGATGCGGCCGCCGCGCTTGATGTGGCGGGTCATCGCCCGCCGCGCCGCCTCGATCTGACGCGCAGTCAGACGACCGCGATCGGTCGCCTTGAGGCCGAACTCGCCGAAGCTGACCTTGGCGCCACGAGTCGCCAGGCCGGTGTTACGGCCCTTCTGCTCCTTGCGATACTTTCTTCTAGCTGGCTGCAGCATCTTTGACTCCTGCCTTTCTTACACGTTTTGCCGGCGCCTTGTCGCCTTCGGCACCCTCAGTCTTCACGACGCGACCGCGCGGACGGTCATCGCCGGGACGAACACCGCGACGCGCCTTGCGCGCTGCCTCGTCAGCCTCAGCGGCCGCCGGAGCTTCGTTGCGGTTGAGCAGGTCGCCCTTGTAAACCCATACCTTGATGCCGATGATGCCGTAGGTCGTCTCGGCTTCGGAGGTCGCGTAGTCGATGTCGGCACGCAGCGTGTGCAGCGGCACGCGACCTTCGCGATACCACTCGCGACGCGCGATCTCGGCGCCGTTCAGACGGCCCGAGCTCATCACCTTGATGCCCTGGGCGCCGAGACGCATCGCGTTCTGCATCGCGCGCTTCATGGCGCGGCGGAACATGATGCGCTTTTCGAGCTGCTGGGCGATCGAGTCGGCGATCAGCTGCGCGTCGAGTTCCGGCTTGCGGATTTCCTCGATCGACACATGCACGGGGACGCCGAGGATGCGCTGCAGGTCGACGCGGAGCTGGTCGATGTCTTCGCCCTTCTTGCCGATGACAACGCCGGGGCGGGCCGAGAACACGGTGACGCGCGCGTTCTTCGCCGGGCGCTCGATGAGGACGCGGCCGACGGAGGCGTGCTTCAGCTTCTTCTTCAGGTAATCGCGGACCTTGATGTCTTCGTTGAGCATGCCCGCGAAGTTCTTGCTATTCGCGTACCAGCGCGAGGACCAGTCACGCGTGACAGCCAGGCGAAAACCGGTCGGATGAATCTTCTGTCCCATTTGTAGTCCTCAGTTCCCGACGGTCAGGTAAATATGGCAGGTCGGCTTGACGATGCGGTTGCCACGACCCTTCGCACGGGCGGAGAAGCGCTTCAGCACCGCGCCTTTTTCAACGTAGATCGTCTTGACCTTGAGCTCGTCGATGTCGGCGCCGTCGTTGTGTTCGGCATTCGCGATCGCCGACTCCAGCACCTTCTTGATGATCTGGGCACCCTTCTTCGGGCTGAACGCCAGAATGTTCAGGGCCTTATCCACCGGCAAACCGCGGATCTGGTCGGCAACGAGGCGACCTTTCTGGTCCGACAGGCGTACGCCGCGCAATACAGCACGAGTTTCCATATCCTCTCCTTACCTCTTCGCCTTCTTGCCGGCGGTATGTCCCTTGAAGGTACGCGTCAGGGAGAACTCGCCGAGCTTGTGGCCGACCATGTTTTCGGTGATGTACACCGGGATGTGCTGCTTGCCGTTGTGCACGGCAATGGTCAGGCCGACGAAATCGGGCAGGACCGTCGAGCGACGCGACCAGGTCTTGATCGGGCGCTTGTCTTTCGACACACGAACGGCGTCGACTTTCTTGATCAGGTGGGCGTCGACGAACGGGCCCTTTTTGATGGAACGTCCCATGGTTCTCTATCCCTTAGCGTTTGTGACGGCGCTGAACGATCATCGAGTTCGTGCGCTTGTTGCGACGAGTACGATAACCCTTGGTCTTCGTGCCCCACGGGCTGACCGGCGCCATACCGGCCGCAGTACGGCCTTCACCACCGCCGTGCGGGTGGTCGATCGGGTTCATGACGACACCGCGAACCGTCGGACGCACACCACGCCAGCGCATCGCACCGGCCTTGCCGATCGAGCGCAGGCTGTGCTCGGCGTTACCGACTTCACCGATGGTCGCGCGGCACTCGACGTGCACGCGGCGGATTTCACCGGAACGCAGACGCAGCTGGGCATAGACGCCTTCGCGCGCGAGCAGCTGCACCGCAGCACCGGCCGAGCGCGCCAGCTGCGCACCCTTGCCCGGGATCATCTCGATGCAGTGGATCGTGGTACCGACCGGGATGTTGCGGATCGGCAGCGTGTTGCCGGCCTTGATCGGCGCTTCCGAGCCACTGACGATCTGCTGACCGACGGTGAGGCCCTTCGGCGCGATGATGTAACGACGCTCGCCATCGGCGTAGAGAACCAGCGCGATGTTGGCGCTGCGGTTCGGGTCGTATTCGAGACGCTCCACCTTGGCGACGATGCCGTCCTTGTTGCGACGGAAATCGATCACACGGTAGTGCTGCTTGTGACCACCGCCCTGGTGACGGGTGGTGATGCGACCGTTGTTGTTGCGGCCGGCCTTCTTCGACTGCGGCTCGACGAGCGAGGCCAGCGGCTTGCCCTTGTGCAGGTCGGGATTGACGACCTTGACGACGGCACGACGGCCCGGCGACGTGGGCTTGACTTTGACGAGAGCCATTTACGCTGCCCCCCCTTCGACGAAATTGATAGCCTGACCAGCGGCGAGGCTGACGAAAGCCTTCTTCCAGCCCTTGCGGCGACCGTTGAAGCGACCGAAGCGCTTCTGCTTGCCCTTGACGTTGGCGATCTGCACCGACTCGACCTGCACCTTGAACAGCAGCTCGACGGCAGCTTTCACTTCAGGCTTGGTCGCGTCGCTGGCGACGCGGAAGATCACCTGCTCGTTCTTCTCGGCGACCCAGGTCGCCTTTTCCGAGATCTGGGGAGCGAGCAAAACCTGCAATAGACGTTCCTGGTTCATCCCAGCATCTCCTCAAACTTGGCGACGGCGCTCTTGGTCAGCAGCACCTTCGGGAAGCGGATCAGCGACACCGGATCCGCTTCGCTGACTTCGAGAACCAGCACGTTGGGCAGGTTGCGCGAAGCAAGGAACACGTTCTCGTCGAGCGAGTCGGTGATGACCAGCACGGAGTCGTAGCCCATGCCCTTGATCTTCTGCGCGAAGAGCTTGGTCTTCGGCGCTTCGACTGCGATCGACTCGACCACGGCCAGACGGTCTTCGCGTGCCAGCTGCGAGAAGATCGACGCCATGCCGGCGCGATACATCTTCTTGTTCAGTTTCTGGCTGAAGTTCTCGTCGGGGGAGTTCGGGAAGGTACGACCGCCGCCACGCCACAGCGGCGAGGACGACATACCCGAACGCGCGCGACCGGTGCCCTTCTGGCCCCACGGCTTGCGCGTGGTGTGGCTGACCTGCTCACGGTCCTTCTGGGCGCGGTTGCCGCTACGGGCATTGGCCTGGTAGGCGACGACGACCTGGTGGATCAGCGCTTCGTTGTAGTCGCGGCCGAACAGCACGTCGGAGGCCTGCAGGCGGCTAGCTTCCTGGCCTTGTTCGTTGATGACCTTGAGTTCCATTATGCCCCCGCCTTGACTGCAGGACGCACGATCACGTCCGACCCCTTGGAGCCGGGCACGGCGCCCTTGACCAACAGCAACTGACGCTCGACGTCCACACGGACGACTTCGAGGTTCTGCTGCGTACGCTTCACGTCGCCGAGATGGCCGGCCATGCGCTTGCCCGGGAAGACGCGACCCGGATCCTGCGCCATGCCGATCGAGCCCGGTGCATTGTGCGACACGGAGTTACCGTGCGAGGCGCGCTGCGAGCTGAAGTTGTGGCGCTTGATGCCGCCCGCGAAGCCCTTACCGATGCTCTTGCCGGTGACGTCGACCTTCTGGCCGACGGCGAACAGGGTGACGGCGATGTGGTCGCCCGGCTTCAGCGAAGCCAGCTGTTCGGGGGTGACGGTGAACTCGCGCAGCGTGTGCCCGGCTTCGACGCCGGCCTTGGCGAGGTGACCCGCCAGCGGTTTATTGACACGGGAAGCGCGGCGCTGACCGAAGGTCACCTGGACGGCGGCGTAGCCGTCGTTTTCAGGCGTTTTGATCTGGGCGACGCGGTTGTTCGACACGTCGAGCACCGTGACCGGGACGGAAGCACCGTCGTCGGTAAAGATGCGCGTCATGCCGACCTTGCGCCCAACAAGGCCTAGACTCATTGTTTTCTCCTCTTGCCGGCTGCGATTGGCCGGCGAGCGATGCAAGTCAAAATGGGCGGCCTCGATGAGGTCGCCCGGCTAAAGCGGCGGATTATAGCCGCCGCGACTGCTTGATGCAATACTGCTTACTGCAACTTGATCTCGACGTCCACACCCGCGGGCAGATCGAGCTTCATCAGCGCGTCGACAGTCTTGTCGGTCGGGTCGATGATGTCCATCAGGCGCAGGTGGGTACGGATCTCGAACTGGTCACGCGAGGTCTTGTTGACGTGCGGCGAACGCAGGACGTCGAAGCGCTCGATACGCGTCGGCAGCGGCACCGGGCCACGCACGACGGCGCCGGTACGCTTGGCGGTGTCGACGATTTCCTGGGCCGACTGGTCGATCAGGCGATAGTCGAAGGCCTTGAGGCGGATGCGGATTTTCTGGCTTTGCATGTTTTTTCCAAAGAGCGAGGGGGAGCGCGAAGGCGCCACGCGCAGGCGGCGCCCTCCCGGGCAGTATTACTCGATGATCTTCGCAACGACGCCGGCGCCGACCGTACGGCCGCCTTCACGGATGGCGAAGCGCAGGCCTTCTTCCATGGCGATCGGGGCGATCAGCTTGACGGTGATCGACACGTTGTCGCCCGGCATGACCATCTCGGTGCCTTCCGGCAGCGCGATCGCGCCGGTCACGTCGGTGGTACGGAAATAGAACTGCGGACGGTAGTTGTTGAAGAACGGCGTGTGGCGGCCGCCTTCTTCCTTCGACAGGACGTAGACTTCGCCCGTGAAGTGCGTGTGCGGGGTGATCGAACCCGGCTTGGCCAGAACCTGGCCGCGCTCGACGTCTTCACGCTTGGTGCCGCGCAGCAGCACGCCGACGTTGTCGCCCGCCTGACCCTGGTCGAGCAGCTTGCGGAACATTTCGACGCCGGTACAGGTCGTCTTGGTCGTCGCCTTGATACCGACGATTTCGATTTCCTCGCCGACCTTGACGATGCCACGCTCGACGCGGCCGGTCACGACCGTGCCACGACCCGAGATCGAGAACACGTCTTCGATCGGCAGCAGGAAGGGCTTGTCGATGGCGCGCTCAGGCGTCGGGATGTAGCTGTCCAGCGCAGCGGCCAGCGCCATGATCGCCTGCTCGCCGAGCGGGCCCGTGTCGCCTTCGAGCGCCTTCAGCGCCGAACCCTTGACGATGGGGATGTCGTCGCCCGGGAAGTCGTACTTCGACAAGAGCTCGCGAACTTCCATCTCGACCAGCTCGAGCAGCTCTTCGTCGTCGACCATGTCGCACTTGTTCAGGAAGACGATGATGTACGGAACGCCGACCTGGCGGGCGAGCAGGATGTGCTCGCGCGTCTGCGGCATCGGGCCGTCGGCGGCCGAGCAGACGAGGATGGCGCCGTCCATCTGGGCGGCACCGGTGATCATGTTCTTCACGTAGTCGGCGTGCCCCGGGCAGTCGACGTGCGCGTAGTGACGCGATTCGGTTTCGTATTCGACGTGCGCGGTGTTGATCGTGATGCCGCGCGCCTTTTCTTCCGGCGCCGCGTCGATCTGGTCGTAGGCCTTGGCTTCGCCGCCAAACTTCTTCGACAGGATGGTGGTGATCGCCGCCGTCAGCGTCGTCTTGCCGTGGTCAACGTGACCGATCGTGCCGACGTTCACGTGCGGCTTCTTGCGTTCGAATTTTCCCTTAGCCATTGCTATTCCCTTGAATGATTACTTCTTGTTGATGACGGCTTCAGCGACGTTCTTCGGCGCTTCGGCGTAGTGCTTGAATTCCATCGAGTAGGTCGCGCGACCCTGGGTCAGCGAGCGCAGCTGCGTCGCGTAGCCGAACATCTCGGCCAGCGGCACCTCGGCGCGGACGGCCTTCATGCCACCCGGGATGTCGTCCATGCCCTGCACCATGCCGCGGCGGCTGGACAGGTCGCCCATGACGTTGCCCATGTAGTCTTCCGGGGTCTCGACTTCGACCGACATCATCGGCTCGAGCAGGGTCGGCTGCGCCTTGCGCATGCCTTCCTTGAACGCCATCGAGGCGGCCATGCGGAACGCGTTCTCGTTCGAGTCGACGTCGTGGTAGGAACC
Organism: Rhodocyclus purpureus; assembly: GCF_016653115.1. Lineage (GTDB taxonomy): Bacteria > Pseudomonadota > Gammaproteobacteria > Burkholderiales > Rhodocyclaceae > Rhodocyclus > Rhodocyclus purpureus. The sequence goes on from NZ_NHRX01000063.1 coordinate 122,844, forward strand.
GTCGAACAGCGTGAACTTGATGTCGACGACCGGGAAGCCGGCGAGCACGCCGCTGGTGATCGCGTCCTGCAGACCCTTGTCCACCGCCGGGATGTACTCGCGCGGAACGACGCCGCCCTTGATCGCGTCGACGAACTCGTAGCCCTTGCCGGCTTCGTTCGGTTCGATCTTGAGCCAGACGTGGCCAAACTGGCCGCGACCGCCGGACTGCTTGACAAACTTGCCTTCCTGCTCGACCGCCTTCTTGATGCACTCGCGGTACGCCACCTGCGGCGCGCCGACGTTGGCATCGACACCGAACTCGCGCTTCATGCGGTCGACGATGATTTCGAGGTGCAGTTCGCCCATGCCCGAGATGATGGTCTGGCCCGACTCCTCGTCGGTGCGCACGCGGAAGGACGGATCCTCGGCAGCCAGGCGACCGAGCGCGATGCCCATCTTCTCCTGGTCGGCCTTGGTCTTCGGCTCGACGGCGACGTGGATCACCGGCTCGGGGAACTCCATGCGCTCGAGGATGACCGGCGCTTCCGGGTCGGCCAGGGTTTCACCCGTGGTCACGTCCTTCAGGCCGACGCAGGCGGCGATGTCGCCGGCGAGCACTTCCTTGATTTCGACGCGATCGTTGGCGTGCATCTGCAGCACGCGGCCGACGCGCTCCTTGCGCCCCTTGACCGAGTTGTAGACGGTGTCGCCCGACTTGAGCACGCCCGAGTACACGCGGATGAAGGTGAGCTGGCCGACGTAGGGGTCGGTCATCAGCTTGAACGCGAGCGCGGAGAACTTGGCGTCGTCGCTGGCTTCACGCGTCGTCGGCTGGCCATTGTCGTCTTCGCAGGCAACCGGCGGGATGTCCACCGGCGACGGCAGGAACTGGATGACCGCGTCGAGCATGCGCTGCACGCCCTTGTTCTTGAACGCGGAACCGCACAGCATCGGCTGGATTTCGCAGGCGAGGGTGCGCTGGCGCAGGCCGGCAATGATGTCCTCTTCCGACAGTTCGCCGTTCTCGAGGTACGAGTTCATCAGTTCCTCGGACGCCTCGGCGGCGGCCTCGACCATCTGCTCACGCCAGGTGTTGGCGACGTCAACGAGGTCGGCGGGGATGTCGGCGTATTCGAACTTCATGCCGTTGCTCGCCTCGTCCCAGACGATCGCCTTCATCTTCAGCAGATCGACGACGCCGACGAAGCTGTCCTCGGCACCGATCGGAACCACGATCGGCACGGGGTTGGCCTTCAGGCGCGTCTTCATCTGCTCGACGACCTTGAAAAAGTTGGCGCCGGAGCGGTCCATCTTGTTCACGAACGCGAGACGCGGCACCTTGTACTTGGTGGCCTGGCGCCAGACGGTTTCCGACTGCGGCTGCACGCCGCCGACCGCACAGTAGACCATGCAGGCGCCGTCGAGCACGCGCATCGAGCGCTCGACTTCGATGGTGAAGTCGACGTGCCCCGGGGTGTCGATGATGTTGAAGCGGTGTTCCGGGAAGGACAGGTCCATGCCCTTCCAGAAGCAGGTGGTCGCCGCGGAGGTGATGGTGATGCCACGCTCCTGCTCCTGCTCCATCCAGTCCATGGTCGCAGCACCGTCGTGAACTTCGCCGAGCTTGTGGTTCACACCGGTGTAGAAGAGGATGCGCTCGGTCGTGGTGGTCTTGCCGGCGTCGATGTGCGCGCTGATACCGATGTTGCGGTAGCGCTCGATAGGGGTTTTACGTGCCACGTTGTCAGCCTTCGCTAAGTAGGTTCGTCGGCATTAGAAGCGGTAGTGGGCGAAGGCCTTGTTCGCCTCGGCCATGCGGTGGACTTCATCGCGCTTCTTGACGGCACCGCCACGGTTTTCCGAGGCTTCGAGCATCTCGGCGGCCAGGCGCTGACCCATCGACTTTTCCGAACGCTTGCGCGCCGCTTCACGCAGCCAGCGCATCGCCAGCGCCATGCGGCGGTTGGGGCGGACTTCGACCGGAACCTGGTAGTTGGCACCACCGACGCGGCGGCTCTTGACTTCGACCAGCGGCTTGACGTTGCCCATCGCGGAGGTGAAGACCTCGAGCGGATCCTTGCCGCCCTTGGCGGCGATGATGTCGAAGGCACCATAGACGATGCGCTCGGCGACCGACTTCTTGCCGGACATCATGATGGTGTTGACGAATTTGGAGACTTCGACACTCCCGAACTTCGGATCGGGGAGAATATCGCGCTTGGGAACTTCACGACGACGGGGCATGGATGACCTCAGAAATGAAAGGATTCAGTCGAGGGGTCGCAGGACGCGCCCCTCCCGGCCGCCCAGGCGAGCGGCCACTTACTAAGACCTGGATCAGGCCTTCTTCGGGCGCTTGGCGCCGTACTTCGAACGCGACTGCTTGCGGTCCTTGACGCCCTGGGTGTCGAGCGAACCGCGCACGGTGTGGTAACGCACACCCGGCAAGTCCTTGACACGGCCACCGCGGATCAGCACCACCGAGTGCTCCTGCAGGTTGTGGCCTTCACCGCCGATGTACGAGATGACCTCGAAACCGTTGGTCAGGCGAACCTTGCACACCTTACGCAGCGCGGAGTTCGGCTTCTTCGGGGTCGTCGTGTACACACGCGTACAGACGCCGCGCTTCTGCGGGCAGTTTTCCAGCGCAGGCACCTTGCTCTTGCTGCGCACAAGCGTACGCGGCTTGCGTACGAGCTGGTTGATAGTCGGCATACTCTCTTCCAAAGAACACGTAGGACGTGAGCGACGGGAAGCCGCTCGAACGCTGCAAAAAACCAAGGCGGACCAAAGGGACCGCCTTGGCGATTATCCAGTCAGGGCGGGTGCTTTGGTCGCATTCCGCCATAAAAGACCGGGGATTCTATGGGCAATCAAGCCCCGAGTCAACCGAGCGTCGAATCCGGCGCCGGTTCGGCCGCTTGTTCGGCACCCGGCAGCGGATCGGCAAACACCGACTCGATCTCGCTGGTGAAGCCACCGGCGATGTCCTCGCCCGCCGCCCGTTTCTTGCGCGCCGTATGGTAGGCAAGACCGGTACCGGCCGGGATCAGGCGACCGACGATGACGTTTTCCTTGAGGCCACGCAGTTCGTCGCGCTTGCCCATGATCGCCGCTTCGGTCAGCACGCGCGTCGTTTCCTGGAACGAAGCCGCCGAGATGAACGAGTCGGTCGACAGCGAGGCCTTGGTGATGCCGAGCAGCACGTGCTCGTAGGTCGCCGGCAGCTTGCCCTGCGCGATCATCTTGTCGTTCTCGTCGAGGACTTCGGCGCGTTCGACCTGTTCGCTCTTGATGAAGCGCGTGTCGCCGGGTTCGACGATGGCGACGCGGCGCAGCATCTGGCGGACGATCACTTCGATGTGCTTGTCGTTGATCTTGACGCCCTGCAGACGGTACACGTCCTGCACTTCGTCGGTGATGTACACGGCGAGCGCCTCGACGCCCTGCAGGCGCAGGATGTCGTGCGGGTCGGGTTCGCCGTCGACAATGTTCTCGCCCTTGTTCACCACCTGGCCGTCGTGCACCAGGACGTGCTTGTCCTTCGGGATCAGGTACTCGTGGGCGACGCCTTCGAGGTCGGTGATGACCAGACGCTGCTTGCCCTTGGTGTCCTTGCCGAAGGAGACGGTGCCGGTGACGTCGGCGAGCATGCCGGCATCCTTAGGCGTGCGCGCCTCGAACAGCTCGGCGACGCGCGGCAGACCGCCGGTGATGTCGCGGGTCTTCGCCGATTCCTGCGGCAGACGCGCAAGCACGTCACCGACTGCGATCTGCTGGCCGTCGAGGACGTTGATGATGGCGCCGACCTGGAAGGTGATGGTCACCGCGTGCTCGCTGCCGTGCGCCTTGACCTCTTCGCCGTTCTCGTCGAACAGGCGGATCTGCGGACGCAGGCCCTTGGTCTGCGCCTTGCCGCCGCGCTTCGGATCGATGACGACCAGGGTCGACAAGCCGGTGACTTCGTCGATCTGCTTGGCGACGGTGACGCCTTCCTCGACGTTCTCGAAGCGGACGGTACCGGCGTATTCGCCGATCATCGGACGCGTGTGCGGGTCCCAGGTCGCCAGCTTGGTGCCGGCCTTGACCGCCTGGCCGTCGGCCACCTGCAGCGTCGCGCCGTACGGCGTCTTGTGCCGTTCGCGCTCGCGGCCGTTGTCGTCGGTGATGATCACCTCACCCGAACGCGTGATGACGATCTTCTCGCCCTTCGGATTGGTGACGTAGCGCATGTTGGCGCTGAAACGCGCGATACCCGCGATCTTGGTCTCGACGTGGCTGGCCACCGCGGCCCGCGAAGCGGCACCGCCGACGTGGAAGGTGCGCATGGTGAGCTGCGTACCCGGTTCGCCGATCGACTGCGCGGCGATGACGCCGACCGCCTCGCCGACGTTCACCAGCGAACCGCGGCCGAGGTCGCGGCCGTAGCACTTGGCGCAGAGGCCGTAGCGCGTGTCGCAGGTCAGCGGCGTGCGCACCTTGACCTCGTCGATGCCGAGCTGGTCGATCAGGTCGCACAGGTCTTCGTCGATCAGGGTGCCAGCGACGATCACCGTCTCGGCCGTGTCGGGGTTCACGACGTCGGCCGCCGTGACACGACCGAGGATACGCTCGCGCAGCGCCTCGATCACTTCGCCGCCCTCGACCAGCGCCTTGCGGGTGACGCCGTTCTCGGTGCCGCAATCGTCCTCGGTGACGACCAGATCCTGGGTCACGTCGACCAGACGACGGGTCAGGTAACCCGAGTTGGCGGTCTTCAGCGCCGTGTCGGCGAGGCCCTTACGTGCGCCGTGGGTCGAGATGAAGTACTGGAGAACGTTCAGGCCTTCGCGGAAGTTGGTGGTGATCGGCGTCTCGATGATCGAGCCGTCCGGCTTGGCCATCAGGCCGCGCATGCCGGCGAGCTGGCGGATCTGGGCGGCGGAGCCGCGGGCGCCCGAGTCGGCCATCATGTAGATGGAGTTGAACGACTCCTGCTTGACTTCCTTGCCGTGGCGGTCGATCACCTGCTCCTGGCCGAGCTGCTCCATCATCACCTTGGCGACCTGGTCGCCGGTGCGGCCCCAGATATCGACGACCTTGTTGTAGCGTTCGCCGAAGGTGACGAGACCGTTGGTGTACTGGCTCTCGATTTCCTTCACTTCGGCTTCGGCAGCAGCGATGATCTCGTACTTCTGCTGCGGCACGCGCATGTCGTCCGAGCAGAACGAGATGCCGGCGCGGGTCGCCAGGCGGTAGCCGTTCTGCATCAGCTGGTCGGCGAAGACGACCGTGTCCTTCAGTCCGCAGCGGCGGAACGCGGTGTTGATCAGCTTCGAGATTTCCTTCTTCTTCAGCGGCTTGTCGAGGACGCTGAAGGGCAGGCCCTTGGGCAGGATCTCGGACAGCAGGGCGCGGCCGGCGGTGGTCTCGTAGCGCGTGATCTTTTCCTTCCAGCCGTTCTCGCCGTCACGCTCGTATTCGCGGATGCGGCAGGAGATCCTGGCGTGGATGTCGAGTTCGCCGGCCTGCATGGCGCGCTGCACCTCGGCCAGGTCGCGCAGGATCATGCCTTCGCCGCGCGCATTGATGCGCTCGCGCGTCGCGTAGTACAGACCGAGAACGATATCCTGCGAGGGGACGATGATCGGTTCGCCGTTGGCGGGCGAGAGGACGTTGTTGGAGGCGAGCATCAGCGTGCGCGCTTCCATCTGCGCCTCCAGCGACAGCGGCACGTGCACGGCCATCTGGTCGCCGTCGAAGTCGGCGTTGAAGGCCGCGCAGACGAGCGGGTGCAGCTGGATCGCCTTGCCTTCGATCAGCGTCGGCTCGAACGCCTGGATGCCGAGGCGGTGCAGCGTCGGCGCGCGGTTCAGCATGATCGGGTGTTCGCGGATCACCTCTTCGAGGATGTCCCAGACCACCGGCTCTTCGGTCTCGACCATCTTCTTCGCCTGCTTGATGGTCGTCGCCAGGCCCATGATCTCGAGGCGATTGAAGATGAACGGCTTGAATAGTTCGAGCGCCATCAGCTTCGGCAGGCCGCACTGGTGCAGCTTGAGCTGCGGACCGACGACGATGACCGAACGGCCCGAGTAGTCGACGCGCTTGCCGAGCAGGTTCTGACGGAAGCGACCGCCCTTGCCCTTGATCATGTCGGCGAGCGACTTCAGCGGACGCTTGTTGGCGCCGGTCATCGCCTTGCCGCGGCGACCGTTGTCGAGCAGCGAGTCGACGGCCTCCTGCAGCATGCGCTTCTCGTTGCGCACGATGATGTCGGGGGCCTTCAGTTCGAGCAGGCGCTTCAGGCGGTTGTTGCGGTTGATGACGCGGCGGTAGAGGTCGTTCAAGTCCGAGGTCGCGAAACGGCCGCCGTCGAGCGGCACCAGCGGGCGCAGGTCGGGCGGCAGCACCGGCAGCACTTCGAGCACCATCCAGTCGGGCTTGATGCCGGACTTCTGGAAGCCTTCGAGCAGCTTCAGGCGCTTGGCCAGCTTCTTGTTCTTGGTTTCCGAGGTCGTCGTTTCGAGCTCGGCACGCAGGTGCTCGACTTCGTTGTCGAGGTCGAGCGCGCGCAGCAACTCGCGGATACCCTCGGCACCCATCGCGGCGCGGAAGTCGTCGCCGTGCTCCTCGACCATTTCGAGGTACTGGTCTTCGGTGAGCAGCTGGCCGCGCTTCAGGCTGTCGACCATCCCCGCGTCATAGACAACGAAGGCTTCGAAATAGAGGACGCGCTCGATGTCGCGCAGGGTCATGTCGAGCACCATGCCGAGACGGCTCGGCAGGCTCTTCAGGAACCAGATGTGGGCGACCGGGCTGGCCAGCTCGATGTGGCCCATGCGCTCGCGACGAACCTTGGCCAGCGTCACTTCGACGCCGCACTTCTCGCAGATGACGCCGCGGTGCTTCAGGCGCTTGTACTTGCCGCACAGGCACTCGTAGTCCTTGATCGGGCCGAAGATCTTGGCGCAGAAGAGACCGTCGCGCTCGGGCTTGAAGGTGCGGTAGTTGATGGTCTCCGGCTTCTTGACTTCGCCGTACGACCACGAACGGATCTTCTCGGGCGACGCGAGGCCGATGGTGATCGCGTCGAATTCTTCTTCCTGCGTTACCTGCTTGAACAGATCAAGTAGTGCTTTCATCTTTCACTCCATCCGGGGTGAGAATTCTGGATGTCGGGACGGCGGCACTCCGGTACGCGCCGTCCCCGATGCCGGCCCGATCGGGCCGGCGGCTCGTATCAGAAGCGTTCGAGGTCGATGTCGATCGCCAGCGAGCGGATTTCCTTGACCAGCACGTTGAACGACTCGGGCATGCCGGCGTCGATCTTGTGCTCGCCCTTGACGATGTTTTCGTAGACCTTGGTCCGTCCGTTCACGTCGTCCGACTTGACCGTCAGCATTTCCTGCAGCACGTAGGAAGCGCCGTAGGCTTCGAGCGCCCACACTTCCATTTCCCCGAAACGCTGGCCCCCGAACTGCGCCTTGCCGCCGAGCGGCTGCTGCGTCACCAGCGAGTACGGGCCGGTCGAACGCGCGTGCATCTTGTCGTCGACCAGGTGGTGCAGCTTCAGCATGTGCATGTAGCCGACGGTGACTTCGCGCTCGAAGCGCTCGCCGGTGCGGCCGTCGAACAGCGTCATCTGGCCGGACTCGGGCATGTCGGCGAGTGCCAGCATGGCCTTGATCTCGGCTTCCTTGGCGCCGTCGAAGACCGGCGTCGCGAACGGGACGCCGTTCCTGAGGTTCTCGGCGAGTTCGACGATCTCGGCGTCATTAAGTTCGCCGAGGTCTTCGCTGCGTCCGTGCTCGTTGTACACGCGGTCGAGGAAGGCGCGCAGATCGGCGATCGCCGCCTGGCTGCGCAGCATCGCGTCGATCTTGTTGCCGAGGCCCTTGGCGGCGAGACCGAGGTGCACTTCGAGGATCTGGCCGACGTTCATCCGCGACGGAACGCCGAGCGGGTTGAGGACGATGTCGACCGGCTTGCCATCGGCGGTGTAGGGCATGTCCTCAACCGGGACGATGCGCGAGACGACACCCTTGTTGCCGTGACGGCCGGCCATCTTGTCGCCGGACTGCAGGCGACGCTTGACCGCGACATAGACCTTGACCATCTTCTGCACGCCCGGGGGCAGTTCGTCGCCCTGGGTGAGCTTCTTGCGCTTCTCCTCGAAGGCAACGTCGAAGTTCTTGCGCGTCTGCTCGAGACCTTCGCGCAGCTGTTCGAGCTGGGTCGCGACCTCGTCGTCGGCCATGCGGATGTCGAACCAGTGGTGCGGGTCGATGCCGTCGAGGTAGGCCTGGCTGATCACCGTGCCCTTGGCCAGCTTCTTCGGTCCGCCGTTGGCGGTCTTGCCGACGATCAGGCGCTCGACACGGGCGAAGGCGTCGCGTTCGACGATGCGCATCTGGTCGGCGAGGTCGAGCTTGTAGCCGCGCAGGTGGTCGTCGATGATCGACTGTGCGCGCTTGTCGCGCTCGATGCCTTCACGGGTGAACACCTGCACGTCGATGACGGTGCCGGCGATACCCGACGGCACGCGCAGCGAGGTGTCCTTCACGTCGGAGGCCTTCTCGCCGAAGATCGCGCGCAGGAGCTTTTCTTCCGGCGTCAGCTGCGTCTCGCCCTTCGGCGTCACCTTGCCGACCAGCACGTCGCCGGCCTCGACCTCGGCACCGATATAGACGATGCCCGATTCGTCGAGACGGCCGAGTTGCGCTTCGCCGAGCGAGGCGATGTCGCGCGTGATTTCCTCGGGTCCGAGCTTGGTGTCGCGCGCGACGACGGTCAGTTCCTCGATGTGGATCGAGGTGTAGCGGTCCTCGGCGACGACGCGTTCGGAGATCAGGATCGAGTCTTCGAAGTTGTAGCCGTTCCACGGCATGAACGCGACCAGCATGTTCTGGCCGAGCGCGAGTTCGCCCTTGTCGGTGGACGCGCCGTCGGCGACGACGTCGCCCTTGGCGATGATGTCGCCGACGCGCACCAGCGGCCGCTGGTTGATGTTGGTGTTCTGGTTCGAACGCGTGTACTTGACGAGGTTGTAGATGTCGACGCCGACTTCGCCCGGGATGGTCTCGTCGTCATTGACGCGGACGACGACGCGCGAGGCGTCGACGTAGTCGACCTTGCCGCCGCGCAGCGCCTGCACCGCGGTGCCCGAGTCGACGGCGACGGTGCGCTCGATGCCGGTGCCGACCAGCGGCTTCTCCGGACGCAGGCAGGGAACCGCCTGACGTTGCATGTTGGCGCCCATCAGCGCGCGGTTCGCATCGTCGTGCTCGAGGAAGGGGATCAGCGAGGCGGCGACCGAGACGATCTGACCGGGAGCGACGTCCATGTACTGGACGCGCGACGGTTCGGCAAGGATCGTTTCGCCCTTTTCACGGCAGGTGACGAGCTCGTCGGAGAGCACGCCGCGCTCGTCGAGCGAGGCGTTGGCCTGGGCGACGACGTAGCGGCCTTCCTCGATCGCCGACAGAAATTCGATCTGGTCGGTCACCGCGCCGTCGACCACCTTGCGGTACGGGGTCTCGAGAAAGCCGTACTCGTTGGTGCGCGCGTAGAGAGCGAGCGAGTTGATCAGGCCGATGTTCGGACCTTCCGGCGTCTCGATCGGGCAGACGCGGCCGTAGTGCGTCGGGTGCACGTCGCGCACCTCGAAGCCGGCGCGTTCGCGCGTCAGGCCGCCCGGGCCGAGGGCCGAGACGCGACGCTTGTGCGTGATCTCGGACAGCGGGTTGGTCTGGTCCATGAACTGCGACAGCTGGCTCGAGCCGAAGAACTCCTTGATCGCGGCGCTGATCGGCTTGGCATTGATCAGGTCGTGCGGCATCAGGTTGTCGGACTCGGCCTGGCTCAGGCGCTCCTTGACCGCACGCTCGACGCGGACGAGGCCGGCACGGAACTGGTTCTCGGCGAGTTCGCCGACCGAGCGCACGCGGCGGTTGCCGAGGTGGTCGATGTCGTCGATTTCGCCGCGGCCGTTACGCAGTTCGACCAGGATCTTGATCACTTCGGTGATGTCACGCGGGGAGAGCGTCAGTTGCTCGCGCACCTCGACGCCGGCGCCGAGCGCCTTCAGCTGCTCGGCGATCGCGCGTGCCTTTTCCTCGGTGAGGTTTTCGGCGACGGCGCGCGCACCGAAGGGCAGCTCGCCGAGCACCAGCTCGACGGCACCGGCGGTGCTGCCGGTCGCGTCGGCGATCGCCTGGACGATGGCCTCGCGCTTGTGCGGGACGTGGCGGACCATCACCTTGTATTCGACGACATCCTGGCGTCCGACGCGACGGTTGAACTTCATGCGGCCGACGCCCGAGAGGTCGTAGCGCTCGTCGGAGTAGAACAGGCCGTTGAACAGGATCTCGACCGCTTCTTCGGTGGGCGGCTCGCCCGGGCGCATCATGCGGTAGATGGCGATGCGCGCAGCCTGGCGCGTGGTCGTGTCGTCGGCGCGCAACGTCTGCGAGATGAAGGCGCCGCGGTCGAGATCGTTCACGTAGAGCGTCTGCAGCGTGCTCACGCCGGCCTCGCGCAGGCGGTCGAGCAGGCTCTCGGTGACCTCTTCGTTGCCGTTGGCGAGAATCTCACCGGTTTCGGCGTCGATCACGTTCTGCGCGACGACGCGGCCGAGGACGAAGTCGTCGGGAACGGCGATGCGCTTGACGCCGGCTTCGGCGAGCTCGCGAATGTGACGCGCGGTGATGCGCTTGTCCTTGGCGACGATGACGCGGCCAGTCGTATCGACGAAGTCGAAGCGGGCGACTTCACCGCGCAGGCGCTCGGGAACCAGCTCGAATTCGGCGGCGCCCTTGCCCAGCGTGAAGGTGTCGAACTCGAAGAACTCGCGCAGGATCTGTTCGTTGTTCAGCCCGATCGCACGCAGCAGCGTCGTCACCGGCATCTTGCGCCGGCGGTCGACGCGGAAGAAGAGGATGTCCTTGGGATCGAACTCGAAGTCGAGCCACGAACCGCGGTAGGGGATGACGCGCGCGGAGAAGAGCAGCTTGCCCGAGCTGTGCGTCTTGCCGCGGTCGTGCTCGAAGAACACGCCGGGCGAACGGTGCAGCTGCGAGACGATGACGCGCTCGGTACCGTTGATGACGAAGGAGCCGGTCGTCGTCATCAGCGGGATCTCGCCCATGTAGACTTCCTGCTCCTTGACTTCCTTGATCGTGTCCGGCGCTTCGCGATCGAGGATGACGAGGCGCACGCGCGCACGCAGCGCCGAGGCGTAGGTCAGCCCGCGCTGCTGGCATTCGGGCACGTCGAAGGCCGGATCGGCCAGAGTGTAGCTGACGAACTCGAGGCGCGCGTTACCGCTGTGGCTGGTGATCGGGAAGATCGAGTTGAACGCCGCCTGCAGGCCCTGGACCCGCCGTTGCGACGCCGGCACGCCGGACTGCAGGAAGGCGGTGAAGGAGTCGAGTTGGGTCGCCAGCAGGAAGGGCACGTCGAGCACGCGGGCGCGCTTGGCGAAGCTCTTGCGGATGCGTTTTTTCTCGGTGTAGGAGTAGGTCATGGTCGCTCCGAGCTTGAAAGATCCTAGATTGCGCGGTGCGCGGGGGATCAGTCCCGCCACACCGTACAGCGGACAAACGTGAGGAGACTGCCTTCGCAATCAACCTCACGTTTGTCTGCGCGCGAGCCCCGACCGGTGCCCGCCGTCCCCATTTGCCGGCAGGGAACGACTTGCCTGACAGAAAAACGCAAGCGGGCCGACGGCCGTAAGCCGTCGACCCGCCCAGGAGAGGCCGTCTTACTTGACCTCGACCTTCGCGCCAGCGCCTTCGAGTTGCTTCTGCAGCGCTTCGGCGTCGGCCTTCGAGATGCCTTCCTTGACAGGCTTCGGCGCGCCGTCGACGAGGTCCTTGGCTTCCTTGAGGCCCAGACCGGTGACCGCACGCACGACCTTGATGACTTCGACCTTCTTGTCGCCGGCAGCGGCGAGGATGACGGTGAATTCGGTCTGCTCTTCAGCCGGGGCGGCGGCAGCAGCGCCCGGAGCGGCAACCGCCATCGCGGCAGCGGAAACGCCGAACTTCTCTTCGAACGCCTTGACCAGGTCGTTCAGTTCCATGACCGTCATTGCGCCGACGGCTTCGAGGATGTCTTCTTTGCTGATAGCCATAATCGATTAACTCCAGATAAATCTTGAAAAGGGATGCGAAATGTCGAAGCGTGCTTTAAGCCGCGGCCGTTTCGGCCGGGGCTGCGGCGCCACCGCGCTGCTCGGCGAGCGCAGCGAGCGCACGCGCGAACCCGGAAACCGGAGCCTGCATGACGCCGAGCAGGCGTGCGAGCAGTTCTTCGCGGCTGGGGATCGAGGCGAGCGCTTGCACGCCGGCCTTGTCGAGCACCTTGCCGCCGTAGCAGCCGGCCTTGAGCACGAGCTTGTCGTTGGTTTTCGCGAAATCGCTGAGCACCTTCGCCGCTGCCACCGGATCTTCGGAAATGCTGTAGATCAGCGGGCCGGTCATCTGCTCGGCGAGGGGAGCGAACGGGGTGTCCGCAACTGCGCGACGTACGAGGGTGTTCTTCACCACGCGCAGGTAGACGCCCGACTGGCGTGCCTGGGCGCGCAAGCGGGTCAGGTCGCCGACGGCGATCCCGCTGTACGCGGCCAGAACGATCGTCTGGGCGCTGGCCACTTTCACCGATACTTCGGCGACTACGGCCTTTTTATCATCAAGATTGAGACCCACGGGCCTGTCCTCCTATCAAGTCCACACACGACGCGTCCGGCTGGACACGTCGCACCCACGGCGACCTCGATCAGGAGCGTCACCGCCGCCTTGGCGGGCGTCGGCAAAAAATCCTGTTTCGGGCACACCGTCTGCGCAGGTCGCTTGCGCGCTTAGACTGCCGGATGACTCCGGCAGCGCCTGCGGTCTTTGACGATCCGCCGCACCCGCGAGGATGCGACGTCCCAAAGTACGTTGGCGCCGACGTCAGGGACGCCGGCGCTTGTTACTGCGATCAGCCTTGCAGGCTGGCGAGGTCGACGCGAACGCCGAGACCCATCGTGCTCGACACGGCAACCTTCTTCAGGTACTGGCCCTTCGAGCTGGCCGGCTTGGCCTTGCTCAGCGCGTCGATCAGCGCCTTCAGGTTTTCCTCGAGGCGCGCGACTTCGAACGAGGCGCGACCGATCGTGCAGTGCACGATGCCGCCCTTGTCGGTGCGGTACTGGACCTGACCGGCCTTGGCGTTGCGCACGGCGGTGGCGACGTCCATGGTCACGGTGCCGACCTTCGGGTTCGGCATCAGGCCGCGCGGACCGAGGATCTGGCCGAGCTGACCGACGACGCGCATCGCATCGGGGGTGGCGATGACGCGATCGAAGTTGATGTTGCCGGCCTTGATTTCGGCGGCGAGGTCGTCGAAGCCGACGATGTCGGCGCCGGCGGCGCGGGCGGCTTCAGCCTTTTCACCCTGCGCGAAGACGGCGACGCGGACGGTCTTGCCGGTCCCCGCGGGCAGCACGACCGAACCACGGACGAGTTGGTCGGACTTGCGCGGGTCGATGCCGAGGTTCACCGAGACGTCGATCGACTCGTCGAACTTGGCGGTCGCGACTTCCTTGGCCAGCGTCAGCGCTTCGGCGACGGCGTAGTTGCGGTTACGATCGATCTTGCCCTGCAGGGCCTGTTGACGCTTGCTCAGTTTGGCCATCTCAGAGACCCTCCACCGTGATGCCCATCGAGCGGGCGCTGCCAGCGATCGTGCGCACCGCAGCTTCCATGTCGGCGGCGGTCAGATCGGGCATCTTGGTCTTGGCGATTTCCTCGCACTGGGCACGCGTCAGCTTGCCGACCTTGTCGGTATGCGGCTTGGCGCTGCCCTTCTGCACGCCCGATGCCTTCTTGATCAGCACCGTTGCGGGCGGGGTCTTCATGATGAAGGTGAAGCTCTTGTCCGCGAACGCGGTGATCACCACCGGGATCGGCAGACCGGGCTCCATGCCCTGCGTCTTGGCGTTGAATTCCTTGCAGAACGCCATGATGTTGAGACCGCGCTGGCCGAGTGCGGGACCGATCGGGGGCGACGGATTCGCCTTGCCGGCGGGCACTTGCAGCTTGATGAAGCCGATTATCTTCTTTGCCACGTTAAACGCTCCAAAAGACGGGTACGAGCGCGCCGTTGCCGACGCTCCCCAAACGACACTTGCGGCCACTTGGCCGCAAGCCTTGGCTGCCCCGGCGCATCACGCCGGCAGCCTTCCGGGCCATGAAGTCCTCAGGACTTCTCGACCTGGCTGAATTCGAGCTCGACCGGCGTCGACCGGCCGAAGATGGTGACCGAGACGCGCAGACGGTTCTTCTCGTAATTGACGTCCTCGACCGAGCCGTGGAAGTCGGTGAACGGGCCTTCCTTGACACGGACCACTTCGCCCGGCTCGAACAGGACCTTGGGCCGCGGCTTTTCGACGCCTTCCTGCATCTGCTGCATGATCTTGTCGACTTCCTTCTCGGAAATCGGCGTCGGCTTGTTGGCAGCGCCGCCGACGAAGCCGGTAACCTTGGGCGTGCTTTTGACCAGGTGCCAGGTGTCGTCGTTCATTTCCATTTCGACGAGGACGTAGCCCGGGAAGAACTTGCGCTCGGTGATGCTCTTCTGGCCGCCCTTCAGTTCGACGACTTCCTCGACGGGAACCAGGATGCGACCGAAATGATCCTGCATCCCCTGGCGGGCGATGCGGTCAGCCAGCGCGCGCTGCACGCTCTTCTCGAAGCCCGAATAGGCGTGAACGACATACCAGCGCATGCTCATGATTGTTTCCATCCAAGAATCAGGTCGTACAACAGCCACTCGAGACTCTTGTCGGCGAGCCAGAGGAAAAGCGCCATGACCACGACGAACACGAAGACCATCCCGGTCGTCTGCAGGGTTTCCTTGCGCGTCGGCCAGACGACCTTGCGCGTTTCATCGACCGCGTCCTTCGCAAAACCGAAGAATTGACGCCCCTGTTCGGTCGTCCATGCAGTCCCGACGGCGGCGGCAAGGCCCGCGAGCACGGACAGGACGCGCACGATCAGCGCCTGCTCGCCGAGCAGATAAAAGCCGGCTACGCCAGCGGCAAGCAAGGCCAGCGCCAGCGCGAACTTGAGTTTGTCGGCCATTTCTTCAGCTTTGATATGTGTGGCAGGGGCAGAGGGAATCGAACCCCCAACCTTCGGTTTTGGAGACCGACGCTCTGCCAGTTGAGCTATACCCCTGCGGCAGAGACTACCGGGCAAGCCTGCAAGGCCGCCCGGCGTCATTGAACTGCACTTACTCGATGATCTTCGCAACCACACCGGCGCCGACCGTACGGCCGCCTTCACGGATGGCGAAGCGCAGGCCTTCTTCCATGGCGATCGGGGCGATCAGCTTGACGGTGATCGACACGTTGTCGCCCGGCATGACCATCTCGGTGCCTTCCGGCAGCGCGATCGCGCCGGTCACGTCGGTGGTACGGAAGTAGAACTGCGGACGGTAGTTGTTGAAGAACGGCGTGTGGCGGCCGCCTTCTTCCTTCGACAGGACGTAGACTTCGCCCGTGAAGTGCGTGTGCGGCGTGATCGAACCCGGCTTGGCCAGAACCTGGCCGCGCTCGACGTCTTCACGCTTGGTGCCGCGCAGCAGCACGCCGACGTTGTCGCCCGCCTGACCCTGGTCGAGCAGCTTGCGGAACATTTCGACGCCGGTACAGGTCGTCTTGGTCGTCGCCTTGATACCGACGATTTCGATTTCCTCGCCGACCTTGACGATGCCACGCTCGACGCGGCCGGTCACGACCGTGCCACGACCCGAGATCGAGAACACGTCTTCGATCGGCAGCAGGAAGGGCTTGTCGATGGCGCGCTCAGGCGTCGGGATGTAGCTGTCCAGCGCAGCGGCCAGCGCCATGATCGCCTGCTCGCCGAGCGGGCCCGTGTCGCCTTCGAGCGCCTTCAGCGCCGAACCCTTGACGATGGGGATGTCGTCGCCCGGGAAGTCGTACTTCGACAAGAGCTCGCGAACTTCCATCTCGACCAGCTCGAGCAGCTCTTCGTCGTCGACCATGTCGCACTTGTTCAGGAAGACGATGATGTACGGAACGCCGACTTGGCGGGCGAGCAGGATGTGCTCGCGCGTCTGCGGCATCGGGCCGTCAGCGGCCGAGCAGACCAGGATGGCGCCGTCCATCTGGGCGGCACCGGTGATCATGTTCTTCACGTAGTCGGCGTGCCCCGGGCAGTCGACGTGCGCGTAGTGACGCGATTCGGTTTCGTATTCGACGTGTGCGGTGTTGATCGTGATGCCGCGCGCCTTTTCTTCCGGCGCCGCGTCGATCTGGTCGTAGGCCTTGGCTTCGCCGCCAAACTTCTTCGACAGGATGGTGGTGATCGCCGCCGTCAGCGTCGTCTTGCCGTGGTCAACGTGACCGATCGTACCGA